>JBNLDK010000080.1:0-38222 GCA_050304295.1 Polyangiaceae bacterium
CGTCGTGGTTAGAGTGGCGAATAGCGGCCGGCAACGACGGGCCGGCCTGCGCTGCTGGGGTCGCGGTCGGCGCGTGACTGTCGGTGTGCGACTTGTCCCAGTCGTGGTATGCGTCGCCACCTAAGGAGATACTTGTGCAGCCCGAAGAATTCATCAAGAAGGTCGAAGCAAGGACGGCTCGAGTGGGGGTAATCGGGCTCGGATACGTGGGGCTACCGCTCGCCCTGCAGTTCAGCGAGTGCGGCTTCTCGGTGGTGGGCTTCGACGTCGATCCAAAGAAGCCCGAGGGTATCCGTGCAGGGAAGTCGTATATCCGACACATCCCCAGTGACCGAATCGTGACGGCGGTGGGCCGAGGGCTCGAAGCGACTACCGACTTCGAGCGTCTCAAAGAGTGTGACGCCGTGCTGATGTGCGTCCCGACGCCGCTAACGGATCATCGCGACCCGGATCTCTCGTTCGTCGAGCAGACTGCGGAGGAGACCGCGAAGCACGTCCAGCGAGGCCAGCTCATCGTGCTCGAATCGACAACCTATCCGGGCACCACCCGCGAGGTTCTGGCTCCGATCCTGGCCAAGTCGGGGCTCAAGCCCGGCGAGGACTTCTTCCTGGCGTACTCCCCCGAGCGCGAGGACCCCGGCAACCCCAAGTTCAGCACGGGCAACATCCCGAAGGTCGTGGGTGGCCTCACGGCTGGTTGCACCGCAGCTGCGTCGGCTCTCTACGCTCCCGTCGTGGTGAATGTGAAGTCCGTATCCACCTGCGACGCAGCTGAGGCGAGCAAGATCCTCGAGAACACGTTCCGGGCGGTGAACATCGCCCTGGTGAACGAGCTCAAGATGGTGTTCCACCGCATGGGGATCGATGTCTGGGAAGTTATCGATGCGGCGGCGACCAAGCCGTTCGGCTTCATGCGCTTCACGCCGGGCCCAGGCTTGGGCGGTCACTGCATTCCGATTGACCCGTTCTACCTGACGTGGAAAGCGCGCGAGTTCGACATGCCAACCCGATTCATCGAGATGGCGGGTGAGGTAAACACGAACATGCCCTACTACGTCTGCCACCGACTCATGGAAGCGTTGTCGGCGCGGGGCAAGGGTGTTCATGGTGCCCGGGTGTTGCTGGTTGGCGTCGCGTACAAGAAGAATGTCGACGATGACCGCGAGAGTCCCAGCTACAAGCTCATTAGCATCCTGCGCGGTTGGGGTTGTGCGGTCGAGTATCACGACCCGTTCGTGCCCGTGATCCGTCCCGGACGCCATTATCCGGAGCTGGGGGGAATGACCAGCGTCGAGCTCGATCGGGCAGGCGACTACGATGTCGTACTGATCGCAACCGACCACGACGACGTGGATTGGCAGGCGCTGCTAGAACGCGCGAAGCTCGTCGTGGACACCCGGGGTGTCTATCGGGAGCCTCACGCGAATGTCGTACCTGCTTGAGGTGCCCGTCATGACGGAACCCAGCTTCTCTTCGACGACAGTTCTGGTCACCGGTGGCGCCGGATTCATTGGCTCGCACCTGGTCGACGGGTTGCTTGCTGCGGGTGCGGATGTACGGGTGTTGGACAGTTTTGCGACCGGATTTCGTCGGAATCTCGCGCACCACGGGGACCGGATTCGCATTGTCGAGGGCGATATCCGCGACATTGCGGTCTGCCAGCAGGCGACTGAGGGCGCGCAGTACGTCTTCCACCAGGCGGCGCTGGGATCGGTACCACGGTCGATGAAGGACCCGTCCACGTCCGTTGCTGTCAACGTGGGCGGGACAGCCAATGTGTTCCAGGCGGCGCGGGACGCAGGAGTGCGACGCGTCGTCTACGCTTCCTCGTCGAGTGTATATGGGGACAGCGAGGTGTTGCCCAAGCGGGAAGGGGCCGAGGGGGTCGCGCTCTCTCCGTACGCGCTCTCCAAGCAGATGAACGAGCAGCTCGCACAGGTGTACCAGTCCTGTTTCGACCTGGAGTTCGTCGGTCTCCGCTACTTCAATGTGTACGGTCCTCGCCAGGACCCCAACGGCCCCTACGCCGCGGTCGTACCGCGCTTCATCTCCGCATGTCGACGAGGCGAGGCACCCGTCGTCTATGGCGACGGGTCGCAGACTCGCGACTTCACCTTCGTGAGTGATGTGGTGCGCGCGAACATGCTGGCGGCACTCGCAACTGGTTGCTCGGGCCGGGCGTACAATGTGGGAGCGGAGGGACAGACGACGATCAACGACCTGGCGCTGACGATCGCACGCCTGGTGGGTTACGATGGACTGCCTGCGTATCAGCCACCGCGACCCGGCGACGTGCCCCACTCTCGAGCCGACACGACCGCGGCTCGAGAGGCGTTCGGTTTTAGAGCTGATACTCCTGTCGAGTCGGGTCTCCAGGCAACTGTTGCCGCGTGGGCCGGAAACTGACGGCGCCAGGCAGATCCAAAGACCGAGTCCCACTTCTGGCGCCTGCTTGCCGCGGTGCTGCCGGATCGATTTGCGACCCACTGCCGTAGGCGAACGTTTCGGACTGGCGCACGGGGCGCGGACGGCGGCTCGAGCTGAACCAGCCACCGTTCAACCTCACCTGCCCCAAGGTCTTCCGCGTCGAGGCGTCCGCCACCGAAGAGTATCGCGTGGGTCGCGACCGAGTGCGCGCTCGAAGGGGGATGCCCGAGCGTGGTCAGTCCTCCGGCGCGGAGTTTCGCGGTGCCCGTCCGAGTCGAGTGGCCACGATCTTCCAAGCCGCGTCCTGCTCCTCGCGTGAGACAACGCCGAAGACACGGACCGCAATGGCGTAGGTGACAACGCCCACGCCGACGGCGGCGAAAAGATTCAGCTGCGTCATCGGATACACGGCTGCTCCCATGGCAGCGTTCGCGAGCGCGATGCGGGCGATCCGGTCCCACGTCAACATCTGTCGGACGAAGTGTTTCTTGATGAAGTAGGACAGGATTGCCAGCGAGACGCACGCCGCGAGTACGTTCGCGTACGCGGTTCCCAGTTCGCGATACAGCGGGATCAGAGCGACGTTGAATCCGACGTACAACGGCGTCGTCACGAGCACCGCAATGGGGGGTTTCTTCTCCTGATTGATGGCCCCGAGTGTCCACGACTGCATCGTGGTCAGGAAGGTGATGAAGAACCACCAGATCAGCACTCTCAGTACCTGTGCTGCCGCGGCGAACTCCGAACCGAACATGAGCTCGATGAGCGGCCCCGCGACCAGGGTTGTCCCCACAGCAATGGGGAGCCCGATCGAGATGGCGTACTCGAGATAGCGGCGAAAGAGATGACCGGCGCTTTCAGGTGACTTGGAGTAGAGATGCGCGAGTGACGGGTAGAGCGCGGTGCACATCCCGTCAGGCAGAATCGTCAGGCGATCCACCAGTGTCAGTGCTGCTCCGAGGATGCCGACAGCGGCCTCGGTTCCGAGCACGGAAAGCAGGATCGTGCCAATCTTCACACCGACCACCGCAACGATACTGGGATAGAAGAACGGCGCGCCGCGCACGAGGTTCTCCTTGGCGAATGCCCAGTCGAAGGAGAAGCCCGGCCGCCGCCCGGACCGCGCGGCGAGGTACCACGCGACCCCGAGGGTCACGACGCTCCCCGCGACGTAGGTGAGAGTCAATGCGGTCAAGCCGAAGCCGACGTACAGCACGAGCACGGACAGGATTGTCAGCGTCACGCCTCCCGTGAACTGGGAGTAGGCCGCGTGTGCCATGTTCTCGAACGCTTGGAACATGTCCTGAAACGTCGTCGACAGGGACTGCGACAGGAGCGTCAGGGCGGCCAGGTACACCACGAAGCGAGTCCTTGCGTCGTAGCCCATTAGGTTGACCGCGATAGCGATCACCGTGACGACGACCAATGCGAGCGCAAACCGAGCGGCGAGCATCTTGCTGACGTATCCCCGCGCCTCGTCTCGATGCTGAGCGACGTGGCGGACAGTGACAGCACGCAGTCCCATGTTGGCGAACGGCGTGAACAGCTGGATGAACGAAATGGCCAGTACGAACCGTCCGTAGTCGGCCTGACCGAGGACTCGCGCGATGTACGCTGTTGCGACGATGCTGATGATGTTCAGCACCAGTGGTGGGACCACGAGCCAGACCGAGTTCTTCGCGACCGTCGCAACTGAGCTCATGCGGCGCGACTATAGCGGGAGAAGAGAAAGTGGCCAGGTCGGGGACCCAATCCTCCCGCGCGCAGGTGCTGGTCTTCTCACCGCGCGAGAGGACTCGCCCGGTGGATACCGTTCGGCGAATTCCGGCTAGGGCTTGCACGGACACAGCGTCCGACGGTCACCAAGCGACCCAACCGATCTCTGAGGTGGGTTCGAGTTGGCGGAGAGAGGCGCGCCTCACTGGCTCGGGCCTGGTTCTGGGGAAGAACCTCGGCTGTGCAGGTCGCGGATGGGCCGGGCGCCAGCGCGAGTGTCGGTCGTCTGCGCTCGACACGGTGGGGAAATGGGCCGCGGTCCGTCGGCCACGCAAGCCGACAGGCTGCTCGGGCGGTCGGATGGCAGCGCGCTGGTGTCAACCGATCCCCCCGACTGCTCCCGCCCGGTTCGACCCGAGTGAGCCAGGATGTGCATCCCGCGCACGCTGTCAATTTGTTGGCATCGTGGACAATTTGACCTCGCGTCCGGTTGCAGGACCCGCTGGGATTGGCCCGCCGCCCTGGGGGCGCTTCGAGGTGCCTGGTCTTGCGAGCCCTAGCTTTGGGCCTATGCTTCTCTGTCTGCAGCCGGAGGGCTGGCGCGTAGCGAGACCAGACTTCTCCGATTGACGGAATCCGAGACGGGCGACAGCGGTGCCTACAGAGTTACCCGAGTCATCGCATCGCGTTCGTCACCAGCTGGAGCTAGTCCTCGACGGCTCAGGGCAGTGTCTGATCGTGCCGCTCGTTTTGGAGCGGACCCTGGTGGGTAGCTCCCAGCAGGCCCAGGTTGTTCTCGAGCACGATGGTGTTGCTCCACTCCACGCGGAGTTCGTGCGCGGTGCTTTTGGTAGCTTCCGCGTGCGCAGTCTGTCGAAGGCGGCTGTCGTGTGCGTGGGAGGGCAGCCCATCACCGACAAGCTCGTGGAGCCGGGTGAGGAGATCCGGTTGGGACCCTACACCCTGCGGATCCTGACGCGCAGTTCCGCGGAGTACGGATTCGTGCTCCCTCCCTCGTCCGAGATGGCACTGAGCGTGCTGGACCCTGGGGCAACCAGGCACCCGGCGCTCGAGGCAGAGCACCTGGCGAGCGTGATGCGGCTGGGACGAGTCTTGGCGCAGACGCCCGGTGCCAGAGCACGCCTGCAGTGCTTGTGCGATCGTTTGGTGGCCTCCCCCGTGAGTGCGCACAGCGCAGTCGCCCTGCGGATTCGAGGCGGTTCAGAGTTGGAAGTGCTACGTGGGGCGACGGCGTCAGGCGTGGCTGACGAATTGAGCGTCCCGCGGAGCTTGATCGACCGGCTCCGCGAAACCCGCGGTCCAGTCATGGACGTCGCCAACGGCCTGTCCGTGGCTGCTTGCCCGCTCGATGTGGACCTGGGTCGCGTGGACGCGCTCTTCGTCTCGTTCTCACCCTCGCACGCGACGACGGAGTGGCTTTCGCTGGTCACGTTGGCGGCCGAAGCACATCGCCAGGCAGAGGTCGTCTGGGAAATGCGCACGCACGTTCGCGACAGCGCTCGCCTCGAACGCGAGCTCGAGATGGCTCGAGAGATTCAGGAGGGACTGGTTCCGCGCCCTTCCCAGTTTGATGGGATTCTCCATCGCGTCGACATTGCGGTCGGCTTCGAGGCATGTCGCTGGGTCGGTGGCGACTATGTCGATGCCGTCGAGCTTCGGGACGGGCGACTGCTCTTGGCGATCGCGGATGTCTGCGGAAAAGGGATGCAGGCCGCGTTGGTGGCGTCCGCCGTACACACGGCGACGCATGTCATCGCCGCATACACGACGAGCATTTCGGACTTGCTCGAGCGAATCAACCTCCACCTCTGCAACTACTTGCCCCCGTACTCCTTCGTCACCATGGCCTGTGTCGCGCTCGACCTCACGACGGGGTCATTCGAATACGCCTCCGCGGGGCACCCGCCCGCGATGATTGGCCAGCCAGGTGGGACGGTGGAGTTGCTTCACCATGGCGACAATCCGGCTCTGGGTGTCATGGACACGCGAATGAGCTCGCGCACTGCTACCCTGGGCTGCGGCGAAACCCTGTTCCTCTACACCGATGGCTTGTCGGACGTACTCAACGAGCGCGGGGAGCCGTTCAGTATCGCGCAACTCGCCGAGGTCTTCAGCGACGTCTTGGTGCGGAATCCACAGGCAACTGCCCGGGAAACACAATCTGCCCTGGTCGGCGCGCTTCGCGATTTTCGTCGTGATCGACCATCGAACGACGATACCACGTTCCTGGTTGCGAGGCGGCGCGACGCTGAGTGCTAGTTCCGGGATGGCTTCCCCCCCCGCGGGGCTCCTGGGCTTGGTCGCTGCGCGAACTGCGGCCTATCTCGAGTGAAGAGCGCTCTCGTCCCGCGATCGGTTCAGTTGAGCCGTGCGATCTCCCCTGATCGAAGTTCGGCTCAACCGGACTTCGGCGGTATTCGGTTGCCGAACTAGGTGGTGTCTGAGAGCCTGTGGTTCGGCCGTTGGCTGGAGGCGCTACGAGAGGCATGAGCATTACAGGAAAACAGCTACGGCGGTGGATGCCGGGATACGTTCGCCACGTTCTGAAGAACCTTGCATCAGCTCCGCTCACCGCGGGGCAGCACTTGCTGGTCGCGGTGTGTGATCACCACGAGCCGCGCTGGGGCCAACCGTCAGACGAGATCGCCCGTGCCCGCGTCGACTACTGGTGCGAGCACTACCCCCGCCTATGCGCAGCCTACAGAGACAGCGACGGGCGTGCGCCTCAGCACAGCTTCTTTTTTCCTGGGGAAGAGTACTCAGATCGGCTGTTCGATGGGATTGACTCCATCGTGCGTGCCGGCCTGGGCGAGGTGGAGCTCCACCTCCACCACGATGCGGATACCCCGGACGGACTGCGGGAAAAGATCCGGAGCTATCTCGAGCTGTATGCTGCCAGGGGGCACTTCTCGCGGACGTCCGCCGGGGAGATCCGCTACGCGTTCATTCATGGCAACTGGGCACTGGCCAACGGGCGTCCCGACGGGCGCGCTTGCGGTGTCGACGCGGAGCTCCCGATCCTGTTCGACACGGGATGCTACGCAGACTTCACGTTTCCGTCCTGCCCCGACCCAACGCAGCCTGGTATCGTGAACGCTATCTACTGGCCGACGGGCGATCTTTCGAGGCGGCGCGCCTACGATGGGGGCGAGATGGCCCGCGTGGGCAAGACCTACACGGATCGTGTTCTGATGATCACCGGTCCCCTGGCGCTGTCCCGTCGTGAGGGGCGCGGATTGCCCCGCATCGAATATGGTGCCCTGACGGCCCACGACCCTGGGACGTACTCCCGCGCCCGGACCTGGGCTGGTCAGCGTATTGCCGTCGGTGGGAGGCCAGAGTGGATCTTCGTGAAGCTGTACACCCACGGCTCTCCCGAGAAGCAGGCGGCCTCTCTGCTCGGCGACGGCGGCCGTCGGTTGCACGATGGCCTTGCCGAGCTCGCCCATGCGCGCAAGCTGGCACTCCACTACGTGACGGCTCGGGAGATGTACAACATCGCCCGGGCTGCCATGGCCGAGCACGCGGGCAACCCCAACGACTACCGAGACTTCGCTCTAGCGCCGCCCCCCATCCGGGCGACGGTTCAGTCGTCGGTCCGAGCCAGTGAACCTGGAACGTCATAGGGACCACCATTACTTTTTTGGTCGTCCTGGAGATGCCCGCTCACTAGGATACTGTTCGCCATGCCCCCGCCCAGCGTTCTTGTCGCCAAGAGATCGGTGGATATTCTCGCGTCTGGTATCGCTCTTGGACTGACGCTGCCTCTCTTTCCGTTGATCGCGGTGGCGATCAAGCTCGACTCACCCGGGTCCGTCTTCTTTCGCCAGCGTCGCGCGAAGCAGTTGCTGCCTCGACCGCCCGACGACACGAAGAAGACGCCGCTGTGCTCCGAGTTCACCATCTACAAGTTTCGGACGATGCGCGAGGATGCCGAGAAGGGAACTGGGGCGGTCTTGGCACAGAAGAACGATCCCCGCGTGACTCGCGTGGGTCGTTTCCTTCGCAAGTCCCGCCTCGACGAGCTACCCCAGCTGTGGAACGTGCTTCGCGGTGACATGAGTCTGGTCGGGCCACGGCCCGAACGTCCCGAGTTGCTCAAGGACCTGGCTCTCGCGATTCCCTTCTTCGAGGAGCGAATGCATGACGTCAAGCCGGGACTGACCGGGCCTGCGCAAGTGCACCTCGGCTACACCGGGGAGATCCCGCCTGACAGTCCACTGCACCCATTCAAGGAGACGCTGGAGAATCCTTTCCGCGTCGAGGGAGCGGAGGGAGCGCTAGCGGACGATCTCCGCGCGAAGCTACTCTGGGACGTTGCCTACGCAGCCTCGCTGGAGAGATTTTCGACCTTCGTGCCGATGGAACTCTCAGTACTGTTTCGAACACCGCTGGTGATGCTGAGGCAGTCGGGTCACTAGCAAGCCATACCGACAATCAGTTGCGTTGATTGGATCCTCCATCGGCGCTGCTGTTGACGACGGCTCGGAAGTCCGTTCCCGGTCGTCATACGCAATGTCAGATCGAGTGCGCCGTTCAGACGAGGGCGTCTCCGGATCCCGCTGTTCCTCCGCCCAAGTGTTGGGCCCGGCCTGTTCGGCTCCACCACACACCGAGCTGCCACCCGGGGCCCGACCCAAGCTTCGAGTTGGGGTGACTCAGGGGAAGTAGATCTGATCGTCCGGCAGCAGTACCAGGTTCTGCTCGGGATTCAGGCCGGACGCCACCAGATCGTAGCGAATCGGGATGCGCACTGTCGAGCCGTCGGGGCGACGGCGCACCAGGACGACTCGTTTCTCCCGCGCGAAGGGCGTCGGCCCGCCCGCGCGAACCACCGCTTCGTTGAGGGTCAGAAAGTGGTCCGACTCCACTACCCCGGGAGCGTTGACCCGTCCGGAGACGACGACGCGGTAGCTGTTGGACTGGGTCAGCACCAGGCTGACCACCGCGGACTCGTCCTTGACGTAGGTCTTCAGGCGCGTGCGAACTTCGCTTCTCAGCTCGGACGGTGTGCGACCAGCGGCCGGCACGTCGCCGATCAGTGGGAAGGTGATGGTTCCGTCGGGTCGCACGCGTGCCGTGGCGTTCAGTTCATCCACGCCCCACACACTGATACTGATCTCGTCCGAGGGCCCGATAACGTACTCCGCCTTGCGGGGATCGGGCTCGTCAGCAAACAAGTGCTGAGATGGGGGTACACTGCACGAGACTAGCCCCGCCAGGAGTGCCATGATCCAGGTCCCGTTCATGCCGGGGCAAGATGCCACGAGCGGCCTCCGCTAGCAATCGTCAACACGGCTCAAGGCTCCCTCCGCCGACATGTTCCTGCTGAGCCTCATCGCACTCGTCACGTTCATCTTCGCGCGTCCCCTCGATTTCGTGCCGGGTCTGCGGGGCTTCCCGTTTCTGTATGTCTTCTTCGCGCTGACCGTCATTGGGTTTGCCGTTGACGTGGCGGCCGGACGCATCCGGCTGAGGTCGTCTCCGCAGTTGCCGTGGGCGATCTTCTTCTTGGTCTGGTGCCTGCTCACGGTGATCTGGTGGGACCCGAGTGGTTTGACGTCGGCTGCCACTCAGTTGCTGATCTGCATCTCGCTCTTCTACTTCATCGGACATGGACTCCAGAGGTTCGTGGCCTTCCAGCGAGTGGCACTTGTCGTGGCAGCGTGCTCGCTCTGGGTGGCCTTCGTCTGTGCTCATATGGCATTTCAGCGCTCGGAGTGCACCGTCGTCGAGATCGAGGAAGGGGCTCCGCTCGCAGGTGCCATCGAGGTGGATGAGGCTGACGGCCGCTCGTGCTCCACGGATCTGGACTGCTACCTGAACGAGCGCGACGCTTGGGGGATCCGCTACCGCTGCGAGCACGTGGGATTGTTTGGCCTGACGTCGCTCAGGAACCGGGTACGGTACGTCGGCGTTCTGCACGACCCCAACGAGTCGGCGATGGCGGTCTGTCTGGGGATTCCGTTCTTGATTGCCTGGACCCGGCTGCGACGCGGATGGTGGCCGAAGATACTGGTCGCCGCTGCGATCCTGATCACGGTGATCGCCGTCATCCACACTCAATCGCGAGGGGGACAGCTCGTGTTCCTCGCCGTGTTTGGAGTCTACTTCTACAAGCGCTATGGGCCCAGGGGGTTGATTCTACTGGCCCTGGCTGCACTGCCGGTTCTGTTGCTGGGTGGTCGGTCATCGGGAGAAGCAGAGGAGTCGGCGGACCGACGTCTCGAATGCCAGCTCGTCGGCATCGAGATGCTCATCGAGTACCCCCTCGGGGGAGTTGGGTACGGCAGATACTTGGAGTACCACAGCCAGACTGCCCACAATTCGTTCATCCTGGCGCCTGGTGAGCTGGGGCTGGTGGGGACTCTTGCCTGGTCCATGGTCATGTACATTGGCTGGCGGATCCCCATTGCGGCACTCAACTGGACCCAGGAGTTCGAAGACGACCCCGAGGACAGCGTCAGCGGTGATCAGATCGAGGCGTGGGCACTCGCGCTCATCGCGTCGCAGGTCGGCTTGGCCGTGGGGATCTTCTTCCTTTCATTCAACTACCACTTCGTGCTGTGGACACATCTCGGGCTGGTTGCGGCATTCTATGTCATGGCGCAACGTATCCAGCCCACCTTCAGATTGCGAGTCCGTCCCTGGGAAGCGGCAGCCGTGCTCGGCGCACACGTAGCGCTGGTCGTGGCGATCAGACTCTACATCCGGTATAAGCTTGGATTCTGATTCCTGAGCCTGTCTCGACCTCGTTGCCGCGCGAGGCTCACCTGCCCACTTCGAAGTGCCGATCACTCGCACTGAGTGAATTCGCCGACTTCGCCCTCTTCCGGTGAGGGGCACCGTCTCCGAGAAGTGTACTTATCTCCAGTGGCACCGGTCCACATTGGCGATCAACGCAGGCGTTGCTCGCTGCGGCTGGGTGAACCCAGCATGGTGACGAGCTCAACACAAGTGAGCTCTGGGGATCGAGCCCGCTCCTCCTGATGGTTCATCATGGATGCGGTGTGAGGCAGCGCGGACCTTCTGCGTTTGCCCTCGAGGTCGAACCGCTCCTCATGGAGGAGGTAGGAGCAGGTCCACCGCCAGAGGCCGATGGTCCGAGCCGAGATCCGGACCCACGCGAGCCCCGATGCACTGCCACCGATCATCCATGAGCACGTGATCGATGCGGATCCCGAACCACCGAGTCTGCTTGGTGTGCCCGTACCCCAGCCCGCAACTTGAGAAGCCGTTTCCAAATCCTGACCACACATCCGAGTAGATCGCACTTTCCACCGGCATGTTGAAGTCTCCGACCACGAGCAGCGGGTCCTCCGACTGTTCGGCGAACTCGCGGGCGAGCCGTGACTCGTGCCAGCGCAGCTGCGTCACTTCGGTCAGTTTTTGCGGGCTATGGTCATGAATCAGGTTCTCCAACCCCTCCCGGACGGTCTCGAGATGCACTGCCAGCACGCTGAATGGTCCCCGGGGCCCAGAGATCCGCGCGAGCGAGATGTCTCCAGAGCCAGCCTGCTCCCACACGTCGGTCGGGTCGCGGACGATGAACTTCCTGATCGGGAACCGAGAGAAGATGCACACCCCATGTGACCGTCGGGCGTCGAACCCTTCCAGCGGAGATGGGTCCCCCTCGCGGAGCCAGCGGCACTCCGGCACCACGATGACCGCTGCCTCGGAGTCGTCCACGAATGAGCGAAGGGGGGCGGTTTGGGTCGTGTAGCCTGCGTTGAACGCCACCACAGTGATGGCAGCCGAGCGGTCGGGCGGTGCTGCCGCTCTCCCCACCGGCGCGCAGAAACCCATGTAGGGGCCGAGGGCGAAGGCGAGTGCCAAGCCAAGGACCAATCCGGCAGTCCACTGTCGTAAGAAGAGGACGACGGGCAACATCAGGCAAGTAGGAACCAATATCGGCCAGCGTGGCCCATACGCCAGGAGCGTTGCCGGCCACCAGCGGTCACCGAGGAGGAGCATGACCGCGCCCGTCGCTGCTGTCGCTCCAGCGCACACCACCGCGCCCGTCCAGACGAGTCGGGGCGAGAGTCGATCCTTGCTGTTGTGAGTTTTGCTCACGGGAAACCTGGGGGCCGCCGGAGGGTAATAGTCCGGCGGCCGCGGCGCGCAAGCGTCCCGGTTGGTGCCGAATCGGAGGCCGGACTGAGGACCGGTGGTTCCAGGTCGCCCGCAGCTGCGCGCCACGTTCCCGTCCCCCCGTTGAATGGTCGCCTTCGGCCCAATAGTCTGGCATGCACTCCTCGGAGAACGGACCATGTCCCTGAGCATCGAATGCATTGAGAGCACCGAAGGTCTTGGCCGCGTCGAGGCGGAGCTGATCGAGTTCCTCGAGCAGCATGTCGAGGAACCCGACGTGATGCACGATCCTCGGGTCATCACGGCGTTCATTCATCGTGAGAGCGGACGCAGTTCGCTGCTGTGCCTGCTGTTGCGGAGGGATGGGCGTCTGATCGGCTTTGCTCCATGCTTCGTGTACAAAGGGCGATTCAGCCTGAAGGTGAGTGTGCTGAAGGTGTTGCGCTTGAAGGCGCGGGTGCTGAAGTGCTGCGGGAATCGCCTGGCCATCGCTCGCGAGGAGGAGCCCTCCGCGGTCGTGAGGGAGGTCTTCGCAGCCCTCCGAGGCAAGGCGTCGCGTTTCGACTACATTCTTCTGGAGGAGCTGATCCTCCCCAACCCGCTCCACGAGGCCTTCGTGGACCAGGCCAGCGTGGGCGGCTTTCGCGCTCTTCCCGTCCGCGATCGAGAGGAAAAGGCTCACTTCCACCTGCTGCACTCGAGCTTCGAGGCCTACCAGAGCTCGGTGGGATCGAAGCGTCGCAACGACATGAAGCGGAGCACGCGCGCCTATCGCGCCGCTGATGGAGTTCGGGGGCGCGTCGATTGCGTGACGCGGGCCGAAGATGTGGAAGCGTTCCTCGAAGCCGTCGACCGCGTGAGCCAGAACACGTGGCAATCCCGGCTCAATGGCTACGTTCCTCGCAACACAGCTGCAGAGCGTGAGTACCATGTCCGCATTGCCGAGTTGGGCCGCCTGCGCGGATACGTTCTGCGGGAGGAGGACGGCAAGCCGGTGGCGTTCGTGACCGGACAACAAGCCAACGGCACGTTGCTCCTCGAGGACGTGGGCTACGACATGGATGCGCGCGATTCGCATCCTGGAGTTTCCCTTCTCTACTTCCTGCTCCAGAACCTTTACGAGAGCGAGACGAAGCCGCGGATGCTCGACTTCGGGTACGGGGACAATCGCTACAAGGCGGCCCTCGCAACCGGCTCGCGTGCAGCGACCGCGCTCTATCTCGCGACTCCGGGGTGGTACTGGCTACTGATGCGCGCGCAGCCGGTCCTCGATGCGCTGGACGCGACCATCAGGGAACGGATCAAGCGGGCGGGCCTGGAATCGAAAGTGCGTGGCTGGCTGAAGCGCGGTCGGGCTGCCGGGTAGGCGGAGCCTCTCGTCGGAACTGCGGGTCGCTGCGGCGAATGGCGCCCAGGCCGTCCCCTGTCAATCGTTCCGGGGTGGTCGCTTGGCCGACCCCCGGCGGGTGGTGTATCACCGGGGCACTGCCATGCCCGTAGTGAGTCCTATCCGATCCCTCATCGTGGCCTACTCGTTTCCGCCGGTGGGTGGGGCCGGAGTGGCGAGGATGGCGAAGCTTGCCAAGTACCTGCCGGACCACGGTGTGGAGCCGCAGGTGTTGACCGCGAGCAACCCGTCGGTTCCCGTCATGGATGAGGCATTGCTGCGCGATGTGTCCCCGTCACTCAAGGTCACTCGGGTGCGGACCTTCGAACCGAGCTATGGGGCGAAGCGTGTCGCGTGGCAGGCCAGCGCACGGAAGAGCACAGGGTGGGGAGCGCGGGTGACTCAGCTTGCGAGTGGAGCCGCCAAACAGGTGTTGGTTCCCGATCCACAAGTGCTCTGGCAGCCCGCGGCGCAGCGGGCACTGGTAGCGGGGCTGGCCCGGGAAGTGGATGCAGTGTTGATCAGCGGTCCCCCCTTCTCGCAGTTCCTGCTGGCTCCGACGGCGCGGGCGTTTCGCAATGTGGGTGTGATACTCGACTACCGTGACGAATGGAGCACCTATCGATCGACCTACGAAATGATGGGGCGTGTGGGGGGGCTCTTCGGAGAAGTGCTTGAGGCGCGACTCCTGCGAGGTGCCCACGTTGTCACCGTGGCCACCACGGCGTTTCGTCGGAACCTCCTCGAACGGTTCTCCTTCCTCGACCCGTCCCGCGTTCACGAGGTGCCGAACGGCTACGATCGCGATGACTTCCCTCCGACCCGCCCCGTACCGCCTGGCGACCGCTTCGTGGTCACCTATGCGGGGACCGTGTTCAAGTTGACGAGCGCGCGAGGATTCCTGGAGGGGGTTCGCCTCCTCCACGAGCGCGAGCCGGAGTTGGCGAAGCTCCTGCACGTGCGATTCCTGGGGCGCGTGGTCGAGACCGAGGAAGCGTTCTTCTCGGGAATGGAGGAACTTGGGGTCCGGCGAGAGGGCTACGTTCCCCACGACCAGGTTCTTCCGGCGCTCGCCGGAAGTCACCTGGCATTGTGCATCCTCGACGATGTCCCCGCCGTCGAGCACATCTATCCGGGAAAGATCTTCGAGCTACTGCATCTCGGCCGTCGGTGTCTAACGCTTGCTCCTCCTGGGGTGCTGACCGAACTGGTGACTCGTCACGGCTTTGGGGAAGTCCTGCCGCCGAGGAACGCCCCGGAAATCGCAGCGTACCTGGAGCGGGCGCTGCGGGAATTCCGCGCTGGAACGTACGACCCAGAATCTCGCGCGATTGATGTTGAGCGGTACGATCGGAGAGCGTTGGCTGGGGAGTTCGCTGACGCCATCCGGCAAGCAGTTCGGATTGCGCGGAGGTGAACCCCTCCCGCTGCTGCCAGCGCCTAGAACACCGATCAGTTTGCCCGACGCGGAAAACACCTGTCTCCGGGCGCCCAGCAGGGGCGAGACACCCGGAGACAGGTGCTTCCCGCTGGCGCTGCTGCCCTGTCGGTGTTCTGGGTCGTTGATTTGGAACAACAAACAACCTGTTTGTTGTTCTAGCGTCTCACGAGATCCGAGACTCGTGCCAGCTCGAACCCGGCGCTGCGAATCGACGCGATCAGATCGGGGAGTGCCTCGAGGGTGGGTGAGTGCTCGTGGAGCAGAATGATGTCACCGTTCTTCAGCCGAGTGGGGGCTACTGCGCGCAGGACGTCTCGGCTCTCGTTCAAGGTCCAGTCCAGTGGATCAAAGGACCACATCGCTGAGGTGAACCCGAACCGGGATGTGTTGAGCAGCGACCGGGGAGACATGCGCCCGAACGGTGGTCGCACCATCCAGGAAGCGGCTGGGGCTTCAGCGAGCACTTGGCCAGTCCGCTCCAACTCGTCCTGGAGCGCCCGGCTGCTGAGCCGGGTAAACGGTGTGTGGGACCACCCGTGTCCTGCCAGGTCGTGCCCTTGGCGAGTCACCTCGGCGAGCTCCCGCTCCCGTCCGGCGCAGTTCTCACCGATGACGAAGAACGTTGCCTGCACGCAGCTCTCTCGCAGGACACTTAGAAGATCAAGCGTGAGCGGACCCGGGCCGTCATCGAACGTGAGCGCGACTAGCCGATCGGTGCGCGGGCCATGCTGAAAGACGACCGCGCTCGGCAGTGCGTCCGCCAGGGTGCGGACGACTCGCCCCCGCATCCTGACAACGGCGCTGCGCAATTGCTCGCGGGAAGGAAGGTTCGCCACGCCGCGCAGAGAGCGCACCACAGACTTCACTTGCATCCCCCAACAAAACGATACAATCGCTTGCGGGGGAAGACCAAAGCTCCCAAGTTCGGAGACACGATGGAATCACATCTTGATGCGGCATACGGCAAGAGTCGGCGGTCTGCAGCGCTGCGGTGGCCGTGGATCGGTGTGGTGCTCGCCGTTGTGGTGGTGGACGTGGGGTGCGCGAAGCGTCGCCCGGCCGAGAACCGGAATGCACCGTCCGATACCGCATGGTCCCCCATTTCCAGCGCGGCGTACTGGCAAGGTACCAACTCGAGCACGTCGAGCCCAGCTTCCAGCGCGACGGCGAGCGCGAGCCCACCAGTGGCAGCCGGTGAATGCAATCCAGGGGCGGGGGGACGGGTCTTCGACGTTGGGGAGGGAAAGCCACTGCGGTCCCTTGGGGAAGTGTCCTGGTCGAATCTGAACGCGGGCGACGCAGTCCGTATCCACTGGCGGCCCGAAGCCTACCACGAGAAGATCGTCGTCACTGCGCAGGGGGTTCGGAACAATCCTATTCGGATCTGCGGTGTTCCAGGGCCCCAAGGCCAACTCCCCGTGCTTGATGGGAGGAACGCTGCGACCGCCAGCTCTGCCGTCTTCTACCACCCCGTGCACGAGCAGCGCGGACTGATCACGATCTCGGCGCTCCGCCGCGGCGACAATCTGCGCAAAGCGCAGCACGTGGTGATTCAAGGACTGGAGCTTCGCAATGCGTCCGAGCCGCATCAGTTTCGGACGGCTTCCGGGCAGATGGAGTCCTACTTCCCCAACGCCGGATGCGTCTTCGTCGAGCGGGGTGAGCACATCGTCATCCGGGGCAATCACCTGCATGGGTGCGGGAACGGGATCTTCGTTGCGTGCGGGGGGGGACCCGACGAAGCGACCAGGGACATCTTGATTGAGGGCAACCACATTCACGACAACGGGTCGACGGGCAACCGGCGGGACCGCGATCACAACACCTACACGGAGGCGCTCGGCATTGTCTATCAGTTCAACCGCTTCGGCCCGGTTCGGGAGGGATCCGAGGGCCTCCAGCTGAAGGATCGATCTGCCGGGAACGTGATCCGCTACAACTGGTTCGAGGGGGGAAAGCGTGTGCTCGACCTCGTCGAGCCCCAGGAGAGCTACGAGCTGGCTCGCCAGGAACCCGCCTTCAATAGAACGTATGTGTACGGCAACGTGCTCGTCCTGGGCGAGGACGCGGCTTCGCGGGTCGTCCACTACGGGGGAGACAGCGGCGACTCCCGCAACGGTACGCTGTTCTTCTACAACAACACGGTTGCTATCAGCACCGCCGCCGCTCAACGCTGGCATATGTCGATGTTCTTCCTCACTGGACCCAACGAGACTGCGATTGCTGCCAACAACATCATCTACAGCTCCAAGGACACCAATCTCTATTGGTTGTACGACAGCGGGAAGCTGCAGCTGGGGAGGAACTGGGTGAGCAGCTCGATTCGGCGGGGACGAGATGATGTGACTGGAACCGTCGAGCATCTTGGCGGGCAGAATCGAACGATTCTGGGCACGGACCCGGGCTTCGTCGATTTTCAGGCCGGAAACTACTGTCTAGGTGCTTCGTCTCCCGCGCGCGGGATCGGTGACGCGCTGAAGTCGATCCCGAACGAATTGCAGCCCACCCTCCAGTTTCGTCCCGATCTCGGCCCGCAACCACGAGAATCCGTTGCCGGTGGTGCCTTGGGTGCCCTCGCGTGTGACTGAGCGTCACCCAGGGGTTGCGCTCCCCGGTGTGGTGGGTCGCCGACTTGCGCCCTCGCGTGAACCCGCGAACGACTCGGCCGTCAACCGCGCGTCGCGCGTTCGAGGACGGCATGGAGCTGGCCCGCGCTCGCGGCCCAGTCCATCAAGTCGGCGCTGGTGGCCACCCGGTCCATGTCGTAGCTGTTGTCGATCGCTCGCCCCAAGGCCGCCGCGAGTTCGTCCGGTGCCTTGGGCGGCACGAGTTCTCCCAGCACGTCGTTCGTGACCACGGCCGGAATGCCGCCGACGCTGGATGCCACGACACGTCGGCCCGAGGCGAGCGCCTCGAGGACGACGTTGGGGGTGCCTTCCGTCCAACTTGGGAGCGTGAGCAGGTCGGCAGCCCCCAGCCATGTCGCTACCTGATCCCGGCTGCAGCTGCCGGCGAAATGAACGCGAAGCTGGCGTTCGCGAGCCAGTCGCTGGCATTCCCCTTCCGCAACGCCCTCCCCAATCAGAACTAGCTCAACGTTCGGCCGTTGGCGTGAGACAACCGCGAAGGCTTCCAGCAGCTCGAAGATCCCCTTCGCGGGTTCCAGCCTGCCCACGTAGAGCAGGACTTGGGTTTCCGGGTTGCGCCCCAGGCTGATTCGGGACGCGGTTCGATCGCGCACCCGGAACAACTGACGGTCGACCCCGTTGCGAATCACGCGCGCCGCGGTGGGGTTCGCGCCGTACTCCTTCGCAAGCTCGATGAGCTTCTCGCTCGGGGCCACGACCGCCGCTGCGCTCGACAGCGCCTGTCGGAGACGGGGCTGCAACTTCGGATCGCGGGAGAAGACGTTGAGGTCCGAACCATGGACCTTGACGACTGTCGGTACGCCGAGCAGTTGCCCGATCTTCACGGCCGCCCAACCGTCGGGGTATGCGAAAGCGCCTAGCACCACGTCCACTTGACCTCGACGCAGGGCAACGTAAGGCAGCAGCGAGGCTGCGTAGGTGTGGCCGGCGAATGCTTGACCGACCCGCGGGACGTAGAGGACTCTCGGGTGCCGGATGTTCAGACCGCCGAGTCGTGACCGTCTCGGTATCCGCGGTGAGCTTCCACCTTCCAGCAACCGTGCAGCGAGCATGCGACCGGGGAACCAAGGCACGATCGCTAGCACCTCCAGTTCGCAGAGCCTGGACAGTTCTCCAAACTGGTTGAAGTTGTAGGACGCGAACGCCGGCTCCGCTTCGCTGGGGAAGATCTTCGTGATGACCAGGACTCTCATGGTTCGCTTCACGCCAGGGCAACGTAGTCCAAGCGGCGGGGTGGGGGCCAGCGTCGATCGCGCGAACCCCAAAGTGCTCCCAAAACCTCGTTCTGGAGACTGAGAAGTCGAAGCGCCGCCATCCCGCGAGGTCGGGTATCGAACGGGCTCGAACGTGAGGCCCCAGGGTGGGGCGCGCTCGCCGTCTCACCGACTTCGAGCGCGCCGATGTGCTCCCTTACGCAAGCACTACCCGGCGATGGCCTCAGCTCTCGTGAGCGTCGGGATCAGTCGGGCAGCTCACGAAATGCGCGCGGGCTCGGCGGGGGTGGACTGGAGCTCGGTCGGATGCGGTCAGGAACCCGAACGACCTCCACGTTGTCCAGGTGGTTGGCGTACCGTGAGCTCTGGTCGCATGTTTCGTGCGTTGCGTCGACGGATTCGAGGTCGACGAAGTCCTCCGCCGACGGTGCCAGCTCGAGGTCGAATCGGGGGACTGCCGGCGGCTTCGGCATGCGCGCATCCCAGATGCCGGTGGCGAGCCGCAGGGCGCGCGATGCCGTGGGGTCTGCGTTCGGACTGGCGGGGGACTTGGCGGAGGTGGATGCTTCAGTCAGCACGCCGAGTTGCACCATGGACACGACGTCGCGGAGCGTCTCGATGGCGTCGCCTCCCACCGCCTCGATCACTCCAGCGACGCTTCGAGTGCCGTCGAAGTGGAGGAGCAAGTTGAGCTGCGAGGGCAGGAGCGGAGTGTGTCCCTCCGTGACACCTGCGGGTCGCAGTCTGGCTTCCAGTCGTGGCCCTTGCTGGAGCAGTCGGGACCACTCAGCTGTTCTCGTCTTGCGGCGTTCATCGATCGCCGTGGGCGCTGTCTGGATGGCTCGGGGGCGTGCCACGGTGGCTGGGAAGACGTCGAACTTGCCCTCCTGGAGCGCCAGAAGCCGACACAGGGCGCCTTCGCCTCCCGCTCCCTCGAACTCGGCGTCCACCAGGGAGCCGCCCTGGAACCAGAGCTGCCCCGGTCCTTCCTCGGTCAGGATCCGCACCACCGCGCTCTGGCGCTCGGCTTCGAGAGTTGCGCAAAGGCTCAGCAGCGGAGTCGCAGAGAGGTTGCCGTTCAGGATCGCCTGGGCGTTTGGCGGCCGGCGCGTAATCAGCGGGCGACGATTGTTGCGTGCTGCGGCGCGCCCTGTGCTGCGCGCTGGAGGATATCCGGGATCTTGCACGTTCACGCTGCCTGACTCATGCGTGGTACTTGGTCGTGACACAACCGCTTCGCCTCGGGGCAGCAGCTGGGTGAAGAGCTCAGCATACCTCCAATGGGCTCCTCTCGAAACCCGGCAGCTTCCCGAGCGATGGGGCGCTCAGCCGCGTGTGTCCCCGGCCGTTGTCGTTTGAAGTTTTTCTTCTGGTGGCTGGTCGTCCACTACTTGGCCTATCCGGATGACTCACCACCGGCGGGTCGGCGAACAAGGAGGCGGCATCGGCGGGGGGCTGGGCCAGCGGTCGGGTCGGCCCGCTCGTTCGCCAGCGGGCTTGGACCCGCCGCAGTGCTGCCCGAATTCGCTGGCCGCTCTGCCGCCACATCTTGCAGCTTTGTCGCTTTGCCCCACTCAGTGGTTTTCACCGTACCAGCTTTGCGCGAAGACGCGATCCATGAAGGTCATCGTTACCGGCGGTGCCGGATATATCGGGAGCCACACCTGCCTCGAGCTTCTCGAGACCGGACACCAGGTCACCGTTATCGACAATCTCTGCAACTCGAACCGGGAGTCACTCCGCCGGGTCGGGGAACTGACCGGAAAGCAGGTCGAATTCCACGAAGTCGACTTGCTCGACAAGAGTGCGGTCGAGGGTGCATTCGACGCCGCCGTCGGCGCCGAAGCCGTCATTCACTTTGCTGGTCTCAAGGCCGTTGGTGAATCGGTGGCGCAGCCGCTCCGCTACTATCACAACAACCTGACCGGCACGGTGAACCTGTGCGAGGTCATGCAGGCGCGGGGGATCAAGAACCTGGTCTTCAGCTCGTCGGCAACGGTCTACGGGGATCCGGCCAGCGTGCCGATTCGGGAGGACTTTCCTCTCTCCTGCACCAACCCGTACGGACGGACGAAGCTCTTCATCGAGCAGATGCTGGGAGATCTGGTGGTTGCCGATGACGTCTGGAACATCGCCCTGCTCCGGTACTTCAATCCGGTCGGTGCTCACTCGAGTGGGAGGATCGGTGAAGACCCGAACGGCATACCGAACAACCTGATGCCGTTCGTCGCTCAAGTTGCGGTTGGGCGTCGCGCGTCTCTTTCCGTCTTTGGGAACGACTACCCGACGCCCGATGGCACCGGTGTGCGCGACTACATCCACGTCGTCGATCTCGCCCGTGGACACCTCGCGGCGCTGAGCAAGCTTCGCGAGCGCCCCGGGCTCGTGAAGTACAATCTGGGCACGGGCCGTGGATACTCGGTTCTCGACATGGTCAGCGCGTTCGAACGCGCTAGTGGCAAGAAGGTTCCCTACCAGATTGTCGGGAGGCGACCGGGTGACATCGCTCAGTGCTACGCTGATCCGTCACTCGCCAACCGCGAGCTCGAGTGGCGCGCGGAGCTCGATGTCGACGCGATGTGTGCCGACACCTGGCGGTGGCAGGAGCAGAACCCAAACGGGTTCGAGTAGGCAGACCGAGGTGCGGGGCGCACCCGGTGCGATACCGTGACGACGGGTTGCGCGGCGCGCGACCCGCACCTCGAGGCCCGAGCATGGACTTCGGGTTGCGCTGGCTATTTTGCGGCTCCAGGGCGCAAAATGGAGCACGATGGAGGGGCGATGACGACGAAACTGGGCCTGCTCTGGGTCACGACCCTGGCGTTCGGTAGCCTCCTCACCGCGGCGGGAGCTTGCTCCAGCGCCAACGACAATGAGGAGAAGCGTGGGGAGGGCGAGTCGAGTGACGGACCCGTGCTGGCTGGCGTCAACGGGGTGCCTCCGCAAGCAGAGCACGCCGATGGTGGCCTGATTCTGGGCGGCGAGATCATCACCCCCGTGCTGCCGGGCGAGGAGTGTGCGGGGAGTGCGTTCGAGGGCGAGACGCTCCCCTTGAACATGATCGTCATGATGGACCGCTCCGTGTCGATGGGCGACTCCCAGGAGCGATACGTCATTCCCGAGACCGGGGGGCGCAAGTGGGACGCCGCGCGCGAGGGCTTCGTCGAGTTTTTTGGGCTTCCCGAGGCCAATGGGGTCGGAGTCGCCATCGATTTCTTCGGTCAGAACAGCTGCGATGTCGATGACTACTCGACGCCAGAGGTCGAGGTCAGCGAGTTGCCTGAGGCGGCGGACGCGCTGCTGGCAGCCTTCGACGAGTGGTCTCCCGCCGAGAGCACTCCGCTCGGCCCAGCGCTGGCCGGGGCGATCGCCTACGCGCGAGAGTGGAAGCGAGACCACGCTGGTCAGGATATCGTGGTCGTGCAGGTGACCGATGGCGTTCCCAACGGCTGTGGAGCGAGCCCCAGCCCGAGCGACGCATTGCGGGACGGTGTTGACGAGATCGCGCAAATTGCCGCGGACGGTCTCGACGGGGTGCCGTCGGTTCCGACGTTCGTCTTGGGGATCGAGGGGCAGGAGGTGAGCCCCGACGATTTCCGGTACACGTGTACCACCATCTCCCAGGCGGGCGGCTCCGATCCCATCATCGTCGAGGCCAACGACGACCTCGCCTCCGAGTTCAGCGCAGCCCTCGACGAGATCCGCGACAAGGCTGCTCCGCCCTGCTCCTATCGGGTGCCGCTGCCGCCCGCCGACGAGACCCTGGACTTGGCCCGCGTCAATGTCGTGCTCGAACCTCCGGACCGCAACCCCGAGGGGATCCTGCACGTGCCCACCGTTGACGACTGCGAGCATGGCGGGTGGTACTACGACCCGCCCGAGGACCCGGAATCCATCGAGCTGTGTCCGAACACGTGTAGGGTCGTCAGCCGTCAGGTGGGAGCCGGGTTCAAGGTAGTGTTTGGCTGCGGCACCGTCACGGTTCCCGAGATCCACTGAGGTCCCTGGTCGCGGGTTCTCTCGCGAGAGGGCGTGCCCACTGCTCGGGCGGTGTCAGCCGACCCACGCACGCGCGTTCGCGAAGAGGCGGAACCAGGGAGCGTCGTCGCGCCAGTCGGGGGGGCACCACGAGTGCTGGACGGCGCGGAAGACGCGCTCTGGATGTGGCATCATCAGCGTGACGCGGCCATCGGTCGTGCAGATGCCAGTGAGACCCTGGGGTGATCCGTTCGGGTTCTGGGGGTAGTGCTCGGTGGCTTCGCCGTGGTGGTCGACGTACCGCACGCAGGCGTGCTGAGCGACTTGCTGCAGGTGCCGATCGTCTTCGACCTCGATCCGCCCCTCCCCGTGAGCGACGGCGATGGGGAGCATCGAGCCCGCCATCCCGCGTAGGAGCACCGAGGGGCTCTCTTCGACGCGAACCAGGCTCAGGCGCCCCTCGAACTGCTCCGACCGGTTGCGGACGAAGTTGGGGAACCAGTCTGCGCCAGGGATGAGCTCCTTGAGAGCGGCGAGCATCTGGCAACCGTTGCACACGCCGAGGGTGAACGTGTCCGGGCGCTGAAAGAACCTGACGAATTGCTCGCGCGCAGCGGGGTTGAACAGGATCGACTTCGCCCAGCCCTGCCCTGCACCGAGTACGTCGCCGTAGGAGAACCCTCCACAGGCGACGAGCCCCCGGAACTGGTCGAGGGGGACATTCCCGCCGATCAGATCGCTCATGTGCACGTCGACGCAGGCGAAGCCGGCGCGATCGAACGCGGCTGCCATTTCGACCTGACCGTTGACGCCTTGTTCGCGCAGAATGGCCATCCGGGGACGCTCGTCGGCGGTCGTGAGCAGGTGGCGCGCGGGGTTCTCGTTGGGGTCGAACGTCACTCGTGGCTGCAGTCCGGGATCCAGCGCGTCGCAGACGAGCTCCCGCTGCTCGGCGGCACAAGCCGGATTGTCCCGGAGGGCCTGCATCGCGATCGTCGTCTCCGACCAGAGCGCACGCCAGCCGACGCGTGTCTCCCCGAGGATCTCGCGACCCTGCCGGTGGAACGTCACACGGTCGTCGGTGGTGGTGGTGCCGATGCGGTGGCAGTGCGCGGCAAGTCCTTGTCGAGCGAACGCGGCGCGGACAGCATCCGCGTCCTGGGGGTGGACCTGCACCACCGCCCCGATCTCCTCCGCGAAGAGGACCGCGAAATCGTCGTCGCCCAGGGGGTCGAGATCGATCTGCACGCCGACGCCACCAGCAAAGGCCATCTCGCAGATGGTGGCGAACAGGCCGCCGTCGGAGCGGTCGTGGTATGCCAGCAAGCGATCGGCGGCGTTCAGCTCCTGGATCGCGGCAAAGAAGCCGCTCAGCAGGGAGGGGTCATCCAGATCTGCGGGGACGTTGCCAACCTGGTTCAGGACCTGAGCCAGGGCTGATGCGCCGAGGCGGTTCCGTCCCCGCCCGAGATCGATCAGGTAGAGCTCCGTTTCCCCCGAGATCAGCTGGGGGGTGAGCGCCCCGCGCACGTCGGCGACGCGCGCGAACGCGGTGATGATCAGCGACACGGGTGCGGTGACGCTCTTCTGTCCCGCGTCCCATACGGTACGCATGCTCATGCTGTCCTTGCCGACCGGGATGGTCAGCTGGACAGCGGGGCAGAGTTGCATCCCGACTGCCTCCACCGCCTCATACAGGGCGGCGTCCTCCCCCGGGTGACCGGCAGCGGCCATCCAGTTCGCGCTCAGCTTGACGCGACGGAGTGACTCCACCGGTACCGATGCCAGGTTCGTGATCGCCTCGGCCACTGCGAGGCGAGCACTTGCTGCCGGGTCGAGAACCGCGACGGGCGTCCGCTCCCCCATCGCCATCGCTTCTCCATGGAAGCCGTCGTAGTCGTTGATCGTGACGGCCGCGTCGCCGACTGGCACCTGCCAGGGTCCGACCATTTGGTCGCGGGCGACCTGACCGGTCACCGTGCGATCCCCGATGGTGACGAGGAACGTCTTGTCGGCCACGGTGGGGAGGCGGAGGATGCGCTCCGCCGCCTCCCGAAGGGTGATTCCGGTGACGTCGACCGGGCGCGTGCTCCGCTGTCGGCGGGTGACGTCCCGGTCCATTCGTGGCGGCTTGCCGAACAGGACATCGAGCGGCAGATCGATGGGGGCGTTGCCGAAGTGGCGGTCGGAGAGCCGCAGGTGTTCGGCCTCCGTGGCTTCCCCCACGACGGCGATTGGACAGCGCTCGCGGGCGGCCAGTGCGGCGAAGGTGTCGAAGCGCTCGGCCGCGACGGCCAGGACATAGCGTTCCTGGGCCTCATTGCACCAGATCTCGAGCGGGCTCATGCCGGGCTCGGCGTTGGGGATCTCGCGCAGCTCGAACCTGGCGCCGCGACGGCTGTCGTGAACGAGCTCGGGCAAGGCGTTGGACAGTCCGCCGGCACCGACGTCGTGAATGCTCAGGATGGGCGATGCGTCTCCCAGGGCGTTGCAGCGATCGATGACCTCCTGGCAGCGTCGCTGCATCTCGGGGTTGTCGCGCTGGACGGAAGCGAAATCGAGGTCCGCGGAGCTCGCTCCCGAGGCCATCGACGAGGCGGCTCCGCCGCCCAGACCAATCAGCATGGCCGGCCCGCCCATCACGACAATCTTGGCTCCCGCGGCGATCTCCTGCTTGTGCACGTGGGTTTCGCGGAGGTTGCCGAAGCCGCCGGCGATCATGATGGGCTTGTGGTACCCGCGCATCTCCGGGCCCTCGGGGGTATCGATCTGTTGCTCGAACGTCCGAAAGTACCCGGTCAGGTTGGGGCGACCGAACTCGTTGTTGAACGCCGCGCCCCCGAGCGGTCCCTCGAGCATGATGTCGAGCGCCGACACGATGCGGTCCGGCTTGCCGTAGGCGGTGGCCTCCCACGGCTGGACGTGGCCCGGCAGGCGCAGGTTCGACACGGTGAAGCCGGTCAATCCGGCTTTGGGCTTGGCTCCCCGTCCGGTCGCGCCTTCGTCGCGGATCTCGCCTCCCGATCCGGTGGAGGCGCCAGGGTGGGGGGAGATCGCCGTGGGGTGGTTGTGGGTCTCGACCTTGATCTGGATTGGGATGGTCTCTTCGTGGCGCTGGTATAGCCCGGTCTCCGGTGCAGGGAAGAAGCGCTGGCCCGTGAATCCTTCCATCACCGCAGCGTTGTCGTTGTACGCGCTGAGCACCCCGAGCGACTCGCATTCATGGGTGTTGCGGATCATGTCGAACAGCGATCTCGGCTGGGACTGTCCGTCGATGGTCCAGGACGCGCGGAAGATCTTGTGACGACAGTGCTCGCTATTGGCCTGCGCGAACATCATCAGCTCGACGTCGGTCGGGTTGCGTCCGAGCTCGGTGAAGCGGGCGACCAGGTAGTCCATTTCGTCGTCGGCGAGGGCCAGTCCCAGATCTCGATTGGCCGCGTCCAGTGCCCTCCCGCCGCCGGCGAGCACGTCGACCGAGCTGACGGGGCGAGGGGAAGCGTGAGCGAAGAGCTGGCTGGCGGACTCGAGGCGATCGAGCACGACCTGGGTCATTCGGTCGTGGAGGGCGGGTGCGGCGGCAGCGACGGCAGCGGTGCTGGGCTCGCCCGTATCGGCGCCCAGGTAGTAGGCCACGCCTCGCTCGAGCCTCTCCACCGCGAGCAGTCCGCAGATGTGGGCGATGTCTGTCGCCTTCGATGACCACGGAGAGATGGTTCCGGGCCGGGGGACGACCAGACTCAGCGTGCCACTGCGCTTGCCTCGCTGTCCGCGGGGTCCGTAAACGAGCAGTCGATCGAGCACGGCGCGTTGCGTGGCATCGAGCTCGCCTGCGACGGCTGCGAAATGCACGAACTCGGCATCCAAGGTGGCGATCTCCGGCGCCACTGCGCGAATGGCCTCCAGGAGCTTGTGGCGACGAAACGGGGAGAGGGCGGGGGCCCCAGGCAGAATCAGCATCGGCCCGGCCTTTTTCCCCCACCGTCGCGACGAGGGCAAGAGGGGCTTACGTTTGGGCTGGACACACGCGGTTCGCCAGCTCTTCGGCCCGTCTTCCCGCCACGTATTCCGCGATATTGCTCAAGGTCGTGTCCGCGATGTTGCCCAGGGCATCCTCGGTGAGGAACGCCTGGTGGCTGGTGATGAGCACGTTGTTGAAGGTCATCAGCCGGGCCAAAAGGTCGTCTGTTATCACCTCGTCCGAGCGATCCTCGAAGAAGTACTCGCCTTCTTCCTCGTAGACATCCAGCCCCGCGGCTCCAACCTGTCCCGTCTTGAGTCCGTGGATCAGGGCCCGAGAGTCGATCAACCCCCCACGACTGGTGTTGATGAGCATCGTCCCGCGGCGCATGCGGTCGATCCGCTCCGCGTTGATCAGGTGATACGTTTGCGGCGAGAGTGGCGCGTGCAGACTCACGATGTGGGAGCGCTCCAGCAGCTGCTCCAGAGAGACGTAGCTGACGCCCAGCTCGCGTGCGACCGCTTCATCGGGGAACGCGTCGGTGGCCACTACGGTCATCGAGAAGCCACGCAGGATGCGCGCGAGGCACTGACCGATCTTGCCGAACCCCACGATGCCGGCGGTGCGACCGTGGAGGTCGAACCCGACCAACCCGGCCAGGCTGAAGTTCCCCTCGCGGACGCGACTGTGTGCGCGATGCACCTTGCGGTTGAGCGCGAGGATGAGCGCCACCGTGTGTTCGGCGACGGCGTGAGGAGAGTAGGCAGGAACTCGCACCACGGTGATGCCGTGGGTGGCCGCGGCGTTCAGGTCCACGTTGTTGTAGCCGGCGCACCGCAGCGCGATGAGCTCGACTCCGGAAGCGGCCAGCTGCTCGATGACACGGGCTCCGAGATCATCGTTGACGAAGGCGCAGACCACGGAATGGCCCCTCGCCAGCGTCGCGGTGGTGGGGCCCAGGCGGGGCTCCAGGTAGTGGAGCCGCAGGCCCGACGGGACGCGGGCGTCGAAGCTGTGTCGATCGTAGGACTTGGCATCGAAGAAGGCGACCTGGGTGCGTGAGTCTGGCGCTCCAGAGGCCTTCAGCGCTGCGACTTGCTGGGTCTTGCCCCGCACCTTGGCGCTGAGGTGCATGATCAACGCCTGCGAGAGCTCGACGTGCCGCGACAGCAGTTCCAGAAACTGCTGCTTGGCGACGGTGACTACGCGGGCGTCTTCGCGGGCACGGAGCGTGGCCGAGCGCCGCTTCTCCACGGACATGCTCGTCAGTCCGCCAATCTCTCCTGTGCCCAGTTCGCGTAGCGGTACCTCGATGCCGGTTTCGGTGCGCTTGGTCACCTCGATGACGCCACTCTCGACCACGAAGACGTAGTCACCCGGATCTCCCTCCCGGAAGACCAGCTCTCCCCGTGAGACCAGCCGTCGCTGGGCGACGCGAGCGATGGACTCCAAGGTGACGTCGTCGAGACTCGCGAAGAGCTCCGATCTGGCCAGGATGGCTTTGATGTCGTCCATGAACATTCCACCTGAGGTTTGAGGTACTGCTACTCAAGCCCCAGCCGATGACGGGGGGCAAGGGAGAACCTGCGGTGGGGGCGGGTCGTGGCTCGGGGTTGGGTTATCCACGCGAGGCCTGGCGCCTCGCCAGCTCGCTCGCGTAGACGCGGCCCAGCTGTTCACGATGCTCGCGAGCCCACTCGGTCAGTCGCGTATGACCGGTGGGTTCTGCTTCCACGACCAGGGTGTTCGCCATCAGTCCCCGGATCTCCTCGGCGGTGAGCACGACGTCCCCCACCAACCACCCCACCGCGCGCGTGACCCATTGCCCGATCCATGGCGGAACGGACACGATCGGTCGCGAGATCCCGAGGGCCCGCGCCAGCTCCACTGCCAGCTCACGAAAGGTGAACGTTTCCGGACCTATGGCGGACACCACCTGGTCTTCCGAGTGATCGGCGTGGGCCACTGCGAGGGCGGCGAAGTCCTCGACGTGAATTGGCTGGAGCTGGTAGGTCCCGTCACCCAGAACGCCAAACACGGGGAAGTGGCGGAGAAACCAGGCAATGTTGTTGATGAGAACGTCGTCCCCGCCGAAGAGCACGGCTGGACGCAAGATGGCGTGGGAGATGCCGGTGGCTTGCAGCTCCTCTTCGAGCCGTGCCTTGCCTCGGAAGTACTCCAGGGGGGATTCCCGGTCGGGGTTGGTGATGCTGACGTGGACGATGCGTCCGACGCCCGCGTCTCGCGCAGCTTGGAAGAGGGTGATCGTGTTGCGGACGGCGTCCTGGTGGTTGAAGTGCCGGTGGTTGAACCGGACCCAATACGTGTTGTGGAGGACGTCGACCCCTCGCAGACTCCGGACGAGCTGTTGTGGGTGGGCGAAGTCCAGCGGCATGACCCGCAGGTCCGGGTCGGAGGATCGGCGGTGGTGGGGCGAGTTGGTGAGCGTGACTACCCGGTGGCCTCGCTCGAGAAGCTGCCGGGTGATGGCGCGACCCGAGTAACCGAAGGCGCCCGTGACGGCGTGGGTGGTGGTCACGGGTGCTCTCCCGAGGGCTTGGCGCGACGCCCGAGCACGGTGGAGATGGCGCGCGTGGCGGCGGCGAGGCGCAGCTCGTCGAGCGCCAGGATGGCCCCGACGATCGAGTCCAGCGTGCCGAAGAACGACTGCATGGTCTGGAGGCGGTCCGCGTACAGGGTCCGGCGCTCGGCTTCTTCCGACGAAACCGCGAGCTCTCGCGCGCGGTTGGCCAGCTCCCCCACGGCGCTCAGCGCCTGGTCGAATTCGCCTTGGCGCCGCTGGGTGAGCACGTTCCTGACGACCGTCCAGAGGCGCGTCTCCGCGACGTAGTAGTCCTTCCGGTCGCCGAGCTGTACGTGGCGATGCACCATTTGCAGCCGTCCCAGGGCGCGGACGTGAGTGCTGACCGCCCCTTTGGTGACGCCCGTCGCCACGACCAGTTCGTCCAGCGATAGCGGAACCGGGGCCAGGTAGAGTGCCCCGTAGACTGCGCCCAAGGCCCGTGGAAATCCCCAGAACTGAGCGATCCGGCTGGTAGTCTCGGTGAACCGCTCTCTGATGATATCTAGTTCGTTCACATCGTTTAGTTTGTACTAAATGATGTAGTGGTCAAGGCCTGGGATGCGTTTCGTCGTGCACCCAGTCCAGGTACGCCGCGGACCCCTCCGTGATGGGAAGGGCGATGACGCAAGGGCACTCGTAGCTGTGTCTTTCCCGGATGGCTTCCGTGACTGCCGCGACATGGTCGCTCGTCGTCTTGGCGATCAGAATCGCTTCGCTGCTCTCCTCGACTCGGCCTTGCCACCAGTAGATGGCACTCATCCCGTCGAGCACGTTTGCACAAGCGACGAGTCGACGTTCCACGAGCATCCGCCCAAGCTGGGTCGCCTCGTCGCGACTGCCGGCCGTCACATAGATGAAGCGGTAGGGCGTTTGCGTGGTCATTTCACACCTCCTGGTCTCGGGATCACATGCGTCGAGCGCGCCACCGCTCGGGGGTCACCCAGCGCGTCGCGCGGGCCCGCTTCGGCTTGGCTCTGTTCATGTGGTGGTCATTCAGTGCCCCGGATGCGGGGTCGTCGGCATCTGGTGTCAGTAGGACTCGCACAACCGGTACAGCCGCTCGGCGGCTGCTCGCTGTCGGCCAAACTGACAGATCTTCTCTTGCCGGTGTTGGAAGTAGCCACCGGTAGTGCGCCCACCCATTTCCTCGGTGGCTAGCCAGACCGGAGTGTCGGCCGCATCCTCGGGGGTCTGATGCCCACCGAAGCCGAGGTCGCGACTCAGTTTCGAGCTGACGTCACCGGGGTGGCATGCGTTGACCGCGATGCGAGCGGGCTCGAGCAGAGGTGCACAGGCGGCGCTCAGCATGCGGTCGGCCTGTTTCGACTGCCGGTAGGCCAGATCGTTGTCGTAGCGGCGGCGAACGAACTCCAGGTCGTCGAGGTCGAGGTCGCCCGCCCAGTAGCTGGCAACATTGACGACCCTCGCGGGCGCGCCCAGAGACAGCGCGGGCGTGAATGCTCGGGTCATCCAGAAATATCCCAGCACATTGGTCGCGAGCTGGCGTTCGATCCCATCGGGGGTCACCTCGCGGTGGCGAGGGGCGGTTGCCGCGTTGTTGATCAAGACATGCAGCGGCCCCACCCAGCGCTGAGCCAGCTGGTCAATTTCGCTCTTGCGCGACAGATCGCAGACCTCGTGACGAACGTGGGGATTGCGCGTGCTGTCCCGAATGGCTTGCGCAGCGGCTGCGGTTCGGTTGGCGCTGCGGGCGACGAGCACCACTTCGGTGTTCGGCTGCATCGCAAGACGCTCCGCGATGGCACGACCAATCGCACCGGTCGCCCCCGTCACGACCATGACTCGTCTCTTGCCTCCCGTCATCCCCGCGATGCAGTTTGCCAGGCAGAGTCCAGGGGGGAAAGCCTTGGTGCACCTGGGGCCCCGATACTGCAACTATCCGGTTCGTTCCAGCGTTTCAGTGAGCGCTGCACTCCCAGTGTCGAGCGCGTGGAAACCCGGAAAACGCCAGGGTCCGGATATTGGCTACCGGGCGTCGTCCTTCGCGATCTCCAGGAAGTTCCGACCGAGCTCGATTCCGTGTTGATCATTGACGGCGACCCGGAGCACCCACGGTCCGCCCGAGCTGCGGGGGGGGACGGTGGCGCGGAGCACGTCTCCTTCGCGCTTCCAGGAGAGTTGAATCGGTTCGGTGCCCAGGCGCACGTCGATCTGGGGCTCCAGCCACTCGGGGACGCGCTGGCCGTGGTCGTTGACGAGCTGCACCTCGATTTGCGCGGGGACCGACGGCCAGGTCGCGTTCTTGGGGCCCAGGGTGACGTCCGCAGAGAGGCCGCGTGGCGCGAGGGTCAGGGGCAGCGACTGTTGCGAGCCTGGGGTTCGCAGTTGGATCTCGAGCGGTTCGTTGCGGGTGAGCCACAGTCGCGACGCTGCTGGGGTCCAGTGCTTCGCGCCCGCGTAGCTCATCTCCAGTCCCTCGGCGCCCATCAGATCGACGAAGTGTCCTGGTGGCAGGCGAATCGCGTGCGGTGGATCGAAGTAACCTCCCGGCGGAGGCTGGACACGGATGATACCCACCTGAAATGGTGGTGAGGGTGGGCTCTCCAGGTCATCCGCGTCGAACCCTCGCACCTCGAAGGAATATCGTCCTGGTTTCAGCGCGATGGGGGACTTCAGCCTAGTTTCCGTCGTGTCGATGATCTGCGGGGGGCGCTGCTGGCCCTGCGGACGGATTGTTACCTCGTAGTGCGTCGCTCCCGAAGCCGTCCAGCTCACGTTGGAGACGGACGCCGTCTCCTCCCGGGTGAGCCACAGCTGGCGTCCGGCTGTCCACGCGGGACGGCTGGGAAGCGCTCGCTCCTCGGGACCGGGGCCGCCGACCGCGCGCACCTGGCCCGCGGCGAGGGAGTCCCAGTCATCGCCCACTCCGGCCAGGACGGTCGCGTCATAGTTCGCCACGGTCGCGTGGGTGGCCGTGCCCAGCAGAGTTGCTCGACCATCGCGGATGATCGCACCCAGCTTCTTCGGGCCGCGCACCATGACGGCACGCTGGCTCTTCGCGTCGTGCGCACCTTCCACGTCGACGCGGCCACTCTTCATGACGAACACGTAGGTGGAGGTAGTGCCACTTCCACCGAGTCGCAGGTCGGTAGCAGGCAGCTGGCGCAGCACCGTGCCTGCTGCCAGACGTATGCGGATCTCGCCCCCGAGCGCCAGCGTGGCTCCGTCGTCGCCAGCTACGGTGAAGAGCCCCTGCGCCTGAACCGAGCCGGCCACCACCTTCGTGGAGCGAGACAACTTGGCGTCGATGCGACTGGTGGCGAGGCATGACGCGACGACGACCCCTGCCACGAGCGCGCGAGAAAGACGCATATCGTGTGATACGGCGACGAACTTCCCGAGTGAAGCTGGTTCTCGTAGAACGGAGGGCCGACTCGTCTACTCGGCGGCAGGTTCGGGGGTCAGCCGTTCGGGTTCCGACCAGTCCGAAACGAAAGCGTAGCCAACCAGCCCTCGGGCGAATCCCAGTCCGTGTGACACGTGCAGAATCGGAAAGATGCTCCACGTTGTGAGCAGCGTGGCGAGGCCCTCGCGCCGGGCCACGCGCAGGGCTTCCGCTCCCGTCAACGCGGCGTATGCGCCAAACAGACCCCAGGTGGACACCGCGAACGGTCGTGAGAGCACGAGCCCGCTGCCGACGACCACCATCAGAAACGGGATGACCGGGCGCAGTTTCGGGAAACGCTTGTGGATGAGCAGGGTGCGGGCGCGACCCATCCCATACTTGAAGTACTGCTTCGACAGGGTTCGGTAGCTGTCCCGTGGGTAGTAGTAGGCGATGACGTCGCGGCTCAGGTAGATGCGTCCCCCGGCATCGAGGATGCGCTGGTTCAGCTCGGCGTCCTCGTTGGTGATAGCGCATGGATCGTACAGGCCTACCGTCTCAAAGACTCGGCGTCGAAAAGCTCCACAGAAGACAGTATCGACGAACCCCTCGGCGTTCTCGTCTCGATAGGCGGCGTCCCCGACGCCAACCCGACTCCGCAAGGCGGCGCACACTGCCTGCTGAAAGCGCGTTTCTGCGCGAGCGCGCTGCGCTCCGCCGACGTTGTCCGCGCCGGTTCGCTGCAGCACCTCCACGCAGCGGTGGACGTAGTCGGACGCATACTTGGCGTGCGCGTCGAGGCGGACGATGACTTCGCCTTTCGACTGACGGATGATCTCGTTCATCCCAGCTGACTGGATGCGGCGTGGGTTGTCGATCCAGCGAACCTGCGGGTGGGTCCGGGCGTACTCGTCGAGAATCTCGCGGGTCCGGTCAGAGCTGCCGCCGTCCCCCACGATCACCTCGAATTCGCCAGCGTAGTCCTGCGCCATCACGCCATCGAGGCAGCGCTCGATGTACGCTTCCTCGTTGAGGCAGGGGATGGCTATCGTGACGAAGGGGAGCTGTGGGTCTGGTTTCGAGACCATGGTGGCTACTAGCGCTCGCGCTGGGTGCCGAGGCAGGGAAGGCATACCGCGGCAGAGCTTGCCCCGGAACGCAGGATCGGCACTTGTGCGCATTTGCTCTCGACGGCACGGCCCTTGCGGGAAGACCCTTGACGCTCCGTTCAGTACACGGGCGCGCTCATCGGGCGATCAAGAGCGCCAGCGAGCGCCCCTTGAGAGGGTAGCGCTCCCCTCCCGCGAGGGCTTTCAAGACCGGCTCTCCCGCGACGCTGGTATCCACGAGAACCTCCCAGGACTCGTGGTCGCCGATGGCGGGTACGACGTATCCGATCTCGTCCGGGTGGGCGTTGAAGAGTACCAGGAGCACGTCGTCGTGCACCAGTTCGCCCTTCTCCGACCACTCGCTCATCGACTCCCCGTTGAGCACCATGCCCAGGCTATGCACGTAGCCCGCGCTCCACTCGTGGTCGCTCATCTCACCACCGTCGGGCCGGAGCCAGACGATGTCGCGGACATCGGCTCCATGCACGCGCCGACCGAGGAAGAATCGACGGCGTTGCAGTACCGGATGCTCTCGTCGGATCGCGAGGAGGCGCCGCGTGAACTCGAGCATGTCGCGGCTCGTGTCGTCGAGCGACCAGTTGAGCCAGCTGACCTCGTTGTCCTGGCAGTAGGCGTTGTTGTTGCCACGCTGGGTGCGCGCCCGTTCGTCCCCGGCGAGCAACATCGGGACCCCCTGAGAAAGCAGCAGCGTGCCCATGAAGTTGCGCATCTGCTGAGCGCGCAGCGCGGTGATCTGCGCGTCCTCGGTGGGCCCCTCGACGCCGCAGTTCCAGCTGTTGTTGTGGCTGTCTCCGTCGCGGTTGTCCTCGCCGTTGGCTTCGTTGTGCTTCTCGTTGTAGCTCACCAGATCGGCGAGGGTGAAACCGTCGTGGGCCGTCACGAAATTGACGCTCGCGTAGGGGCGGCGGCCATTGTGCTCGTACAGGTCGCTGGAGCCGGATAGGCGATAGGCGAGCTCACCGACCTGCGCATCGTCGCCTTTCCAGAAACGGCGCACCGTGTCCCGGTACTTGCCGTTCCACTCCGACCACATGACGGGGAAGTTGCCCACGCGGTAGCCACCCGGGCCGACGTCCCAGGGCTCCGCGATCAGCTTGACCTGCGAGATGACGGGGTCCTGGCTGATGACGTCGAAGAATGCGCTCAGTCGGTCGGCTTCGTGGAGCCCGCGCATGAGGGCGGCCGCGAGGTCGAAGCGGAAGCCATCCACGTGCATCTCGAGCACCCAGTAGCGCAGGCTGTCCATGATCAGCTGCAGGGTGCGGGGACTGAGCACGTTGAGCGTGTTCCCGCAGCCCGTGTAGTCCATGTAGCGTCGCAGATCCTGCGGGGCGAGGCGGTAGTAGGTGCGGTTGTCGATGCCCCGCAGGCTCAGGGTGGGCCCCAGCTCGTTGCCCTCGGCGGTGTGGTTGTACACGACGTCGAGAATCACCTCGATGCCGACGGCGTGCAGCGCCTTCACCATCGCCTTGAACTCGCGGACGATCTCCTCGGGCTTGTTGGGGTAGCGGCTGTAGCGCACATCGGGAGCGAGGTAGCTCAGCGTGTTGTAGCCCCAGTAGTTGACGAGCCCCTTCTTGACCAGGAAGTGCTCGTCCACGTGCTGGTGGACGGGCATCAGTTCCACCGCCGTCACGCCCAGCGACTTGAGGTAGTTGATCACGGGGGGGGTGGCGAGCGCCGAGTAGGTGCCACGGAAGGATTCGGGAATGCCAGGGTGGAGCTTGGTGAAGCCCTTGACGTGGAGCTCGTAGATGACCGATCGGTGTAGCGGAGTTCGCGGCGGCCGATCGTCTCCCCAAGGAAAGGACTCGTCGATGACGACGCACTTCGGAACGAAGGCCGCGCTGGAGCGCGCGTCGAATGAGCGGTCCCGCTCCGGATGATCCGCGTCGTACCCGTACAGTGCGTCGTTCCACGTCTCGGTGCTGGCGAGCGACTTGGCGTAGGGATCGACCAGGAGCTTGTGGGAGTTGTAGCGGAGCCCTTCTTCGGGTCGATACGGACCATAGACGCGATAGGCGTATAGCTGCCCGGGGGTGAGGCCCGGAATGTAGACGTGCCAGATGTCCTGACTTTGCTCGGGCATGGTGACGCGCATCAACGGTTGGTCCGCGTGCGCCGAGTCGAAGAGGCAGAGATCGACACGCGTCGCGTGCTCGGCAAAGATGGAGAAGTTGACGCCCTGGCCGTCCCAGGTCGCGCCGAGCGGGTAGGGTTGACCGGGCTGCAGCGTGGTCAGCTCGATGGTGGGGGTCTCGTCCACGCTGTGGAAGACTCCTGCCTTCTCGGGCTCGAAGCCGTCGGGCCAGACCGTGCGCCGATCGAAGAGGGCTCCCCGCAGATCGGCCCGCAGCAGTTCTGCCCCGTCGAGGTTGGCGCCGCGCAGGTCCGCTCCGTTGAGACGAGCCGCCTGGAGGTTGGCGCCCTGGAGATTGGCTTCTTCGAGACTCGAGTGGCTGAGGTCCGCCTCGGAGAGGTCGACTCGCTCCAGGCGCGCACCTTGCAGATCGGCGCTGCGCAAGCGCGAGTTGTGAAGGTTGGCGTCGTCCAGGATCGCGCGGATCAGACAGGCAGAGTCGAGCACCGCCTCGGTGAGATTGGCGCGCTCCATCCGCGCGCGGCTGAGGTTGGCGTGATCCATGGGGGCGCGGATGAGGCTTGCCCCCCACAGATTGGCCTCGCGCATCCCGGCGCGTCGCAGGTTTGCTTCGTTCAGGGTTGCTTCGCAGAGCGTGGCCCGATCGAGGTGAGCTCCGTTTAAGCTGGCGTTGGCGAGGGACGCGCGCGTCAGGTTGGCTCCCTCGAGGCTCGCGTCGTCCAGCCTCGCGCCGTCCAGCATGGCCTCGCTGAGCGTGCTCTCACGCAGATTGACCCCGCTCAGGTCCTTGCCCCTGAGGTCGATTCGCGACAGGTCCAGCGCCTTCATGTCCCGTCCTCGGAGGTCGCCATCTGCGCCGTTGAGGGCGGTGTGCTCGACCTGGTCGCGTGACAGCTGACTCATGAGGCCACGCTAGCAGCGGTCGATGCGGCGGAGAAGGGTGCTGACTCGAGCGGCGGAATGGGCGCGAATGCTGGGCGATCGCGGGTCTGGACCCAGAATCTTTCGTTCGTGGCTTCCGGTCGGAGTCGGGGCGCTGGCACTTCCTCGAACCGCTGCGCGGACACGAGACGAGGCCCGTTGGCGGGCCCCAAGAATCCAGCTCGAGCGGTTGTCCACATCTTGACCCCGCGCGACTGTGGCAAGTCTGTGGTCAAGCTTGGGCTAGCTCGTGGGTACTCGTGGACGGCTGTCGAGCCGTCCCGGATAGCCGCTCACAGATGACGTGCGAGTGACAACTCGGCATCTTCACTGCAACGGGTGTCCATGATAGCTCCCGATCCATGTCGCGATTCGGGCAGGGGCCGCAGAGCGGGGTGGTCGATCGGATGCCGCACTTTCTGCTCGTCGACGACGACGAGGTGATCTGCCGCAGCGTGGGACGGGTGCTGCGTCTGGCCCGCCCCCGGTGGGTGCTGGTGTCCGTGGGGTCGGCGTCGGACGCTGCCCGCGAGCTCAGCTACCGGCAGTACGACGTTCTGATCGCGGACCTCCAGCTGCCTGGACTTCCAGGGACCGCTCTGCTGGAGTACACGCGACATCGCTACCCCGGGGTCGCGCGGGTCGTCTTCTCGGCGCTCGCAAGCAGCGCGCGGCACCACCCCGAAGTGCAGGTTGCGCACGGCGTGCTGGAGAAACCCACCACGCCGCAGGAGCTCGTCAGCGCGCTGGCCTCCGCGCTGCGCACGGGGGCGGGGATCCGCGCGGCGATGCGTCCACCGAGCATGCCGCCGGCACGCTCGCTCGCGGGTTGAACCCGTGAACCCCGCGATGGGTGGCGGGCTGACGACCCGCGCTGTCTCGTTGTCCACGCACCCAGTGCGGGACTGCGGCGGGTTGGCGTCGAGCCCAGCGAGCTGACAGCGCCCGCGGAGGCGATGGCCGGGCCGCGTGACGAGGTGCCCGGCCGCGTTTCTTGGTGGTTTCTCCCGAGGTCGAACTTCCCGCGGTCGGCTTGATGCAGATCAAGGTTCGGGCAGAGGTCTGGTGCCAGGTTGCTGCCACCGACCCTGGTCGGCAGCCAAGAGGAGTCAAGTAGATGTTCTGCAACCAGTGTGAGCAATCCCGAAATGGCGGCTGCGCGGAGCCCGTGGGCGTGTGCGGCAAGGACCCCGACATGCAGTCGCTGCAGGAAACCCTCCTGTACGGTGTCAAGGGCATGGTGGCCTACGCCCATC
>JBNLDK010000081.1:0-23318 GCA_050304295.1 Polyangiaceae bacterium
CAACCGCGGGCTTGGTGGTCGGGCGCTGCGAAGCGATCCCGGGTCTGCTTCCGATCGGGTACGTGGACGGGCGTCCGCGCGAGACGGGACGCGACGAGGCTTCGCGACTCTGAGGTTTACAGCCCTGCTAACCTCAGAGCCGTTCTGATTGGCAACGACCACATGGCACCGCCCAGCCATTTCGCGCCCGTGCTCTGAGCCTCGCGCCCAACAACGACAACGCGAGCGACATCAACGACGTGCGTGCTGTGAAGCAGCGGGTGGCGAGTTGGCAACGGGCCGAGCTGTAAAGCTCAGAGCCACGAGCTGTTAAACTCGCGCCCTCAGAGCTCTGCCCGGCTCTGAGCCCCAGACGCGGCTCTACGACCGCGATCAGCATGTCGCCGATGACCTCGTGCTCTGAGCATCGCGCTCCCGCGAGCACGCGTCGATCACCGAGATGCGGCAAGGCCCTGCGGAACAACGGAAAAAAGAAGAGGGCCTCGCCGGTCATCCCGATGAGGCCCTCTGTTTACCTGGCGCCCAAGGATGTTCGCCTTGGGCAAAAATGGCTCCCCACTTGCGAGCCTGTTGCCAACCCGCCGCCCAGAGCCCCCGCCAAGGCACGGAAATCATGCGATCCCGCGGGGTTGGCCCCGGCGAGCGTGAACAGGTGGAGGCCGTCCGCAGGACGGCCCGACTCGGGGCCGTGTCCGGGGCGTGGTGGGCCTGAAGAGCCGGGCTTGGGGTCTGGGGCTGGCTGGTGGGCGGTGGCCGGCGTGGGGCAACGTGGCCGGCATCGGCTGCGCCTCAGAGAGTGCTCCATGCTCGCCGAAGCATACCGGCACGGGTCGTCTCGAGGATGCTGAGACCGGCCCGCACGGCATCAATCGCATCCGCGAAACCGCGACCCTGGGATAGGACGCCTTTCGACTGCATGGATTGAAGCTGCGCCTCGGCGCCATCGAGCTGCGCACGATACTGCGAGACCGTGTCGTCGAACGTCGCCTGGCGAGCGTTCGCGACCTGATGGCGCATGCAGTCAAGGTAGTGCCGGAACGCCTCTTTTTCTCCGAACCCGACCGAGCTCGGCTGGGCCCCAGAGAACAGAGCGGAGGCGTGCGTCGTGCTAAACGAGGCCGGCGGGGCGAGAGCGTTCAGGACGCCTTGGCGCATCGCGACGTCGAGAAAGGCGGGCTTGTACTCGCTGAAGTCGCTCGGAGCATAGTACCAAATGGCCTTTCGGCGAATCTCGTCTTCCTGCGCAGCCTGGAAGCGATCGGGCGAGAACGCCCTGACGTTCATCCAGGTTCCTGCGGCGACCGTGTCCACACCAGCGCACGCCAAGCAGAGCATCTGCTGGTTGCAGTAGCCGACGACGACACGTTTGCCCAGAAGCTTGAGCCCAGCCGAAAGATCGAGCGCGTTCGCGATCCAGATCGGGTCTTGCACGAGGTAGTCGCCGTTCGGGTGCTCGAACAGGAGGTATGCCCCCGCGACGGGAAGCTTCTCGAGTTCGGCCAGTGCATCCTGCACGCCCTCGGTGTTTCGAACGGCATCCGCGCCGAGCGCGACCGTCGCGTAGAGAGGGAGGTCACTATGATTCGATGCCTCCTCCGCGACGGCTCGAATCGTCGCCAGCCAGTCGTCGTCGACCTGTGTCGCCATGAGTCCCGGAAGAAGGAATACGTCGCACCCGAGGTCTGCGTTGAGCTTGCCGAGCGTGCCCAACATGCTGGCCATGTCGGGGCCTGCGAAGAAGCCGGCGGTCTGATAGTTGTCCGGCCAGTAGTCGTGAGCCGTCAGCCTGTGGTGATCACTTCGCGGAAAGTAGAACTGCGCGTCGAACAGCACATGCCCCCCGGGAAGCCCCCGGATGTCGTCTGACAGCCGCTGGAGCTGGTCGCGCTTGAGGTCGCGCGGGCTCAGAACAACGCCGCCGCCGCCCCAGTCCTTCACCAGGCATCGGCAGTGGTCCATCATTCCGTATCCAAACTGAAGTGCGAGTTCCATCGTCTTGTTTCCCCGTACAGATCAAGCGTGGCGACCGCTGATCTCAGTGAGCCAATCCAGTGCGTCCCGGACGTTCTTCGGGCGCTGCGTCGGATACTTCTGCGTCAGGGCCAACACGAAGTCCGCAAACTCCCCGTTGGAGTCTTCCGGCAAAGAGAGTCGAGGGAGTTGCTGTTGCTCCATCCTGCGTAGCACCTCCAATTGGTCCCGCGCCCCAACGAGAAACGGGTTCGAGCCGGTCGCGCACTCGTGCATCACAACACCGACCGCGAACAAGTCGGCACGGCCGTCAATCTCGCGTTTGCGATTGCGCATCTGCTCCGGCGCCGAGTAGCCAAAGGTTCCGACACCGAAGTGATGCCTCGTGGCCGTCAGCGATTCGAGGTCGAGATGACGAGCCAGACCGAAGTCCAGGAGCCAATAGCTGCCGTCGGAATCCACCATGATGTTCTCCGGCTTGATGTCGCGGTGGACTATGCGCTTGGCCTCGGCCTCGGCCAGCGTTTCGAGAAGTTGCTGGGCCAGTCGGAGCACGCCGTCGAACGGCATCGGGCCTTGGCGAATCGCATACCGGAGCGTCGTTCCGTGAACTCGCTGCTCGCGTAGCCAGATGCATTCGCCCAAGGGAGTCGTCAGTGTCCCCGTCTCGTGAACGCGAGGAACACGGGAGCAGTCCACGAGCTTTCCCGCGAGCACCTCGCGCTCAAGACGTTCGTTGCCCGCGCTCGTGAGGAGCAACTTCAGGACAACCTGCCCCTCGCCGTCGTGGCTCGCGGAAAACACGACCTTCTGCCCGCCCTTTGCGAGCGGCTGAAGGTCGGCCAGGTCTGGGAACTGCGATGCGATCCAATCGATATCCACGGGCATGTCCTCTTCAGAGCCTCTCCGTCTCGCGTGCAACTCGCCAGGTCCATTCGTTGAAAAGCCATGACCCGTAGGAGAGGGGCACCGCTCGCACCGAAGGCGGCGCAACGTGGGCAACCAGGCCTGCGTCGAGGCAGAGAACGCCCACGCCCCAATTTGCGGCGGGTTCAAGCACACCTTCGCGGACTCTCGTTGTGCGAAGCAGTGCGTGTGATTCTGAACTGAACCACGTGTTCGCCCCGGCCTGCTCGATCGCCCGGCGGTGGGCAGAGACCTTCGCTTCGATCGCCACGATCTGTTCTACCGCGAAGATGGTGGAGAGCGATCTAGCTCTGCAGGTGGCCTTGCTGGTGACGATGACACCAGCATCGTCCAAGCGGCGAAGCATGCCGGCCAAGCCGCGTTGAAAATAGGTTTGCAGCGCGGACAGCTGCAACGGCCCTGCAGTCGCGAGAAGGTGCAGGAGCCTGAGGTCGGCCTCTCTCAGACGCTCTCTCTCGAGTGGCCATGCCTTCGTCTTGGCCGGGCGCCAAACCACTGCCACCAGGTCGGGAAACCCGGTCTCGACCTCCGGTTGAAGAAACACCGTCAGTCGACGTCCTCTCGGGAGACTCGCGCGCGCGATGGACAAGAACTCCTGAACCATATCCTCTTCGGGGCCGGGGACTGGGGCACGTAGACGAAGTCCGAGAGGACCCCGTTGGTTCGCCAACGTTGAGCTATCCAGGGCGCAGTTCTTCCACTCGATTCCTGCCGTCGAAACGAAGGCCGACTTGGCTGGGGCGCTGGTGGTCATGTCTCCCCCTCCAGGTCGGCGAACACGTCAGCGTCGACGGCGAGCACCTCAAGGGTGCGCTTGCGGACGCCGATGCCGTGCTCGATCAGCAGGTCGATGAGCTTGTCGCCGTCGATGAGGGTGATCGGGGCAGCGCCGCCAGCGAAGGCCGCCTCCTCAGTACCCTTCGAGAAGCGGGAGGTGGCGATGATGGTTCCTCGGACCGCGTTGAAGCGGTAGAGCGAGCCGCGGAGAGCATCGAGGTCCTTGCGCTGGATGGTTCGCTTGTGGCGCTTGGCCTGCACGACCTCGCGGACCGAGGTGATGCCGAGCTCGATGTCGGCCACCACGTCGACGCCGCCGTCGCCGGAGCGGGTCGTGACTTCGACGTTCTGGTAGTCCATCTCCTCGAGCAGGCGCTTGACCAGGTGCTCGAAGGCAAAGGCGTCCATGTCGAGCAGTAGCTCGCGGAGGCTCTCCCGGACGGATGCCTCCTGCTTCTTGGCCAGAGTCCAGAGCTCCTGCTGCTCATCACCACCGAGCGCCTCCTCGGTGCCCACACGGCGTAAATAGGACAGACCGGCATCGGTCACCGAGTACATGGTGCTCTTCCGGTCAACGAGGCCGCGGTCGAGCAGGTTGTTCAGTCGCCGCCGGAGGGTGTCGCGGAAGGTCGAGGGACTGCCGAAGGACGAATGTCGGTTGAGATACTCGGTCCACTCCTCGAGGATGCCGCCGGCGCGGGTCGGGCCGTTGTCAGCGACCAGGGCGAGGAGCTTGGCCAGCCCCTCCTGCTCGTCGAGGAAGACCTCGGCCTCGCCGCCTTCGTGCTCGATGAAGTCGCGGGCACGATCGGTAAGCGCCAGGGTGCCGTCGGGTCCTTCCTCGATGAGCTCGTACTTCTGGCTGAGCAGCCAGTGCCCGTACGTGTGGCGCGGGTTGACCGTCTTGCCGCTCTTCGTCCAGATTGCGCTCGCAAGGTCCGCGTCGTCGCCCGAGAGTCGCTCCGGGATCCACGTGTCGGGGTCGGTCCAGTCCACCGTGTTTTGCGGTGTCCCACGGAGCTCGCCGAGGGTCGCCTGAAGGCCGGTGATCTGCTTTCGCGGGCGTCCCGGCCAGACCTTCAACAGATGCCGGACCTCTCGATAGGTCGGGAACAGCGGCGTGCGTACGCGCTGCTCGGTCTCGTCCTTCGCGGGGATCCCATCCTCGCCCTCGCTCGGAACGGTGTCCGGCGATGGGGGCTCCGCCTTCGCGCCCGCTGCATGGAGTGCACGCAAACCAAAGACACCCGGGCGCACCCGCACGAACTCGCTCTTGTTGGCGTTGCGCTTGATGTCGACGGCGATCATCGCGTTGAGCGACGCCGCCGGGGTCTTCGAGGAAGAAGTCGCGAGTCCCCGCGATAGCACCTGTTCCGTGAGCTCTTGGTAATGGAGCGGGCCGCGTTCGCGGAGGACGTCTACAGCTGCCTGTCGGAGGGTCTTAGCCTCTGCCATCACCACCCCTGCCTCAGCGTTTCGCCGATTTCGATGGGGTCGAGAACTTCCGCAGACGTCTCCCAGTCGACGTCTTCGACACGGCTATACTTTGCATCGAACGGATTGCGGCTCAGGGCAATCGTGCGATCGATGAGCTTGTTCGCCTCTTCCTTCTCGCCCTGGGCAACCTGAACCCAAATATCTTCCAACGTGTCCGGGATCTGGCCGAACAACGTGTGGATCGCTGCAAGCCGCTGGGAAAGGAGCTGGTGAACGCGGTCCTCGACGGATCCGCGGTACCGAAGGTTTGCCACCCAGACCTCCGGGTGACGCTGGCCGATGCGTTGGATACGTCCCTTGCGCTGCTCAAGACGCGTCGGATTCCAAGGTAGGTCGATGTTGATGAGCGTTCCGAGCCGCTGGAGATTCAAGCCCTCTGAGGCTGCGTCGGTCCCGACGAGTAGTTGGAGGGAACCATCACGGACCCTCTTCTTGAGCGCTTCTCGATCACATCGCTTGAAGGAACCGCTGCTCCATACGCCGGAGCGGGTGCCTCCGGCATAGAGCCCGATGTCCTGGCTGCCAAACGCTGGGTGGGCCGCCAGCTGTGCCCCCATCCAGTAGGCTGTGTCGTAGTACTGGGAGAAGAGGATACAGCCGCGACTTCTCCACGCTTCCTGGACAAGGGAGTTCGTCCCAAGCAAATAGCCGAGCACGGCCGCGAGTTTTGGATCGGGATCGCGGCACTCCTCGAGGAGCTTCAGGCAACGTGCGAGCGCCACGCGTTCCTCGTCAGAGAAGTCCCGGAACTCGGACACCGCCTCCGGACGCGCGTCCTCTAGCTCTTCATCGACCTGGTCTTCGTCGAGTTCGTTGGGATCCACAATGCCGAGTAGCTTTCGGATCGTATTGCGCCCTGCTTCAAGCGAGCTTCCTAGCCGGCGAAGGAGCAATGTCTTGAAGAACCCCGCACCGCCGCGGATGCGCTTGCCCAGGTGCTCCGTGAAGGTCTCGGCCTCTGCATAGGCGTCCTCCAGGTAACTCGTGAGCACAAGGGCATCGTCGTCGGACTCACCAAAGAGCCGGACCCGCACCGGGGGCAGCCAAGGCTCGCGGGTGACGGGGTTCGTCGTCTCTTCGAGGTACTGCCGCGTTCTTCTCACAATGCACCGCAGCATCGGGTTCAATGTCGATGCGAATCGGGGAAAGAACTCGCCCTCGATACGGGTTCGTCGGCGCGCTACTGGTAGCTTTTCGTAGTCGCCCGGCATCAGCACCCACTGGCCGTCCGCGAGATCGAGTCGCTCGCGGATCCACGCAGCGATTTCGTCCTCGGCACTCGACGGAAGTGGGTCGCGAACGTAGTTCCATGCGGCGTAGGGATCCGGCGGCAGGCCCTTGTCTCCCATGGCGACCGCAAGGCACTCGCTCGGGGTCCACCAGGGGCTCGTGCGGTACGACTGGCCGAGCACGGACGGGTGTCCGGCCCCCAGAATCTGCAGGAGATCCCATGCTTCAACCGGGTGGAGCTGCACCGGCGTAGCCGTGGCGAGCAGCATGCTCTTTGTCTTGCTGCTGACTCGCAACAAGAAGGACATCAGCTTGTTCGGCTTCGCGCGCTCGTTCACCCGCTCCACCCCATCGTCGATTTTCGGGATCTCGGAACGGCGGGCACGGTGTGACTCGTCGACAATCACACAGAGGTAGCGCTGGGAGAGGAGCGCATCGACCACCTGCGGGTGGCCGCGCGTGACCAAGCCCTGGGACACCAAACCGATTCGCCGCGGGCATCTGCGGAGCTCGTCTCGGCCGTTCGATGGATACTCAACTTCGTTCTCGTCGATCCAGGACTTGCCAGACCACCGCGCCGACGGGAGCTGCAACAACTCCATCAACTCGCCTTGCCACTGCTGCAGTAGCGGCTTGGGTGCAAGGACCAGGATTGGGCCGGAGTCCTCGAGCGCCATCAGCAGAGCCGCCATCGCGAGCTGGACGGTCTTTCCGAGTCCGACCTGGTCGGCAAGGACCAGTCGCGCGCCTCCCAGTCGATGCCGGTCCATTGCTAGTCGCACGAAATACTTCTGGTGAGGCCACAGCCCTTGTTCCTGCCGATAGATGGGGCTCTCGACGGCGACCGCAGCCGGCTCAGGGTCCTGTTGCCACTCCGACAGCGGAACGACCTTGCGCTCCGCCAGGCGCTTCACGTCGGCTTCGATGAACGGGCAGCAAGCGAGGTCCACGGCAGCGGGGTGATGCCAAAGGGCATCGAACTCTTCGCTCAACCACTGCGCCGACTCTGGGCTGTCATCCTCCCAAAGCAGCTCATAGTTAAGTTTCCAGGCCGTGGCACTCTCGTTCACGCTGCCCAGGAATGTCGTCGCTCCCCCGGCGGGGTAGCGAACGATGCCGGCCTTTCCGTGGATCAGCCCGAAGACCTCGTCAGGTAGCACCTTGATCTCGAGCTTGCGCCGACCGTCAGGGAGGGTTGCGGTCAACATGTCGTACAGGCGTCGAATTCGCGGCCTGGCAGTCTCTGGAAGCTCCTCGGGTCGCCCCGCACACCAGCTATTGCGAAGCGCACTCTGAGCAGAGACGGCTGTCTTCACGTCGTCGGCGCTGAGATCTGAATTGCACACGATGCGAATGGGGCCCGAAACGGCCTCCAGCTCTTCACCCGCGACTTCAAACAAGCTCGATCGGAAGTAGCCGGCAATCCGATCGTAGGCGCAGGCGCCCTCGAGGCGGGCTCGTAGAACGTTCTTGTCGATCGGTGTTCTTCTCGACGAGTGGCGCGTGATCATTCGTTACCCATGATCTCCGCGGAGGCGGCCCGCGAGAAGCCGAGCAGCCTCGCTGTCGGCGAGCCAGTGTTCCATACCCTCGCTGCGCCCGAGCTCGGCGAGCCAGTCGAGGATCGTGATCAGGCGCTGACGCTCGCCCCAGTAGTTCGCCACCTCGTCCTTGAGGTACCTGAGCCCTGCATCCGGGGTCTCGCTCGATCGCGTCGTGTGGACCCCGAAGAGGAGCTGCCGCAATTTCGTTCCGCCGAACCCGTCGCCAGCAAGGTCCCGGCGTCCGAACTCGCCGGGCGTTTTCACGCGGGTGCTGTTCGCTGTGGACGCGTGCAGGAGCGGGCGGAACTCGCGGACGCCGAAGCCGCGGGCCAACTCCTGGTAGACGCCTTGCCGATGTTCGCCACGGCTCTCGACATCGAGAGCACGCAGGTAGAGTCGCTCGTCGGGCGTCAGGCCCCTCCAGACGTTGTCGAGCCCGCGCGGGATAAGGTAGTCGCACGCGATCTCGATGCCGCGGTCGATGACCTGCTCAAACCGAGACTTCTCAACGGCGCGCCCTCGGCCGCCGTTCTCCTGAGCGCGGAAGAGTTCGTGCCCGATATCCTGGCCGTCGAGAGTTTGGAACTGTGTCAGCACGCGGAGCGCAGCCGCGTAGGCAGCCAGCTGGTAGTCGGTGTCGCCGAAGTTCGGTTCGCCGCCGTCGTCGAGCGCCCGCATCGAGTCGATCTGGCGTCGGACCTCGTCCTCCACCATCGGGTAGACCTCGTCGAGGAACCCGTGCTCCTCGCCGAGCCGCTTGCGCAGCACGAGAAGCACCGTGCCCTGGACGTAGTTGCCCTTCTTGATGCCGCCCGCGGGGGTCTCGGTCGCTACGGTCCACGCCGCGGTCACCCGCAGACCGGCCGCCCAGAGGATCATGCCGAGGTCGGCCCAGACCGCGGGGTTCTGGTGGGTGAACATGACGAGCTGGAGCCCGTTGTCTGGCATGTGGCGAGCGAGGTTCGAGTAGACCTCGACCATGCTGCGCTTGAAGTCGTCGCCACTACCCCGCACTGCGAGGGCCTGGCGCGAGTCTGCATGCCATTCAGGGAAAGCGGCTCGAAGTCCACCAGCATCCCAGGCGAGGAAGAAGCCGCCGAGTTCGTGGTAGTTGATGGCGTCAGCATACGGAGGGTCGGTCACCCAGAGATCACTGTTTTGCCGCACATCCCTCGCATCGAGCGAGGCCACCTCCGAACGTCCACTCGCGCGTGCGTCGGATAACGCGGTGACGACCGGCCATGCAGTATCGAGCCGCGGCAGCGGCCTGACCGAGTAGTTGAACAGAGGATTCAGTGCGAGGGTGTTGAAAACGTGTGAACCGCCCTCGTTGGCTGCATTCGACATCCAGAAGCAGAGACGGGAGTTCCAGTTCGCTAGTCTTCCGGCTGCGAGCATGGCCGCGACTGCTAGGACCCTATCCGACCGGTCCATCTGTTCGATGAGGAGTCCGTTCAGGAGCAGCTGTCGAGGGTGGAAGAGATGGTGCCAGTGGGTCCACCCGCGGTTTCGAATCGGCTCGGCAGTCTTGTCCCCATCGGGATCCATGCCGGCGTCCGGGATGATTCCCAGTTCCCACCACCGCTCGATTCGCTCGCGCAGAAGCTCAATCACGCGAGCATCCCGGGCTCTGTCGTTCTCGGTGGCGCTCCGATACACCTTGCTGCCATCGGGCTTCAGCCACCGCACGCAGTATAGACGCTCCTGAAGAACGTCGCTGCCACGCGGAACGAGGTCGTCCTTCTCCCAGAGACGCAGCCCCTCAGGGCCACGCAACTCCTCAAACGCCCAGCTGCGATCCGGGTTCAGTGGGTCGAAAACTCGCTCCTGCCGAACAGTTCCAAGCTTGGCATGCTTCCAGACCTGCTCTGAGGGCTTCGTGACGATCTCGATCCGCAGACGGTCGCTGTCGCCCTCACGACTGAGAACACCAACTACTTTAGAGCGCTCTCCAATCATCCAGCTCGGCGCCAGCGGAATGAAGTACTCACACCCAGGCGGCTTGGCCTCGACGCAGTAGATGAATGCGTCGGCCACCCAACCATCTTCGTTGCGCTCGATGCCCCACTCGCGGACGATGCTCGCGGCCTTCCGAAACGCCTCGTCCTGAGCATCGCGTACGCGTGCCTGGACGTCGCGGCCCCCTCCCACAAGGTTGAGGCTTGCCCACGTCAACAGCCCCGCGACAGGGTTGAGGTCGCTCGCGAACGCATCGAAGCCAATCCGAGCAGCCTCGAACGGGATGCTACCGCCACCGCAGAAGCAGTCCCCCACACGTGGCCGTCTGCCGAACCGACGCTGACCTAGCTGCTCGACGAGCTCCGCCAGGCTGCCGGCATTCGTGCCGAGGTGTGCGTTGATGTCTGCCCAGGCGTCGGCGTCGGGGCCGTCGTTCTCTTCGGGGCGAACGCATTCTCCAAGTCGCTCTTCGTAGGGCAGCGCATCGAACTCCTCGCGCGTGTACTTGAAGCGCCGGCCCTCCTCGAGGGCGGTTCGGTCCTCATCGCTGAGGCTCTCCCAGATCTCCTCGCGCAGCTCGTCGCGCTGATCCTTGGGCGTGGAGCGCCATGTCTCCTTGTACTCGGGGGCGCGCTTCAGGATGTCCGAGTCGTTGACCTTGCCCTTGCGGCGCCGCCACAGCCCATCCGGGTCCATGGTCATCAGCTTCAGAAAGATCTCACGGTCCTTCTTCGGGTCGCCGCTCGCGGGCATCAGGAGCCCGAGCACGCTCGCACGCACGAGTACGAGCGGTTTCCGGCCCCACCACTTGCCGAGCCGTGTGAGCGTCTGGCCCAGATTCGCCTTTCGCTCCTTGTAGCTCTCTGCCGACAGGGGAGCGATGGGGAACTGGGTCTCGATGAAAGAACGTTCGATCATAGCAGACTCAGTTGATGCCCCTCTAGGAGCTGTTTGCGCGTTCGAGGCGGCAGGCCTTCGCCCTTCACGACGGGGTTCTCGGTGAGGGCGAAGCGGAGGGCCTTCCGCCAGCCGATTCCACGCTGCATGGCCTGTCCGGTCGCCGCTGCGGTCATGGTATAGAGCCACCAGCGCTCTTCTGGTGCCAGCCCTTCCCAGTTCCGAATAGCTTCTGGAATCAGCTGGGGGTCAGCGTCCTCGATCGTCCAGAGAAGGATGCACAGCTCCTTGCCCAAGCTGGGGTGAATCGGGATAGCCCCGCGTTTCGGCATTCGCGGCGCCGTAAGTCCCGCTCGCCTTAGGCGACGCGTCGCTTCCTCCCAGAAAGCGGACGAGATCTCCTCCCACCGCGAGCGCATGACGCGTACCCGCGCGTCCGGGTCTTCAGGGGTGATGGGTCGCGCCCGAACCTCACCGTCTTCGAAAACGAAGTCTCTGTGCTCGGACAGGACGACATCCGCAGTGCCGGCCTTCGAAGCCGGGAGGTGGAGGATGAACCCGTGCTGCAACTCGTCCGGTAGAAACCCGAGTCCGAGGCTCTTCCGTTTCGGCGGTCCACTCGATGTGCTGCGTCTAGCCATTCGCTTGCTCCTGTTCGACTTCAGCCGGGCTCAGCGTCTGCCCGGTTGCCTGAAGCCAATCTAGGAGGCCCTGACCGCGCTCGAAGTCAACGCGAAGAACCTTGAGTCTCAAACCGCTTTGCTCACCGGCCATCGCCTGTGCGCGATCACAGAGCTGTCGAAGTGCGTCTCCCCGATAACCGGAATCCATTGCCCCATTGAACTCGACGGTCTGATCACCGGATTCGTTCTCGGCGGTGAGAGTCAAGGTGTGCGCGCTGCCACCAGTCTTCTCGAGTTGCTCGACCCAATCCCAAACGGCCGCAGTGTCGTCGAGCTTGTGTTGCCGCTTCCACCTGCACGGGCGGTTCGGGTTCAGCTCGAACCTAGATCCGCCTCCGTCTGACTTTCCTGTTCTCCGGGGAACGTGAATCGTCAGGCGCTCAGACTTGATGTCCTCGGCATCTGCGACAGCCAAAACGACGCGGCAGGAGTCAGGCAGCGTAAATGGTCCCTCGTAGGTAGCACCACTCTCCGGCGCAGTGCCGTCCGTGGTGTACCGAATGTCGCCCTTTGGCGAAGCTTGAAGCTCGAGGCGGTTCTCTGGCGAAAGGCTGTAGCGAAGCTCAACGCGGCCGGCCCAGGGCACAACAGCGCCGGTCGGGTGTTCACCGCTCGAGTCGACGCAGAGGAACCGATAGCGGAGGTGCTTGGCCTCGAACCTCTGAAAATCCGCAACCTTCGTCGATGCCGTGGTTGGATCGCTGCTCCCGATCTCGAAGTGCACGGTATCGCCATGAAGCGGCTCGATGCGCAGCCATGCGGTGCCGTTCTCGGACCGCGACAGCTCCTTGATGGATACCGAGGTCTCTTGCTTGGGGAACGGGCCTTTCTCCACGTATTGGCCTTGCTCTCGCCACTGACCCTTGCGAACGCATTCCGCCTTCAAATCATCGAGTGCGCGGGGACTGTGGAAAGGCCAGGTCGTTGTCGTTGCCGCCCGCCGCCGAACCTCGCTCCAGAGGGTCGACTTGGCCGTAAACAGCCTCGTCTCCGCCTTGAGGCGGAAACCATCGGTGCTGATGTCCGCGGTGAACTTCTGCGCCGACTCGAGAGTTCGGCGCACAATGTCCTCGCCGTGCCAGTTGTTGCCGCGAAACTCGAGCGTGATGGCTTGCGCCCGCAGGGAGTCGTTGATGCTCGGGAAGACGAGCGTGTCGAATGCTTGCGTGAGGGCGGAACTGAGTTGATTCAGAAGACGATCCCGAAGTGCGTCGAGGGCTCGCCATTGCGGGTCGTTCGTTGGCGTGGCCTCTGCTCTGAGCTCGTCCTCGATGCTTTGCAGGGCGCGGACCTGGCGCGCGGAGTCGTTCACGTTCTGGATCACCATGCGCGAGCCGGTCAGGAAGATGATTCGGTTCTTGAAGGATTGGTGGTCCCACCATCCCTGCCACTCTTGGCTCAGGGGCAATCCACCATGGCCCCCGCTCGGCTCTGCCAGCACTAGGACCACTTTGTCCTGTTCGAGCTGCACCTCGTCGAGACCGGGCAGGACAACAACAGACTGATAGGCGTCGCGGACAAAGGGGGAGAACCGTTCTTCCAAGAACTTCCGCAGCTCCTTTAGGACCGTCTCGTTGTTGAGCGCCTGGGCCGTACTGCGGAGCTTGGCCGCGAGGTTCTGTTGGTTCTTGAAGAAGAGCCGGCCGTCCTGCGACCGATGGAGGTACCAGGCACGGGTATCCAGGATGTCGAGAACGGAAGCTTTGAACGCGGAGAGGTCGCGTCCGGGGCGCTGCAAGAAGTCGAAGAGCTCATACTCCCGAAGGCCATGCACCGCGCCCGGGGTAGTCGAGAGGCTTGCAAGGAGGATTAGGCGGGTGGCATCCGTTGCGTCAGAGTTCTTGTTCTTCGCGTCGATTTCCTCGGCTTCGGCTTGGCCTCCGTGAGCGATGTCGTGGGCGACCGCTTCGGACAAATGCTGGTTGATCGTGCGCACCTCGGACCCGATTTCGGAATCGTTGAGGTCCATGTCGTATGGATGGAGGAGCTCCAATGTATCGGCTTGGCCTGAGGTCCAGAGGTTGGAGACAACCATCTGCAGCAGGCGGATCACTCCGCGGGTCTGCTGAAATCCGTCATTCTCCTTGAAGCGGCCGATGAGATCGCGCCATGCCGGGTGAAACGGATAGGACTCGAGAATCTCTTGGTACACGCTGTCAGACTGCGTGGTCGTCAAGCCCATCTTGACAGCCTCAGCGTGCGCCTTCCTGTACCGATCAGCGACGGCCTGAATGTCGGTGCGACCAGGAAGCGTTTCGAACAGACGACATCGCAAGATGTGATACAGCTCGTCGCCCTGTGGATTCACCGGCGTGATCGGCACGGCACTCCGTCGTGCTTCGTTCTTTAGATTCGCGAGCGACTGCTGAATCATGTCGCCGCCGCTCTGCCAGCTCGCGCCGGCAAGGTCCGAGAGAACCACCACGACGGAGTCCATCTCGGAGACGGCCACAAGGAGGTTGGAAAGGGCTGCGGCGGTCACGACCGCGAGGTCGCTGTTCCCGATTTGAACCGAACGGGCGTGCTCCATGTAAGGAGGTAGCTCATCGAGGAGCACGATCACCGGCTGCCCGTCCAGGAGCTCCTTCCATGCCTGCGGCCCGGGTGCGGACAGCGGCTGGTAGTAGTTCTTGAAGTGATCGCGCCGCCCCAGCTGTTCAGCCAGGCTGCCCCAGATCCCGAGTGCGGGCTCAACATTTCGACCGTTGAACCCGATGACCTTCACCTTTCCCAGCGAAGGGCTCGGATCCTCGCTTCCAAGAACCTTCTTCCGCAGCGATGGGTCACGGGCCATCAAGCCGAGCGCGACCATGCTGTGGGTCTTACCGCCGCCCATCGCCTGCGAGAGCAGGAAGACGGATGATCCGGCACTCGAGCCACCCAGCTGGCGGAAGCAGCGGTCCACCAGGGTATTCATTCCGACGGTGAAATAGTTCTCGCGAAAGAAGGTGTCGCCGGGGACCCTCTCAGCGAGGAAGTTGTCGAGGTTGAGGACGGTTGCGCGGCGATCCTTCTCGAATGCCGACTGACGTGGCTTGCAAACGCTGCTGAGCATCACAGGGCACCTCGCATGCTGGACGACATCACGACGCTCAACCGACCAACGAAGGCATCAGGGTTTGGGAGTTCATGGTCTGTTCGTCGCGTGGTGTTCATGGGGTACCCTTTCTGCGCGGTGCCTGAGCTTCGTCGTGAGCTTCGTCTGATGGCGAATCCGCGTCTGCGCCACCAACCCGCACCCACTCATCGACCTCGGAAAGCTTGAACTTCCAAAGACGGCCAACCTTGTGCGCGGGCAGCCCCCGGTGCTCGATCCAGCGATAGATCGAGTCCTTCGCGACGCTCAGGTGCTTCGCGACATCTTCAACGGAAACCCAGGGTTCGGTGGACATCAGCCCTTCCTCTCGGCGCTTACTGCGGACGCCGGGAGGGCCGGTCCCCCATTCCGGCGAACCCGCAGGTTGCTACGGGAGGCGCAACAGTATCAGTGCAAGGCGTTCCGCTCAAGAGCAGAGCGATGCGGCCTGATGCCTATCAAAGTCGGCTAGAGTCGGCTAGAGAGTTCGGCGGGATTCGGTAAGCCTTTGAAATTACTCCACACCGCCACCTGCTCCTCCCACACCAGGCTCTGCAGCACCTGCCGGAGGTCCCGCTCGGAGATCGGCTCGCGGCCGGGGAGCACCTCGAGGTGGAGGACATCCTCTTGGATCGGCGGGGCCAGCAGCAGCAGGTTCATCACCTGGGTGAGCCGGGCGCGGGTGAGGCCGTGGGCTCGGGCCACGTCGGCGTAGTCGCGGAACTCCCCGGCTTCGATCCGGGCTTCGATGTCGTGGGCCAGGGCGAGGAGCCGGGCGACACGGGCCGGGTGTGGGGTTCGCAGGCCCTCTTCGCGCTCGGCTCGGCGGGAAGCCTGCCGGCGGTGGCGCGGGCGGAAGGCGATCTTTTCGACCTTGCTCATGGGGCGGTCGCCTCCTTGGCCGGGGCCGTTTCGGCGCGCTCGGGGAAGATGTCGGGCAACGGCGGGAGCTCGTCGGTGAGGTCGTGCAGCGTGATGTGCAGCTCGCCCTCAGGGACGTTCACGTCGACGCGCTCGATGAGCAGCTTGACCAGGTCGCAGCGCTCTTCGGGCACGAGTACCTCCCACACCTCGGAGAAGTTGCTGAGCAGGTCCAGGGCGCTCTGCACCCGGCCGACGGCGGCGCTGAGGCCCCGGAGACGGTCATCCAGCTCGTTCGCCTTGAGGCGTTCCTCGTCGAGCGCGAGCTCGACCTTGGCGAGCTGGTCGGAGACGGTGCTGCCCGCCTTCCCGCCGGACTCGCGCACGAAGGTGAGCAGCGACTGGCCCTCCTTGCTTAGCTCGTCGATCTTCTTCTGGATGACGTCGCGCTCGAGGGCGATGGCGCGGCCCGACTGCTCCTTGCCCCACTGCAGGCGCTTGGCCACCTCGCCGCGCACGGTGGGGTCGGCGCAGACCTCGCGGATCTTGTCGATGATCACCTGCTCGACCTCGCCGGCCGGCACGCGGGGGTGCTCGCACGTGGTGGCCGGGCCCTTCATTTGGCCGTAGCAGCGGTAGTAGCGGTGGACGGTGCCGTTGCGGCTTCGGCCGGTGGCCGAGGTCATCTTCTCGTTGCAGGCGCAGTAGAGGACGCCCTGGAGGATGTTCTCGAAGTTGCGCTGCCGCCTCGGGCCCTGGCCGTTGCGCTTCGAGTCGATGATGGCCTGCACCTTCTCGAAGGTTTCTACGTCGATTATCGCGTCGTGCTCGCCCTCGTGGATCTCGCCCTTGTAGACGACGCAGCCGGTGTACGTGCGGTTGCGAAGGATGCGGTGAATGGTGTTGCGGTCCACCCGACCGCCGCCCGAGGTCTTGCCGGTCTTGGTTTCGTACTTCTTCTTGCGCCAGCCGAAGGCATCCACCTGCTGGGCAACTGCGCGGACCGAGCGCATGCGCAGGTACATCTCGAAGATGGCCTTCACCTGCTCGGCCTCTTCGGGAATGACCTCGAGCTTTCGCAGCACGCGGTCGATGCGGTAGCCGAGCACCGGCGGGCCGCCGACCCACTTCCCTCGCCTGCGAGCGGCCGCCATCTTGTCGCGGGTGCGCTCGCTGATCATCTCGCGCTCGAACTGGGCAAACGAAAGCAGGAGATGCAGCGTGAGCCGGCCGATGGGTGTCGCGGTGTTGAACTGCTGGGTGGTCGAGACGAAGGAGATGCCCTTCTGCTCGAAGACCTCCATCATACGCGCGAAGTCCAGCAGCGAGCGGCTGAGGCGGTCGACCTTGTAGACGACCACGCAGTCGACGTGGCCGTCGTCGATGTCCTTGAGCAGGCGCTTGAGCGCCGGGCGGTCCATGTTGCCGCCGGTGAAACCGCCGTCGTCGTATCGGGTGGGCAGCACCTCCCAGCCCTGGTGAACCTGGGCCTTTACGAAGATCTCGCCGGCGTCGCGCTGGGCATCCAGCGTGTTGAAGTCCATGTCGAGGTTCTCGCTCGTGGACTTGCGCGTGTAGATGGCGCAGCGCAGCGGCTTGTGGTCGCTGCCGTTCTTCATGCGGTCGCCTCCTTCTTGCCCCGCTTGCGCTTGTCGAGGCCGAGCCAGAGGAAGCCGTTCCACGAGGTGCCGGTCACGGCCTTCGCGATGCGCGAGAGGCTCGGGTAGATCTCACCGCGGTATTCGAAGCCCTCGGCGAGCACGGTGATGGCGTGGGTCTCGCCGCCGTGCTCCTTGGTGAGCACCGTGCCGATGGCCGGCAGCCGCGGGTCCTGCGGATGGGCCTGGGGCGGCGGTGCGGGCGCCGGGTCGAAGTCCTTGGGCGGCCGGGCGCGCAGGTACGAGTCCCCGGCGAGCTCGCGGGCGCGTCGCTTGGCGCGCTCGCTGAGCCCACCGCGGCGAACCTCCTGCATCCGGAACGCGACCTTCTTGAACAGCCAGTCGCGGTTGTGGCTCCGGCTCTCGTGACCGAAGAGCGTGCGGTAGCGCAGCTGCAGCTCGGCCACCGTCAGCTTGCGCAGGGCCGCGATCTCGGCGGCCATGCTGCCTTCGATGTTCTTCTTCTTGGGCATGGTCATCCGTCGTGGTCCTCCGTGCCGAGGCCCGACCACCATGGTCTGGGCCCGTGAACACATGCAGGCGTTCTTTCCGGTTCACAGCAAGGGGCTTGTCGCAGTGAATCCAACCGGTTGCGAGCGGTTGACGCGGAGCAGAGCCGAAGGTCGACGCGTGACATCAGTCGTCCTCCCAGCGGCGGTAGCCGGTGCCGGTGCCCACGTCGGGATCGGGCTCGGGGAAGTCGTCGATGTTGAGGTTCTTCTTCGCCTCCTCGAGATCGACGAGGACGGCGCGACGTCGATCGCCGCGACCGTTGAAGCAGACGAGCGCGTCGGTCTCGAGCACGTAGCCCTGGCGGCGGTAGCACTCGACGATCATGCGCCGCATCGCCTTGCGGTCGGGCACCTCGCCCTCGAAGGCCGTGCGCTTGGTGTGCTCGCAGTAAGCGGCGTGGCAGGCCCCGAAGTGCAGCGCGAGGCGTCCGCTCTGGTAGACGTAGTGGCGGCCGTGCTGCAGCGTGCCGGCCACGGCCATCACCGACAGCTCTTCGAGGAAGTAGTCGAGGCCGGTCTTCACCTGGGTGCCGCCGCTCTCCAATAGGTCCTCGAGCATCTTGGTGATAGCGGCGTCCACGTCGAGCTCGGGCAGCGCGATGCCGAGGCCCGTCGCGTACTCCTCGAAGCAGTGCAGGCCGAGCATCATCACGGTGATGTTGTCGCGAACGCGGTACGGCACGCTGCGACCGTCGAGCAGGCGCTCGGTGAGATCCTGAGCGACGGCGAAGTCGGCCTCGGTGTCGCGGGCGAGCAGGAATCGCACGATGCCAGCCGAGAGCAGCGTCGGGTTCACCTGCTGGATGCGGCGATAGGCTTGCTCGTAGCGCGGGTCGCCCTGCAGCGCGTTCTTCTCCGGGTTGGCGACGAGCATGCGCTCGACCAGGGCTGGCTCGATGGGGCGCGTCTCACCGGCCACGCACAACGGGGCCGACAGGCGATAGCTCACCAGCGTCTGGTCGGCGCGGCCGCGCTCCTCGACCTCGCCGGTGTAGAGGCGCCGCATGTACCGGTGCAGGGTGTTGCGCCGGTGCCGGGGCATGTCGTGGGGCTTGTACTCGTCGATGAAGACGGGGACCGAGTTGGTCGACGACAGGAGCTTGAGCAGGGCGAACTCGGTCTCGGTGGCGCTGTAGGGCTCGGTCGAAACCACGCCGAGCATGGGCCAGAGCACCTCCATGATCATGGTCGACTTGCCGCTGCCCTGGGTGCCCCAGACGAAGAGGATCGGGTAGTGGCGCAGGAGCTTCTGGATGCGCGGCTTGAGCGGCGCGGCGAAGAACCAGCCGAGGATGGGCAGGACCACGTCGGGCGTGTTCATCTGCAGGAGGTTCGGCAGGACGACGGCGGCCGCGGCGGCTTCGACGGCCGGATCGGTCGGGGGCTTGTACTGGGTCCGGCTGTGGAGCGACGCGCCCGAGGGCACGTAGAGGATCTCGTCGTCGATGACCTCGCCTTCGGGGCCGAGCACGCCGTCCGGGGTCACCCACCGAGGGCCGGGCTTGGTCTCCAGGTAGCCGAGGTTCGTGGTGCCCTTGAGCGTCGGCACCTCGCGCGAGGCGACGAGGCGCAGCACGCCCTGGATGTTCTCGTCGGTGCCAGCCCACTGCAGGTCCACCGGGCCGAGCACCCGGAAGAGGTTCCGCTTGCTGTGCCAGGCTTCGCGCGGGAAGCGGACATCGCGGTAGACGCGGCCTCGGTCGGAGGTGACGTCGGCGTCGATGATGTCGCCGTCCTCGGTGGTGATGCGACGGTTGGGCTCGATCTGGAACGAGGAGATGACGACCGGGTCGCCGCGCCGGTCGAGCACGTAGTAGTGGTCGGTGTCCTCGAAGACCTCGCCCTTGCGCGGGTCGGGGCTGTCGTCGGGCTGGTCGTTCGCGGGTCGCGAGCTGGTGGCGCTGCGCAGGAGCGCCTTCACGGTGGCGGCCTTGAGCTTGAAGCGGTCGCGGATGAGGTCGGCGAAGGCCTCGCGCACCAGGGGCTCGCTGCCGCGCACCAGCTCGAGCACGGGCTTGAGCTCTTCACCGAGGTCGGCCTTGGAGACGTCAGCCGGGATGCGCTCGATGAGAAACTCGGGCAGACGCTTCGCCTGGCGGAGCACGGTCCGCAGCGCATCGGGACCATCCGTGGCCACCACCTCGTTGACGTCGATCTTGTCCTTGCCCTCGGGACGCGGGATGACGGCGATGCGCACGTCCCGGCCGGCGGCGTGGAGGGCCTGGGCGGTCTCAATGGCACCGGCCTCGCCCGCACCGTTCTCCTCGGCGTCGTTGCAGATGACGACCCGGGAGCACCGTGCCGTGAGCGCGACGAGCTTCTTGTGGTCCTGCTTGCGGAACCGGACGGTCACCGGCGAGATGCACGGCACGCCGGCCTGCATGGCGCTGATGCAGTCGGTGACGCCCTCGGTGATCAGGAGCTCGTCGGCGCCGCGAACCGCGTCTTCGTTGTAGAAGGTCTCGTTGACGACGTGGGCCGAGACGTAGGGGTGCCGGTCCGAGCGCGTGAGCAGCTTCTTGTACTTGGCCTGCTCCCAGGGCTCCTCGCCGGTGTGCTCGGTGGCGCGGGCGATGAAGTAGACGACGCGACCGTGCCGCCAGTACGGGAACACCAGCCGGTCGCGGAAGAAGTCTTCGATGCGGCCACCCTTGAGGCGGACGAACAGGCCGGTGGCGAGCGCCTCATCTTCGGACGCGCCCAGCAGCTCGGTCAGGTGCTGGTAGAGGTGCCCGTCGGCCCAGCCGAGGAGTAGCTCGCCGATGGTCTCGTCGGAGAAGCCATACCGCTTGCGGTACCACTCCTCGCGAATCTTCGACGGCAGCACGCCATGGTAGTAGGCAGCGGCGGCGGTGAGTAGCGCCTCCACACGGCGTCGCTCCGAGATGCGCTCGAGCTCTGCGGCAAGCGCCGGGTCGCCGCCACCGGGAACGTCGAGGTTGGCCTGGTCGGCGAGTGCACGCAGGGCCTCCATGAACGGAACGCCGTCGCGGCGCTCGACCCAGTCGAAGCAGTCGCCGCCGAGCGAACCGCCTCCGGAGAAGTCGCGCCACGTCCGGGTGTGGGGCCACACCACAAGCGACGGGTTGGTGTCCCGCGCCCAGGGCGAGCGGCCCTTGAGCACCGAGCCCGCGGGCGATAGCTGCACCGTTTCGCCGACGAGGGCGGCAAGGTCGGTGCGCTCGCGGACCTGGTCCACGAGCTGGCGAAAGGCAGCGTCGTCCATCGGCTACCTCCGCGTCCTGATCGAAGTGCGTGCTTCAGCACGCCATGGCGCGCCACGGTTCATCGTTGCCCTCCGGTGCAAAGAAGGTCCGCTGCTGGGTGCCGGACCTCTGGAGGGCCTCCGTCCCGAGTACCTTGCTATACGCTCGCTTGCGCGCGGCGAACTGGCGGCGGGCGAGCGGGATGTTGTCGACCAGGTCGTAGAGCACGGGGGTGCGCTTGCCTGGGTGCGGTCGCATCAGGCGACCGAGCCGCTGGATGGGGCGGCCCTCGGCGCGAGCAGGCGTGGCGAGCACGAGCCGCTCGAGCCGGGAGACGTCGAGGCCCTCGTCGGCCAGCGACGTTGCGCAGACGACCTTGAGGGTGCCGTCGCGAAAGCGGTCGAGGATGGCGCTGCGCTTGCCCTTGGCGACCCGGCTGGTGAGCGCGGCGGCTTCGGTGCCCGCGGCGGCCAGCAGCTTGGCGAGCCGCTGGCAGTGATCGACGCGCCCCGAGAGCACGAGAACGCTACAGCCGGCAGCCGCTTCGCGCGCCACCAGATCGACGATCAGCCGGTTGCGGTCCGGGTCCGTCGCTAGGTCACCGACGATGGCCGTGTGGGTCTCGGCGCCCGTCGTCGCGCCGGTGGATACCGGCACGACACGCGGTACGACGAGGTGCCCGGCATCGACGAGCTCCTGGTGGTCGATGCGGAACAGCTCGGGGCCGAGGCACAGGTGCAGCATCGGCGTGAGCCCATCGCTGCGCTCGGGCGTGGCGGTGAGACCAAAGCGGAATCTGCCGGGCAGCCACGAGAGCACCTCGCGGAACACGCTCGCCGGGGCGTGATGGGCCTCGTCGAGAATGACAGTGCCGAACCGGCTGGCGACCTCTGCTCGTGCATCATCATCGAGGGTGACCAGCGACTGCACGGTGGCCACTGTGACGTCGGCCAGCTCGAACTTGCCCCCGGCGATGATGCCAGCCTCGATGCCCAGCGCGTCGCGGATGGTCGCCGCCCACTGCTCGACCAGGTCGTGGGTGTGAACGAGGATGAGCGCGGGCTGGCCGGTGCGCGCGATGGCTGCCGTGCCGATGACCGTCTTGCCGCCGCCGCACGGCACGACCGCACAGCCCTGGGTGCGGTTGAGGAGAGCCATGACGGCCCGCTCCTGGTAGCTGCGCAGCTCGAAGCCGAAGTCGTAGTCGACCTCCGGGCAGACGGTGCGGCGGTCGTCGAAGGCGAGCTCCTGTCCGGCAGCGCGCACGGCCTCGCGAACGAGGACCACGGCTCCGCGGGGAACCGTGGCGAGACCATCGTGCTCTTCGAGCAGCGAGATCTCCTCGGGCGTGGTGCCCACCCAGCGTCCGTACCGAACCCGCGAGATGTACTCGGGGTTGGGGAAGCTCAGGTCCCGCAGGAGTTGCGCGATTGCGCGTGGATGCATCTCCCGCGGGTTGAACCGGATCATGCCGTCGACGACCGCCTGCACCGTTGCCTCGCCCATCATGCGAAGGGGTCCACTTCTTCCGGCTGGCTCTGCTTGGCGAGGAGCTGGTCGATGAACGCCCGCGCCGCCGTCTCGTGCTTGGCCTCGAGGTCGCGCACCCGCTGCACGCCGAACTCGGCGAGAAAAGCATCCACATCGGAGCGCGGCAGGGCCTTGAGCTTGGCGACCAGGTCACCGGCGACGCGCGGGTCGATGGGTCCCGTGGCGCTGCTCGACTTCTTGGTGGCCGTCGAACCCTTGCCGGCGTCCTCGTCGTTGCCGGCGCCGATGGACTTGAGGTCGTGCGCTTCGGCAGCGGCGATGCGCGCTCGCATCTCGTCGTCAAGCTTCTCCTCGGGCAGGATGCTGTACGTGGTCTTCGGGTCGCCGGCATCGCCGTGGCGCTCGATCTCGAAGAGCCACTTGTCGAGGCCATACTTGTCGCGGACCTTCAGCACGTCCTTGAACCAGACCGTGCCGCCCTCGATGACCTTCATCGCGCCCTCGGCGGGCACGTAGAAGTTCAGCATCACGCGCAGGCTGGGCCGCTTGCCCTGGTGCGCGCTGTTGTTCTCGTCGAACTGCTCGTAGCGCTCGCCCGTCCAGATCACCTCGCGGGCGTAGGGCTCGCCGCAGAACGCGCCGACGATCTTGTCTCCGTTGTTCGCGAGCCGAACGAAGATGCCGCCCGAGTTCGCGTGCTTGTCGGCCATCGTCGTGGCCATTTCCCATGCAGTAGTCATTTCCTTGGTCCTCCAGTGTTGGGTTGGTTGTTCAGGCCGCTTCCGCGGCCAGGGAATCCATCTCGTCGAGCAGCCCGTGCAGGGCGCTCTTGGCCTCGTCGCTCGGGCGCGGACCCGAGCGGTTCAGGTGGGCTCGAAAGACACGACCGAGGGCATCGGCCGTCGCCTCCACGAGCTCGGGCTCGGCGTCGTAGAGCTCGAAGAGCCCGATGAGGCTGAGCGTCACTTCTCGAAAGGCGCGGGTGAGCGCCGGTCGCTGGTCTTTGGTGCTCATGGCTTCTGACCTCCT
>JBNLDK010000082.1:0-9372 GCA_050304295.1 Polyangiaceae bacterium
CCCAGCGAAACCGAGGTCAGGATCAGCTTGGCCGATCCGGGAGCGCCTTCCCGATCCGCCTGCTTGCCCTGACCCTGTTCGCCGTGATCGTCGGATCAGCTTGGCCGATCTCTGCGCGATCACTTGACCCGGCCTGTGACACCCTGAATCGATGACTGCGCCGGGCGCACCCGTCTGGACGCGGATGGGGTCCGCTTCCAGCTGGTCGAGAGAGTCGCCGCGCGCTTCGTGTTGGACGCATATCCGATCTACCTCGAGCAGACCCGGTGCTCGAACCTCGTGGAGTGCCGCACCAGGGGACAAGGAGGCGAGCACACGCGGCATGTTGGAGTCTCGTGCGAGGAGAACGACAATCGAGCTACCGCGGAACACGGACAAGACGGTTCGTCACGCTAGCCTTGAGCTGCTCGGCCTGCGTTCCCTTGTCCTCCCCCTCTTCCTCGTCGCTGACTTCCTCGCCCTCCCCTTCCCGGGACGGTCCAACGCTCAGGCCACCGGCGCCCGCCGGCGCGGACTGACGAGCCCGCAGTCGCCGGGCCAGCGTGCAGGTCCGGTGCCGCACGCGCACCACAGGGATCACGCTCTCGACGAAGTGGAACGCCGCGTCCGACATGCGGCAACCGAGGCATGAAGGGCAGAAGGACCGACTCTGCCTTGCAAGTGTGGTTGGGCGTGGCAGGGTGCTCGCAAGATGCCCACGTTGTGCATCACACTCGGCGAACCTCTTCCCTCCTGCTGCATCCACTGCGGACACAAGCCCGTCCAGCCGTCGAGGCAGGTGTTGCACACCAGAGTCGATTGGAGTGGGAGTGCCCCTGGGCTGTTGCTATACCTGGTGTTGGGTCTTGGCTACGGCATCCGCCAAGAAGTCGGCGTCGAGCTTCCTCTGTGCGAGGAGTGCGCAGAGGAAGCTCGCGACTCTTGGACGACCACTCGCTGGATGGGAGCCGGCATCTGGATTCTCAGCCTCCTCTCGTTCATCCCCATCAGCTACATTGCTGCCAGCCTGGGACGCGCCTACTTCGTTCCACTGCTTCTCCTGCCGCTCGTTGTCGCGGCGTGCGCAAGCGTCTACGTGACCAGGAGAAGGGCGCATCGCATGATTGCTCTGGATCAGAAGAAGGGCAAGATCCGCGTCGCGAACCCCGACCCTAGATTCGCCAAGGCCCTTGGTCGGCTGCGCCGGCATCCGTGCCCCGCGTGCGGAGGCTCCGGAGCAGTTGGCGTGCAACACGGCGCCTTCACGGTTTCCACCACGTGCGATCGCTGTCGCGGCTCCGGCCATCGAAGCCCGCAATCGTAAAAGGCGCGAGGGCGCGGGAGAGGCTGAAGTCACACGCCACGAGCGGAGCCGCGCGGTGTCCACGCTTGAAGCTGCTTCTTCTCTGATCTCCGCGACGCAGATTCCTGGACGGTTGCTCAGATACGTCTGATTCGCTGCAGTCCGGCAAGCGATACTGGCGAAGCGTAGCGCTCGTGAAGATCTTCGAGGGTGACCGGGCCGCATTCGGGTGGCGCTCCGTCGAGGAAAGCATCGGACCAGTCGCCTTGGTGGTTCGTTGGCACCCAGGCCGACGCGGGTGGCTCTGGTTCAAAGGTCATCCGCGCTTCGTGCGGCATGCGGCGTTCCCATTCGGCGAGATCGGCGTCCGTTGCCGAGACCTGCCTTCCTGGATGTCCGGCCTTCTCCGTCGCCAAAGCACGAACGAGCTCGTCAAGCGCTTTGACGCGCCCCTGGCCGTCTGTCGCCACAGCAAACCGAACCCACTCGTATCCGCTGTCTTCGTCGCTTCGCATCGCGCGCCACCCCTACAGTCGCGCCGCGCGCTTGGCGATGGTCGCCCGAATCTTCTCGTAGCTCGGTGGCGGACCCTTCTGGAGGTTGCGCCCATCGACGAACACCCCGTCCGCGATGCCCCATTCCGCTACTGCGCTCCTGGTGGACGTGTCGATCTCGCGGAACACCACCTTGTCGCCGAACTCGGCGGCAGCTCGCTTGGCTCGCTCGTACACGAGGTTTTGGGCGAGGCACCAGCCGCTGACGAATGCGTTGACGTTGACCTTTCCCGGAGTGTTTTCCGGCTGCTTCTTGGTCTTCGGGATCCATCGCGGCGGCTCTGCATCCTCTCTGAACGGCTTCCAGAGCAGAACGGCCAGCCCTTGGCGGTCAACCTTGCGGAAGCCGTGCTTCTTGAACCACGAGGCCTTCATCCAGAACGGCAGCCAGACACCCCATGCGGCGATGCCCGCGGCGCCACGTGCCCGTGCGTCATCCTCTGCCGCCGCAAGAAGTGCTCTACCCATCCCGCGCTTCTGGAAGTTTCCGCGTCCCTCCTTGTAGCCATGCACGTGGATGCAATAGACGAAGTACAGGTCCTTCCCGTCAACGTGTGAGTGCTCGATCGGGCCGTACTGGATCATCCCGCCCTCGACCCCGGTGTCGTCCACCGCGATCTTGGCTCGGAGTCCGCACTGCTGGCATCGGTCGAGCCATGCTCGTCGCTTGGGCCCGGACTCTTTCGCGTCCGCCGACCAATCCTCGAGACAGAGGCAGAACAGGTCTTTCTTGTCTTCTGGAAGATCTATCACCCGCATTGTTGCCATCCCTTGGGCGGCCTAGGCGCCCCCGTTGCCGATGCCTCCAGCAGCGTAGCCAGCGAGAACCCCCGCAGCAACTCGGCCAGAGAGAGGTCGACTCGAGCCTGTCCCCGACCCATCGCTTTGCGCGCTTTGCGTCCCTCCGAGTCTCGCGACGTCAGCCCGCGACCCCGCGATGTCCCCCAACTCGGAGGAAGCATGAATCCGCTCACAAAGCTGCTTTTCCCGCAAGCTCGCAGTCACTGTCGCCACGATCCTGACCTTGTGCTCTGAGTGTCGCGGTCGCGCGAGCACTCGGGGCCGTGTCCGGAGCGCAAGTTCCGGGCGCCGCTTGGCTTCGTTGTCGTAGCGACTTCACAACTGGTCGCGGCGGACGCGCACGAAGGCTTGGTTCGACCCGCGAACGGTCGGCGCGTGGCGCTACACCATCGCGAGCAGGTGCTTCGCGAGCACCTCGGGCGCCGCGTAGTGTGGGGAGTGCCCCGTTTCCATCGTGAAGACGCTCTCGCAGCCGGCTGCCACGTGCATCTTGCGCTGCAACGACGGCGAGATCGCACGATCCCTCGTGCACTCCACGTAGGTCTTCGGAATGGAGCCGAAGCACTCCTTTGTTAGCTGGACGGCAGCGCCGGCAAAGGCCAGCGGCTCGCCGCTGGTGAAGCGCGCGAGCGCTGCGGCGCAGACCTCCTCGGGGCAGTCGTCGAACAGCACATCACGCACGACCTCGGGCCGGATGCTAACGGTCGCTCCATCCGAGGAGGGGACGAGGTTCGGTAGCAGGAGCTGTTCCTGGTCCTGTCCACCCAGGCTCATCAGCGATTCGCCGTCGCGAGGGAGGTACGCGCACACGTAGACGAGCCGTGCAATCCGCTCGGACCGGTGCTCAGCGGCCTGAGATGCAATGATCCCGCCGCTGCTGTGCGCGACGAGAATGACTGGATCACGCTCTCGATCGAGTAGGTCGACGACGAAGTCGACGTAGGTCGCGAGCGTGTGCTGGGCCACGGGCTGTGAGTCGTTGCCGTGCCCGGGAAGATCCGGGGTGAGAACCCGGTGCCCTGCGCGCTCGAGCTCTGGTGCTAGCTGCTCCCAGCACCAGCCTCCGGCCCAGCCACCGTGAATGAATAGAAAGGTCTGTGGTTTGGTCTTGGTCGATTCCATGGGAGGCCTCCAGTCGTTTGGTGGCTCCAACATGGCTCGCGCCGGTGCTCACTTGGCAGTCCCAATCGCTGACCAAGTTGTGCTCATTCGATGTCCGATTCGCTCGTGGCGGGTGCCCGGCCGTTCTCGTATTGCCAAAGAACTCGACTCAGTTGCTCCACCCCGCGAGCGAGGTGGCGGCGGTAGGTGCTGAAAGGAATCCCAAGAGATTCGGCGGCGAGCTGCTGCGTCGCTGCGGGACGAAGGTAGGTGCGGTCGATGACGCGGTAGAGCTTCTCGTCGCGGGGATGACGGCGCAGTAGCTCTGCGGCCTGGTGAATGGCGGCGGCGAGTGCTTTGGCCGGATCAGCGTCTCCGCCAAGGCGCTGGACCGTCGCCGTCTGGCGGAGCGGGTTCGCTGCCAGCACCTCGGGCTTCTGGAGGTCCTTGAGCGCTTGGACGACCGCTGCCGAGAACGACGACTCGTCAAGATGGAACGGTCGCTCTGCCTGCGCACGATGCGCCGTTCGCTGATGCGGGTTGATTTCGCGCTCGCCGGTCAAGTCGAGCCACTCTTCCACCGGGGAGCGACCGAAGTCTCGGAAGAACCCACCGTACCGTCGGCCGCCGATACCGAAGTCCGCCCCGCTCGCGGGCCTGTAGTCGATATCCGTGAACATGGGAGCCAGCGCTTCTGGATTGGCGAAGGCAATCGCGGCACTGAAGGCGAGGTTCGGCGTGATGAGAATGTGACGGATGCCAGCCATGGAGAAGAGGTTGAAGCTCGGCGAGGGTGCCTGGTAGCTGTCCCGGTCCATGAAGAAGCGAAACACCATGACGGCCTCATGAGACTCCGTACGCCGGATACCTTGAAGAAAGGACCACACGGCTGCGGCGCCTGGATCAGCTGCGATGTCCTCAGGCGTCGCGCGGTGCAACGCCAGCAGCGCGCCAAAGCCGATGACGTCACCGTTGCCGGCTCGATAGACCTCGAACGAGTCCGGTTGTCGCTCTATCCAGTGCTCGACGAGCATCGCCGAGTGACGGCCCTCATGTGCGAGTGCGATATCGAGAATCGTTGCACGGTCATCGGCGCGTAGTCGTGCTGACGTTGCTTCGCCGAGGCTTGCGAAGTCGATGAACGGGCGCATGCGGGGGTTCGTTCGATGGAGAAAGAGCAGGTCGCCGCAAGTCCGCTTGGCTTGGGTGTGCTGACTCCGTGCAACGGCAAGGAGGTGGCTGCGAATCCTGGAATGGAGCGCTACGTATTCGGCTGGCGCGCGCCAGCGCAGATCCGCGTCGAACACTTCACGTGCCACATCGTGTGGAAAGAGCCCATCGCGACCGGACTCGACGAACGAGAGCCCCTTCAGCCAGGCAAAGAGAGCGCCCGCACGGTCGGCATCGACTGCCTCGCGGAGCAGGTCTTCCGTGGTTCGACGCGCGTGGGCGCAGGCGACGAGGGCCAGCCGTTGGTCGTCCTCCTCGAGGCCGTCGACGAAGCGACCGAGTAGTGCCTCGATGACGCCGTGATGCTCGTCCAACCGCAGGCCATCGACATCGCTCTCGGACGTCAGATCGACACTGTCCAAGAGGAGCGAGACCGCGAGCGGATAGCCTCGGGTCGCCGTGAAGATGCGCGCGCCGTGTCGGCGCTCGACTCCGAGGCGTTCGAGGTAGTCTTGCACGTCCACCTCGAGCAACGGCTGCAGAGGCATCGATCGCAAGATACTTCGCCAGGCGCGGTCTCCCAGCACGTTTGCCGGAGGCGCGGTGCGCCCCGCGAGGACGACGCGAACATGGTCTGGGACGGACGGCAGAAGCCTCTGCCAAAGCCAGCTGGTGAGCGGTGCGAGCACCTCGGTCGTGTCGAGCACGACGACGAGGTTGTCGGCTCGCCATCGTGGCGCGTTCTCGCCGGATCCCTCGGCCTCCGCCAGCTGACGCAGTACCGCAGACGGAGTCGGCTCGCAGTCGCGACAGTCGAGGCGCACCACCGACATCGCGTGCGTCGCTGCCAGGCGTTCGAAGGCGTCGAGGAGCGCGGACTTGCCGATCCCGCCCGGCCCATGCACCGCCAACACACGCCATGCAGGATGTTCTGAACTCAATCCCCCGACGAAAGCCTCCAGCTCGGCTGTGCGTCCCACGAACTGACGGGCTCGGGCCTCGGCAAGCAGGCCTCCGAGCGTTGTTCTTGGCGAACGCCGATGGTTGTTGGTCGGGAAGGGCATCGTGTTGATCCTCGGTGCCGCGATTGTACTCGGTCGATGCTCGGATGGCGCCTGCCCCAGGGCCGCCGGATCGCAGGTTCCGGGACTCTGAGGTTTACAGCCCTGTTAACCCCAGAGCCGTTTTCGTTGGCAACAGACCACCGGCAGCGGGCAGCCATTTCGCGCCCGCGCTCTGAGCATCGTCGCGACATTTCCACCACGAAGGTAGTGTGGAGTTCAACCTCGAAGCCCAGCTCAGCTTCGAGGGCCTTCAAGAGCGGCACGGCCAAATCGGGCCGCAACCGTGGGCAACTCTGCAGCCATCTGTCCAGCATGTGAGCCTAGCCATTCGAAACCGTGAGACCGACGCCCTACCGGCGCAGTGCAGCACATCGGATGGAGACTCCGGGAACCCTCAGCAGCGCCAGAGCGCCCACGACGGATCCCGCAGTCGCGTCCCCCACACCGGCCCCCGCGGGGGTCCACCGCCAGCCCAGCTCCTCCTGGTCACGGATATCCGCCATCATCCCGTCCTGGTACCAAAGGGTGCAAACGCCAATCGGTGATTCGTCCGCGGCGGGTCGTCTGCGCCGCGGGTGTCCGCGCGGTGGAGGAAACACGGAACCGCCCGCTGACCCCCGTCGGACACCTTCTCGCCAAGGCGGCCAGATTGTGGCGTACGGGTCGCCGTTCACACCCAAGCTCCCGTGCTGACACCGTGCGGCGCCGCGCTCGTCAGAGGAATTCCATGATGAAGCCGCAGGTCACCTCCCATTGCCGACGCCCCGGGGCTCTAACCAGAGGAATTCCATGATGACGCAGTGGATCCCCACGCCGGCGTAGCCCCTCCCAGCTGGTTCCCCACCAGTGGGCGGGGTCGCAACGAGTGCCCGCTCATTCATGCTGGGTGGCACGTCGCGGGAAGGTGTCCGGATCAACCATTCTGCGCTTATTCCCGATTCGAATCTCGGAGCGGAAAACCTCACTGGCGTCTGGCCGCTCTGCTCATGTTGCTGCGACATGGCTCGATTCCGGGTCGGGAGACCAATCAGCTCGCCACCCGCTTGCGACAAGACATGCAGTCACCCCATACGGTTGGTCGTGGTGACGAGAAGCTGGGTGCATCGGGTTGGTCGAGCGTGCTGGGTGGCTGGGTCCCTCGGTGCGGTCGTTGGGTGTGGGAGCGGGGGGAGGAGCGGCGCCGCTGATGGCGGGGCCGCCGGCATCGCGCAATCGGGTGGCCCGAGCACCACCGGCGGTCGCACGGACTCTGGAGGGACAAATGGCGGCGACGGTGGAACCGCCACGGGGGGGGCGGAGAACTCTGCGGTTGCAGGCACCGCTGGAGAGAGCGGCGCCTCGACCCCTGGAGAGACGGCGGGGACCAGTGGAACTGGCGGGGCTGGAACCGGGGGCGTCGAGACCGGAGGGATTGAAACCGGGGGACTCGAAACTGGAGCCGCCGGCGCCATGGGCGGCGAAGCGGGGATGACCGCCAGCGCCGGGAATGGCGGCATCGGCGGCGGCACGGGTAGGGTCGTCGGAGGGAGCGGCGGCGAGGGAGGAGCCGGTGCGATGGGTGGAGCGATCGCCTGGGTCGCAGCGGAGGATTTCCTCGTCGAGCCAGACCAAGAAAACCCAAGTCACGACGCGATGGGCAATCCCGCGGTCTGGCACTATCTCGAGCGTCCCTCGAGCCTCGTGCATGACTCCTCCAGCGATACCTACCTGTCGGTGTTCCAGGTCGTTGGCGACACCAACCGGTGGCAGAGCCCCCTCAGGTCTGACATCCACCAGGTCGGGCGAGGTGTCAGCGGAGGCTCGCTGTTCGTGCACCCCGCCAACGCGGGCCACGTCGTGCTGGCCTGGCAGAGCCCCATGACCGGGACCGTGAGCATTAGCGGCGAGCTGCGCGATGGGGACGGGAGCTGTGGCAACGGGATCGACTGGTACATCGATCGGGGCACCACGCCGCTGGCCGAAGGTTCTTTGGTCAACGGCGGCACGCGGGCCCTCGACGACCCAGATCTCACGTCCGTTCCTGTCATCCAGGGAGACTTCGTGTACTTGATCGTGACGGCAGCCGGGGACCACAGCTGCGACACGACGATGGTAGACCTGACCATCACCGCCGAGGACGAGCTGGATCTAGGCGATGGGCTCGTCGCCTACTATCCGTTCGACGGCAGTACCGAGGACGCCAGCGGGAACGGGATCGACGCGGTGGCAACCAGCCCAATCTTCGTTGCCGATGCCGCGGGCGCGACGAACTCCGCGATCGCATTCGCAGCCACTGGCCCTGCCGTCGATCTCGAAACGGTCGCGCCCGTCGACTTCGGCTCGGGGAGCGTTTCCGTGACCTACTGGTTCACGACCGCCGCCACCAAGACCTACATGACAGTGCTCGGCAATGGGTGTGGTGGCTGGGCCTCCGGCATTCTGACCGGACTCAACTGGACACCAGGGACGGTCCTGTTCGGCCTGGGGGCAAACGGGCTGGCGGACACGGCCAACGTCGTCGGCATCCACACGACCGCGACCTTCAACGACGACCTCTGGCATCACGTCGCGGTCGTCGCCGATCGTGAGGCCGAGCGCGCCAGGATCTACGTCGATGGGGCTCCGCAGACGCTGGCGAAATTCGACGAGTTCGGCGTGACGGGCGGAGTCCTCGTGGCAGGCGACACCGCGCTCGACATGACGGGGGTCGCGTACGACACCCACGCCTCCGAGGCGACCACGATGATCGGTGGCGACACGTACTCGCAGTTCTTCGACGGCACCATCGACGAAGTTCGAGTCTACGACCGCGCGCTGACCGCCGGCGAGGTGGCCATCCTGGCGCGCGTGGAGTGAAGCCACGCGACGCGCAGTGTTGTGGGCGTGGGGAGCCCGCGCTTCCACAGTTGCGTTGAGCAGTCCGCCGTGGCGAAGCGCTCGCAACGCCCACAGCCCTTCGTAAAGTAGTCGTCGATGACGGTGATCACCAGACTCCCCACATATCACGGGACGGGGATGGATCCGAAACGCGGCGCCCCGCATCCGGAAGCAGCATCGGACTACCGTTCCCTCGGGGAGCCGGCGCGAACGAGGTCGAGCCGCAGCCAGGGAAGCCGCCTCCCTGGTATGGCGTCCGAAGGACGCAGCCCCACGCGCATCGCACCGAGTCGCAAATAGAACGGCTCTGCGCCCGGATCCGAGAGGATCCAGAGAGTCTCGACACCATCGTTGAGCAACCGGTCTGCGAGGTCCTTCATCAGCGCGGCTCCAACGCCCGCGCCCAGCGGAACAGCTTCGAGGCAGTTCGTGAGAATCCCGTAGTAGGTGTACGGCGCGCACGTGTTTCCGCAGCCGACGATTGCGCATTCGCCATCGTGACGGCACGTGTTCCCCCTGTCTCGGGAAGGCTGGAGAACGACGG
>JBNLDK010000083.1:0-17715 GCA_050304295.1 Polyangiaceae bacterium
CGTTCTGCCTCGGCTCGTTCTGCCTCGGCTCGTTCTGCCTCGGCTCGTTCTGCCTCGGCTCGTTCTGCCTCGGCTCGTTCTGCCTCGGCTCGTTCTGCCTCGGCTCGTTCTGTTTCGCGTGCAGCCGACACTGCAGCCAACCCGGCCACGACCATCGCGGCCGCATTGCTGGCAGAGCTGGACTCGGTCTCCGTCCCACTCTCCGGTCCGCGAACAGTCCCCAGGACGGCATCTGGACCCATTTCGGCGACCGGTTCCGATTCCGGCTCGAGCTCGGGTGGATGCAGTGCCTCCTCGATCTCACGCCGCAGTGCCACCGCGGCGTGCCGCGTCTCGGGTGCAGTCCTCGCGTCTCCGAGATAGCTGAGGGCGCGCTCCAGCTCCCCCGCCGCATGCGCAGCGCGAGCGGCGGCCAGGGCGACCACCGGTCGTGCCCGAAGCTCGCGGAGGTCGCCAGCGAGCGCGCCGTCGAACAACGCGAGCGCCCCTCCGGGATCCCCACCGGCGACCATGCGCTCCGCGAGTCCAAGCGCAACCAGCGGCCGGGCTCCCACCTCCTCGCGTGCGCGACGTAGCTCGAGCAAGCCCGACTCAGCGCCCACCGCCGCGTCGAGCGCTTCGGCCATCAGAAAAGCGCGCAGCTCGACCTGCGCGGGGCCCAGCGCCCCCTCGATGCCGCGCAGGGCAGTCACCGTCGCGCGCGCCGCGTCCGGGTCCCCCGCCCCACGCGACCGATACTCGAGCAGCCGAGCGATCAGCTGCGGTCCGGCGACATGGGGCGTCGCCTCCGCTGCCAGCTGCGCCCGCTGCAGCGCTCCCGCGGAGTCGCCCCCCGCCTCGGAAGCACGAGCGGCCTCCAGGAAGAGCGCAGCCCGTCGTTCTGCCGGCTCCCGAATCGCCAGCGCCAGCTCCTCGAGCGCTCGTGCCAGGATCAACGGGTCCTCACCGCGGCGCTCGACCTCGACGCGCAGCTCCGCCACCATTTCGGGGGCCGCCCACGGCTCCATGCCATCGATGACCCGACGCGCCCCGGACACGTCCCCGCCCCGCAGGTAGGCCTCACAAGCGCGCCGCCCCAGCCCCGAGGCTTCCTCCCGATCTCGCGCAACCCCGCTCGCCCGCAACCAGAGCGGCGCCGCGCGCAGCTCATCCCCCAGTCGCTGGTTCAGATCCGCGGCGACTCGCAGAACCGCCAGGTCGTCGCCGGTGAGGCCGAGGAGCTGCTCGAGCTCGGCCCGCGCCTCGTCGTGACGGCCCAGGCGCTGCTCGAGCACCATGGCGCAGCGCAGGCGCAAGCGCCGAACGGCGCCAGCGTCGTCAGTCGCTGCCGCCCGGCGACGCAGGAGGGCCACGACCTCGACGTAGTCGCCTGTGCGCTCGGCTTCTCGCTCGAGCGCGATGAGGGCGTCCATGTTGGTTGGCTCGAGCGCCAGCAACTCGGTCCACCGCACGACGGCCCTGGGATCGCCCACCTCGTCCAGGAGCGGGGCGAGGTCGCGCAGCAGCTCAGCGCGCTGGACGGGGTCACTCGACAGGTCCACCAGCTGGGTCCACGCGTCGATGCAGGTCGACTGGTCGCCAGCCTGACGGGCAAGCGAGGCGAGTTCGGCCAGCAGCTCGGTGTCGTCTGGGCGCTCGACACTCAGCCCTCGCAACACTCCCACTCCCCGCTGAAAGTCGCCAGCTTCGGCGTGAGAGGCGCCCAGACGCCGGATGTAGCTCGCGCGCAACTCCTCGGACAACTCTCCGGCGTCGAGCTCGGCTTCGAGCAGCTCCCGCTGCCGCGCCGGGCTTCCCTCGTGCAGCTTCAGAAGGCGAGCGACAATGCCCGCACGCTCGGTCGTCGGAATGCCATCCACCGCCAGAGCCTGCTCCAACGCCTCCGCCGCCGCCGCAGGCTCTCCCGCTCGCTCCGAGGCGTCCGCCAGATCGATCAGAGCGCCGATGCGTCGGGTCTCGGGCATCGCGTCCATCAGGCGGACCACCAGTTCAGGGTCGTCAGCCGCACGCACGAGCGCGGTCGTCCGCGCTGCCAGCTCCTCGTCTTCGGGATCGGCGACGAACGCGCCCAGCAACAGCTCAGCGGCGGTGCGTCGATCGTCGACGCGCTCGGCCAGCGCCACGAAGTAGTGGAGCGCGGCACGACCCAGGGTGGACCACTTCTGTCGGCTGAAGTCGAGCGCGTCGTCGACCAACTGCAGCACCAGCTCGCGGTTCGCGCTCAACGCCTCGAGCGTCTCGTGCAGGCGGTCGAACTCGTCGACGTCGCCGTCACACTTGAGCGCTTGCTGGATCGACTCCCCGCCAATCTGGGTATCGGAGAAGACGGACAGCGCCGTGTGGGCGAGCTCGATGGCGGCGCGGGCACCCTCGGGTCCCCCCAGCTGCTTGAACAGCGAACGCGCTGCACGAGCAAAACGCATCTGCAGGATCTCGCGGTCTTCACTGCTGATCGCGACCGACGCGACGAGCGCGTCGGCGAGCTCGGTGACGGTCGCCAGGTCGCCACGGATGGCCAGCGCGCGGAACAGCACGTCAACGCGCTGGCGACGCCCCTCGTCGGAGCTACCCGTGTAGCTCGCCGCCGTCTGCAGCCACTCGGCCCGCTCGGCGTCCGTGTCGGCCCTCGCCGCGACCCGCTCGAGCGACTCGACGAGCACCGTGTGCTGACCGGTTCGATCTGCCAGGCGAGCCAGCAGTACGAAGGTCACCCCCCGAGCCGGAACAGCCTCGAAAGCGCGCGCCGCGTGAAGAACTGCCCGCTCGACCGCCCCTCGTCGCTCGAGCTGGCGTGCCGCCCGGTAATGCGCCGCCCGTTCGCCGTAGCGTCCCAGCGCCGCGCTGGCGATGCGCTCGAAGACACGTTCCAGCTCCTCCAGTCGCTCCGGAGACGCCGCCCGCTCGGCGACAGCCAGCGCATCGGCGGAGCCCGCATCGAGCTCGATCGCGCGGATGGCGAGATCCAGAGCCTCGTCGTTGCAGTGGCCGTTCAGAGCCGCCGCCGCCGCCGCCGCTAGGACTCGGGCCACGACCGTCGGTTGCTCGCGGCGCTGGGCGTATTCGCAGAGTCCTCGCACCGCCTCGTGGTGTCCAGCAAAGGCGACCAGATCGCGGGCGTACCGCTCGATCCCGTGGTCGGGATCGATGACGACCGCGCGCTCCCAGGCCCGCATCGCCCCTTCCCGATCCCCCGCCAGGTCCCAGCGCGCCGCCCCGTACTCGCGCCAGGCACGGGCCGCTCCCTGTGGATCGGCACCCGAGAGCCCACTCAAGGCCTCCGACCGAGCCTGCAGGATCGAAACCTCGCCGTCCGAGGTGCGAGGCGGCAGCGCACGGTTGACCTCCTCGAGCACGACGCTTGGGTCGGCCCCCACATCCAGAGCGCGAACCAACGCGCGTACCGATCCGTCAGCATCGTTGACCGCCTTGCGTCGACGCGCGAGATCGAGCAGGCACGAAGCTCGCTGATCGCCCTGACTGGACGCCGCCAACCAGCGTTCGGTCACCGTGATGGCAAGCCCAGGCTCACCCACCAGCTCCGCCACCTCGAGCAACGTGCTCCGCAACCCGTCGTGGCGCGGTCCGAGCACGTCCAGCGCCCGCCGGGCCAAGGCGCCAGCGCGACTGGGGTCACGCCCCGTCAGCGCCCTCAGAGCCGCACACAGGTCTTCGAGCAGGGCTGTCAGCGGTTGCGGTTGCGAGAGCAGCCACCCGAGCGCGTCGGCGATGCGAGCCGCGTCACCATGCAAGGTCACCTGTTGGAGCAACGCCTGGGAGGCTCGGGGGTCGCCCGGGCGCAGGGCCAACCAGCGCTGCGTCCAGGCCAGCACGAGGATGGGCTCCTCGGCGGCTGCGTGCGCCCTCGCCAACGCCTCGCACCACTCCGAACGCGGCACGAGCACGCCCATCGCACGCTCCAGAGCCGTGACGAGGTCCCCCCGCCCCGAACGGACCGCCACCTGCGCCAGGGTCGCCACCGGGCGAGCGAGCGAGGGATCCACCCGCTGCGCCCGCTGGGCGGCTCGCTCGGCCTCGACGAGATCCCCGGTCGCGAGGAAGGAGTCGGCGGCAACGCTCGCCAACACGGCGCGGAGCGTGGGCGTCAGGCGGACACCGATCCCGAGCAGCGCCCGGGCCCGCGCCGGGAGATCGTGCGCCCGGGCCGCCAGCTGCAGCGCCATGGCCCAGGCGAGACCGTGACCGCCAGTTTCGGTGAGGACCGGCTCGAGCCGTCGCGCCGCCGTGTCCAGTTCTCCCCGCCGCCGGGCCAGCGCACTGAGCGCCAGCAGCGCTCGCTCTCGCTCGGCTCCCGACGTGGCGCGCTCGACCGCGTTGCCGAGTACGATCTCGAGGCGGTCGGTGCGGCCCAGTCGGTCCAGAGCGCGCTCCAGCAGGTTGTTCCAGGCGCGCTCACCGGGCACCAGCTGGACGAGCTCGTCCAGCATGCCCAGATACTCCTCCACCTGATCGGGTCGACTGCGCAGAATGGCCACCGCTCGCCGCAAGGCTGCCAGTCGCTCCGAGCCCACGGCGCTGTCGATCGTCGCGCGGAGGGCCTCCAGGACTCGCTCCTGCTTCTCGAGTTGCTCGGCGACCCGCTCCCTCAGCCCCGCCAGCTCTCCAGCGTCGGCCCCAACGTTGATCAGCTGCTCGACGCCCCAGACTGCCAGCGCCGGATCGGCCAGGCGCTGCTCGAGCTGGCGCAGCAGCGCGAGCAGGCAGTCGATACGCGCGGTGTCGAACGCCTGGGGTCGTGCAGTGCCGACCCGCAGCACGGCCTCGATGAGCGGAGCTTGATCGCGCGCGCTGGTCGCGTGGCGGCACAGCCGCTCCAGTGGTTCGGACGAGGATGGGTCGGCGGAGAGCGCCTCGACCCAGCAATCCACGGCGCGTTCACCTGTCCCCAGGGGTCCGTCATAGAGGCGGCCCAAAGCGACGAAACACTTGGCCCGCATCGCCCCCCGGAGACCATCGACCGCGATCTCCAGCCGCGCCGCGAGCAGCTCGTAGATCCCCGCTCTTTCGAGCAGCTCGTCGAACCCGACTCCCATCTCCGAGTTCGGCTCTTCCAGTCCCAGCGCCCGAAATGCGCTGTGCGGATCGATCTCCGCGTCGAGCATCGCGTCCAGGGCCGCCCCGAGCGCCCGCGGCAGATCGTCCTGCGCAGCAGCATCCGCCATCCGCCACAGGTGGACGGCATGCCCCGGGGGGCCAAGGGCGCGCGCGTGCTCTCGAAGCACCTCGTCAGCAGCGCCGTGTCGGTTCCGCTCGACCAACGCGCCGGCAAGGCGCTCGGCGGCATGCGTGTTGGTCGGTGCCGCCTCGAACGCGCGCAGCAGATCCTCGAAGGCCGCAGAACTTTCACCGCGCGCCTCGCGTCGTTCCGCACCGTCCAGGTACCCGCTGCAGGCGCGTTCGGGAGGTACCGTATCGGGAGCCCATGCACCCACCGCCCCCATCAGCTCGGGCGCCACGGGATCCTGGGGATCGTTGCTGGACGCCATCGTCAGCGCTTCGACGGCACCGAGGGCATCTCCGGCCCGGCCCAGGTGCACGGCAACCCGGGTCATGATCCGCGCCGCGCGATCCGCGGGCAACTGCTCACCGAGCGGCCGGAGCGTCGCGGCCGCAAGGGCTAGCTCGCCGAGTCCGGCAAACCAACCGGAGAGCTCTTCGCGCAGGTCCGCGTCCTCCCCCAGCACGAGCGCCCGCCTCGCCAGTCGCGTCGCCGTGTCGAGCTCGGCTCCTCGCGCCGCCAGCGCGCGCGCCAGCTCGGCCGCGACGACCCGCTCACCCTCGGCGTCGCCCGCCTCCGCGCAGCTCTGTAGCCGGCCGTGGAGATACGCCAGCTCGGCGCGGGGGCCCCGGCGACGGCCCACCGGCGGGTCTGCATCGCGGCGATGTAGGGCCAGTGACGCCACCGAGGCGGGCCCCGGGTGGCTGCCCCATTCCGGAGGGGGAAGCGTTCCGCCCCGGCGCTCGCGCCCCTCGCCCGAATCGCTCTGGGCGTCCGGCTGCGCCGACGAGCTAGGTGGCTCCGAGTCGCGGGGAGGCGTTGAATCCATGGCAGAAAGCGCGAGCAGGGCGGGGAGATCCCCGGGGGGCCCCCAAGACTACAGCGAAACCGGGGCTTGTCCCCAGCATCGGATGCGGTCTAGCCTTGCTGCCGGAATGCGGGAAGACCCGCTCGGAGGCTAGAAAATGCGCAGACTATCCGATTCGCCCCTTTTCCCCCGAGTCGTGGCCGCCCTGGTAGCCGGCACCATGGCCGCGACCACGATGGCCCCAGCCGCCCTCGCCCAGGGAGAAACCGCGGCCGAGGCGACACCGGCCCCCGCCCCACCCACTCCCGCGCAGAAGGCCGCGGCGAAGAAGGCGTACAACGAAGGCAAAAAAGCCTACGGCTCCGAGGACTTCACGGCGGCGGCAGCCGCGTTCAAGACCGCGGACGAGACGATTCCCTCGCCCCACGCCAAGTACTGGTATGCAGTGTCTCTGGACAAAGCCGACGCCGAGGACGCCCAACTTCAGGAGAAGATCGCCGCGTTCAACGCCTATGTGAGCGATCCTGGGGCTGACGCGGTGGGTCAGGACCTATTCGAAGCTGCGGCAAAGCGGCTGGACGAGCTCAAGGCCATGGCCCCGGCCATGGTCAAGCTGACCAGCATTCCCGAGGGCGCCACCATCACCGTGGACGGCGAGGCTCAGGAGGGCGCCACCCCCCTCGAGCTGACGCTCGCAGCAGGGACGCACAAGATCGCCATCTCCGCCGAGGGATACCTGACGAAGGAAATCGAGGTCGCGCTGGAGGGCACACAGACGCTGGAGCAGAGCGTGGAACTGGAAGCCGAGCCGCCGCCACCGCCGGAGCCGGAACCGGAACCGCCCCCCGCGGCCCCCGAACCACCGCCACCACCACCGGAAGAGCCCAGCAAGGTTCCAGCCTACGTGACGCTGGGCATCGCCGGGGCGGGCGCCGTGGTGGGTACCATCTTCGGCGTTACGGCGCTGAACAAGAGCAAGGACTTCGACGAGAACCCCACCAACGAGCTGGCGGACGACGTCGAGCGCAATGCGCTCATCTCCGACATGGCGTTTGGCGTGGCGATCACCCTAGGCGTGACTGGCGTCGTGCTACTCACCAGCAAGGAGGATGCAGCCGCCAAGATGGAGCGACTGCCCCGCAAGGCGAAGCTCCAGGTGGCCCCCTACGTGGGTCGCAAGAGTGGCGGCGCCGCGGCCCGCATCACCTTCTGAGGTTCTCCGACCCCACACGGAGCGGCACGGCGCTCCGTCAGCCAAGCGGCGTGTCCAGGACGCGCCGCTTGGCATTTTGTACGGACGGCTCCCGCCGCTATCCGCCCGTCCTGGCCAGCGACCAGCTGCCGCGTTCGAAGCCAGCAGCCCAGGTGCCAGAAACCGCACAAGCAGTCAGATCGAACGTGCCTCGGATCTGGTAGGGCCCAACCGGAAACACGAACTCCCGCCCCGGCTGGATCACCCCCGCGCCCGCATCCGCATCGCCAGTTTCCGAGGTGATCGCCGAGATCGAGAGGTTCCCGCTCTCGTCCAGCGACGCGGTCAGGGTGCCGGACAGCCCCCCCGAGAAGTCCCCAGCATAGGTCCCCCGGCACCCAACAACCGTACCGTCCGCAGGCGGAGCCTCCTCGACCGGGTCGTCGTCTTCGGAGCCCCCGCAACCGGTCAACACCAGCGGCGCCGCCAGAGCTAGTGCCGCAGTTCGCCGGCGCACCGCACGCGCGAAGGGGATGGTTCGTGGCATCGAAGGACTCCTCGGATCTGGCTTGGACAGTGAGTCGAGTGGGGGCCTCCCCACCCCGCGATGCCACCGGTTCGGGGTTCGCTGGGCGGGCGTTCGCGACCGACGCAGGATACACGGACCGCCCCGCGCCCGCGACACTCCCGACCCCTGCTCACTTCTCGCCGCCCGCGCCCCCCGAAGACCGCCCCGCCCTTGCCTGGATTGTGGCCAAGATGGCGCTCCCCACCGGTGGGCACCCCGCCACGTACACACCGTCGGCCTTGTGCTGCCGGGTACAGTTACCGATGCACAGCGTGCCCGCGGGCACCTGTTCATGCCCCTTGCCGATGGCAGCGTGAATCGGCGGTCCATCGGGAAAGTACTCGCCCAGCTCGGCGCCAAAGCGGTTGAGAAACAGGAGAAGCGTCGACTGACAGGCGCTGCACGAGGCCTCGTCGAGCACCCGGACCCCAGGGAACTCGACCGAAAGATTGCTGGGCGCCGACTCGAAGGGCTCCGCCCACGATTCCCAGTCGGTCGGGGCCACCCGCAATGCCCCCAGCTCGACGTTGCCAAGCCCACGGCGACCACCCTCGCGAAGATGCGGCACCTCGGTCGCGTCGCGACCCATCAAGCGACAGGCGACCGCATCAACGGCGAAGGCGTCCGCGCCGGCAACGATCACCCCGAAGGGCTTGGGAGTGCCCGCGCTGGGGCCGAGCCCCTCCATGCCAACTGTACCGTCGATGATCGAGAAATGGGGGCGCAGCGCCACCGCCATGTCCGCGATCGCCAGGTCGAGCGACTTCTCGTCACGGCCGGGCACGGGCGGCAGCATGTGAAGCTCCACCTTGAAGCGCCGCCAGAGCGCACCCTTCATGTTCTTGACTGCCAGCGTCACCCCGGTGTGCATGTGGGTCTTCATCACCGGAATCGATACGACCAGGTCATGCTCCAGAACGTCCGGGCAGACCTTCAGCCGCTGCAACGCGAGCCCATCGGGCAGCGGCACGAGGGTCGGGCGCGGGGCGTCGAGGTCGATGACCTTCGCCTCACAGGCGCGGGCCGCCGCCGCGATGCCGCTCAGCTCCAGAGCCTCGAGGCTCTGGACTCCGACAATGGGACTGTCTCCCACCGAGACCTCGGCCCCCACCTCGCGGAACGCATCGCAGGCCGCCGCGACCACCCGAGCGTCGGTGACGATTCCACTCCCGCGCCGAGCCATCCGCCCTGCATTCGGCTTGAGGAGCACCCGCTTGCCCCGCGCCGCAGAGAGGTCCCAGGGTGCCAGGGCCTCGCGCGTCGCCTCGTAGGGATCGGCACCGCGACTCACCACGACGTCGGGGTGCGCCGAGCGGGGAAGGAACGGCGAGCGGGAGAGAAACTGGGGAGAGGACAATAGCTTCAGGCGAACCGCTTGCTGATCGCGTCCGCGACCTGGCCGAAGTCAGCGTCCAGCATCACGGGTGGGTTGGCGAGGTTCGAGACGACACCGTCGATCTTGCCCTCGTGGTACTGCACCTTGAACTCGGTGAACTTGAGACCGTTCGCCGTCGAGACGCAGACGACCCGTTGCCCGCGCTCGATGGTACCCCGCTGTGTCAGCTTCTCGAGCACCGCCAGCGCCACCGCGGTGTGGGGGCAGGCGTAGAGCCCCGTGCGATCCGCGCGCGCCGCCGCATCCGCCAGCTCCTGCTCGCTCGCCTGCTCGACGATGCCGTTCATTGCCTCGAGGGCGCGCAGGGCGCGGGGGGCGCTGACCGGGTTGCCGATCTGGATCGCGGTCGCCTGGGTCGGCTGCGCCTGGATCGGCGTCACTTCCTGCTTGCCGTCGCGGAAGGCGCGGTAGAGCGGGTTGGCGTTCTCCGCCTGGGCCATCACCAGACGCGGGAGGCGCGTCGTGACCCCGAGGTCGACCATCATCTGGAAGCCCCGATGCAGCGCCGCAGCGTTGCCGAGGTTGCCACTCGGGAGAATGACCCAGTCGGGCACGGTCCAGTCGAACTGCTGCGCGATCTCGATGGCAACCGTCTTCTGACCTTCGATGCGAAGCGGATTCATCGAGTTGGCCAGGTAGATGATGCCCTCCTCCGCGAGCCGCTGGACGATCGCCATGCAGCCATCGAAGTCGGTGTCGAGACCCAGGACGAGGGCTCCGTGCGCCAGGGGTTGGACGAGCTGCGCCACGGAGATCTTCCCGCGCGGGAGCAGCACCACCACCGGCAGCCCAGAGGCGGCGCCGTAGGCCGCCAGCGCGGCGCTGGTGTCCCCGGTCGAGGCACATCCAACCGCCTTCACCTGCAGCCCCTGGCGCATCGCCATCTGGACTACGCTGACGAGGACGGTCATCCCGAGATCCTTGAACGAGCCGCTGTGGCTGTTGCCGCAAAGCTTCACCCACACGTCGTCCAGCCCGAGCTGCTGACCGTACCGGTCGGCCCAGAACAGGTTCGTGCCGCCCTCGTACATGGACACGACATCCCGGTCGTCGACCATCGGCATGACCCACTCACGCTTGCCCCAAACCCCGGACCCGTAAGGCCAGCGCGTCGTCCCGACCCGACTGTCGAAAAGCTGCTTCCATTCCTCGGGGCTACGGTCACGCAATGCGTCCATGTCGTGGACGACCTCGAGCAGCCCGCCGCCAGGGCAGCGATAGATCGGCTCCGTTACGGGCCAGGACTGGTCGCTGCAACCATCGAAACACCGAAACTCTGCAGAGTAAGACACGGGCGGAATATATCCGTTCGCCGGCGATTGGCGAGCGCTGTTTCCCCATCTTGGCGACCGGTTCAGGATGGGCTATCCGCTGGGTTGTCGATGGTCTGGCCGCATCCCGGACGAGCCCTGGTGGCACTCGCGACGGCCTGCACGTGGATCGCGAGCGCTGGCCCCGCGCTCGCGGCAGGCCCGATCGGGAACAACGGGGATCCAATCACGACCAGCGACTACGCGGTCGACCTCTCGCAGGGGGTGGTGCTTGGCGGGAGCCGCGCGACCGGTCTCGGGGGTGCGTATGTCGCCATTGCCGAGGGGGTGTCCGGCAACCTGTACAACCCCGCCGCCCCGGCAGTACGCGCCGCTTACTCCTTTCGGGACACGCGCGTAGATCTCGGACTCGGCGCGGCTCTTCCGACCGGAATCGCGGAGAAGGATTACTTCAACAGCGGCAGACGCACGGACGTCGGAGCTCCACGCACTGATCAGCTTGCCTTCCTGTTCTTCGAGGTCGTCGCCAATCTCCAGGACGGACCGTGGGGAGGGGCCATCGCTTTCGACTTCCAGACCTACGGCCTGCAGCGGGGCAACACCGCGACCGGAAACGACGACGAGCTCAGCGCCCGGTTCGCGACCACCCACCTGCAGCTAGCGCGTCGGTTCGGTGACTTCTCGTTTGGGGTCGGCTCGCGGCTGACCGGCCTGACCATCCTGCGCAACCAGGAGCCCATCTTCGACACGACCGGATCGGCGATCGAGCTGGGTGCTCTCTATCGGCCCATCCACCGGCCTTATCGCCTCGGCGTTGCCTTGCACTCGGAGGTGGACCCGAGCACGACCACGAGCGGCGACGAGATCGTGACGACAGCGGAAGGCGACCGGGTCATCCCCTCGGATCCAAACGATCCGACAGCGCTCGACGACGCGCTCTATATCCCCGCTCGGGTGACCCTGCCGTGGGAAGTCGCGGCTGGGGCCGCGATCCAGTTCGGGCGTCCCTTCAACCCCGAGTGGGACAATCCCGAGCGCCTGATCGCCGAGCTGCGGCGCTACCTGCGGTGGCGCGAACAGGAGCGACAGCGCTGGCGCCGCCACGTCCTGAGCCTGGCGAGCGGGCAGGACCGAGACATGGAAGCCTTGGCTGCCGCCCTCGATGCGCAGATCAACGCCGAGCGCGCGCTCGACCAGGAACAGCTGCGGCAGGGAAAGGAACAGGTCGACGCGGCGCTCCGCGCTCGCTACCGGTCCCTGCCTCGGCGGTACCTCCTGGTGTCCACGGCGCTACACGTGACCGGTCCGCTCGATGACGCGGTGGGCGTCGAGTCGTTTCTCGAACGAACTGTTCAGCGAGCGGGCCTGGAGCCCACCTTCTCCCCGCGGTTGGGCGTCGAGAGCGAGGTCATACCCCACTGGCTCGCGCTGCGGGCGGGCACGTACTACGAGCCCACACGCTTCTCGAACCTCCGCGCCGCGGCCCGCGTCCACGGCACCTTCGGCGCCGACCTCCGGCTCGTGCGGTGGAAGGTGTTTGGACTCGTCCATGAAGGCACGGCCTGGCGCATCACGGGCTCAGTCGACTACGCCGCGCGCTACCTGAGCTTCGGCGCGGGTCTGGGCATCTGGCATTGACCCCTGGCGAGGCGATCGGTGGCCGCGACTGCGGAATCGAGGGCTGCAAACCTACCGGGAGCCCCACCTTGCGGTCAGACGGTGGCCCCCCTGACGGCACGATCCAGGTTCCGGTCGTTTCCTGGCACAGGCTGGGCCAGGCGGGCTTCCTCCCACCATCCCCCCGACGAAATGTGCCTGTAGTTGTGGGCAGTTGACTCCCCATTGCGAAAATCTCGCTGAGCCCAGGAGATGGCACGGGGGATGCTTCTCGTCCCACTGGACACTGGACCCGAAACCTGGAGGACTCCCATGCGTCTGCTTCGCCATCTCTCCGCTGCCGCCCTCGTACTCACCGTGGTCGGCTGCAACGACGACGATCCCCCTGGCGCCGAGGCCCCAGAGATCGCTGTCTCGGGCGCTGCGCTGATCTCGCTGGGGTCCTGCGACGCGGTCGAGACGGCGGTTCGCGCCGCCGCCATTCGCGCGATGAACGACCTCATCGACGAAGAGAAAGCGCTGGCGCTCGAAGCGCTCGAGCAGGGCCAGTGCTGGTACGCCGGCAGAGGAACGATGTGGGCCGACGACGGTCTCACCGTGTCCGCCAGCAGCGGCGGCGGCCCGCCCCCACGCGCCGCTGCCCCGAGCGAGGTCTCCGAGACCAACAACCAGGTCGCCGGGGTGGACGAGGCGGACTTCGTCAAGAACGATGCCGATGGCTACGTCTACGTCATCGCCGATGGGGCCCTCCAGATCATCGATGGCTGGCCTCCCGGTGAGAGCGCCGTCATCGCGCGCGTCGAACTCGAGGCCGCACCGAAGCGGATGTTCGTCAACGGCGACTGGCTGCTCGTCTACACGTCGGTGCCCCGCACCAGCGCAGAGACCGCGGAGTATGACGACTGGTACCGCTACTCGAGCTACGGCGGTGGTGAATGTACCTACGGCTACGACTGCGACTTCACCGGGGATGGCAACAAGACGCGGCTGAGCCTTTACGACATCAGCGACCGGACCGCTCCCGAGCTGGTGCGCACCATCGACACCAGCGCCACATTCATCAGCGCCCGCCGCGTGGGCGACGCGGTCCACACGCTTTTCTACGAGGAACCCGAGTTGCTCCGCACCCTGCCCATCGCACCAGAAGCGCTCTTCCAGGAAGGGCTCTGCTCGGACGGCAACTCCACGCCAACGCCAAGCGATGTCACCCGAGTCGACGCGCTCTTCGAGCGCCTGCGCGACACCAACGTCGCCGCCATCCAGGCCGCCACCGCCGAGGAACTCCTCGGCACGCTACAGGATCGCCTCGGCAACGCCACCGCCTCCGGCCGTGACCTCGACTCGTGCGGCGGATTCTACGACTCGCCGCTCGCCGACGGCACCGCCTACCTGACCCTCATGTCCTTCGACCCGACCGTGAAGGAGCCCGTCCGGACGAGCACGATCATTTCCCGCGCCGGGGCCAGCTACGCGACCGGCGAGGCGTACTACGTTTCGGTCCGCCAGAACCCATTCGCGGGCTACTGGTACCCGGGCTACGAGGACGTCCCTGAAGCGAGCACCGTTCACAAGTTCCACCTGGCCAGCGCGCGCAACGCCTACGCCGCCAGCGGCATCGTCAAGGGCCGCGTGTTGAACCAGTTCTCGATGGACGAGCACGAGGACCACCTGCGCATCGCGACCACCACCGGGCACGTCCCGAGCCCGGATGTGCACAGCACCCTCAGCGTCCTCGCCCAGAATGGGTTGGCGCTGGAGGTGGTGGGGATGATCGACGACATCGCACCGACGGAGGATATCCGCTCGGTCCGCTTCGTTGGCGACCAGGGCTACATCGTCACCTTCAAGAAGACCGATCCGCTCTTCGTCTTCGACCTCAGCGAACCCACCCTCCCAATCATTCGTGGCGAGCTCAAGATCCCCGGGTTCTCGACGTACATGCACCCGCTCGACGACAACCACCTCTTGACCATCGGCTACGACGCCGAGGACCAGGGGGACTTCGCCTACTTCCAGGGACTGATGTTGCAGATCTTCGATGTCTCCGACCCCGAGGACCCCCAGCAGTTGCACGTCGTCAAGATCGGCACCCGGGGGTCCACCTCCGAGGCGGCGACCAACCACCTGGCCTTCAACTACTTCGCCAGCGAGGGCGTCCTGGCCCTGCCGATCACCGTATGCGAGGACAGCGCGGGCGGCGGCAGCTACGGCAACCAGATGACCTTCAGTGGCGTGCAGTTCTGGAACATAGACGTCGATAGCGGCATCACCCTTCGTGGCCAGGTGGCACACCCCTACGTCGACCCCTATGACGCGGACGCCTACTACGTCGGCGGCGAGTGTTCCAATTGGTGGACCGACAGCTCGTCGGTGGTCCAGCGCACCATTTTCATGGACGACTACGCCTACTCGATCTCGAGCACGCGGCTCAAGGTCAACCAGCTCGACGCCCTCGACGCAGACGTCGCCGAGCTCTCTCTGGTCGCCGATTAGCACCCAGCGTGCGGCGCCGGGTCACCCCGGCGCCGTCGTCTCGTCCAAGCGCTCGGGCAACGTCGATGCCCTACCGCAAGTGGTCGGCACTGAAGGTCACGCCTCGAATCGCGCAGCCCCCCTGCTGGGCGCCCGGCGACAGGTGTCTTCCGCGTCGGGCAAACGGATCGGTGTACTAGACCACCGTCACCACACTCACGCTGGGGGTGCTCTGCGTCACCTCCCGACTGAACCCCCGCACCAGCAGGATGTACTGCCCCGACTCGGCCAGGCCGAGGTTGCGCGCGATCCGACTGGCCACCTCGGGAGAAGCGGCGTCGTCCGGCCCGACGTCGATGGGGATCACGCCCCAGGTCAAGCAAGCCAGTGCGTGTTCCGCGGGGTCGTTCGACGCCCCCACGAGGGGAGCCGCAGGACGCGCCGCGCTCGTCACCGCCAGCGAGCGCCCGCCATCGACGACAATGACCCCACGCACCATGAGCTCACGTGAGAGGAGTGCCGTGGCGTTGGCAACGGCATCGCGCACGGAGAGAGGCCAGACTGGCTTCGTGACGGTCGGCGTGTAGGCGTCGAAGGTGCCGAACGCACCGTGGAAGAACAGGTATCCCTCCGCCTGGCGCACCACCAGATCCATCATGCGAACCGCTTCGATCGGGTACTCGCCAGCCGCGGTTTCACCCGACAGCATGACGGCATCAGCGCCACTACGCACCGCGTTGGCCACGTCCGTGACCTCCGCGCGGGTGGGCCGGGGGTGCTGGATCATGCTCTCCAGCATCTGGGTCGCGACGATGACCGGCTTGGCCCGGAGACGCGCGCGGTCCACGAGCTCTTCCTGGACATTGGGGACCGATTCGGGCGGCAGCTCGACCCCCAGATCTCCCCGCGCCACCATGATCGCATCGGAAGCGTCAACGATCGCGTCGATGTTCTCGAGCGCCTCGGGCTTCTCGATCTTGCTGATGATCGGCACCGCGCGTCCCTGTTCGCGAACCAGCTGGCGCAGCTGCTCGACGTCAGACGGCCAGCGGACAAAGGAGAGCGCGAGAAAGTCGACCCCGAGCTCGAGCGCAAACCGCGCGTCCACGATGTCCTTCTCGGTCAATGCCGGTGCAGAGACCTTGACGCCCGGAAGATTCATTCCCTTGCGGTTCTTCAGGCGCCCCCCCGCCACCACCGTGCAGGTGATCTCGGTACCAGCCACGCCCTCGACCCGCAGCTCCAGGTTGCCATCGTCGAGCAACACTCGATCGCCAGCCTCGACGTCGCGGGCAAGCGCCTCGTACTGCGACGGGATGAGGCCAGGCGCACCCAGGACGTCGCGGGTGGTGACGGTGACCTTCGTCCCCCCCTCCAGCTCGATGGCCCCCTCCGGGAACTCGCCCACCCTGATCTTCGGTCCGCAGAGGTCCGCGAGCACCGCCACGTGACGCTGACACTGGCGAGCGGCTGCGCGCACTCGCTCGTAGACGACCCGATGATCGTCGTGCGTGCCGTGCGACATGTTGAGACGGAAGACGTTCACCCCCGCCTCGATCAACTGCACCATCGTCTCAGGCTCACGCGACGCGGGGCCGAGAGTGGCGACGATCTTGGTGCGGCGATACTTCAGATGTGGAGATTCAGCGTCCATGCAAGGCTCATATCCCGGCCACGGAGCGGCGACCAGAGCGAGCATCAGCGCCCCGCCAGCTCGCGAGGACGCCCGACTGGAGCGGGCCGATTGGGCCGATCGGTCCAGGTCGCGAAGGCCGGCGCCCGGGACCTGGACTGACGCGCCACAGAAACTGGCGCCAGCGGATTCGCTCTGCCACTGTCGAGCCTCGCATGCCCGTCGCGTTCCACACCTGGCGCCTCGCCGCCGTCCTCGCCGCCGTTCTCGGCGCCGCCTGCTCCCGCTCCGAGCCCACTCCGGCCCCCGCTCCGGCACCCAGCGAGCCCTGGCCCGCCCAGGCGCGAAGCTCTGGCCAGCGATCGCAGCGCGTTGCCTACGCGGTGGCGAAGCGGGGAGAAGTCAGCTTCGATCTGAAGACGCGCCAGGCACAACACCGCGGCGTGATGGGCGTCGCGCGCGGCGAACTCGAGATCGACTTGCTCGATCTGTCCGCCAGCCGGGGACACGTGGAGGTCGATCTGACCAGCGTGCGCATGCTCGACGAAGACGGCGAGCCGGACCGCCAGGCGAGTGCGCGCGCACTCAACTGGTTCGAGCTGGGATCGAGCCGCCCCCCTGCGGGTCGGGAGCGGTTCCGGTGGGCCCGCTTCGTCATCGAGTCGGTGAGCGATACCAGCTCCGAAGCCGCCCACGAAGGGCGTCTCCAGCCCGCGCCAAAACCCGCCGCCGACGCCGGAGCGGGTGGCTCGAGCGGGCAGCAACCGGCCCAGATCCGCATCGTCGACCTGACCATGAAGGGCAAGCTCCGCCTCCACGACTACGAGGTGGTGCAGGTGGTCGCGCTCCGCGCCGCATTCCACTACGCAGCGCCGGCAACGGCCGGAGCGGTGCCCCAGCAGATCGTGCTGACCACCCGGCGCAGCTTCCCGGTGGGGCTGGCCGCACACGACATCCGTCCCCGCGACGCCCTGGGAACCGAGATCGCGAGTGACATGAAGCTGTTGGGAACCGAGGTCGCCCGCGAGGCGCGCGTCACTCTGCATCTCGAGGCAACCCCGAAGCAGTAGTCGCAGACGCCCACTCGAGCTCGCCCCGAGAGCCGGCCCCCGGTGCGAGCACCCGACTCGGGGCGTGCCACAGATCGGGCAGGCTGAAACTCAGCCTGTGCCGCTACGTAACGGCACCCAATCAAGCCAACATTCGGCTGGCCCAGGGGAGTCTGGCCATGCCGGGAGTGTTTTCAAAGGCGCACCGAGCCCGAGCCCAGGGCAGCGAAGTGCCCGGAGCCCGAGCCCGAGCCCGAGATCTTCAAGACCATGGCGGTAAGCATGGCGACGATGCGGAGCAACAGGCCTCGGCCGCGAGTTCGCAGAGATTCGTCCGTGAGTTCGAGCGCCGCGAGAGCATCGATGATGGCAGCAGACTCGGTTGCTGAGCGCCGCGAGAATCGGTAGAAACGCGCCTTGTCGGCGGCAGCGAATTCGCCAGCGCCCTCCGCAATGTTGAGAGGGATGGAGCT
>JBNLDK010000084.1:0-19489 GCA_050304295.1 Polyangiaceae bacterium
CCCCCCCCTGGGGCTCTCGCCAACCCCCTCTACTCGGTCCACCCGTCGCCCCCATCCCCGCCGTTTCCCGCAACCTCGTCGTTGCCATTGCCCCCCGGACCGCCCCGCGCAGAGACGGTCGCCACCGAGACGCTGGCGGCCATGAGCCGCACCAGGCCGCCGGCGCCCCCGCCGCCGGGACCGCTGTGGTCGTAGCATTCGTCCACCGCCCCCCCGAGGCACTCGACGCCGGGGGGATCGCCCACACCCGCCGCTCCGTCGGCGGTGATCACCCCCTCGCCGGTGATCGAGGCGGCCAGGATCCAGATCACTCCGCCTCCAGGACCGCCGGCGCCCCCCGGCGGATTGTCGCTGCGGATGTTGTCGGTGCCCGCCGAGCCCCCGCCGGAGCCGAAGGTGAGACGCCCCTCGACTCCGTACCGCGCGCCCCCTTCGCCAGCGCCCAGGCCATCGCAGAGGTCCCGGACCTCGGCGCTGCTACCCGCCCGCCAGTGCGCCCCGCCGCCACCCGGATACCCATCCTGCTGGCAGCCGCTCGTGGTCTGATCGGCGATCCCCCCACCGCCACCTCCCAGGTTGGGCGCGTACCGGAAATCGCCGAGCCCCCCGATCGACTCCCCTTGTTGCCCGGGAGACTCGGGGGGCTCCGTCGTCACGCCACCTCGGTAGCCTGCTCCGCTCATCGTCACCACACCGTCGATGAGCGCCTCCCCGTCGACCCGCAGCACGAGCAATCCCCCGCGCTCGCCATCCCATGCCTGCGCGGTCAGGATGCCGGTCGGAGTGACCTCCAGGCGCGAGTAGCGCGGTACCCGCTGGAGCACGACCCGCTGCTGCTCGATGCCAGTGCCCAGGTGGTCGTCCCCCCGGGCAGCGGCCCCGTAGAACGCGGTCTTGGGCGCGTCGAAGCGCACCACGTCGGCGGTCACCGACGCCACCCTGACGAGCTCGTGACGTCCCACGTTGGCCGTCGCATCCTGCCGGCCCTGCAGGTTGATCAGCAAGAGCTCGTCGCCCGGCGCCAGGCAGCCCGGCGCGGGTCTCGGGGTCACCCGCGCCGCGTCATCGTCCAGATCGAGCACGGAGTAGGCGACCGCCGCGCCACCGTCCGCACAATCCTTCGCACCAGCCACGGACAGATCGACGAGCTCGCTCACGACGAGCGCCGGAACCAGCGGAGCCCCGCCCGCGCCGCCAGTGCTCGTGGGCTCGCTCCCCGGCGCTCCCGCGCTGGCCAGCTCCGCGGGGAACAGGTCCAGCACGTCCACGGAGGAGCACGCCGCTGACACCACGCCCAGCACCACGATCGCCCCTCGGGCGCCGACGCCGATCACGGGTCCTGCTGCGGGGCTCGAACCCGCGCCAGCGCGCGCTGGGCCTCGGCGCGGAAGGGCGATCCGGGATACTGCGCGAGCAACCGCTCGAGATCGCGCGCCGCCGCTTCGCGCCGTCCGGCCTGCTCCGCCGCCAGCGCGCGCTGCCAGAGGCGATTCTGCTGGGCCAGCGTGCTCGGTGGCGGGCGTGAGGGGAACACCGAGGGTTCCGGTTCGGCGGGCTTCGGGGGCGGGGGCGCGACCTCGCCACAACCGGATGCATCGCCGGCATTCAGCATTTCCACCCGATCTCCACGGGTCACCGAGACCCGTCCCTCCGTGACCCGCACGCAGGTCGCCGGAGTGGCCTCGTCGTCATAGGTCACGGAGAAGCGCGTCCCGTGAACGACGACGGTCGCATCGGCGGTGACGACACTCAGCAACTGCCCCGCTGGCAGCGGCGGAACATCGAGCGAGAGCTGACCGCGCTCGAGGACAAAGCGCTGCTCCTGATGGGCGGAGGGAACGCCCGCCATGGAGTCGGGAGCAACGGTGAGCTGCACTCCCGCCCGCGTCAGCACCAGCGCCGACTGATCCCGCGGCGTGCGGAGCACACCCGCTTCGGCAAACCGCTGTCCGGGCACCAGCGCGACACCCTGCTCGGTCCGCAGACTCCCCGCCACCAGCGTGGCTCCAGCCGTGTCGCTCGCGACCGGGGGCGGCGCTTCCAGCGCGGGCGCGGAGAGATACGCCACGCCGCCCATGGCGAGCAGCACGCTCGCCGCGACCGGCAACGCCAGCACCCACCCGCGAATCCGGCGCCGGGCTCGGTGAGCGGCGCGCTGCTGAGGAACGGCCCGGATCCAGTCGCCGAGCTCGATCAGAGACCGCTCCCGTTCCTCGGTTTCCAGCGGCGGGGCCGGAACGGGCACGGGGGCCCGCAGTGGCGCGAGGAGGGTCCGACTGCGGGTCTCGAGGTCGCGAGCGGTCATGGCCTTCCTCCGGCACCGATGGGCGCCTGTGCCCGGCGCACGAGCTCCTTGCGAGCGCGAAACAGGCGGGACTGGGTCGCGCTGAGCGAGGCGCGGGTGATCTGCGCCACCTCGGGCAGGGCATGACCGAGCACGTCGTGCAGGACCAGCGCCTCGGCCAGCTTGGGCTTCATGCGACCGAGGATGTCGTGCAGGCGTTCGAGCTCGGCGCGAGCCTCGATCCGCTCCACGGGGGACGCCGGGAGACAGCGCACCTCCGGCTGCGAATCGCGCACGACGCGCTGCTCCTCCCGCATCTGGCGCCGGAGCGCGTCGAGCGCGACGTGGCCCGCGATCGCCCCGGCCCAGGTCGTCAGGTGGCAGCGTCCCTCGAAGCGGTCCTCCGCCAGGCCGCGAACGACGCGCTCGAAGGTGATCTGGACCAGATCATCGAACTCGTCGCGGCGCTGCCGGAGCACGCGCCGCAGCACGTGCTCGATCACGGGACGGAGTCGATCGTGAAACTGCCCGGCTGCCCGCGCGTCTCCCGCGAGCACTGCCGCGATCAGCTCCGGATCGCCCTCGCGGGCCGGGGCCCGAGCGGGGGCGACCGGTGTGAGGTGTGAGGAACGGGACGCGGCTGACATCAGGCTGGCAATGGGTTCGTCGTCCCGCAGCATCCTGCATCTTCGAAAAAGTTCACGGTCCAGCCCCACCGTCCCGCGAGCCGGGGGTGAGATCGAAGCGTAGCCCCGAACCGATCGCCCAGCGAGCAGGCGACTCAGTACCGACTTTCTCGCTGTTCAGCCGGACCTCCACCGCAGGCTGAAGCAGGGTGAGGTCCCCTCCGATCCAGAGCCCCAGCCTGGGAGCAACACGCACGGACGCCGTCGCTCCCCCGCGCGCACCGGCGCGCGAGGAACGCGCCCCGCGAGTCGTCCCATCCTGGGTCGCGTGGGCCTCCAGCGTCTGGACGACCGCCGCTGCGCTGAGGTCGAGGAGCACGGAGGTCACACGTGCGCCGCTCGGGCGGAAAGCGACCCCCGCCGATCCATCCACCCAGCGCAGCGCAGGGGCGCCCGAGAGCCAAGCGCTCCGAACTCCCCCGACGACCCCGAATCCCCTCCGTCCCCACCAGATCCCTCCCCTGCACTGCACTCCCCAGCGCAGCGGGACAGCGTCGAGACCCGGGCCCGTCACCCCGCCGACGTCGAGCATCGCCCGCGCGCCCGGCGCTTCGCGGGGCAGAGGCAATGCCGGCTCGGGTTCCGGCGTCAGCAGGGGCGAGGATCCCGGATCGGATGATGCCGTCACCACCTCGGGCGGCGACTCCGGCACCGACCTCGGCTGGGCGGCAGCCAGCGCCGCCACCATCAGGCCGCTCGCCACCCAGCGTTCGTCCTCGCCATCCTGGGGGGAAAAATCGAGCGCCGTCCGCGCGGTGAACTCCTTCACGTCGGGACGTCTCAAGGTGACGGTCAGGCGGTGTCCGTCCCAGACGACCTCCGCGATCCAGATCGTCTCCGCGCCCGCACCCGCGGCCACGCACTCGCCCGCACCCAGCACCGACTCGCAGCTCGCCACGACCCGCGCGGACGCCGCTTCCGCAACGTCGGGGGGCACCGCAACGGCGACGGTGACCGAGGCCAACAACAACGAGCCGCTCAACACGCGCGCGATTGTACGCGAACCCGGCGGCGACGAAGCCCCCCTCGCGCTACTGGGGCAGCACGATCGTGTCCTGGCAGCCGAGCACGACAGTCAACTCCGACCCGGTCGCCGCTGACGAGACTGCCTCGCAGGCAGCAGGACAGAGCAACCCGTGCTCCGGAGCGTCAGGATTGTCGTAGTGCCAGGCAAGCTGACCACCGGGGCACGCCGCGACGCTCGGCACCTGACCGATCGGCGCCTGCGTGCCCTCCTCGTCCGCCATCCACACGTTCACCTTGCCGTAGTCCACCGTTTCGCCCGCCGGTGGTTCGAGCCGGGAGACGTCGAACTCACAGGGGAGCGGCGCTGCCTGGCCGATGATCGCGGTCAACGCGCTGGCGATCGCGTCGCCCGAGCCATCGCCGACGTTCCAGTAGTGGCACGGCGTCGGTCCCCCTGCGCAGTAGTCGTCGTGCGCCACCGCTCCGCCAACCGCCCCCATCGTCTCGAGACTGTCGTTCTCCGCTCCCTCCATGCCGATGACGAAGGTCCGGATCCCGGTAGCCGCCAGATGATCGGCAATGATGTCGGCCAGGTTGCCAACGTTCTGGTCGCAGCCGTTGGGCTCTCCATCCGTCATCAGGACGCCGATCATCTCGCGCCCCGGCGTGGCATTGTTGGCGGTGAAGGTCGCGAGACCATTCAGGGCCGCCTCGATGCGCGTCCCAAACCCACCCTGGAACCGCTCCGCGCTGATCTCCTGGATGATCTCGTGGTCCGTCGAAACGGGCAGCGGGGTCAATCCCACGAGCGGAGTCGCGTACGGTGTCGAGTCGCAGTCGTCGGCCAGCGACATGAACTGGAAGGCGAGCCGCGTGTCGGTCGCGGGGTTGACCGAGCTCAGGTAGTCGGCCATCGCGTAGGTGGCGAAGCACGCCTTGGAGTCGACGGGTGCGCCCTGCCCCGGCACATACTCGCAATCGTCGCCCATGCTCGCGGTGCGGTCGAAGATGAAGTAGATGTCGAGCGGTCCTCCTTGCAGCTCCTGCTCGTACGACAACCCCGTGCAGGCATCGAAGGGCGCGTCGCCGGTCCCCCCCCCACTGTCGAGCCGGATCCCGCTGTCGTCTACGCAGCGACCACGCTCCGAGCACGCCCACCCGGCAGCGCATCCCGGTCCACTGGGCGCGCACTCCGCGGTGCACACCCCGGAGGGTCCACAGTGCACTCCCCCGAGGCAGTCGAGGTCGGCGGTACAGGGCTGGTCGCAGTTCGGCGCCAGCACGTCGAGCTTGCAGCCCGCCCCGAGGCAGCGTCCGTCGTCACTGCAGACACCATCGCCACAGCCCCGCGCCCCCTCCGCACAGTCCGCGGTGCATTCACCGTCCAGGCAGTACAGCCCCGATTCGCAATCCGCGTCCTCGCCACAAGACAGACCACACTGCTCTTCGAAGACGGACTCGCAAGGAGGCGGCCCCTCCCCTTTCTGCTCGTCGCTACTGCAGCTTGCCATGGCGGCCACCGCCGCCAGCGCGGATACCCCGACCCCCCACATCAGCTTCGCGCCCTGCACCATACCGTCACCTGAGATTCGAGCCCGCGGCCACGCATCGCCGCGCGGCAAGCCTGCCACGCCAATGTAGTTAGTGTTTCCCATCCTACGGAGTCAGGCAGATAATTTCTTGTGCAAGCGAACCGCCCGCGGATCCGGAAGGAGCAAACGAGCTGAAAATGCACCTCCGCCACCACGGTGCAGACCCGAATTTGGTGGGGCTGAAGCTCCACTCGTGCTGAAATCCCGGCGTGCGGTGGGTCCCTCTCCACGAGTTCGGTCGGCGAACGCGCTGCTCTGTTGCGAAGCGTGCGACCGCTGGCGGAGCGAGCACCGCTCGCGGGTCGCTCCGGCGCTGGGTCCCGAACAGACGGACCCCATCGGCGAGGCTCGCGCCACTCACGCTCGCGGCGCTGGCCGTGGGTGTGGTCCACTCAGGATGCTCCGCGTCCGACTATTTTCTCGGCGGGGGGCCCATGGGAGCGGCCGGCGCCAGTCCCGTGGAGGGCACCGGCGGCGTGGGTGATGCGCCTGGGCTGGAGGACCTCGGCGCGTTCTCGACGCCCACGCTGGTCGACGGCTTGTCCAGCCCGCACGCGACGGACGACGACCCGTCACTGACCGCGGACCAGCTGGAGATCTACTTCAACTCGGATCGCGGAGGCTTGCTCGAGTTCGACATCTGGCGCGCCGTGCGTGAGTCCATCGACGCTCCCTGGGAAACCCCCGAGCTCGTCACCGAGCTGAGCAGCATCGGCGCCGAAACGCGCGCATCAGTGGAGCCCGACGGACTGACGATCTGGCTCACCGCGCGCGCTTTGGGCAGTGAAACCGGATTCGATATCTGGGTCTCTCGCCGAACCAGCCGGACAGCAACGTGGAGCACGCCCGAGTACGTCCCGGAACTCAGCTCCGAGGATGACGACATGGCGACCGCTCCGGGGGCGGACTTCGGTGACGTCTATCTGGCACGGCACCCGGTCGGGGAGGGTGACTGGGACATGTATCGGCTGCTGAAGACGAGTTCGGGTCTTGGTTCGCCCATCGCGCTCGCCGAATTCAACACCCCTGGCAGTGAGTCCGACCCGTTCGTGACTGGCAACGGCCTGTCGATGTTCTTCACCAACCAGACGTTCGGCACCGCGTGGGATGACATCTACGTGGCCTACCGGACCGACCCGGAGTTGCCCTTCGGGCAGGAATTCCCCGTCATCGAGCTGAACAGCGAGTGGCGCGATGGCGACCTCTGGGTGTCCCCGGACCTTCGTAGTGCATTCTTCGCGTCAAACCGGAATGGTGGCGTCTGGGACATCTACGAGGCGCATCGCTGAGAAAAATCTGATCGATTGGAATGTGCCAGGCATATACACACCGGGCGCGGGGCGGCCCTGCCGACCGTCACCTCGCCTCGCGCCCAACTCTTACTCCCTCCCGGCTCCGCGCTGGGCAGGTAGTGTAGGGTGATAGCCGTGGTTCTACGGCGCACGACGGTCGGCATCGCTCTCGCCAGCCTTGGCTACGCGGCGACGGTGCATGCGGAGGACCAGGCCGAGGCCGTCCTGCTGAGGTATGCGGCGCCCGGCGTCTGTCCCGCGGAGGAGCAGTTCACGTGGCAGGTCACCTCCCGGGTGTCGCGGATGCGCGCGCCAGCGGAAGGAGAGGCCGCACGTGTCTTCGCCGCTCGCGTCGAGCTGACTCCAGAGGGAGCGGTCGGCCGCCTGACCATCACCGGACCAACCGGGGAGGAATCGTCTCGAATCGTTGAGTCGGCCGACTGCGTGGATCTGGTCGACGCCCTCGCCTTGATCGTCGCCCTCGCCATCGACCCCCACGCTTCACTCGACTCGCCAGCGCCCCCGGCCGCGCCTCCGCCTCCGCCAGAAATCCACGAGTCCCCTGCTCCGCCAGTCCTCCCACCGCCGGCACCTCCACCGCCTCAGTGGCAGGCGGAGATCATCGTCCACGCACTGCTCGCGTCCGGACTAGCTCCGGGACCGCTCCCGGGGGCGCGGATCGGAGCCGGTATCGGGTCGGTCAGCCGGGGCTGGCTGCTGCCCTCGGTTCGAGCATCGTTCGCGCTCACGTCGGAGCGCGACTTCGCCGCGAGTGTCGGGTCCGCCGGCTATCGCTGGACCGCGTTCAGTCTGGAGGGCTGTCCGCTGCAAGTGCCGTTGTGGCCACGCGTGGTGGCGGTGCGGGCCTGTGCGCTGGGCGAATGGGGCTGGGTGCAGGCTACAGGCGCCGAAATCGTGGACTCTCGCTCGGTCAGCGCACGCTGGCTGGCCGCGGGTGGTCTCGCCAACCTGGGCGTATCGCCCGGCCGATGGTGGCGCTTCGAGGCCCGCGCTTCCGCAGCTGCGCCGCTAACGCGTGATCGGTTCTGGCTGGGCGGCGAGGTGGCCCACCAGCATCCCGCCCTGGGGTGGAGAACAGAAATTGGCCTGGGGTTGCGGTTGCCGTGATCGATTCGGTCCGTTCGAGCATCATTGGAATGGTACTGTGAGCCTAGGCGCCATCTCCTCGGGACCGCGCGGGCAGCGCCGCGCACGCCCCGAGGCTGCAGAACGACTGCAGAAAATCTTCGACGAGAACTACCGCCTGATCTGGCGGGTAGTGCGACGTCTTGGTGCGGGCTCGGATGTCGTCGACGACGTGGTGCAGCAGGTGTTCCTCATCGCTGCCGAACGGCTCGACGATATCTTGGAGGGAAGAGAGCGCGCCTTCGCGTTTGGCACGGCGCTGCGGCTGGTTCAGACGATGAGACGCCGTCAGGCGCGAGAGCTTCCCCTCGACCCGGAGCAACTGCAGTCGTCGAACGTGCCCCGACCCGATGATCTGACCGACCAGAAACGCGCGAGAGAGTTGCTAGATGACGTTCTCGAGCAATTGCCCCTGGACCTGAGAACCGTGTTCATTCTTTTCGAGCTGGAAGGCATGACCACCCCGGAGATCGCCGAGCTCCACGACATCCCCCTCGGCACAGCGGCGTCGCGACTGAGGCGCGCGCGGGAGAAGTTCCGGGAGCTCGTGGCGTCACGCCTGGCTGAACCGCGCCAAGCCGTGGGAGGTGCCGCATGAAGGATCCACAGCGACTATTGGCGGGCGGTGGCACGGATGTGGAGCGCACACTGCTCGAGGCGGGAAACCGCGAAGAGCCCTCGCGCCGCTCGATGCGGGCCGCTGCAGCCGCGATCGGTCTCGGCGCAGCCGCGGGACTTTCCGCGCAGTCCGCCGCTGGCGCCGGCGCCGCGACGATCGTCGTGCACGTGACGGAAGCGCTGAAGTGGGTCGGCGCGGGACTGTTGGGGATCGGCGTCGTCGCCGCCGTGGGCCTCGCCATCGTTGCCCAGCGGGGTGAGGATGTTGTGGTGGTGACGCCACCACCGGCGGCGTCGGAGAAGAGCGCCACCGAGGTTGGCGCGAAGCCCCTCGCGCCGGAGCCCGCAGCGAAGCAGCCCCAGGAGCAACCGCCAGCGGTCGCCGACGAGCCCGACCGGGTAGCGTCCGCTGCTCCCCCACCGAAGCCGCAAAGTGGCGGGTCTCTGCGCGATCAGGTGGCCCTGGTGGATGAGGCGCGCCAAAAGCTTGGATCGGGTCAACCGCAGGGGGCGATCGTCACGCTCAATCGCTACCAGCGAGACTTCCCACGGGGCGCGCTGGGGCAAGAAGCGATGCTGCTCCGGATCGAAGCATTGGCGCAAATGGGTGACCGTTCAGCGGCGCGCGCCCTTGCCGGGCGGTTCCTGACGAGTCAGCCCAGCAGCCCTCACCGCAAGCGCATCGAGTCGCTCGTTGGCAAGATCGAGGTGGAACCATAGGCAGCCCGACCCGCCACGCGCGGGCGCTGCGTCCCCAAGGCCCCGCGGAGGGCTTTACGGGCCACGGGCGACACCCCAGATGACGGTCATGACTCACCGTGAGCGGACCCTCGACGACCTGACGCCACATCTCGAGTCGCTGCCCATCTTCCCACTGGAGCAGGCGGTCCTGTTCCCCCACGCCACGCTTCCCCTGCACATCTTCGAGACCCGATATCGTGAACTGGTCCGCGACGCCCGCGACCAGGACCTCCCGATCGCCATTGCGATGGTGCGCCCCGGCATCTCCGACACCCTCGGTCGGCCCACAGTTCACCGAGTGGCGGGCGCGGGGTTCCTCGAAGGCATCGAGGAACTCCACGATGGTCGCTTCTTGATCGAACTCGTCGGCGTCGCCCGTGTGGAGCTCGTCCACGAGCACCCGCCCGAGCAAGCCTACCGTCGCGTGGTCGCGAACCTGCTCCGAGAACCCGACGCGCGGCTCGACGCTGACCCCCTCGAGACCCTGCGCCTGCTCCTCGTCGCACTGCAGAGCTCGCATCCCCAAGCGGCTCGCTCCCTGATCCGGCTGATCGAGGGGCAACGGCACCCGGGGGTGGTCGCGGATCTGCTCGCCAGTGCCGTCATCGCCGACGCGCAGCGCCGCCAGTCCCTGCTCGAACAAGTGGACCCGGTCCAGCGCCTCGAGAGCATCACCCACCACCTGGGCGAGGTGCTAGCGCGCCTCACGCGCAGCCAGCACGCAAGAGACCTCAACTGACGTGCCGATCGGCGGCGGGCGCTCGACGATGGCGCCCACCCCTCAGTGCTTGCTCTTGCCGTCGCTCTGCATGAGGTCGGCAAAGGCGTCGAGTGCACCCCCACCCGGATCGGGTTCGCCCGCGGCCCGCGCTGTGAACCCCGGGGGCGGCGCGGGCACACCCGATTGCCGTGGCGATGATGCACCCGGAGGCATGGGCAGCGGTGCCGCTCGCGCACCGGAAGCCGGTGGCGCGGACCGCGCCACCGAAGCAGACGGACTCGGTGGAGGGGGAGGCGGCGGGGGCGGTGCTGCCCACGCGACCGCACCTGGCACGGGCGGCGCCGACGGCCTGTTCGCCCCCGGTGGAGGGGGAGGTGGTGGAATTGCCGCTGAGACCACCCCGGTAGGCAACGGCGGCGGCACCGACGAGGTCGCTGCGCCAGGCAACGGCGGCGGCACCGACGGCGACGACGCTGACGGCGGCAACGGCGGCGGCACCGACGAGGTCGCCGCGCCAGGCAACGGCGGCGGCACCGACGGCGACGACGCTGACGGCGGCAACGGCGGGGGAGTGGATGGCGTCATCGACCCCGGGAGCGGCGGCGGCGACGGCACCGCCACGCCAGCTGGGGGCAGCGGTGGGGGGCCAGCGAGTGGCGGGACTCCCTCCGCCTGACGGTCCGCGAGCAGAGGCTCGAAGATGGCCAGCTCATCGTCAGCGGCTGGCGCAGCGAGTTCCTCGTCGTCCTCCTCGAGTTCGTCCTCGGTCACCTCGGCAGCATCTTCGTCGGCCTCATCGCCGGCAGATTCTGCAACGCCCGGCAAGTCGGCGGCCAGCGGTGCGTCGGGCGATGGCTCACCGATCTCCTCACCCAGCAGCTCGTCCTCCGTCGGCGCTTCCTCGAGGAAGAGCCGCCGGAGAGCGAACGCGGCGCCCCCCGCCCAGAAGCGCATCAGCTCGTCCTCCGTCGCACCTCGCTGCGCTTCCGGGTAGCGGTCCAGCATGGCGAACGCCCCTGCGAGGTCGTCCGCCACGATCAGCGCCAGCCGGCTCGCGGCGGCGTGCACGGACCGCACCCAGGCTGCCGCGTTGTCGTCACTCACCGACTGCGCTGCCCGGGCCTGAGCCGATAGCTCGTCGAGCCCGTCCTCGACGAAGCGCCGCAACAGCCGCGCCAAACGGTCGCCGCTGCCAAAGGCCAGCTCGATCGTGTCGTCGGCTGCCCGGATCGACGAGTCGATCAACCGACGCAACTCGCCGGCGTCCACTTGCTCGACGGCGTGCAGCCCCCGAGCGATCGGCACCAGGGTCTTGACCAGCAAGAACATCTGCTCACTGTCCCGCAGAGTTTCGAAGTCAGCGGGCAGCACCAGGGTGAGGGGGCTCGTGAAGAGAATCCGCGGCGCGGCGCTGTCGTCCTTCGCCAGGTACACGTGGTAGTCGTCGACACCCACGACCTGCGCCACGCGGTCGACGAGATCACGCACTGGATGCTCCGCGCGGGGCAGGATCCGATCCCGATGCTCCAGTCCCAGATCGCGCAGCCGCACAACATAGAGCTTGGAGAGATACTCGGTCAGCGACCTGACCAGCCGCTCCACCGGCTCGGTTCCAGCCGGCGCCTGACCGGCGAGGCTGGACCACTCCGCTGGTGGAGGGGGATCCGGACGCAGCGCACGTGGCGTGCGCTCGTTGACCCGTTGCGCCTCCGCCTCGGAAGCGCAGCCCAGCTGCACCAAGCAGGCGAGCGGGACCGACGCGGGTCGGGGAGGGTCCAGGCGCCCGGCAGCATGCGCCAGACCACGCCAGGCGTGTGGGCTCCGCGGGTCCAGCGCGATGATCTCGAGGTAGAGATCGGCTGCATCGCGATGGCGCTCGGCCTCGGCGAGACCGGTCGCGAGCATGAGCCGGAGCTCCAGGTCCTCCGGTCGGGATCGGACCCCGCGGCGCAGCAACGCCAGCGCGCCGCTCGCGTCGTCGAGCTCCTCGACCAGGACGCGAGCCGCCGCCGCGTAGGCCTCACCGATGTCCGCAGCCGCCCCGTGCTCGTCGATGTAGGTCTCGAGGGCCTCCGCCAGCTCCTGGTAGCCGCTCGGTGACGGCGACGCCGCAGCACCCAGCAGCGCCTGAATCTGCTCCCTGGACACACTGCCCGGCCCCTCGATGGCGACAGCACGGGCGTGCGCGCTCACCGCGGCGCTCACCCGGTCTCGCGCCTGCTCGAGCTCCGCCATGAGGCGGAAGACCTGGGCCCGTTCAGAAGCTGCCTCGGTGAGCTCTGCGATCTGTGTCGCAGCCGCGATGGCATCCTCCACCTGACCCGCATCACGGCGCCAGGCCACGAGGCGATTCAGGGCAGCGATCTGCTCCGTCCGAGGCGTCTCCTTCGCGACCACGATCGCCTCCACCAGCTCGGTCGCCCGCTCTGGATCGCCCAGCTCGTCGTGACTCAGATCGGCCAGCGTCAGCGCCGCGTGCAGCCGTTCGACCCCGGGCGGCGCGGTCTCCAGCACGAGCTCGAGCGCCGCGGCGGACCGCGCCACGTCACCCTGCTGCTGGTACAGCCACGCCAGCCGGACCCGAAGCGCCAGCTCCACAGCGCCGGAGGCTGCCGCGCGCTCGAGCACGAGCGCCGCTCGCCCCGGGTCGTCCGGGAGCGCGTCGGCCACCGCGATCCAGATCGCGACGCGATCCTCCGACGACGCAGGCCCCTCCTCGGCCTCGTCCAGTCCCTCCAAGAGGGCCTCGAGCTCGGTCGCCTGCGCCACCAGCTGGGCGAGGCGAGCGACCACGGAATCCTGCACACCGGCGACACCGAGCGCGCGCCACAGCGCGAGCGCCGCGTCGGACCAGCGAGACTCACGCGCGTACCCATCTGCCGCGGCCGTCCAGAGCTCCTCGGCGCGACCGAGCTGGCCCAACTGGGCCTGCAGTGCGGCCATCTCCTCCAGCAGCAGCACGTCGCACTCCCGCTCGGCGAGACGCCCCAGTCCCTCGATCGCGCCATCACACTCCGGCTCGATCTCGAGGGCTGCCGTGTAGCGCTCCCGCGCTGCTGCTGGGTCCGCAAGCTCCACCAGCTCTCCCTCTCGCACCCAGTAGAAGGCCTGGAGCGCCGGCTCGGAGCTGTGCTGGGCAAGTCGCCCAGCGGTCTCCGCGAGCAGCTCCGGGTGACCCGCCGTGGCGAGTCGCTCGAGCTGAACCAGGGCGCCCAGCGGTTCGCTCTCACGATCGGCCAGGGTTCGGTACGCCTGGCAGAGCTGAGCCACACTGCCAAACCGGGCTTGCTCGGCAACCTCCGTCAGCCGGTGCATCATCGCGTTCTGACTGGCCTCGTCACGCACCGAGTGACCCAGCGTCGCGAGCAGCCGCGCGAGCTCCTCGAGCCGCCCCTCGCGCTCGTAGAGAGGCACCAGCGCCAGCTGCGCGCCGAGATGCGCCGGGTTCTTCTTGAGCACCGTCTCGAAGGCCTGGATCGCGGCCTCCGGTGAAGCATCGTGGACGCGACGGAGCTCTCCTTCTAGGTAGCGCGCCTCGCACACCGCGCTCTTGCTCTTCTCGTTGCTCGCCTCCGCTGCAAAGTGATCAGCGAGTCGGTCCCAGTCTCCCGCCTCGGTCAGCGTGCGCTTCAGTCCTTGCCGAGCCTCGATGTTGGTCGGATCGAGCTCGAGCGCACGCTCGTAGGCGGCGGTCGCGCTCGTCCGCTCGTTGAGCTCGTGCTCCCGCAGCGCGCCAATCCTGGTGTGCATCCGGGCCAGCGTCGGAGCGTCTTCGACGTGCTCGATTTGGTGCTCGAGGAGCTCGATCAGGGCCGTCCACCGCCGCTGCTCGACGAGCACCCGCTCCAGCTCCCGGCGCGCGGACTGGAGCCCCTGGCTCGCCGCCTCGCGGAGACTCTCCGCGGCCCGGTCGGAGTCGTGGAGCTCCTCGCTCAAGCGCCCGATTGCCCAGTGCAGCTCCGCGCGACGAGCCGCGAGCCGCGCCGGTGGCAGGGCCGTGGCGCGGGCGTCGAGCGCGGCCAGCTCGGCCACGTAGAGCGCCCGGAGCTTCCCGGGGTCGCCCCGCCCCGTGAGCAGTGCGGCCATCGCCGCCACGGCCAGGGGATGCCCGGGGTACGCCTCGAGCGCGCGTGCGTAAAGCTCGCGCGCCGCCTCGGGTTCCGCTTGCTCCTGCTCGAGCACCTCGCCAGCCCGGACGTAAAGGTCCGCCGCGCGCTCTCCCGAAGCCAGGGCCGCTTCGCGCTTGAGGGCCGCGACCAGCTCCGGCCACTGTTCGCACCGCTCAGCGGTGCGGCGCACGCCGTGGGCGGCCGCGCGCTGCGTCGGATCGAGGCGGAGAGCGGACTGGTAGGTCTGCAGCGCCGCCGCCGGAGCCTCGAGGAACAACTCCTGGACCTCGGCGCGCCGGACGAGGTGCATGGCGCTCTCGCCCTTGCTGGGAGCGTTCTCGGCGGCGCGCTCGTGCAGGTCGGCGAGCTCATCGAACCGACCCAGGTGGTGGAGCAGGCGGGACGCCGCGTCGAGCGCCGGCTCGTAGCCGGGACGCACATCCAGCGCCCGCTGATGAAACCCGAGGGCCCGCTCGGGGTCGTCCAGGCGCCGCTCGCAGATCTGGGCGGCGCGCACCGCGGAGGCAAACACGACCTCCGGATCGTCCGCCGTCGCGGCGCCCTCCTCGAGCACCTGCGCGAGGTAAGCCCAGTCGCCACGTCGCGCCAGAACACCCTGGAGCGCCAGGCGCGCATCGCGATGGCCTGGCTGGGCGTAGAGCGCCTGCACGTAGCACGCGACCGCGCCTTCCTCGTCCTCGAACTGGACCTCACGAATGCGGGCTACCTGGTGCCAGAGCTCCGCCCGGTCGTCGCGATTGGTGGTCGCCTCGGCGAGCGGCTGGAGCGCCGCCACCAGGCGCTCGTGGTCCCCTTCCGCTGCCGCCACCTGGGCCAGTTCCTCGAGCAGCCCCACGTCCCCCGGCAGCAGCTCCGCCGCCTGGTGCAGCAGAGCGATCCCCTCCTCGCGGTCGCCGAGGCGATCGCGGAGCAGGCGGCCCAGGCGCAGCATGGCCACTCCCCGGGCTCGATCGCTGCGGGCCTGGTCGATCTCCGCCCGCAGCACCTCCGCGAGCTCCGACCAGCTACCGCGCGTCTCGCAGAGCACGTCGAGCGTCGACAGCGTCGCGGGAGCGGCAGGATCGATGGCCAGCGCCTCGCGATACACCTCGATCGCATCTTCGGGACGATTGAGCCGGGCGTTGAGCAGGCCCGCGCGCTGGGCGAGGAGCACGGCGCGGTATCCGTCATCGTCACCCAGCGAATCGATCCGCGCGCGATACGTCTCGTCGAGCAGATCCCAGGCCTCCGTCTCGACCCGAGCGAGCAGCAGCGAGTCGAGGTAACGAGCGTCGTCGGGCGCCAGCTCGCAGGCTTTCTCGAAGGCCGCCAACGCCTCGTCGCCCCGCTCCAGACGCTGCAACAGGCGTCCCTTGTCGTGAGCGAGCAACGCCTGGCGCGCGACGTTGGTCGATAGCTCCGCCTCGTGGTCGTAGAGGTCGAGCGCACTTTCGAATTCCTCGAGCGCGAGGACCACGCGGCGCAGGCCGCCGACCGTGGGCAGGTAGTCTGGATCGAGCTCGAGCGCCCTCTCGTACTGCTCCCGCGCCGCGTCGAGGTGTCCCAGCGGGACCTCCAGCCAGCGTGCGCGCTCGAAGTGCAACCGCGCTCGACGGCGAGGCTCGGCGTTCTCCGGAAGTTGGTCGATCGCTTGCTCGAGCCGCCGCAGAGACGCCGTTGCAAGCTCGGTCAGCCGCCCACTGGCGGCAGTGGATTGTTGAGTCATGGCTACTTCCAGTCTCGCGCGCGAGCGAGGGCAGGGCGCTACGAGAGTACAGCTTCGATCGCGCTACCGCTGCTCAGAAGCGACGAGTCCACGAGCCAGGAAATTTCCACCTGGAACACCCCTCTCGTGTGGCTCGGGGCAGCGCGCGTGGCATCGATCCGTGGCCTCACCCGGTGGGCACGAGGCAGGACGTCGCATGGTGTTTTCGGTGCGTCAGCACGGTCTTGTCTTTTTTGGGGGAGGACGACTCGGTATCCCCTCGTTCCGCCTCGTCGCCACGAAGACGACTCCGCCTCCTACCCACTCCCGGGGGGACGATTCTGTCCCCCCCCAAATCGACTTGGCCAACGTCGCCTGTTGCTACGCAGCACCGGACAAGAATCGACTCGACCCCCGCGCACGAGGCCCCCACGGTGAGCGGCAGCGCTCGCGCCCCACGGACGAGAAACGACGCCGTCTCGTCCGCTGCAGGGCGCAGAACGACTCGGGATCCCCACCGCCCACCGCCACGAAACCGAGACGGGCGGCAACGCCGCTAAAGCTCCAGATCCCGCGGGCGGCGGCTCAGAGCTCGGCGGCCAGCTTGAGCGCGCGGCTCTCGCAGGCGACGCGCGAGAAGCCAAGCAGCCGAGCCGTCTTCGCCTCGGGAGCACCGACGAAGTTCTCGAGCAAGAACTTGCTGCAGTGCTCACCACGAACGAGCAGCGTCGTGCCCCCGGCGCCGGAAACCGAGACCTGACCCGGCTTCTGCTTCTGTTCGAGCACCTTCGCGTAGGCAGCGGCGAAGCGAGGTCGGGCGCGCTGCTGGAGTGCGGTGCGCTCGGCAGTCCCCTGAGTGGCCTCGAGCAGCGCCGCTACCTGGTCGGGGTCCGCTCCGTCCCCGGCCAGCGCGAGCCCGTCAGCGGCCTGGACGCGCTGCTCGGGACTCATGCTTGCGAACGCCGGCTGCGGCGTGGTCGCGCCAGAGCTGGCGGAGACCGACTCGGTCGGCAACGGTTTCGGTCGATCGCAGCCGCTCGTCGCGACGGCGATCCCCAAGACGACTGCAGCGACGCCCCCGGCACGCGAAGTTCCCTTCATGATGCGCGAGTATAGTCGCACGGCGGCACGCGTCACCCCGCGCCGTGGCGCGGATCGGCGTCACGAAGCCGATGCAGCCGCGCCGTCCAGGGACGGCGGGGTCACGTCGGCGAAGCGACACGGGTGGATCCGCAGTGCCGCGAGCCGCTGGGTCACGTCTGGGCAGGTGAGGGTCGCCACCTCGTCCGCCTCATGAGCGCGCACTCGCCACTCCTGGGCGGGGGCCGCCAGGCGCGCCGCGGTGCGCAGGAACACTTCCCGTGTCGTCGCGCGCGGCCCAGGCGTCACCCCGACGAAGGGCAGCGTGTGAAACCCGTTGCCCCGCGCACGAGCCAGTCGCGCGAAGGCCGCGGATAGTCGCGCCAGCAGCCAGCGGCGCGACGACGTCCAGCGCCCGAGCAGTGGGCTCTCGTGTGGCACGCGCACGTAGCGAACCCGCTGCGCCTGCACCACGTCGAGCACGGCGTCGCGAATCACCGGCAGCACATGGACCGACTCGTGACCATTGAGATGGGTCGGCTCGAAGCCGTGCTCACGCAGCGACGCAAGCTGCGCCCGCACCTCCGCGGCGACGAGCCGCGCGTCGGGGATCTGGCGGAGGCAGTTGACGACCACCTCACGCCAAGGGAGAAACGAGCCATCGATGCGCGTCAGTCCCGGGATCGCACCGGCGAGCGCGCATCCCTCGGTCAGGGAGAAGTGCAGACCGACCCCCAGCTGCGACCCGAGCTCCCGAGCCAGCCGCGCGCCATGCGCCACCGAGCGCCCCGTCACACAGAGACTCGCCTCCCGCACGGGCCCGCAGTCCACCGCCGCCGCGATGCCACGGTCGATCGCCTCGCTGACGCCCAGGTCGTCGGCGGTGAACACGACGTTCACCTCCTCCGGGATGGCCCGGCCGTCCAGCGCGGCCAGCATCTCACCGAAGACCTCGAGTCGGGACGGAGCGACCATGGGCGGCCGTGTCTGCCACAGTCACGCGGTCCAAGTCACGCCGGATTCCGGGTCGCACGTAAACCGGGACAGCATGGGAGCGTCAGTCTTCGGGCGACCCCGCACCGTCGGTGGCGTGGTCGCTGGCCCCGTCGGTCGCTGCGCTGCTCGCCGGAGCGCGAACGGCATCGGTCTCGGCGGTCGGCAAGGCCCTCGCCGGCGCGGCGGCGGGCGGAGCCAGGAGTCGCCCGAACTCTCGCTCGCAGCTGGCGCACTGAGTCGTCCGCAGCGATTCGAACGCCTCCCCTGCGATCAGACGGTCCCCACAAGCGGGACAGCGCGCGCGGCGCAAGATGACGTGCCCGATAGCCCACAGCACCATCCACACGACGAGCGAGTGGACCACGCGGCGCACGGACGGCTGCACGTCGTACCGTAGCGCCAGGAGCCAGGCCGGCAGGAAGCCGAGCCAGACGCACAGCAGGAGCCCACGCAGGAGTCGCACCCAGAGCGGGACGCTCACCGTTTCAACCCGGGCCACGGAGCAAGCAGCGCACAAATCCCGCCTTCTGTCACGCTGGCGGGCACGATTTGCTTGACCCAATGCCCCGCTGTGGTAATTGCGGCGGTCCTTAGCGCGCGACATCACTCGCGCATTGGCTTCATTGGGCCATTAGCTCAATTGGTAGAGCAGCGGACTCTTAATCCGTTGGTTGAAGGTTCAAGTCCTTCATGGCCCACCCTACCCGCTTCGGCGGGTTCTTTTTTTTTGTTCAGGACTTGGAGCTGGGGGGCGGCGCGGGCGCGAGTCGTTCGACACTGCCCGCACCAAGCAGCCGCACCAAGACCCGCACCAAAATCGGTGGGCCGGGCAAGGTCATGGCCGTTGCGAAGAGGTCATTCGTCGTCGGGTTCGTCGTCGTCCTCTTCGCTGTACCACTTGGTCTCCGTCTTGAACGTCAGCTTCACGGGCAACTCGAACCGCTCCGACAGGTTGTCTGCGAAGGCTCGAAGACGTCCTGAGACAACGCCATCGTGGCCACTGCCGATGTATACGGGGTCGGACCACGCTTCGGCATTCGGCTGAACTTTGCCAAGGTCGAACGTCAGCTTCCACTCGTCGTCCTCAGTTTCTGCCCAGGTCCGCTTCTTCCTGAAGTCAAGTGGCTCAACCATGAGCAGCGGGTGTGGGCGAGCGGGCGCTTTCTCCTCCACGCGAAGTCCCTCCTCGGCCTCCAGAGTCACCTCCACGTTCAAGTCGTGGAGCGTCGTCGGCCCGGTATTGATTGCCATGACCCGAAGAGGTCTCAGAAGGGCTGAATCCTCTCGGAAGCGACGTAGCTTTTTGGGGTCTGGCCGACCGAGTGGACTCGGTGCCTGTAGCCTCCTCACCGTCTCCACTTGGTGGAGCAGTGTCTTCGAAACCATGCGCTCCCGAATCTCCTGAATCTGGCGACGCTCCTCTTCGGACGGTTGGGGCGGATCGACCAACACGACCGACGCGACTTCGGCCGCATCGGGAGCGACCAGCGGCCCCTCGTCCACCGCGAAACGGACATCGAATAGCGGGCGGGCTTGGGTCGAACGCTCCTCGC
>JBNLDK010000085.1:0-9226 GCA_050304295.1 Polyangiaceae bacterium
GCTGTCCACGGCTAGGTCATTGGTCTGATCGCCGTCCACGCCCGTGGCGGAGCTGTCTTCACCGTCGGCGCCGATAGCAAGCGTGTCGCCCGAGAGCGAGACCGACCTCCCGAAGTTGTCTTCTGCTCCGGTGTTGGAGGCCTTGAGGTAGGCCTGCTGAGTCCACTCGCCTCCACTCCGCACAAACACGTACACAGCTCCGCTGTCCGGCGCTGAGTCGTCGTTCTCGTTGCCGTTCACCCCCGTGGCGGCGCTGGACTCGTAGTGGGCGCCCACGGCCAGCGTGTCGCCCGACACGGAAACCGAGAAACCAAAGACGTCGTGGGCTCCGGTGTTCGAGGCCTTGAGGTAGCCCTGTGCGAACTCACCGCAGGTGACCCCGAAGGCAAGCTGACAGGGGTCGTCGTCGCACGCCGTGTCGGCCCCGCTGGCGTCGTCCCCGGCTTCGTTGTTCGTGCCTGCCGAGCACGCTCGACAAGCGTGGTAGACCACATGGTGGTCCTGCTCGCACAGCGTCGGCGTGCAGGCTGTGTCGGGTCCCGTCGCGTCGTCACCTGCCGTTCGCGTGGAGCCGGCAGCGCAGGCGACGCAATCGTGATCGACCACGTGTTCGTTCTCTTGGCACGACGCGCTGTCCGCCCCCCCCGCGCCGCTGTCGCCGCCCGCTGGGTCTGCGCCTTCGCCGCCATCCGCCGCCGCGCCCCCGGTAACCAGGTCTCCGCCCTCACCGCCTGTGCCCGCGGCACCGCCCGTCGCCGGTCGTCCTCCCTCGCCGCCGATCCCTGGGCCGCCGCCAGCGGTCACCGGTTCTCCGCCCTCACCGCCGGTGTCCGCGGCACCGCCCGTCGCCAGACTTCCACCCTCGCCGCCGCTCTGCGCGGCGCCTCCCGTTGCCCAGCTGCCACCCTCGCCGCCGCTCTGCGCGGCGCCTCCCGTTGCCCAGCTGCCACCGTCGCCGCCGCTCTGCGCGACGCCCCCCGTTGCCCAGCTGCCACCGTCGCCGCCGTCCGCCGCTGCCGGGCCAGCGGGTCCTCCCCCGTTCCCCTTGCCGCAGCCGACGACCAGCAGCGTCGACAGCACCACACCCAGCCACTCCCGATTGGCTCCGTCCACCATGGTTATGGTGGCTACCAGCGCTATCCGCCGCGATCAAGCAGCCCTTCGGTACTGATGCGGGCCACCGAGCACCGGCAACGCGACTACCCTTCCAGCCCCAGCGGCAAAGCTGTCCGCCGAAGGAACCGGCACCCGCTGACCGATGCCTGGGTGCGGGCGTCCTCGGTTGAAGTGCGCCACCGCTGGCTGGTCAATCACGAGCCCAAGCCGCCATACGACGGATTCGGGCAACACCCTCACCGCGCGCGTGGCGCAGATCGGTCTCGGGGGCGAGCTGATCAACGAGTGGGCATTGGCCACTGAGCGCGAGTGTCGCGGACTCGCGCCTGCTCGCGATGGCAGCTTCGCGGCGCTTCCTTGGAACGATGCTGGCGACGACATCTACGTGCATCGCTACGAGTCACGGGCAACGTGCTCGGCTCGAGGGAGCGACCGCCGTGACAACCAAGTCGCTGTGAGTCCCCCCCACCGTCCAGCAAGCTCCCGGCGTGCGTCAGCTTTTCCGCAATTCTGGCAAATCGCCCAGGCCCTTGTCTCGAAAGCCGGCAGTGTGCGAATTATGTTCGATCGGAGAACTATCGAATGATGAAGTCCCTGCGTACCATGTCCGCGTCGCCAGCGTGCCTCAGTATCCTGCTCCTGGTCGTTGGCTGCATGGAACCGGGCGCCCCAGAAGGGAGCCCCTGCACCACGGGTGGAGATTGCGCCGACGGCAGCTGCCTCTTTGATCCAAGCTGGGGCAACTGTGGCATGTGCGCGAGCGACACTGGGAACTACGAGACCTCGGCGGAAGGGGCGTACCGAACCGACACCGCCCAGCTATTCGGCGTTCCCATCTGCGGGGGCTCGGGCGAGGACAACGGCTTCACCGAGGCACGACTGCCCAGCGGCGTCGAGTGGTGGTTCTCCAACTGCTTCTATCAGTTCACCGATGGCTCATCGACGAACCTCGGCGGCGACAGGAGCTTTTCGTTCCTTCCGTCGGTGGATGTTCCGCTGTCCAGCCGAATCTACTTCGATCTCCTTGGCGCCGGTACCCTGCACCTCGGGTGGAGCCACGACGAACAGGGACACCCTGTCTCGGCCGACTCGACCGATGCATCCTACGACGTGTCGCTGACGGTCGGAGGCTACACGGGAGACGTTGAAACGTACCCGCTTCTCGGAACGAGGGTCAACGACATGTCCGCCGGCGCCGTCTTGAGCGCGCCGGTCACCAGCGATGGCCGTCTGGTCGAGTTCCAAGGCAATGCGTCGTGCCCCATGCATGACGATGTCATCGGCACGCTGGACATCGCTGGGGAAGACGGAACCAGCATCACTGGGAGCTTTTCGGCAACGGTGTACGGGAGTCGACACACGGACACTCCCTACAGCTGCGGTCTCGACACGATGAGTCGAACCTACCAAATCTGTAGTATCAGCGGCAGGTTCACCTTCAACCGAGAAGACGTCTATTTGACGGACTGGACCGACCTGCGACTGGGCGGGCTCTGACGAGCCACTGAGGCGGTGAGGGGTAGCCAGCGACAGGCCTTTTGGTTGACAGGCTGGTCCCCGGCGTGCACGACGCCGCACATCGGGGTTGCGCATCCGACGAATCGGGTGGTTGAATGCGCGGATTTTCCGGTCCTTCGCTAGTGAGCGGGGCCCCCGCCGAGCCGGAGTACACATGAACCGAATCCTAACTGTGCTCGCAACAATTTTGCTCACGACCGCGGCTGCCTGTGGAGAGGACGACAATGCGTGTCCTCTCGGATGCGAGGTAGCCGCTGACTGCAAGGCTCCACGCGTCTGCAGCAACAGCCGTTGCGTCGATCCCGGCACGCCGGCGGCGGGCGGGACGGCAGCGTCTACAGGGGGGCAGCCAGGCAGTACGGGGGGAACGCCAGGTCCGGGCGGAAACACGGGCACCACCGGAGGGGCGCAGGGGGGGACGAGGAGCTCTGCTACTTCGGTGTCCTGCTGGCTCTGGCTCCTGCTGACTGTTCTGAGTCGTGCTCTCCGGAGTTGGATGCCTGCTCCGCATCGCCAGCTTGTCGCGAGCTGGCCTGCTGCGTGGAAGACTGTCGCTCCGACGAAACCTGTATGACCGACTGTGTCCTGACGGGTGATGTGGAGCCTTTCGTCGCCGCCGCGGACTGCGTCGCGACTTGTCTGTCCGGACCTTGAACGGTAGCCGCCATGAATCGACCCACGATTGCCTCGCTCGTTCTTCTTCTTCTTCTTCTTCTTCCTCTGGTGGGAGCTTGCTCCGACGACAACGTGACCTGTGCCTGTGGCGATGACCGCGATTGCCCGGCGGACTTGGTCTGCGAGTCCGGGATGTGTGTCACTCCTGGAGCACTGGGCACTGGCGGGAACCATTCGACCGCAAGCGGTGGAGGCGGTCCAGGTTCAGGAGGGGCGTCGACAGGTGGAGCGTCCGGGGGGGCCACTGGCTCGCTCTTCTACAGTTCCACTGTCGAAGCGTGTCACAGTGTCTGGCGCGAGTGCTGTTCTTCGGCTCTGGAGACGTGCGACACATTTGCCGCGACCGACCAACAAGGTGGAGACTGCGAGGACGTGGCAGCCTGCTACGGTGGCTGTCCGCTACTCGCCAGCCCCGAGCAAGATCGGTGCCTCGCGAGCTGTGAGAACGACTGGCCCTGGGGCTCCACGGCGTGGGAGATCATCCGACAGTGCGTCGTCAACGACGGCGTCGGATGCAGCTGCTAGAACGACAAAAGGGTTGTTGGTCCGGGGGGAGCGAGTGACCCTGGGGTGATGGGGTAGCGGCCGGCGACCGCGGCGCGCACTGGTGCGTCTGACGTTCACTGCCGCGCCGGCAGCCTAGAAATGCCTGCGCGCATGTCATCGCCCGGAGGGGTGGTGCACTGCCGCGCAGACAGTTGAGAAGCCGCTCCCGGCCGCGCGTCGTTTGTCGATGGTTTGCGTCCGCGCATCTCTCGTGCTCTAGGTCGGGGTTTGCGCGCGGCGAGGGGATTGTTCCGGAACGTCCCGGTGGTGGGGTCTAGACCGAAAGTGAGGGGCGCGAAACGCGCGGCGTTGAGCCGTGGTGCGCGCGGTTCGACGGGACAATCGACAACAGAACACGGAGGAGGACGACGATGGCTTCGAAGATGGTGACCGATCGGCAGAAGAGTGCGGAGGCCGTGGCCATGGTGGGCAAGGCGCAGGCGAGCGCGCTCGCGAAGGCAGCGCCGCTCGCGGGCGACGCGGTACCCGATCTGGTGCAACAGCTGGAAGCGGCGCGGGACGGCATGGTCGCGGCCGACGAGGCGCACGAGCGCGAGCTCGCTGACGACCCAGCCGAGCGCGATGCTCGCGACGCTGCGGCGATGGCGCTCGGCTCGCGCCTGGTCGAGCTACGCGAGCTCGTGGCGGGTCTGTTCGGTGCCGCCACTGCGCGCGAGCTCTTTGCCCAGGAGACGCCGCGGGATCCGGTCGTGCTCTCGCGCTTCGCGGGGGAGGTGGCGAGCCAGCTCGCCGGCGCGAAGTTGCCACCGTCACGCCTGCGCGGCGTGGTGCTCGATACCGGCAGTCTCGCCGACGAGCTCCGAGGGCTCCGCGCCACGCTCAACGCCCGGCTCGAGGCTGTGGCGCGCGAGACGCGCGAGGCGCAGGTCACGCTCGAGGCGAAGAATCGCGCCATTGCCGAGTACGACCGCGTGTTCCGCTCGGTCGCCACCGTGCTCAGTGGCCTGCTCGATCTCGCGGGTCACGCCGAGCTCGCGAAAAAGGTGCGCCCCTCCTCACGCCGTCCCGGTCAAACCGTGGAACAGGAGGAGGGGGCGGTCGCCGAAGAAATGGCGACCAGCGCGCAGTAGCGCGTGGCGCGATTTTCGGCCCCCAATGGCGATCGCGGCGGCCGTGCGTGCGATTTGTGGTCCCCAATGGCGTTCGCGGCGGCCGTGAGCGCGATTCCTAATCCCCAATGGCGTTCGCGGCGGCCGTGAGCGCGATTCCTAATCCCCAATGGCGTTCGCGGCGGCCGTGAGCGCGATTCCTAATCCCCAATCGCGTCCGCGGCGGCCGTGCGCGCGATTTGTGGTCCCCAATGGCGTTCGCGGCGGCCGTGAGCGCGATTCCTAATCCCCAATGGCGTTCGCGGCGGCCGCGGGCGCGATTCGTGGCCCCCAATGGTGTCGGCGACGCTCCCGCTGCGGTGGGCGTTCGTGGGCCGAGTGGATGAAACGGGTTTACCAGGCAGATCTGGAGAAGTGCCGGCGGTGCGGGTCGCCGACGAGGCAACGCGCTACTTCTTGGCGCCTTCGAACACTGCGCGGTACAGGACGCCGCCCAGGACGCCGCCCAGCGCTGGCGCTACCCAGAATAGCCAAAGCTGCGATAGGGCAGCCGTCTGGGCGAACAGCGCGACGCCCGTGCTGCGCGCGGGGTTCACGGAGGTGTTCGTCACCGGAATGCTGATCAGGTGAATGAGCGTGAGGCCCAGCCCGATGGCGATCGGCGCGAATCCGGCGGGGGCGCGTGCGTCCGTGGCTCCCATGATGATGATCAGGAAGAAGCAGGTCAGCACCACCTCGGCCACCAGAGCAGCCACCAGGCCATAGCCACCGGGGCTGAGGTCACCGAAGCCGTTGGATGCGAAGCCACCCACCTCGACGCCGGCCTTTCCGGTGGCGATGACGTAGAGGACGGTTGCCGCCAGCACCGCGCCTACCGTCTGCGCCACGATGTACGGCAGGGCCTCGCCAGCGGGGTGGCGCTTGCCGGCGACCAGTCCAAGAGTCACTGCCGGGTTCAGGTGGCAGCCCGAGATGTGACCGATGGCGTACGCCATGGTGAGCACCGTGAGGCCAAAGGCGAGCGAGACGCCCAGCAGGCCGATGCCCAGGTTCGAGTCGGTGCCCCCGAATGCTGCGGCCAGGACGGCACTGCCGCATCCACCAAACACCAACCAAAACGTGCCAAGGAGTTCTGCGACGAGCTTCTTTGTCATACGGGCCCTCCGTGGCAGGCAGTCTCAGCTTGTGGATGCCTGCCGGCAAGTGGATTGAAAGGATCGAAGGTTCTGTGGGGAAAAGTGTCCACCCGACCCGGGGATGGCCGCTTCGTCGGTGGCGGCGCCACATGTCCCCACCACCCCGCCGGCGGGGCCGGCGCGGCGCTGGCAGTGGCGGCGATTGCGCCCCTCCGACCCCACGAATAGGCTGGCGTGCGTGCCGGAAGAGCAGGCTGAGAGGCCCGGCCAACTCCTGCGGCGCGAGGTGCCGGGGGGATCGCTCTTGAATCACATGGGTTGGTGCGTTCTCACTGAGGGAAGGTGATTCGTGTCAGGACTGCATCTGGTCGTCATTCGCTGGGGGTTGCCGGTCGTGCTGGCTTGGATGACGGTTGGCTGCATGTTCTTCTGCCAGGGTCAGCGTCGGCCGCCCGAGCTGCTTCCGCCTGGCGACTATGGCTACTCGGGAACGCTGGAGGACTCGCGAACCTTCAGTGCCCGAAGTGCCGATGTGCCCGAGCTGGAGGGGGCCACCTTGACGGTGGATCCAGGACTGAAGGAGGCAAGGCTGGTCATGAGGGATGGGACCACCTTGAAGTGGGCTCTTGCTCCGACGCCCGAGGGCACCTGGCCCGTTGGGTGCTTGACGGGATGTGGCGGGGTACCAGAAGAGCAGGTGCTCATCTCTTCCCCGCCGAGCCCCTTGGAGGTGGGGCCCTACTCCCTCACGGATCCGCGGCTCCATGTGGTCTGTGTGGGTGGCGTGGTGGTATCCGGTGCAACGGACGAGGACGGAGGACGAGTCAGTTTCCGCTTCAATCCTCTACCAAGAGACTGAATGCACCATCGACGAATCCGTAGCGGCTCAACGTTTGGCGTGGGGCAGCACGAGAGAATGAGACCAGTTTCCAGAGCTTGCTGCACTCGTCCACTCCGGCTCGAGCTACTGGAGCTGATCACCCGTTTGGGCGGCGGTACCAGCATGGCGTTCTCGGCCAGCAGTTCGTCGTGACTGCTGAACGGGTCGTGCGCCAGACCGTAGCGAAGGAAACACGCGGATCGATCTCGCCGCAGAGTGGCGCCAGTGCCACCGGAGCGGAAGAAGCAGATCCTCGCTGCCCAGGCGCGACCGCCCTCGGGGCGCGTTGCGTCGTGTTCAGTATCGAGAGTCGAAATGGCAACACGCCGAGACCGCGAACGATCTCGGCGTGAGCCAGTTCGGTGGACCCGTCAGCCCGTCGGCGTGCGACGGAGATGACGTCGCTCCCTACTGCCTGCTGGCCCGACGCCTCCGGCGGGCCAGTACCAGGGCGAGCCCGCCCAACGCAAGCAGACCGCCCGAACGCATGGGCTGCTGCCCGGCCGCCTTGCAGCCACAGCCACCTTTCTCGCCGGCCGGACCCCGTGCGCCGCTGGACACGGTCGCGCTCGATCCGTCGTCGCAGGTGACGGTGGCAGAGCCGTCGTCGTTCTCCTCCACGGTGCAGGAAGTTCCGTCCACACCATCGGCACCATCGGCACCATCGGCACCATCGGCACCATCGGCACCATCGGCACCATCGGCACCATCGGCACCATCGGCACCATCCGAAATGGTGACCGTGGAGCCGTCAACGCAGGTGATGGTGGCGGTACCGTCGCCGTTGTCGACCACCGTGCAAGAGCCAGAGCCGACTCCCCCGGCGCCACCGGCGCCACCGGCACCACCCGCGCCACTCGTTCCGGCGATCAGGACGGTTGCGCTCGTGCCATCGTCGCAGGAGAGCGTCCCCGTCCCATCGCCGTTGTCCGCCACGCTGCAGCTGCTCCCATCGACACCGTCGAGTCCGTCCGTACCGTCGATGATGGTGGCCGAGGTGCCGTCGTCACACGACACGGTGGCAGTGCCGTCACCGTTGTCGACCACCGTGCAGCTCGTCCCGTCGATCCCGGCGGAGAGGTCGACGGAGGTGCCATCGTCACAGGAGACCGTGGCGGTGCCGTCGCCGTTATCGACCACCGTGCAGCTTGTGCCGTCGAGGCCATCGACTCCGTTGATCCCATCGACACCGTCGGAGATCGTGGCGGAGGTGCCGTCATCGCACGACACGGTGGCGGTGCCGTCGCCGTTGTCGACCACGGTGCAGCTCGTCCCGTCGGCGCCGTCGGAGATCGTGGCGGAGGTGCCGTCGTCACACGACACGGTGGCGGTGCCGTCGCCGTTGTCGACCACGGTGCAGTTCGTCCCGTCGAGGCCGTCGGCGCCATTGAGGCCATCGACTCCGTTGATCCCATCGACACCGTCGGAGATCGTGGCGGAGGTGCCGTCGTCGCACGACACGGTGGCGGTGCCGTCGCCGTTGTCGACCACGGTGCAGTTCGTCCCGTCGAGGCCGTCGACGCCATCGAGACCGTCAGCGCCGTCCGAGACGGTTGCGGAGGTGGTGCCGCAGTAGATGGTCGCAGTGCCATCACCGTTGTCGACTACCCGGCAGGAACTTGACGTGGCCATGGCGAAGTTGCGCACCGCGGCGTTGTAGGCGCCCGCTCCTCCGGCGCTGGTGTCCGTCCAGGACGCCCAGGCCGAGGTGGGCCCGTTCGCGCCGTTGCTCACGTACGCGATACTCCCCGAACCCAGAGTGCGCAGGGTCCACGAAGCCCCATTCGTGACGGCAGACACGATGACGGTGTCGGCCTGGATCCCGGTGGCGGTGTCCCTGTCGTTGAAGGAGCCCGTGGGGGTGACCCCTCGAATATCGACGACTCCTACGGTCAGCGCGTTGGGCACATTGATGATCGCCCCAGGGGCCGTACTGAAGTCCTCCGAGCCCGTCGCGCCGATGAAGCCAATCAGCGCGGGATCGGCGGGGGATGCGATGGAGTCGTAGCCGGTCACGAAGACAGAGCCACCGGATGCCACATAGGCTTCCAGATTGGCGATCACCGCCGCGGAGTGCGTTGCGCCGAGCCCACTGCTGCCGGTGGCGCTCCAAACGACCGTGCCGTAGGCGCTCAGTTCGCCGAGCAGGGTGGAGTTGCCGCCCGCGAAGTCGTCGATGACGACTGTCACCGTGTGCCCATCACCGGCCAGAACACCAGGGATGTTGTTGTCGGTATTCGAGTCGGACACGAACAGGATGTTTCCCGCCCAAGCAGTGCTCGGCA
>JBNLDK010000086.1:0-23099 GCA_050304295.1 Polyangiaceae bacterium
CTGACGAGCGCCAAGCTCGCTCTCCAGCTGCTTCTCGACTCAACCGAGGTCGAAGCCAAGCGACGCGGCCCACCCAGAACCGATAGTTTCCGGAGACTTACCGAGCTCGCACCCATGCCCGCTTAAGGGATCCCGCATGCGTCAAACGCGCATTTCCACCCCCTTGGCCCCCGATTTCCGAGGCCATGCCCCAAGAAATGCGCGTCAAACGCGCATTTCCACCCCCTTGGCTACCCCCCCGACCCCAGCGGACCGGCTACGCCGGTCTCGTCTCGGTATCCCGCCTCGCTGCTCGCCTGCCCGCGCGAACTTCGCCCCCTGCCCACCCCACCACGCAGCGCATAGCCCCAGCGGTGAAAGCGCTGCCGGGGCGGGGCGCTCGCTCAGAACACGAGATCCACACTCAGGCGCAACGCCCAGGCGCTGCCCAGCTCGGGGAGCGCGGCGACGTGCAGCATCGAGCCGTCGACGAAGGCCTGCATCGGCTCGTCTTCCCGGAACAGGCTGCCCACCTGGGGACCGACGAACCCGGCGCCGCTCACCTCGAGCGAGGCGGCCACCCAGCGCGGGATCACGTCGTAGGTGGAACCGAGCGCGACATCGAGCTCGCTGGCGGAGCCGCGGCGTTGCTCCGTGTGCAGGTCGCACTGCTCGCTGCACTCGGACAGCCGCGCCTCGACCTCACCCGTCTCGATCCGCGCCCAGCCCACGCCCAGTCCGCCCCACAGTCGCAGGCGCGGGGTGGCCACCCAGGTCGGCTCGAGGCGCGCCCCGAGCGTCCAGATGTCGAGCGGTGGGTGCTCGAGCGCGACGCCGTCGAGGACCCCCGCGTCGGGCGTGCGCAGCGCCCCCGGCGCAAGGTCCACCGCATGTCGACTGTTGCGCGCCGAGAGGCGCACCCCCAGCCAATCGAGGACCTCCACGCGCGCGTGTCCGCCCCAGGTGAACCCGGCCTCGAAGGAGACGGGCGCGTCTCCCCGCGGCAGCAGCAGCGTGTAGCCGATGTCCGGCCCCAGCAGCACCTTGCGCTCCTCCCGCTCGATCGGCGGCGACTCCGGCACTGGCTCCGGCTCGGGCTCGTCGGCGGCGTGCGCGGCGGCGACGGGGGTCGTGACCGAGACGAGGCCCGCGAGGGCCCACCCCCAGCGCCGGAGACAGTCGCCCCCGGAGCTCCGCCCTTGGTGACGCTGGTCGATCCCCCGCCTCACGACGCTCACCCCCGGAGCCGGGCCCCTAGCTTCTCCGCCGCGGCGTTGACGCTCTTCTGCCACCGGTCCACTTCCTTGTCGGTCAAGGTCCGCGCGGCTTCGTGATCGGTCGCCGCCTTCGGATCGCGATAGGTGAGGCGATAGGTGAGCGAGCGGACATGTTCGGGCAACGGCTTGCCCGTGAACAGGTCGATGAGCTCCACCGACTCGCAGAACTCGCCCGCCGCTTCGCTGATGGTCGTGGCCAGCTCGCCGGCGAGCAGCTCCTCGCCCACCTCGAAGGAGACGTCCCGGGTGACCGCGGGCAAGCGCGGGATGGGCCGATAGCGCGGCGTGTGGGGCGGGACCGACTCGAGCGCCGCCAGGTCGAGCTCGACGACGAAGGCGGGGCCGTCCAGATCGAGCGCGTCGACGACGTCCGGGTGCAGGGGGCCGCCGACACCCACCCGCTGATCGCCGACGAGGATCTCGGCGCGACCGCGCGGGTGCAGGTGCGCGAGGCTCGCCTCGGTCCACCGCACCGTGGCCGTGCGCTGGGTCACCCGCTCGACCAGCTCGAGGGCGAGCCCCTTGGCGTCGTACACGTCGGTGTCCGGGCGCTCCAGGTACGCGGGACGCGGACCGGCGAGGATCGCGGCGAAGGCCGGGCGCTGCTCCGGGATCAGCCCCAGATCGGAGTCGAGCTGGGGGCGAGCGGCCTGGCTGGCCCCCGTGGTGCGCGCCGTGAGTGGGGGCAAGAAGAGCGTGCCGACGGCGAACAGCCGCACCGCGCGCTCCCCCCGCCGCCGCGCCCGCCGCAGCGACTCGAGCAGTCCGGGGAGCAGGCTCGTGCGCATCACGCTGCGCTCCTCGGAGAGCGGGTTGCGAAGCCTGACGACCGCCTCGGGGGCACCGATCGCGGCCAGCTCCGCGGGGGCGACGAAGGCGTAGGTGAGCGCCTCGCTGAGCCCGAGCTGCGCGGCCACCTCGGTGAGCTGACGCTCCAGGCGTCCCGAGATCCGCGGCTTCTGCGGGACGATGGCCGGCAGCACGGTGGGGATCTCATCGAGTCCGCGGATCCGGGCCACCTCCTCGATCAGGTCGTGCTCGCCGGCAATGTCGGGCCGCCAGCTCGCGCCGCGGACCTGGGCCGACGCCGCGCTGCCGTCGCCGCTCTGCTCGACCACCGCCAGACCCAGTCGCTCGAGGATCGCCAGCGCCTCGGCGAAGGGCACCGCCACACCGAGCAGCGCGTCGAGGCGGCTGGAGCGCAGCGTGATGGTCGGCACGGCGGGCAGCTCTCCGTCGTCGATGATCGCGCCGGGCACCACCGCTCCGCCGCACAGCTCGCTGAGCAGGTGCGCGGCGCGATCGAGCACGGTGGGCACCGCGGCCCAGTCCGTCCCGCGCTCGAACCGGTAGCTCGAGTCGCTGCTCAGACCCTGCCGGCGACTCGTCCGCCGCACGCCACGAGACGTGAAGTGCGCGCACTCGAGCAGGACGCGGGTGGTCCCGCCGTGGATCTCGCTGACCGCGCCGCCCATCACCCCGGCGAGCGCCGTCGGCCCCTCCGCGTCGCCGATCACGAGGTCGTCCTCATCGAGCTTCCGGTCCACCCCGTCGAGCGTGGTGAACAGCTCGCCCGCCGTCGCCCGGCGGATGACGATCCGACCGCCGCGCACCCGGTCGAGATCGAACGAGTGCATCGGCTGCCCCCACTCGAGCAGCGCCAGGTTGGTCACGTCGACCACGTTCGAGATGGGCCGGATCCCGAGGCTGTACAGGCGATACTGCAGCCACAGCGGGGACGGCGCGATGGTCACGTCGAGCACGGCGCGGGCGCCGTAGCGCGGGCACCGCTCCCGATCGCGGTTGTCGATCGCGATCAGATCCGCCAGCTTCGCGTCTGCCGTGCGCTGGGGCTCGCCCACCGGGGGCAAGCGCAGCTCGATCTGGAGCAGTGCAGCGAGGTCGCGCGCCACGCCGACGTGCGACAGCGCGTCGGGGCGGTTCGGGGTGACGCCCACCTCGAAGATGGTGTCCTGGACGGGCAGCGCCTCGCTGAGCGGGGTACCAGGAGCGGCGAGCCCCGCGGGCAGGATGAGAATGCCATCGGCGGTCTCGGCGAGCCCCAGCTCCACCTCGCTGCAGAGCATGCCTTCGCTGAGGATGCCGCCGATCTTGCGCGGCGTCAGCGTCATGTTCACCGCGGGCAGCGTGATGCCCAGGGGGGCCAGCGCGACGAGCCCGCCCGGATCGGGCACGTTCGCCGCCCCGCAGACGACCCGCTGCTCCTCACCCCCGCGATCGACGGTGACCAGCCGCAGCTTGTCGCGCTCGGGATGCGGCTCGATCCGCTTCACCGCGACGACCAGCACGTGCTCGAGCCCCACGCCGAAGGATTCGACCCGCTCGACCTCGAGCCCGGCGTTGGTGAGCAGATCGGCCACCTCGGCGGGAGGGGTCCGCAATTCGGGAAGCAGCTCCTGGAGCCATCGATAGGAAACGCGCATCGGTCGGCGCCTCATAGCACGTCCGTTTGCCTCCGCGCAGCCCGCATTCGGCCCCGCGGCCGCCCCCACCCAACCAGCACCGCGGGCGCCGCTCCGCGCCGCCTCGTCTCTGTATCGCCCGGGTCCCGCCCCGAGCCACGGTCCCTACTCCAGCGTCGTGCGCAACCGACGGATTATCGCCTCGACGACCGGCGCGTAGCCGAACTCGGGGCTCGCGGGATCGATGTCGCGGGGGCAGATGGAGGCCGGCACCGCCAGGTCACCAATCCGACGCATCACCTCGAGGTGGCGCAGTCCCGGGTAGGCCTTGGCCTGGTACTGGATGGTGCCAAACGTCGTCGTGCCGGGCGCCTGACACAGGGGGCGGTCCAGTCCGCCGCCAGCTTGATCCCTGCAATCGCAGCCGCCATCGACAACGCTGCAGTCGCGAGGAGTGGCCAGGGGGAAGGTGCAGGCGTACTGCAGGTCATCCCGCTGCGGGACGGTGTACTCGTGCCCGTTGATCGGACTGGCCGCGCCTGCGGCAGATACCGGTTCGGGACTGAGTCCCGTCAGCGGACTCGTCCCCGTGCGAGGGGCGATGGACTCGATCATGAAGGGGTCGGTGGGCGGCACGTGACGGCCGGGGTTGCCGACCAACGCGCTCCACGCGCCTTCGCTGTGCAGCTGCGCCGCAGGCTTGTAGCGGAGCGGCACACCGTCGGCCGTGCTGCGCGCCAGGGCCTGCCAGGGCACCCCCACAATCCCCACCAGGGTCACCATCGAAGGATCCCGCTTGCCGACGGTGAAGATAGGGTTCGGCACCTCCTCGCCATCGCTGTCACGGAAGACGGTTCGATGGGTGAGGGCCCGGACGTAGCGGTCGGTGGAGTAGAGGAAATCGATCCCGAAACGGCGCTTCTGCTCCCAGCAGCGAAGGTTGAGCGAGTCCTCGGCGGCCGAGTACTGCGCGAGCTGACAAGCAGGGTCGCGGTTCAGGGGCACGCATCCCGCCGGCGGCGCCGACTCGTTGATGGCACAGGAGCGACAGCAGGGGTCGTTGGGGTCGTCGGCGCAGGCCGCCGTCCCCCGCGGGATGCGTGTCGTCCGCTCCGTTTGCAGCCAACCTATCCCGTCGTCGCGAACGCTGCAGTCGTTCTCGTCACTGAGCAGGACGATGGCCAGCGACGAGTCCGGCCGCAGGAACGCGGCGCGCTGCGCGAGCACGGTGTCGTCGGTACCCAGCCTGACGGTCGCGTCGGCCTCCCTCACGACGTCCGCGGGGGGCTCGGGATCGACCAGGAAGCGATACCAGGACTCCAGGGTCGCCTCGTAGCCGCAACCTCGCTCACCAGCGAGGGAGACCATCTCGCTCACCACGGCCGAGAAGTCCTCCTCGATCCATTCCTCGGATCCGGGATACTGACCGAGGGGATCCCACTTGAGGAACCCCTGGTCGCGGAAGGTCTCCAACCCCCGCAGCGGCCCGTAGAGCTGCCCTCGGTCGTCCATCGTGGGGTCGAAGGAGTCCCCTTGGCCGGGGCTGCAGAGGATGCCGCCGTGCCCCCCGAGGCTCGATGAGATGGCGCCCACGTGCAGGTCCGTGACGGGAGCGAGCTCCCGCGAGCTCCGCGCTGGGCAATCGTCGAGCCCGCTCTGCGGCTGATCTGCGACGGGCTGCCCGGCGCTGTCCACACAGCGCGGGTTGACGAGGCGTCGCACCATCGCCGGCACCGCTTCCGCGAGCAGCTCCTGCTTGTCCGCCATGCTGACCGAGTTGTCGACCACGAACAGCAGGTCGAGCTTGCCCGGAGCAGCCTCCTGCACTTCGGTCGTGTAGTGGCCCCCGATGCCTTCGAGGTCGTAGTCGCGATCGACGAGCGTCACTCCACCGCCTCCGGTGGTTTCTCTCCCCCCCGGGCTCCCACCCACGTTGGGAGCAAAACCGGGCTCCCCGCCAGGATTGCCTCCACCCACGTTGGGAGCAAAACCGGGCTCCCCGCCGGGGTTGCCTCCACCGACGTTCGGAGCGACAGCGGACTCCCCACCCGGGTTGCCACCACCGCCGGTGGCCCGACGACCTCCCAGGCCGGCCTCGTCCCCACCCTCGCCTTGCGGCACGGTACCCAGTGAGTGGGGCACACCGCAGCCAGTCACGAGGACCCAGCTTGCCAGCACCGTCGCGATCCCACCAAGGCCGATAGTCGACACACTTCTCCCCTTGAGCATTTTCATCTCCCGGATTCGTACGTGAAATGGGACCCGTTTCGCTAGTCTCCGAAGCGCGCCACGCTTCGGGTCCGAGCCGGCGTGGAGGGGGCTTCGCCCGTCGCCGTTGCCGGCGACGCTGGTTCCGACGGACTCGGTGCCGTCGGCGGAGTCGGGGGCGCGGCCACGGCTGGCGCCGCCGCGCGCTGGGGGGCGGCCACGACCGGCGCCGCCACGCGCGTCGTCGCGCGCGTCAGGAAGCCGCGAACTCGCGGCGCGTGGGGACTGTCGCCGTGGCGCGCCAGGAACGAGCGCGCCAGGGCGGCCGCGCGCTCGCGCTGGCCGCGCTCCAGGGCCACCTGGATGTCGAGCACTGCCGCCTCTGGGCTCATCACCCCACGCGGGAAGGTGCGCCGATACTCGCTCAACACTCGCTCCGCGGCCGCGAGATCACCCGCAGTGAGCTCGCCCCGAGCGCGATCGAGCGCCGCGATCTCGTCGCCCACGCGAGGTCGCGCTGGTTCCGCATCCGGATTCGCGGCAACCACCTCGACAGGCGAGGCGGCGGGCGGCGCCGGGACGACGCCCCCACTCGGATCCTCCGGCTGTGGTCGCAGGGGTGCGGGGTCCGCCTCGTCGGGAACCGGGGCCGCGGGTTCGCTGACCACCGTCTCGGGCGGGGGCGCGACCGTGGTCGAGAGCACGGCGGTGGTCGTCGTCCCGGCAAGCAGCCCGATACCCACCCACTTGACCACGGCGAACGACCCCAGACCGCTCGCACCGACCACCCCCGAAGTGCTCGCTCCCGCTCCGCCCACGGCAGCGGTCGTCGCCGCCGCCGGCGCCCCGACGCCCAACCCGGAACCGACCGCGGCAGCAGTCCCGCCAGCGACGGCAGTCCCGGCGCCCGTCGCCGCCTGGGCTCCGGCACCGCTCGCCAGCAGGGCGCCCTCGGCGGCCGCCGTGACCGTCACCGCAGCGCCCCCCGCCAGCATCGCGACGAGCTGCGCCTTGGTGCCCAGGCTCGGACGGTCGTCCTGCGCGGACTCGAGCAGCGTCCGCTCGGCGGCGCTTCCCGACCGGGTCAAGCGCTCGAAACTCATGAGCCACCTCCCCCAAAGGCGCGCTGCGCCTGCAGTCGCTTGACGGCCTCGCTGAACTGTTCGCGTGCCCGCCGGAGTCGTGAGGAGACGGTGCCCTCCTTGAGGTCCATCAGCTCGGCGATCTCCGGCACCGTCAGCTCCTCGAGCTCGAAGAGGGTGAACACCGCGCGCAGCTCGAGGTCGAGCGCGTCCAGCACGGTGTCGAGATCCGCGCGCGCCTGGCGGCGGGTGACCAGCTCCTCGGGGTTCGGGGGCGACTCCACGGGATCGCACGCCAGCGCGTCGAGCCGTCCCCGATAGCGGCTCGCGGTCCGCCGCGTGAGCGCGGCCACGCGCAGCGCCGTCCCGAACAGGAACGCCCGCTCCTTGGCGGGGGCGATGCTGTCGAGGCGGCGGGAAGCGATCACGAAAACCTCCTGGGTAGCGTCGTCGGCGTCGGCTCCCTCGAGCCCCATCCGGCGCAGACTGCGCCAGATGAAGTCGAAATGAACTTCCACCAGCCCCGCGATGGTGCACGGGGAAACATCCGGTGACCGACTCGAGCTGGCATGAATGCCCGAGTCACGCTCACCGATGGCCGGCTGCGCGTCGGTCATCGCCCTCATGATGACCGCTCGGCCCACTGCCGATCCCAAAAACGTCGGGAGCGGCGCACATTCCAGGTTCGGGGTCGAACTGGGGCTTGGGGGCGGGCTCGGGGGCGGGCTCGGGCTTGGGGGCGGGCTCGGGCTCGGGCTCGGGCTTGGGGGCGGGCTCGGGCTCGGGCTTGGGAGTCGATCGGTGTATCTTGGGCCGGGGCGACTTTCGGTGGCGGTCGAGTCAGCGAGGGCGAACATGGAACCGAGAAGGATCAGAGACTGGGGGTGGGGAGCTTCGGTAGCGGTCGCGGTCGCGTGGCTGGGCGGGCTGTCGCCCGCGTGCAGCTCGACCTCGCGCGCGCCGGGGGAGGCCACTCCGGAAGGCGGAGGGGCGTCGACGGGAGGGGGCTCGACGGGAGGAGCCACCGCCGCTGCGGGCACGAACGCCGCTGCGGGCACGAACGCCGCCGCGGGCACGAACGCCGCCGCGGGCACGAACGCCGCCGCGGGCACGAACGCCGTCGCGGGCACGAACGCCGTCGCGGGAGCCGATACCGGAGGGGATTCGGTCGAAGGGCGAGGCGGGGCAGCGGGGATTGCCGTTGGCGGCGGCAGCAGCGGCGGGTGCGGGCGAGGGGATTGTCCGACAGCGGGAGCGCCCTCGCTGGGACCAGCGGAGTGCCCGATCGTCGAGGGCGGGTGCCCCGCGGACTGCCGCGCCATCAGCGGCACTCAGGCCGATTTCGAGCGCGAGTGCCTCCTCCCCGCGAAGCTCATCGCGTGCACGACCGAGCAGGGTTTCTCCGACATGGTATCCTGCGTCGCCCGCGTCGCGGACGACACCGTCTTCATCACGAACGTGATCGCACTCCACAGCGAGGGACACACGAGCTGGCGCCCGTGCACCCCGGACGAGCGGAACGCTTTCGGCTGGCCCAGCTGCCCCTACAGTGCCGATCACTTGCGCTGATTGAATTCTCCGACGTCGTCCCTCCTTGGGCCGAACCACCCGCACCCGTGCGCGGCCTCGTCCGACGTCACGCTTGCCGCGCGGCGCGCACCTCCCCGGGGGCGATGCCGAACTCCTTGCGGAACGCCGCAGCGAACTTGCTGGCGTTGGAGTAGCCGACCTGGGTCGCCACCTCCGTCACGTTGAGGCCCCCCTCGTCGAGCAGCTTGTGGGCCTCCGTCATGCGGCGATGGCGCAAGTATGAGTAGATGGGCGAGCCGAACAGGGCGCGGAAGTCCGCCGCTGGCTCGAGCCAGTCGCTCCTGGCTCGCCACCACGTCCTGCACGATGCGGGGCAGGGCCGCGCCGCCCAGCAGCTGCCGCAGCAGATCGGGCGTGAGGCTGAGCACGACGAACTCGTTGTACGCTCCGGCCCCGAGGGTGGAGGTCATCTCCACCGGTTCCTTGATCTGGGCGACCTCCAGGAAGCCCCCCCCGGAGAGGTAGGTGGGGCCGTCGGTGACGGTCACCGTCAGACCAGTGCCGCGCGAGAGCGAAATGGTGAGATCGGTCGGTCCCCCGTCCACAGGGAGCGTCAGGGCGTCGGTGGAGCGGGCCTCCGACACGAAGAGCTCCACGGGCGCGCGACTCCAGGCCGGGTACCAACTGTTCCTGACCTTGCGCGCCGGGTATCACGTCGAGTTGTTCCAGCGGCGCACCTTCCTCGAGCCATCCATCGCCGTCACGGCCTGGCCCATCAACACCAACCTCCCCGCGTCCTTCCGCGAGCGCGAGGAGCGATGGCCGCGGTACTTCATCGGCGAACCCGGCCTGCACTTCGGTGTGAACTTCTGAACCCGTGAGCACGCGCCCAGGCTCCACACGCGGGGAGCCGCCTGGAACGACTGCCATGTGGGCTCGCGCCGTCACACAGCCCCACCCCCTGCGATCAGTCCTGCGAGCAACCGTTCTCCGATAGCGCCCAACTGTTCGACAACGGTTCGCCACGGTCGACCATCGGCGAAGTCCACACGAACTGCCCGGAATCGGCGCGCAGCCCGTCGGGCACGGACGTTGCACCGCAGGGTACGCGATTCAACAACCACTTCACCGCCAGCGGAGGCACCTCCACGCACGCGCCCCACGGGCCCCCGACCACCACGCCTTGAGGGAGTGAAGAAACCATGACAACCTGCTTCCCACCCATGGCAGGCACGCGCGGCGGGACCACCACGCACGAGAGCGCTACCGACGAGAAGCACCTCGTCGTGACGATCGCGCTGCACCCCGACACGACGCGGATCGGCGAGGTGTGCGTGCTGCCGCTTCATACTGGGCGTTCCTTCTTCATCAACCGGACGACCCAGCGGTTCAGCCAGCCTGGACACGGCCGCCTGCGCCCGCTGCAGACGGAATTCGCAAGCGAAAGCGCCATGCTGTCCATCGTGTCCCGGCGAGACGGCGCGCTGCGCCTCGGGGTCGACGGGGGCCATCCCGTCCACGTGAACCGACAGCTTCTCAATTCCCCGGTCGAGCTCGGCGAGCCAGAGGTCGACCGCGGTGTGGTCGTCGAGTTTGGCAAGTACATCGTGCTCGTCCTGAGAGCCAGCACGGACCCCGGCAGCGGCGCCGAAGCGCACGACGACCCCCTGCGAATGCAGATGATTGGCGAGAGCGAGGCAGTTCGTGCCGTGCGCCAGAAGATCAGGAGCTTTGCCACCACCGACCGGAACGTGCTGGTGGTCGGCGAGACGGGCAGCGGCAAGGATCTCGTCGCCACGGCGCTCAACCGCGTCAGCGGGAGAACGGGCAAAGTCGTTTCGGTGAACGCCAGCGATGGACTGGTGGGCGATTCGTTCCAGTATGTCTACTTCGGCGCGGGAATGGGCGTCTACATCAAGGGCGAGGCGCACGCGGGGTACTTCGAGCAGGCCGCTGACGGGACGCTGTTCATCGACGAGATCGCCAATCTGTCACTGGAACAGCAGGGAGTGTTGCTGACACCGCTGAACGCGGAAGGATCCGTGAGGAAGCTGCGTCGGGTCGGCGAGTCCACGGAGCGGACCCTCGACGTGCGCGTCGTGACAGCGACCAACGCGGACCTCGCCGAGGAAGCAAGAACCGGAAGGTTTCGCGCCGATCTGCTCCACCGGCTGAACACGCTGAAGGTCGAGATCCCGCCGCTGCGAGATCGGCGGGAGGATGTGGGCCGTCTCGCCATCCACTTCGTCCGCAGGGAGCTCGCCGAAGACCGGCACGAACCGCTGCTGAGCGAACCTCCCGCCTCGGAGCCCAGTCGCGACCCGTGGCTGCGGGCGCCGCTGATCGCTGCCCTGACGCTGCATCCGTGGCCGGGGAACGTGCGCTCGCTGCGATCCGTCGTCAGCCGATTGGTGGTCGCCGCGCAGGATGCGAGAAAGTGCGATCTCGGGACAGACGCCGAGGCCGCTCTCGAAGACGCGGCCCGACTGGGTCCCGTTCCTTCGACCAGCAGGGAAGCCGGCGTGGTGTCGCAGCCAGGCCACTCGACGCCGCCCTCCAGTGCGGCTTCGCACCCCCCGGTCGCGGCCTGGCCGCCCGAGGACGCCGCCCTGAAGGCTGCGCTCGGCGAAAACGACTACAACATCAACCAGACGGCGAGGCAGTTCGGGGTCAACGCGCAGCGGCTGCGAAAGCACGCGCGCGAGCGCGGCGTGCTGCGTTCGGACGAGCCCACCGACGCCGAGGTCGCCCAGGCTCTGGAGCGGTTCGGTGGTGATCAGGCCAGGGCGGCGGCGGACCTCGAGATCCCGAGGAAGACCCTCGCGCAGCGGGCGAACCGACAGCGCGCGTAGTCCCGCGGTCCCTCCAGCTAGAAGCGTCCCGCAACACCGACAAGGACGCCCGGGTCGCGGGACGGCGTCGTTCCACCCACCACCCGGATGCGGCGGTCCCGCGCCTGATCCGACCGGGAGAGTCGATCCTGGACAACCCACCAAGCGACGGCGCCCGCGCCCAGCACGCCGCCTGCCGTCCAGGCGCCAATCGCGCGGCCTCGCGACGCATCCCGGTCGGACAGGATGCGCGACGCCTCGGTCTGCTGGGTGTCCTCGCATTCGAGGTCGACCCCGCACAGTGATTCGAGCTCGTGCTGGCGACGGGTCGCGACCGCGAAGAAGTCGACCAGCCCCATGACCGCGAGCGACACCGCAGCCCCCCCCAGCACGATGGGTCCGGTTCGATTGGGCACTGCACGCGCCCGCTCTCGTGGTTCGAGCCGTGACGCCTCCGCCCGCGACGGCAAGCTCGCCTGCTGCGGGCTCGCCTGGTGCGGTTCGGGTTGCTGCAGTCCCGGATCGCCAGCGACGGGCGGCTCCGCCTCGAGCGCTTCGAGGTCGATGTCCAGCCGCGGGGGAGGCCGGTCGGGCGCGACGCTCAGTGGGACCGTCTGCGATTGGTAGCCCTCCGCTCTGAACTCGAGCGTGCGCGTCCCGTGCTCGAGCACCACGGCGCCGTCACGAGTGCGGCTCGCCGGGCCTCCGTCCACCGTGACCGTGGCCGACTCGGGCTCGACATGCGCCACCACGAGGACCGTGTGGGCGCTGGCTGCCTCCAGCTCCATCAGCGCCCCCTCGCGCGCCGCGCCAGCGAGCCTGCGACGGGGAGCCGTGACGGCCATCTCCAGGGCGTGACGCGCCTCCGTCCACCGGCCAAGCTCCAGTGCGGCGCGCCCGGCTCCGCGCCAGGCGATCGCATCATCACACCGAGTCAGCGTCCGGAAGCGATGATACACCGCACGCAGGGCAGCCCGATCGGAGCTCTGCACGACCACCGCAGCGACCCTCGCCGCATCTCGAACCGCAGCATGGTAGTCCGCCGCTTCGGGGTCCGTCGGTTCGGGGCAGGTCGCCGGCAAGTCGCCAGACGGCGAGGCGACGACCCCGGATGGGTGAGTGTCGGACACGGCGGGCGCCGGCTGCGCCGCCGCCGACCCGGCGAGGAACAGAACCTGCGCGAGCGCGCGCAAAGCCCTCATGGTTGCCCCCGTCCGGTGCCCGCTCCGTAGTCCTGGGGGGCAAATGCTTCCGGCAGCCTGGTGGGCTCGTGTTCGGACGCGGAGGAGGCGGGGCGCGTCGTTGCGGGGGCGGCCCGCTGCGCTACCGAGGGGGGCGAGGCGGGACGGGGGGGCACGGGTTGGGACATCGTGGACGGCGAGCGCGGCACTGAGGGCGGGGGACGGCGAACTGACGACGCAGCCGGCGCGGCCACCTCGGTCGCCTGGCTGGATGCCACCGGGGCGGGCTCACAGTGCCCCGGTTCGATGGGAGCGGCAACGGAGGGGCGGAGCAGGAGTAGGGTCGCGCCAATCAGGGTTGTGGCCGCTATGGTCGAGGCAACCATGGTCGGCGCCGACGCGCGCGAGCGCTGCGTGGCTCGCAACGCGCGAGCGAACGCCTCGGCGCTCGGGTACCGGTCATCAGCGCGAAACGCCAGCGCCTTCTTCAGCACGCGCCGCAGCGGGCGCGGCACCTGCTTCGTATCGAGGCGCGGTCCCCGCCGCATCGCATCGAAGGTCGTCTGGTGCGTGTCGAGGTCGTATGGCCCCTCACCCAGGAGCATCTCGTACAGGACGAGCCCGACGGCATACAGATCCGTGCGCTTGCCGATCCCGTCCAGCTGGTGGCGCGCCCCCGCGTCGACATCCGACCACCGACCGAGCTGCTCGGGTGCCATGTATCCCACTGTGCCAAACCTGCCGGACGTCTGCTGTAGCGGGTCCGGGGCCATGCTGGCGTCCCCGACGCTTGGCTGGTTCCCGCGCGTCGTCTGCGCCAGTCTGGTCCGCTTGACCAGGCCGAAGTCCAGTACCTTCACGAGCGCCCGGCGGCCGGGATCGGGCGCCGCGGCATCGATGGTGAGGAAGAGATTGCTGGGCTTGAGGTCCCGGTGCAGGCGACCTCTGGCGTGGATCGCCGCGACGCCCTCGAGGATCTGCAGCGCAAAATCCACGGCGACGGATGGCTGCAGTTTCGTGCACCGATTGAGCTCGGCTTCGAGGGAGCAACCGTGAAGCAGCTCCATGACGATGTGCGGCTCGGGGGCCTCGCTCACGGTGAAGATCTTGACGACGTGCTCGCTCTCGATCTGGCGCGCCTGCCGCGCCTCCGCCAGAAGGGCTTCGCCGCACCGCGGCTTCGCCAGCTTGATGGCGCACGGAGCGGACATGCCCGCGTGGTGCCCAGCATACACCACCCCCATCCCACCCACCCCGAGCAGGCGGTCGATCGTCACTTCCCCGACGCGAGTGCCCAACCTCGTCTGCGCGTCGCGCAGCTCCTGTTGCCGATCGCCGGTCACCGCACCCACCCGCGGTTGTCGTCTCGGCTGCAGCGTCCCGAGGCTGCCTTCACGTGAGCGTCCATCATCTCACCATCACGGTGGGAATGGCCCAGCGGCGCGAATGAAGTCAACGGTATGCCCCGTGGCGCACAACAGGTCGCCCTGGCCCGCGAGGCGCGACCGGGGAGTCCCCAGATGCGCCGCCTGCTCCTGCCCCCGGGGCGCCTCGAGATCGATCACGACCCCTTCCTGGGTGTAGGCGTAGCGCCCATGCACCCCTGCCAGCGGTCCCGGAAGATCGAGGGTCTTGACGAACTCGGGAGCGTCCGGATTGGCAATGTCGATGACAAGGAGCTCCGTACCATCTGCCACGAAGGCCCGCGCGCCTTCGAGGAAGAGCGGGCCGCCGGTGAGTGCGAGCGTCCCTCGAAGACCTGGCGCTGCGGGGTCGCTCAAGTCCACGATCGATAGCAGGGTCTGGTCCGCCAACACGGCGAATCCATCGTCGGTCACCTCGAGCTGGGAGAACCCCACTTCACCCAGCGTTCCCACCTCGACCGGCGCCACGCCCTCCGCCATGTGCACGAGGCTCAGTCCGTGGGCGGTCGTCATGACGGCGTAGCCGGGAATGACCGCGAGATCACCCGGGGTAGCCTCGACGTCGTTGATGGCGCGCAACCTGCCCGGAACCGACACGTCGAGGGTGCGCACGTGGTAGTACCTCCAGGATTCCGGACACTGGGTGCAGCCGACCTCGTAGATCGCCGCGAAGTCCCCCGAGGCTGCCGTCGCCCGGGCTGGCAGCCAGACCGTGGTGTTGAACGGGACGTAGGAGCTCACATAGGAGTCCAGCAGCACCGGAGCCGCGGGATTGCCGACGTAGATGGCATGAACGCCGCGGCTCGAGCCGACGAGGAGCGTGGTGTCATCGATCCAGGCAGGCCTGTCGGGGCGATAGCCGAGGTCGACTTGCCCGATGCGGTGGTCGTCCAGATGATCGAGGGCGACCAGCGCCAAACCGCTCGCCGATCCGACGAGGGCACGATCACCCGTCACATCGAAGACGCCAGACGCACCTGGCACGACGACGACGGGCTCGGGCTCGCCGAGGCTCGTGTCCATTTCGAGCACGCCCGCTCCCGTGCTCAGGTACAGGACGTCTCCGATCACCCTCACCCCATAGACCGGTGTCCCCCCGCCAAACGAGTACTGGGCGATCTGTTCCGCGGGCGCCGCGTCGCTCACGTCGTACACGGTCAGGTAGCTGTACGAGGGCCCGGGCTGGGGGTAGGGATTTGCGTGCCGAGCCACCAGAGCTCGGTCCCCGTCCAGGTGCACCATGCTTCCACCAGGGGTGGCCTCTCCGAGCAGCACCCACGCCGTCTGACCTTCCGGAGGTGGGGCGAGCACACTGACCGCATCGCCCACGGCAACGAGACGTCCGTTCCCCCACTCCAGGGCAATCAGTGAACCGCTCGTGCTCCACACCTCCACCGACTGCTGCGACCCCGCCCAGTCGACCGAGCGGATCGAGCTCGGGTGCAGCACGAAGCACGTTCCGTCCGCGCCGAGGGCCACGTCGAGCACCGGATCCGGGAAGTCGATCGTACGTAGGAAGGCTGGAGCATGGGGATCCGAGATGTCCACGACGTGCAGCCCCCCATCCCCGGCAGCAACGAGCGCACGATCCCCGGACAGCGCCAGCGCCTGGCTCGTGCCCGCCAGCGTGAGCGGGGGGGCCCCGTCCGGTACCAACGTCGCGCTGTAGGTCTGGAGCCCGAGCGGCCCGAGGGTTGCAAACGCGACGCCCTCTCGAACAACGAGGTCGGTCGGTTCCACCGGCGTCGCGAGCGACCGTAGCGCCGCGTCCGTTGCCTCCAGCGCAGCAACGAGCGGGGCATCCCGATGCTGGGTCTGCCACGCGGCGTAGTCCGACGAAGTCGGCACGAGCACGCCTGGCGTGACGCTGGCGTCCCACCAGAGCAGGTCACTCCCCGTGATCTCGTCGTCTCCGTCCAGATCGGTCTGGATCAACCTGCGGGCGACGGAGCCGAGCTGGCTGTCGACCCTGTCCGAGGAATATGGCGCTGCCAGGAGGTAGCGAGCGCGCCAGTAGGCGCTGTCCGTGAGCCACGACAGGCGGACGGCGTCGGCCTGGCAGTCCTCACAGCGGGCCACTGCGTGGAGCCTGTCGCCCGCCGCCCCGGCCCCACCTGCCCCCAAACCCGCCTCGGCAACCACCACGTGCAGCACCGCGGCGTCCCCCGCCCACGCCGCCACGGCTTCCGAATCCTGCAGCGAAGCGCGGGCCACCGGCGCTTCCCAGTCGTCCAGCGGATAGACGCTCAGCGTGCCCTGCTCGAATCCCGACTCGGCGATGACAAAGCGACACGAGATGCCGTCGCTGCCCGCGCCAGCAGCACCCGCCTCGCCAGCGGCACCGGCACTGCCACCCGCCATTCCGCCCGTCGCCGCACCACCGGTTGCGCTAGTCCAACCACCCGTAGCGGCGGTGCCGTCGCCCCCCGTCCCGCCACTGTTCGTCCCGGCGGTGGCCACACCGGCGTTTCCCGCCTTCGCACTCTGGCCACTCGTTCCGCCAGGCGGAGCGCCGGCACCCCCATGCCCCACCACGCGGCCACCCGCACCGCCACCCATCACGCTGAGATTGCCCTCCCCACCGTGGGCTCCGGCCCCACCGAGCGTCACGCTGGCTCCCGCTTGAGTCACCCCGCCGGATTCTTCGACTCCGGCGCCCCCATTCGCCCGGCGCGCTCCGCTACCGAGTGAGCCGGTCCCGCTCAATCCCCCGGCGCTAGCCCCAGCGCAGTCCGCCGCACTGCAGTTCTCCGACGAGTTGAACACCGGGTCGGCGAAGCATCCCCCCGCGACCGTTCCCCCCACTCCAACCAAGCAAAGCGCACGCAGCAATCGCGTTACTTCAGTCCGATCCACAAGGAGACGAATCATCGCATGGGGATCCGCGCGACCGCAACAGTCCCTGCTCCCCGTTTGGCCATGCGAGTCGAGCTCTGACCCCTACCCTCGAGGCAGACTCGAGCACCACGGAAGTCGTCCAGAACCGTTCAGGAACGGTTGTTCCCACAGTCCGCGCTGCAAATCGCTGGAAAAACGCCATCGCCTGCCGCAGGCACGGCAGTTGCTGTTGGGGGCATCGTGACTCGGTCCCGAGCCGGGGCCGCAACGCGCCCACAGCGCGGAAACGGAGATGGTGTGATGGGAAACGGAAGGTGGCTTCTCGGATGGCGCACGGCCCTGTCGGCAGCGACCCTGTCTTTGCTGAGCGGATGCTCGGGTGATGCGAACTCGAGTGGTGGTTCGCCGCGCGACACCGATGCAGCGGCGGGAGCCGAAGCGACGAATGGCGGTCCCGGCCATGCCGGGTCGGCCGGGCACGCGGACCGCGATGGCGCGCCGTCAGGAGGAGAAGAACCGACGCTGGCTCCTGCGGGCGGGACAGGGGGCGCCGCGGGTTCCGCAGTCTCCGCGCCCGCAGCCGGCGCCGCAGGCCGCCCAGGGGGAGCCACAACGGGGGGCACCGTCGCTTCCGCAGGTTCGCCAAGTGGAGGCACAGGTGGAACGGCCATCCCAGCCGGCGGGACAGCGAGCACCGGGGGCGCGAGGGGCGGCTCGGCGGGCGCTCCGCCGGTTGCGGCGTGCGAGCCATCGGTCGTGTCGAGGGTTCTCGCGAATTACGACTCGCTGCCTTTCTCCGTCCTGACCGAAGACTCGCTGCTGGTGGTCCCAACCCAAGATGGTCTGACCGCGTACGACGAGGCCGGCACGGTCCAGTGGTTCGTCGAAGATGCGTCTTCCGCCACGGTGGGGGTCGGGGGGCTCCTCTATGCCTCCAACGGGTTCGCTGCCCTGGCGATCGACGCCGCGACAGGAAGTATCGAGTGGTCGACTCCGCTCTCCCTGACCGTCCCGCTCGTCGCAGCTCCCCTGTTCAGCGAGGCGGGCGTGGTCGTCTTCCTGGGGGAGGGAGACTACCAGGCCCTCGACGCCGCAACTGGCGCTGAACTGTCGACGGGACTGGCACGCAACGCAGTCGGCGTTGCCCTTTCGCCGGAGGGCAGCATCTACGTTGCCTACCCCGACCAGGTCCGAGCCTTCGACGCCACAACCGGAGCCGAAAACCTCGGGTACACCACTGCGGGCACGATTTCGAGCCTCCTCGTGTCTCCCACGGGGATGGTCTACGTGGAAGACGGCGGGAACCGCCTCACGGTGCTCGAGCCCGAAACGCTGACCTCGAGCTGGCAGCTCGATGCCACGGCGAGCCTGAGCCCGGTGTCGGCGACCGGGGAGTTCCTGTACGTCGGCGACGGCACCACGCTCCTGGCGTTCGAGGAGGTCGGCGGGTTCGAGTTCTGGTCGACGACACTGCCCAGCGAAATCCGTTCCGCACCGATCCGGGTGGGCGACGTCGTTCTGGTCGGTCAGGACAACGGGCTGCTCGCGCTGGACGCCTCTGGCGGATCGGTGCTCTGGGAAACCCCGCTCGACATGCTCCAGGGACCACTCACCAGCTCGGAAGATGGGACTCTGGCCTACGCTTTGGCGGGCGACTGGGGTGGGCCCACGACTCTGCATGTGGTGGACATGGAAACCGGAACCATTCTGTTCGAGTACGACTACGACGCGCTGGGTTACTTCGCGCGCGATGGTCGCGCCGGCAGCCTCCTGCTCGAGGGTGAGGCCGGCCTTCGTGTTCTATCGAAGGACCCCGGCGCCGTACGCGCCGAGAACCTGGCTTGTGAACCGTGCTCGACCGGGTGCAGCGCGGATGCGGCGGTGGGTCAGTGCCGGAGTGACGGCGCGGGTTGGACGACCATCGAGCAGTGTCTCGAGGACGAGATGTGCCAGGCCGGCGAGTGCGTCGAGTGCACGCCCAACCAGGCACGACAGTGCGATGGCAACGACATCCACTGGGTCGATAGCTGCGGACGACAAGGTGATCTGATCGAAACCTGCGAGGGCGGGCTCGCCTGCGTCGCCGGGGCATGCGCGCAAGTCTGCTCGCTGACGAACTGCTCCAGCGGCGGCTTCACCTACGGATGCGGCTCGGGGTCGAGCTCCTCCCACACGCAGTACCAGTACGACGTGGCGGGGCATCTCACGGGCGCGACGTTCGACGTGACCTACAGCAACGGACATCGCGTGTCGTGTGTCCTACGCGGCGGCTCGCTCAGCACGGGCACCTGCTCGGACGATACCGGAAGCAGCTGCGCCTGGTAGCCCCACCACGCTACGCGACAACGCCGCGTCACCAAGAGGCTCCTTCGAGACGCTGCGAGAAGGAGCCTCGCAGCTCGCAAGAATGTCCGACACCGAACACACACGAGGTTTGTAGCTCCACCCGAGCAGACAGGACGTCGCCCCAAGCCGGAACACCGCCGCCTTCGTCGGTCGAGCAAGATCAATCCGGTCCCTGAATCCCCTGACAACCCAGCACATCCAATGCATCGCGCACACACACATCACGCCGGACACGTCTCCTCATCGCCCACGCGATTCTTGGTCGCAGCGGCTACATTCTTGACCGCCGCGGGGTCGGCGCACGCGCAGACCGAGCAGAGCGCGACGGGCCCGAGTGACCCAGCAGAATCCGCTCAGGGCGCTACAACGACGGAGCCCGAAGAGAGCACGCTCGAGCGTCGCGGTGCGCCACCGCCCGCTCAGACCAGCACAACGACGGCGTCCGCCGACGAGGCGCGTTCTCTCCCTCCTCCGCCACCCGACGGTGCCGGTGCCGCGCAAGAATCCAGCGGCTGCTTCCCGACCTGTCGTTCCGGGTTCGTGTGCTCCGACGGCGCCTGCGTCTCACTGTGCAATCCGCCCTGCGAGTCGGGAGCGACCTGCTCGGCGTCGGGCGAGTGCATCCAGCCGGCTGCAGCGAATTCCTTCGACCAGCTGCGCGAAGAACGACGCCAGCAGCGCATCGCCATGCGCGTGCCCCACGTCGTCACACTGAGACCGGAGCTGGGCAGCCACCTTTTCGGTGGTGACGAAGTGCAGGCTGTCGTGTTCGGGGTCGGTGGCGGCGTCCGGCTGCATCGAACTCCCGGCGTGGGCTTGCAGATCGGTGCCGCGATGCACCTTGGCCCCGTCGCCATTACTCAAGACGACGATACCGAAAGCGGCGAAGCCGACGAGCCCATGGCCGGTACGGCCTTTGACATTCAAGCTCAGTTCAAGGCCGTCCTCGGGAAGCGCCGATTCTATGCGGCCCCCGGGGTCAGCCTGGGGTACGTCCACTTCTCCAGAGCTGGCGAGGCCATTACGACGGATCTCCCTGGGGGAGGCGTGAGGGTGGTGGAAGTGCCACACAGCGCCCCTAGGGTGGGCATCGGGACAGATCTTGGAGTTCGCGTGGGTGCCAAAGAGGCCGTCGAACTGGGACTGGATATCAATGTGGGAACGATATTCCAGGCCTACGCCTTCCAGGGGCTCTTCTTTGTCGGGTTCAACATCTAAAGTGCCGACCACTTGCGGTGATTGGATTCTCCGCTCTTGCCCCCAATCCGCGGGGCGGAAGGTGGAGCATGTCAGACGCACAACCGAAGATCATGCTGGTCGTCCGTGGGCTGAGGTCGAGACTGTCACACGAGGAGTTCGTGCGCCGTTACCAGGAGCGCATGCCGCAGTTCCGCGAGGTCCCGGGACTCGTCCAGAAGTACTACTCTTACGATCCGGAATCCCAGGAGTATGCCGGCATCTACTTCTGGGAATCAGAGGACGCCGTGGCCGCGTACCTCGAGTCGGACCTGCGCAAGACCATCCCGACGGCCTACGAGTTGACGCAACCCCCGGTGATCGAACGCTTCCCGATCGTGGCCGCGCTCCGCGATTGAACGGAGGCGGGAGCCCCCACCTCCACCACGGGACACCTATGCCCGGAAACCGCCGCCGGCCACCGTTCTCACGCAGGGCGGTGAGAGCTCGCTCTGGTACCGAACGGGTGACTCACAGTCCCTGCAGGTACGCGACCAGTGTCTCGCGTTCGGGCGAGGTCAGGTGCCGACCATAGTGGTGTCCCCCCGTCTTGCGGTCGGGGCTCAGCAGCGACTCGAAGCTGGTGGCGTCCCCCCCGAAGAGGAGTCGCTGACGATCGGATACTCCACGCAGCGAGGTGGCTTGCAGGTTGCCCGTGCCCCTGGCGGCGCTGTGCATACGGGCGACTGGACTTCCGACTGATTCGGCCGCCACTGGTTCGCCAGAGAGCCCCGGTCCACGGTGGCATCGGCCGCAGTGTCGTTCGAACAGCGCGGATGTCGCCCGGGGCGAGGGGCCCGGCGCGGGGAGCTCCGCACCGAGGCTCCAGAGGTATTGAGCGATGGCGAAGGCATCGACCGGAGTGGGCCGAAGCTTCTGGCGGTGGGCCGTGATCAGTCCCGTCTCGACCCGCACCGCCAGCGCCGGGAGCGAGTTCTTCACGTTGGCGGTACGATGCAGGTGCGTCTGGAAGCGCACGGCGCGCACATCAGCGATCACGATCGGGTTGTCCCGTCCATCCGCTGCAATGTCCACCCGACCTGGTCCCCACGTCGAGTAGAGGCTCCTCCTGCCGACGTAGTCGTCCTTCGCCCTGCCGAGATCGAAACCGTGGTTGGGCACCCCGGGTCGCAGCTTGCCGCCCGTGGTCGCTGACGAATGACAAGAGGAGCAAGTCAGCGCCGGGTAGACTCCACCCCCCAGCTCGACCCAGACCAGACCGCCCACCGACGAAGCCGTCTGCCACAGTCCGTATCGCGATGGCCCGTCTTCGGACCGCAGTACTTTGAGCATGGAGCGCTCGACCTGCGCGGGGTGGGTCGCGAAGAGTCGTTGCCCGAGTTCACGCAGGTCATCGAGGCTCGCGGGCAGCTGCTCGTTGCCACCGCTCATCGTCCACGACTCGTCCGGCGTTGGCGGCGGCTTGCCCAGGTCTGCGGGGAGCACGGGGCGCGTGCGAAAGCGCGCCACGGGCAGTCTTTCCCAACGGTGTTGCCGATACGCTGCGAGGCGGAGCCTGGAGTAGCCGTTGTCCGGATTGACGAGCGATGCTTCGAGCACCGCTCGCCGGTGTTCGAATGACGAGTCGAAGTGACGCAGCTCATCCATCACCGCGCGTTCTTCGGTCGCCTCATCGGACGCAGCTCCCGGGTTCGACGACTCCGTTCGACAGCCCAGCGACGAGACCGCGATGCCCGCGACCAGCAGGGCCACGCGCCCCCCTCGGATGGCTCCAGCGCTACGGCTAGCCGATTGCACAACCGTCATCAGGCGACACGCACTCCCAGCGGTTGCCGTACTCGTCGTAGTCGCAGTACTCGCGATCGCCCGTGCAGTCGGCATCGTCGGAGCAGGTATCGCCCGCAGTGTGACAGTGGAAGCCATCGATGGAGTGATAGCCGCCGCAGTCCGTTCCCATGGAGGGCGAGCAGTAGTTGCCCGCACCACAGTCAGCGTCCGTGAGACAGTTGCCGGTCCACAGACAACGGGCCGAGTCGCTGGCCGAGCAGTAGCAGACCATCCCCGGATCGCAGTCCGCGTCCGTCGCACACTGGTCGTAGTCACAGAAGCCGGTGCTCCACGCCATGCCGATGCCGGTCACGCATTTGCCGTTCACTCCGTCGGTGCAGTCGGCGTGAGTGATGCACTCGCTGTATTCTGAGGTGATGACTGGCTCGGGTGGATCGTGCACGCCGACGCAAGACGCGGCCCGGGGCCGATGCTCCGCCGGCTCACGCCTGGTCATCGTCGTTCCACCGGTGCCGACGCTGCCACCGCTGCCACTAGCTCCGCCGCTGGCGGTGGCCCCAGTGCCGCCGCTAGCTCGATTCCCGCCGACGCCAGGATCGCCGCCCGTGCTTGCTTCTCTGTCTGCGCCACCGACGGCGCCGCCACAGGCCTGCAAGCAAGTCGCGCTCGTTATCAGCAGAGCCAGGCCCAGGATCGGTCTCGAAGCCGTTTTCATAGTCCTCCACGGTCTGGCAGGGCCAAGTCCGTGTGCCACACACAAGCACGTAGCGTGCCAGGCACACGCCAAAGACCTCTTCTACGAGGGTTGGACTTCGATCCCGAGGCCAGGCGACTTTCTCGTCGCGGGAGTGTGCCACCTGGTGAGACTCTGGCACAGCTCGGAACCCGCACGCCACGGCCCCCGACGCCAGCGGAGCCGTAGCGCTGTGGTTGCGCGAGGTAGCGCGCCGACCAGCGCGCTTCAATGGGGCCGCCGCGTGAACGCGGCGGAGAGC
>JBNLDK010000087.1:0-9258 GCA_050304295.1 Polyangiaceae bacterium
GACGCCCGTGCCGGCCGCGTACGAGGCGGGGCACATCGTGCTGCGTGTCGAGGCGGGCGTGGTCGAGAGCGCCGCGTACCCGCTGGTGCTCGATCCCACGGTGGGGCCCGAGTTCGCGGTGTCGGAGCCGGTGTTGGGGCCGGCATACGGCGGGCAATGGGACCCTGCCGTTGCTTGGGATGGCACGAATCACCTGGTCGTGTGGAACGATCAGGGGGTCCGTATCGTTGGCGCGAGGGTGACTGCGGGTGGGACTGTGCTGGATGCCGCGGGATTCGTCATCCAACAACGACCACCAGGCGACGGCGTCTCGCACCCGGCGGTGGCGTGGGACGGCAGCAACTATCTCGTCGTTTGGAGACAGGCCTCGAGCATCCAAGGCGCCCGGGTCAGCGCGACGGGGGTGGTGCTGGACCAACCTGGCTTTCTCATCAACAGTTTTCCGAACCAAGGGGCCCCACGACTCGCCTGCGGTGCGACCAACTGTCTCGTTGTCTGGAGCCGCTGGGGTACCGACGTCAGGGGCGCTCGCGTCACTCCCACGGGAGCAGTGCTCGACGCATCCGGACTCCTCATTGGCGAGGACGCCGACGATCTCGACGTGGCCTGGAATGGTGCCAGCTACTTCGTTGTCTGGTCTGGGACTGGAATCAACGGGATGCGCGTGGGCGCGGACGGTTCACTGCTGGACTCTAGTCCCATCGCCATTGCCTCCCAGGGCCAGCAACCAGCGCTAGCCTGGGACGGATCCGGCTATCTGGTGGTTTTTGTTGCTGGAGACGAGTCCAATCTCAACATCTACGGTAGGCAGGTCAGCGGCAGCGGGACGGTGCTGGGCCCCGGACAGATCGCCGTCAACACGGGGCCGGGACAGCAAGCATATCCGGCTGTCGCCTGGAACGGTTCTGCGTTTGTGGTTCTCTGGCAAGACACGCGTGGGGGAAACTCTAATCTCGCCTGGGACATCTACGGGGCGCGACTCACCAGCGGCGGTACGGTCGTGGATCCCGCTGGTGTTCCCATCGCAGCGACTGCCGGACTGGCGGAAGCGGCGCCGGCGCTGGTCTGGAATGGAACGACCTTCCTCGTTGCCTGGAACGACGCTCGGCACGGGAGCGGAGACGTCTTCGCGTCGCGTGTCTCGACGAGTCTGACCGTGCTGGACACGGGCGGCCTGCTCCTGACCGAAGCCGGCAACGCGCAGTTCGAACCTGCGGTAGCCTTTGACGGCACGAACTATCTCGTCGTGTGGGACGACCACCGACTTCAGGACGACTCGAACATCTACGGGGCGCGGGTGACCAACGCCGGCGCCATCCTCGACGGAACCGGAATCGACATCTGCACGGAAGCCGGGAGGCAGGGATCCCCCGACGTCGCGTGGAACGGCACCGATTACCTCGTCGTGTGGGAGGATGAGCGGAACTTCACCGAAACGCACGTGGATACCTACGGCGCTCGGGTGTCCTCGACGGGGACTGTCCTGGATCCCGATGGCCTGGGGATTGCCACGGGGACCACCGGGCAGATGGTGCCCGTCGTGGCGTGCGACGGAACGAACTGCCTGGTTGCCTGGTGGGGCCACCAGGGGATTGAGGGGACTCGAATCGGCGCTGACGGTGCGATCCTGGATGGGGCAGGGATCTCGATTTCCGCCGCGCGGACCGTGGAGGAACCCGCGCTCGCCTGGAATGGCGACCACTACCTGGTGGTGTGGAGGGACTGGCGGCTGGGCGAACCCGACATCTTTGGGGCTCGCGTGGGGGCGGCCGGCGCCGTGCTCGACGCCGGGGGGCTCATGGTCTCGACGGCAATCGGTGGGCAGGAGGATCCGCGACTTGCCTGCAACGGTACCCAGTGCCTGGTGGTCTGGCACGACACCCGCAGCGCGACTCACTACGAGGTGTACGGCACGCGAGTGGATGGCGGAGGAAACGTCATCGACGGCGGAGGGCTCGCCATCGGGACCTCCGCCATCGGGGACTCGCAGGCGTTTCCCGCGGTTGCCTGGGATGGCAGCGCCTTCACGGTTGCGTGGCTGGACGGGAACGGTGGCGACCAGGACGTCGTTGCCAGACGAGTAGCTCCAACGGGAGCCTTCCTGGATCCGTCGCCGTGGGTGGTCGCCAGCGGGGAGGGATATCAAGACAACGCCGAACTGGCGGCAGGAGCCAACGGTCAGGTGCTGGTCGTCTACGAATCCCCGCTTCCTGAACCTCGCATCCAGGCTCGCCTCGCGCTGCCAGGATGCACAGCGAGTCGCACGAACGACCCGACCTGCGATGGCGTGGACGACGACTGCGACGGTCAGATCGATGAAGACTTCTCGTCGCGGACGATCACGACCTGTGGTGTGGGAGCGTGCTCGGCAACAGGGACATACATCTGCGTGGATGGAGCGCAGGTGGACAGCTGCCGAGCCGGTCGTCCTGCGCGGAATGATGCAACCTGCGATGGCATCGACAATGACTGCGACGGAAGCATCGACGAGGAGTACTCGCCCGGCACGACGACGTGCGGGGTCGGAGCGTGCTCGGCAACGGGCGCGCGACGCTGCGTTGCCGGGCGAGAAGTGGACAGCTGCGTGCCGGGTAGCCCGGCCCGGAACGATGCCACGTGCGATGGCGTGGACGATGACTGCGACGGTCGGAACGACGAGGACTACGCAGTGAGGGTGACGGCATGCGGTGTTGGCGCCTGCGTGAGCGCGGGCACCCGAAGCTGTGTTGCGGGACGACAGGTCGACAGCTGCGTGCCAGGCGCCCCGGCCCCGAGCGACGCAACGTGCGACGGGGTCGACGACGACTGCAACGGCACCGCGGACGAGGACTACGTCGCCAGGTCGAGCACGTGCGGAGTGGGTGCGTGCGCGAGCACGGGAACGACGAGCTGCGTTGGCGGCGCGGAGCAGGACAGCTGTGCACCGGGTACACCAGCAGCTACCGACGCCAGCTGCAACGGCGTGGATGACGACTGCGATGGCCGCCGCGACGAGGACTACGTGGCCGTGGCCACCACGTGCGGATTGGGAGCGTGCGCGGCGACGGGGACGACCAGCTGCGTTGGTGGCGCCGAGCAGGACAGCTGCACCGCCGGTACGCCGGCCCCGAGCGACGCGACCTGCGACGGGGTCGACGACGACTGCAACGGCAGCGCGGACGAGGACTACGTGCCGAGTGCGACGAGTTGCGGAGTGGGATTCTGCACGGCGGAAGGGACGACGTCGTGTGTCGGCGGGGAGGAGCAGGATAGCTGCACGGTGGGGACACCGCTCGCCGCGGACGACACGACGTGCGATGCGGTCGATGACGACTGCGATGGGACGGAGGACGAAGACTACGTCTCGACCGATAGCACGTGCGGAGTGGGTGCGTGCGCGGCGACGGGGACGACCAGCTGCGTCGGTGGCGCCGAGCAGGACAGCTGCACCGCGGGCACACCGGCGGCAACCGATGCGAACTGCGATGGCATCGACGACGACTGCAGCGGCGAGGCGGACGAGGACTACGTCGAGACGCCCACGAGCTGTGGGGAGGGGAGTTGCTCGGCGACCGGCACGCTGAGCTGCGTGGACGGCGCGGAGCAAGACAGCTGCGCTGCCGGGAGCGGCGCCGCCAGCGACCCAACCTGCGATGGTGTGGACGACGATTGCGACGGCAGCTTCGACGAGGACTATGTCGCGATCGCAACGACATGCGGAGTGGGTGCGTGCGCGGCGGCGGGGACGACGAGCTGTGTCGATGGTACCGAGCAGGACAGCTGCACGGAGGGCACCCCTGCCGCGAGCGACGCCACGTGCGACGGGATCGACGACGACTGCAGCGGCGAGGCGGACGAGGACTACGTGCCGACCGCGACCAGCTGCGGAGTGGCGCCGTGCACCGGGACGGGCACCCTGCGCTGCGCCGACGGGGCCGAGGTGGACGACTGCGTGATCGACACCACGGACAGCGACGCCGATCTGGTGCCGGACTGCCTGGACGCGTGCCCGAGCGAGGCGGCGACGACCGCGGACGGCTGCCCTGCGGCGAGCGCGGGCGGAGCCGGGGGCGCCGGAGGCGACACGGCCGGCGGCGCCGGGGGCGACTCGGTGCCGAGCGGCGCGGGGACCGCGGGGACGCCGGCGAGCACCGGTGGCGCGCCGAGCCATGCGGGGACCGCGGGGACGCCGGCGAGCACGGGTGGCGAGCCGAGCACGGGTGGCGCGCCGGTCGCGGCGGGCAGCCCGGGGGTGCGAGGCGGGGCCGCACCCGCGGCAGGCAGCCCGGCAGCGCCAGGTGGCGGTCCGTCTGCTGCAGGGACGACCGCCGGCGGCGGTCAGGCGGGGGGGAACGCCGTGGGCAACGCCGCCGGACAGAGCGCGGTCACCGGCGGTCGCGCTGCTGGTGGCGACGGCTCGGGCGCTTTCGCCGGGTCGAGTGACGAAGCGGGAGGTCGCAAGAGCGGCGACAGTGGCGGCTGTGGCTGTCGCGCCGCCAACGAGCCGAATCAGCACCGGCTCGGCCTCGTGGCGCTCGGTCTCGTGGCGTTGGGGGTCGCCCGACGCAGACGTCGCGCGACCGCTCGTGCCGCCTAGCGCAAACGCTACCCGGCGCTCAGTCACCCTTCCGCAGCACGGCCTCCATCTTCCCCTGGGACACGAGCGATAGCCCCGCCTCGCGGGTCCATTGGAGCTCGCGCTCGAAGAGCGTCCGACTGCAGTGACCCGCAGGCTCGCGCAGGAAGACCGTTCCGCCGGGTCGCAGGATCTCGCGAATGGCCAGGAACAGTCTGGCCGGATCCTGGGTCTCGTGGACGACGTTCACCAGGATGACCACATCGATATCCTTCTCGATCGAACCGGTGTCGAGCGGATCCCCACCCAGTCGGAGCTCGACGCGCCCATCGATCCCCGCGCGCTGGCAGCGTCGCTGGAGCTCGGTCAGCATGACCTGCTGGCTATCGACCGCGATCACGCGTCCCGTGGGCCCGACCCGGCGAGCCAGAGGCACCGTGTAGAAACCAAGTCCCGGTCCCAGCTCGAGGACCCGATCTCCCGGCTCGACGATACGCCGGGCGAGACGATTGGGATCCTCGGCCAGCCGCCGGAGGGGCGACGCCAGTAGCCAGGCAATCCAGTAGGGACAACGGTGGGGCTCGTGGTGGAAGTGGCTGGAATTCAACACGGTCGCGGTCATGGGCTCCTCCTGTGGACGACCACCGAAATGGGTCATCGGCGCATTGCGAGTGATCGCTCGCTTTTTTATGAGTGATGGCTCACGTTCTAGGATGTGTCAGGATCCGACGACCGCCACTCGCGTTCGGATTCGACCCGGAGACCGAGATGCCACAGCCCAACCGCCCCCATCGCCGCGCCCCGCACCAGCGTCGCCCGAGCAAGAAGCGAGCTGGTGCTCATGTTTCGGAGCCAACCCCCGCCGAGCTTCGTCGCCGTCATCCCTCCCAGGACCGATCGCGGGAGACCGTCACTGTCATCCTCCGCGCCGCCGCGCTACTGCTCGTCGAGCAAGGCTTCGCCAGGACCTCCACGAACACGATCGCAGCTCGGGCGGGCGTCTCGATCGGCTCGCTCTACCAGTACTTCGGCAGCAAGGACGCCATCTTCCTCGAGCTGATGGGCCAGCACCGCCGGGACGTGGGCGCCCTGGTCAACGCGCATCTCACACAGCTGGACGACCCTCGCGTCGATCTCGTCGCGGGTCTCGGCAAGATGATGAACGATCTGGTCGAGCTCCATGCTCGGGATCCCGAGGTCCTCCGGGCCATGGACCGGGAGCTGGCCCCACTCCTCGCGCGACGGACCTCAGCGAACCCTGCGGAGCTCGAACCCGTCGTCGAGCGTGTCGAGCGCCAGCTCGTGGCCCGTGGAGCCCGACGCACGAAGGCGACCCGGTCGGCCGCATGGCTACTCACAAAGACGGTCGGCAGCGTCTCTCACTGGATCGCGCACGAGGCGCCCGCGAGTGTCGATCGCCAGGCAACGGTCCGGGGCACGCTGGCCATGGTCCAGGGACTACTCGAAGCGATCGGGATTCGCAGGTCCCCGGCGCGATAGCCACGGGGCGCCCTCGCGGGGGGAGGTCCCCCCAACCCAGGCGTCGAGGTTCGTGGTCGCCTCGCGAAGCAGCCGGGAAGCCGCCGCCAGGTTTGCCAGATTCATGACCACCCACCCCCGGGACCCCCGGGTGGAAGACGCCGCCTACCTCCGCGTGCTCGCGCTGCAACGCGCTGGCGACGAAGCGGGGTTGCAGGCCGCCGGGCGCGACTACCTGCGCCGCCATCCCAACGGATTCCGTCGCTCCGAAATCGAAGCGCTGCTGCGGTAGCAGCGGGCTTGCCGACGCCACCACCTCCGCGTACCGTGCTGCGTCAAATCTCGCTGGAGGGACTGTGGCCGCGAGCCGACACAGTAGCAACAACCCGGTGAAGCTCGAAGCATGCCCCAACTGCGGCGGTCCGCTGACTCCATCGCACGGCGGCCCCGTCACCTGCGAGTACTGCCGAGCCGTCCTCGACGTCGACACATCCCCACCCCCGTCGCGGACCCCACCGATGCCAACTTGGGCGCTGGCGCTCGCGGTGGGCGCAGGGTGCCTCTCGCTGCTGGTCCCACTTGGCCTCATCGTCGCGGTGCCGATCGTCAGCAACTGGAGCATCGTCGTTTCGGAGACGACCAGCGTCGTCCCGCCGGAGGCAGCTCCAGCGCGGGAGCGGTTTCGCACCTTTGCCGATCCGCCAATGCTCGTCGATGTTGACCGCGACGGCGTGCTCGATGTCGTCGGGTTGTCGCAGCATCTGGGGAAGAGTCGCTGGATTGGCGCCCACCACGGGATCACTGGCAAGGAGCTGTGGCGCACGGACGAACTTCCAGAATCCGTCGAGCACCACGAGGCCCGACGGGCGCTCATCGGTCGATACTTCGTCAGTGTCGACTCGGTCGCTGTCGTGCGAACGTTCTCGGTGGATTCGGGGGCGCTCCAGTGGAAGAAACGGATTTCGGACCGCGCGCGGGCCATCTGCGGAGGCTCCGGCTTCGTCCGCATCGAATCGGTCGATGACGCGGTGACGACGCTGGCCCTGGACGACGGGATCCCCGTGGTTGGTCTGGATGCTTCGAGCTGTCGCGCTGACTACGACTCTCTCGGGAAGACCACGCCCGAGTGGCAGACCGTCGACTGGAGCGAGTTCGATGACCACGACCTCCCGGATCGCCGCGTCGCCCCGGGAATGGTCGGATACGGAGCGCTCATCCCCAGCCAGGGAAAGCGTGTGATCTGGCTGGGGATGCGCGACCCGGGCTCACCTGTGCCGATGGTCTCGCTGCTGGAAGACGGCGTGCCTCGCTGGACCCAGGTCGTCCCCGCGGGAGACCCCCTCGAGGCACAGAACTCCGGGATCCATCGCGCTGCCGTCAGCGGTGAGCGGGTCTTCATCCCCTACGCGATGCGCGCGGCCGAGGCGAACGTCCGCGCGACGTGCCTGCGTCTGACTGACGGAAAGCGGCTCTGGGATGCGCCGCTGCGCACGACCCTCAGCAACATCGACGCGGTGGTCGCGTCACCCCAGACCCTCTTCCTGCTCCGAGGGAACTCGCTCCACGCGCAGAACGCCAGCGACGGGGCCGAACGCTTCTTCATCGGGTACCAGTAGCGTGGTGGGCTCCCCGGCCATCCGCGAGCGGTCCCCCGGCAATGCCGGCACTCCGTCAGGCACCGCACCCGATCGTGCCCGACAATCTTGTGGGGGCCCCACCTGTCAAAACGACGAACGTCGACAATCTGTCAGGCACCTCTCCTGACAAGATGTCGGCCTCCGACAGTCTGTCACACCACTCACCTGCTCGGCACCACAAGACTGCGCCAGGCGCCTGCCATCGCTGGACGTGTTTGCCCGGTCACTTCGACGTCGACGTCCGCAGCTGATCGGACGAAGCGCGGTCGTGGGCCAACCCGCTCGAACCGGCAGCGGTCGACGTCGGCGGTGTCAGCTCTTGGTTCCTGATCGGTGAAACACGCTCAGCAGGGAGACCCACAGGTACTCGACCTGCTCGACGACGGTGGTCTTCTGCTCGCGCTCGAAGAACTTCTCCAGCTCCTGCAGCTCCCCCTCGTCGAGCCACATGCCACAACCCTCGGGGCAGACGTCGACGAACACGCTCGAGCAGTAGGCGTACTCCTTGGTGTTCATCCGGGCGCCGCACTTGGGACAGTCGATCGAGTCGCGCCGCGCCTCGTCGATCGAGGAGAGAACGCGATCTGGCCTGACCTCGAGCTCCTTCGTGTAGTCCCGCTCGGTGGTCTCCTGGATCTGCTCCAGCTCCCCCTTGTCGAGCCACACGCCATGGCAGGACGGGCAGGAATCGACCTCGATGTTGGCCTCGTACTTCTCGGAGTTCAGGGCGCTCCCGTCACGCGGACACTTCATGGGACTGGTGTACCAGGCGTGGCGGGTCGTGACGAGTCCTTCTCATTCGGGCCTGCAGGCCCGGGGGGGTCACTCTGGTCGGACCCGAGACGAGGGCCCGCGGGAGCGGGCCCCACCAGAGCGCAGAAAGAGCCAGCTCTACACACACTCCCCACGCGGTGGCCCCTCCGCCCACACGCCACCCTGACACTCCCTCGCCATCCGGTTGAAGCAGCCGTTGCCGCACCGGGTCCCTTCCGGAGCGCAGGGGGTGCCGATATCGGGCACCCCGACGGGGCAATCCGGGGAGCCGATCTCACCGCAGTACCAGATGGACAAATAGCCGTTGCACGTCTCGAACGAATGTCGGTCAACGAGATTCGCGGCGACACAGTGGCAAGCGAGCCCAGGCTCGTCGAGCTCGCAGCGAAGCTCCTCTTCCGTGCAGACCGACTCGTGAAACGCGACCGGATCCGCGGGGCAGATCGCTGGCTCGCTCGGGCCACAGCTGGGTGGCGTGACGGACCACTCCCGGCCGGGTGTGCACTCCGCGACCGCCCGACATTCGGCGGATCGAGCGGGATCCTGGCAGGTGCAGCGGAGTCCTTGGTCCGAGCAAGAGCTCCCCGACCAAGGCTGGGTGAAGGGGACCAGCTCGCCGCAGGGCGGCAAGCTGGACGCCCCGCCCTGGGGCAGGACCCCACCGGTCGAGGTCGCACCCATTCCGCCCGTGGCCATGGCGCTGCCACCGGTAGCGACGCTCGTCCCTCGCTTGGGATCGGACCCGGTGTTGCCCCCACACGCCACGGACGGCACGACCAAGGCGAGAAGGGCCATGAGCCACCAACGCTTCAC
>JBNLDK010000088.1:0-106433 GCA_050304295.1 Polyangiaceae bacterium
CAATGCGTAAGCTTTCGCCCCCCTGTCGCGCCCCGCCGGGCGCAGGAAGTAGCCATGAAGCAAGGCATCCACCCCAACTATCGGGTCACCACGGTCCACTGCGCGTGTGGGTCGACCTTTCAAACTCGCTCGACGGCCGCGGAGCTCACCGTCGACATCTGCTCGGCTTGCCACCCGTTCTACACGGGCAAGCAGCGTGCGCTGCAGGCCAAGGGTCGGATCGACAAGTTCCGCCGCAAGTACGCGAAGGTCGGCAAGTAACCCGAGTTTGCGGACATCCGGTTCCACCAGCATCGGCGCGACATGATTCCCGTCGAGAAGCTTCAGGGCTTCGTGCGTCGACACGAAGAGATCGAGCAGCTGATGTGCGAGCCCGCCGTGCTCGGCAATCCACAGCGACTGCGGGATCTCAATCGAGAACGCGGGCGACTCTCGCGGATCGTTGAGGCATTTGGGGAGTACCGTCGAGTCGAGAAGCAGATCGCGGAGGACCGCGAAGCGCTCGACGATCCCGAACTCGGGGTTCTGGCGCGGGAGGAGTTGCCCGAGCTCGAGGAGCAACTCGGCGAGCTCGAGAAGCGAATCCAGATCCTCCTTCTGCCAACGGATCCCAACGACGAGAAGAACACACTGCTCGAGATTCGCGGTGGAACCGGCGGCGAGGAGGCGGCACTGTTCGCTGCCGATCTGCTGCGCATGTACACCCGTTTCGCGGAGCGGCGGGGCTGGAGGGTCGAGATCCTGAGTTCGAGCGAGGCCTCGGCGGGGGGACTCAAAGAAGTCATCGCGCTGATCACGGGTGACCGCGTCTACTCCGGACTGAAGCACGAGAGCGGCGTCCACCGCGTCCAGCGCGTGCCGGAGACGGAGGCCCAGGGGAGAATCCACACGTCGACCGCCACCGTGGCAGTACTGCCCGAGGCCGACGAGGTCGACATCGACATCCCGGAGAAGGACCTCCGATTCGACATCGCGGCATCCGGGGGACCGGGCGGGCAGGGGGTGAACACGACGAACAGCGCCGTCCAGATTACCCACCTACCAACCGGCATGATCGTCAAGTGCCAGGACGAGCGCAGCCAGCTCAAGAACAAGGCAAAGGCGCTCAAGGTGCTGCGCAGTCGTCTCCTCGACCTCGAGCAGCAGCGTCAGGCGGACGCGATCCGTGACGAGCGACGCGACATGGTCAAGGCTGGTGACCGCTCGGAGAAGATACGGACCTACAATTTTCCCCAGAACCGCCTAACGGACCACCGCATTGGACTGACGCTGTACAAGCTCGATCGGGTGATGGAAGGCGAGCTCGAGGAGTTGGTCGACGCGGTCATCGCCTGGTACCAGGCCGCCCAGCTGGAAGCCCAGCAGTCCACAGACTGACCGGCGCGCGGGACGATCTGCCAGCCGCTTCCATCGCGGCAGCGCCTGGGCGAAGATGGATCGTCGCCGTGCTCAGCCAAGCCCCTTCCTCCACACTTGTGACCGAGGTCGACCTCGAGGGACTGCTGTGCGCGCTGGTGCTGGCGCCCGCGACCTTCTCCCGCAATCGGTTCTTCCGCGTCTTCGAGTCTCCCGCGGGGCGCGGCGTGCGGCGCCGGGCGGCACGGGTGCGAGGAGTCATTCGGCAGCTCTTGGGGGAAGGCCGACCCAAGGCCGAGGTGATTGGGGAACGCGTGCTGGAGGACGGTCAGGTCTTTCTCCGGTACCGGATCAGTGAGCTGGCGTTCGAACGGACGGTGGCCCTGTCTCGTCTCGAGGCGGCAACCCTCCGCTACGCGCTGCACCAAGCCAACGCGGGAGAGCTGAGCGACGAGGATCGCGACAGCGTCGTGGGGGCGCTCCAGCGCCTGGGACGCGACTTGCCGGTTTGAGCACCAGCGTGGGCAAAGCGGTTTACGACGGCGCGCGAACCAGATACTCGTATTCGCAATGCAGGCTCGACGTGGATCGTGGTTCGTCTGGGTCGCCGCGCTCGCCGGGGCGTTGGGCGGAAGCTGCTTGCTTCAGGCGTGCGGTAGCGGAACCCCGGAATCCAGGACCGCCAGCCGTCGATCGACAGCCGGCACCAGCGACGACACCGCCGGCTCGTCCGCGTCCGCGGCCGCGGACAGCTACTGCCTCGACGGAACGTGCTTCGACTGCGGCGAGAGCTTCTGCATGATGGGGTGGTACTGCGACGAGAGCCTGGCGCAGGGTGCTGGCTGCCTGTTCGTTCCAGAATGTGGCAGCGAGTCGAATTGTGACTGCGTGCAGAGCGCGTTGGACTCCGGCTGTTCCTGCGAGGAACGCAATGGCGGCGTCTATGTCCTGTGTGGCTGATGTCGGGATGGGCGTGAGGTGCGCGCGCCAGTTGCTAGTACGACAATCCGGAAGTTCGTTCCGGGTTGTCGTACCCAATGTGATCGGGTGCCCAGTTCGGACGGGTGCATCTCGGGGTTTGCGCCGGCCCTCCACCCCAGTGTCGGGCCGACGATGAGGGAGCGCGATTGTCGAGCACTTCGACAATCGCGCGGACTCATTGGACCTTGGGGAGGCTTGGCTAATTGGCTAATCCCCCTCAGAAACAGGCGGAATGTGTCGGGCAGACGAGCCCTCACAGCGTAGTGCCCAGCCCTCACTCTGCTGGGGACTGGGCACTACGCGATCGCTCGCTCATCTAGTCTGGTGAGCCGCACTTCTCGACGCCGCGGGTGTCGAGATGGTCGAGGCGCGTGAGCCCATCGAGGCAGCGCCCATGGCTCGCCGGCAGGCGACCCGCCCGAGCCACACGCCAGGAGCGCGCTAGGGCTTCTGAGCCAGCATGATGATTCGCGGCGACTGTGCCCCAAAGAAGACGCCGGGATGGGCAAGATGGCCGCTGGCTTCCGTCACTCGGAATCCGACATCGTGAAGTAGCTTCCCCAGCTCGTGCAGCGAGTACACGCGGACCGAGAACAGTATTTCCTTCTGGCGACCATCATCCAGCATCAACTGTCGCTTCACTCGGAGCCGACTCGTGATGAAGTCCATCGACATCTCGTCCATGCAGACGGCTGAGTCTCCTTCGTACCAGACCGAGTTTGGTGTCTGCTGCGCCACGAAGTCGCGATTGACGACATCGAGCAGGAGCATGCCGCCCGAGCGAAGAGCGCGGAAGATCCGCTCGGCCACGTGGTAGTTCTTCTCTTCCTCGAAGTAGCCGAAGCTCGTGTTCCAGCAGTAGATGCCGTCGAACATCTCCTCGAAAGCCATCTCCCGGATGTCGCCCTGCAAGAAGTTGATCTTCTGGTTTTGCTCCTGCGCAACCTCCGCCGCCAGCGCAAGCTGGTTGAGTGAGAGATCATATCCCACCACACCGTAGCCGCGACTCGACAGCTCGACAGCGTGACGCCCTGCACCGCAGCACAGATCGAGGATGACCCCTCCCGATGCGACGCCAAGGGATTCCTCGATGAAGTCGACCTCTGCTCGTATTTGCTCGGTGGTGAGTGGCGCGTCGGCGCGGTTGAAGTCGTCTCGGAAAGCCTCCTCCCACCAAGGCCGGCGCGTGGATCGACGTTCGCTCTCCTCGGATCGGGTCGATGGAGCGGGGGGCGGGGGGCGCTTGGGCGGCGGCGGTGGCCGCCGTTCCGAGGCCGGTTCACCGTCGGGATCCTCCGCTTCGATCTCGGGGATCGGCGGTGGGATGGACTCAGGAGCACCGTCCGCCAGCTCCTCGACGGCCAGCTCCTCGGCGGCGGAGATCTCCTCGGCGGTTGGGGCATCCCGTTGCCCTGCAGAAGTGGGGGGAACGGACTGGGGTGAGGAGCCAGGAGTCGGCGACGAAGCCTCGTCAGCCAGTGACGCCGCCGGCGAACCACCGCCGTTCTTCTGCGGCGGACGAGGCGGGGCGGGCTCACTCTCCAAAGGCAGTCGCGAGGGAGCTGGTGCCGGATCACTCTTCAGCAATGGTCGCGAGGGAGCTGGTGCCGGGTCACTCTTCGGCAATGGTCGCGAGGGAGCTGGTGCCGGGTCACTCTTCAGCAACGGTCGCGAGGGAGCTGGTGCCGGGTCACTCTTCAGCAACGGTCGCGAGGGAGCTGGTGCCGGGTCGCTCTTCAGCAACGGTCGCGAAGGAGCTGGCGCGGGTTCGCTGAGCGTTGCTGGATGAGCACCGTCGTCCGGTGGCTGAGCTGGCTTCTTCCTGGCTTTGGGCTTGGGTCGCGGTGGGGTGGAGACGCTTCTTGCCGCCAACGACGCTGGAGCTGAGCTGTCCCCCGCCGCGGCGGGGGCAGGCGGGGACCGACGTGCCACCGACTCGCTCGTCGAGGGCGGTGTCGAGGGAGCCGGAGGCCGGCCCAGTGCCGTCAACGGGCTGGAAAGGTCCCCATCAGTCTGCTGAGTCGATGAGGAAGGGGGGCTGGCCGCTTCCGCCGGCGGCGGCGCGTCGTCGGAGGAAACGGAACCCACGTGACCAGGCTCGCTGGGCGACGGAGGCTCCGCTGGACCGCTGGCCGTCTCCGGCGCAACCGGCGGCCGGACCTTGAAAGCCGAGGGGGGACGGGGCGGGGAAAGGTCGACCTTCGTCGCCGACGGGGGCGGAGGCGGCGCGGGACCCTTCGTCAAGTCCGCGTCGGCAGTCGCCACCGGTGGGGGCTGCGACGATGCTTCCTTCTTCGGTGCAGCTGGCGAAAGCACCGCCTTCGCGGCAGATGGCGGAGGTGGCGCCTTGCTCCTGACCCGAGGCGGGCGCTTCGCGGAAGGCGCGGAGGAGATCGGTTCGACCTCCTCGACCTCTTCCACTTCCTCCATGTCTGGGAACTCCGCCGGAGGCGCATTTTCGAAGCCCGGAACGCCGGGAGGCAGCTCATCGTCGAGAGCCGTGTCCGAGCTGGTCGCAGCAGTCGAGGCCGGGGGGCGATCTGGTTTGGGGGGCGGAGAAAGCTTGCCAGACGGAACGATCGCACCCACAGCTGGAGGGCTTGCCTCGGGTTCCGCACCCACCGAGATGATTCTCATGCCTGGCACAGCAAGAGGCACTTCCTCCGGCGCCGGGGGGGGTGGCGGACTCTGCTTGGCGGGCGTCTGCACCGGAGCGGATGATGTCGCTCCAGAGGCCAGCTCGGCGTGGGACGCGCCGGAAGCACCCCACTCCTCAGCGGGTCGCAAACCACCAAAGTCGGGCATGGTGGGAGCGCGGCGCCGCGGGGCGGGGAGCGGCTCGTCGCCTGGCTTTGGCGGAGGATGCAGATGCCTTCCCACGGACACGAAGCTCGGAGCGAGGGGCCCATCCACCTCATCGAGGTCGGGGATATCCGGCGGCGCCTCGTCATCGAGCGCCGGGATCTCGACCGGTGCCTCGTCATCGAGGTGCGGCACGCCGGATTCTCGTTCCTCGCTACTCATGACGCCCGCAACAGCGACTCCCCGTATCGAATTCGTCGGCCCGGTGCGATGACCGGTTGCCGCGCCGCGGTGAGCACGACAACCGTGGACCCTAGATGAAACGTGCCTATCTCTTCGCCTTTTCCTACCTTGGTCGCAGGTTGGGGTTCGTATAGCCCCTCGGTCACCCGCTCTGGCGGCACGGCTCGCACGGACATGCGCCCCACGAGCACGGCACCTACCATCACCACCGTTACCAGCCCCAGGCTCTCCGTTTCAACGTGAATGGCAACGCGACTGTTCCGCACGTAGAGCCGGGGAATACGCTCCCCGACCGAGTTGACGGGAAACAGATCCCCACTCACGCGGCGAATCCGGGTAATCCGGCCCTCGACCGGGCTGTGAACCCGGTGATAGTCTCGAGGCGAGAGATAGATGACGGCGAACGTCCCAGATCGATAGGTGGGCTCGGGGCCCACCTCCCCAGTCAGCTCGTCGATCCGGTAGATCTGCCCCTTGACTTCCAGTTGCCCGCTGGGCCCAAACTGACCGGAGGCGCGCACCAGTCCGTCCGCGGGACTGACCAGCACATCCTCGTGCACCACCCTGGCCCCCTCACGCAACCGTCGCGTGAACAGAGCGTCGAAGCTGGGGTAGACGTCGTCACGAGGCACGGCTTCGGTCAGGTCGATCCCGTAGGCACGCACGAAGGCGTCCTGTACGACACGCGCAACCGGCCTGGGCAGCGGCTGTTCGCAGATCTGCCCAACCATCCGACTCAGCTTGACGCGAGGGATCGCCCGGAACAGCTGGGCCGCGGCAAAGGTGGCTGCACTCACGGAACCCTTCCAGAACGCCGCGCACAACGCGACGGTCCATCGTAGGCGCTAGCGCAACTCCGGTCAATCTCTGGGGATTTCTCTAGCCGCGCGGCAAAGGTCACGCCAGTTCTCCGCTTGGGGGAGCCGGGAGGGTCGGAGTTTCTCGGTTCCTGGCTCCACGGTTCGAAACCAGCCCCGGCAGGCAACGTCCTCCGCCAAGGGGTCGATGGCCGCCGCGTGGTTGCGCACGTTGGTGTCGTCGGTCAGGCGGCCTTTCAACGCCAACCATCCGCCGTGGGGGCGATCGATGTCCGGCAAGGCGCCCAACGCGCTCACCGCCCCAGCCGAATCATCCAGTGCCAGCCGAGCTCGCGCCGCGCGCCAGCGGAGACTTGCCTCACGCGGAGCCGCCGTGAGCGCGGGTTGGAGCAGCGAATTGGCGGCGCCGTAGTGTCCGCGGCGAGCGAGCAGGTCACTCAGCCGAGTGCGTCGCACGACGTCACGCACCCCGAGCACGTCTTTCACGGACAGGGCGGGATGGACCGGCTCAGACCGCCGCGCGTCGTCGGATATCGGGGTCTCGGCCAAATGTCTCTGCCACATCCCATTCCACGCCGAGAGATCGTACCCAGACACGCTGCGCAGGGCGACGTCGGAGTCTTTGGTCCCCACCCCCCTCAGGTCGGCAAGCAGCAGCCGGAGGGCAGGCGAACCTTGCCGCTCGACAAAATAGCCCACGAAGCTGGTGACCTCGGCGTAGGCGGTCGCCGCCATCTCCGGAGTGGGAAGCAGAGCAATGGACTGGCCCAGCCCGTCGAGCCCCACCGACTTCCCAGCCTGCAGCGCCTGCCGAGCTACCCGCTGGTAATCTCCGGGGTCATCGAAGGTGCGCTCCGCTCGCCATCCAGTCTCGTACAGCTTGGCGATTCCTTCCTGAAGCCACAGCGGCGCGTAGTCTCGGGATGCCCGGGTCACGACCAGATGCACGATCTCGTGAGCAAGAGTGTCCTCCCATGGATAGCCCCGCGGGGTTGCCCGTGGAGAAACGAGCACGACGCGCCCGAACCGAGCCACGCCAACGGTGCCGGTCGTCTCTGCCGCTTCGACTGGTAGCCCGGTCACCGCCGCCAGCGAGAACAGGTCGCGAACCAGCTCGATGCGCAACGGCCGAGGCAGCTCTACTTCGAGCTGACGGGACAGGTGACTCCGACTCGCAGCCGCCACCTGGGTGATGAAGGGGACCAGAGCGAGGTCTCGGGAATCCTGCAGTCGAACCCATACGCCACGCTCCTCATCGAGCACCTCGACCGCTCCCGCCATCGCCTGCGCGCAGCCGCGCGCCACTGCCCCCATCCGCGCCCCCTCGGGTGTCCGCGCCAGATCGGGCGCGGAGAGGATGGCGTCCGCCGTGTCGCAGTCGCCCCGATACATTGCCAGCCGCGCACGCTCGAACGCCACGGCTTCCGAATCGGTTTGCACCTCGGCCAACAACCGCTGGGCCTCGCTCACATCCAGCTCGGTCGTGGCATGCGCCGCGCCGCGCAGGCTTCCCTGCGCCGCGCGAGCCGAGAGGCACAGCACGGCGCAGGCGGCCAACAACCTCCACCACGCCGTCATCGCAGCAGGCCCTCCGCATAGCGACGAACCGCAGGTGCAAGCGCACCGCTCCGGTCCTCCCGGAGGCCACGCAGGACCCGCTGCCGAAAGTCCTGCGCGCGGTCTCCCGCTTCTTCGGGGACCTTGCCTTGGGTCTGCAGGCCACCGCGCCCCGCGTCCTGGTTCTCATTGCGACGGGCAGAACGATGCGACTCGTCGGTGGTTCGCCCCTGGCTGGCCTGCTCCAGGAGGCGCTGTGCCTCGCGCTGGAGTTCGAGCGCGGGATCTCCGTGCCCGCCCTCCAACTCCCGCGCAGCATCGTTCATCAGCGCTTCGGCACGCTCCAGATTGCGGAGCACCTCGGGGGGCAGCGACGTCTGGTCGTTGCGTCCGCGACTGGAGAGGTTTCCCGCCCGCTGTGCGTGCTGCCGCTCTCGCCTTCCGACGTCCCGGAGCGCGTCGCGGGCGTGGGCTTCCGCCTGGCGTCGCGTCTCCTGCAGCTTCTCCTCGGCCCACGTCACTTGCTCGCGCAGCTGCCCGCGCGCCTCCTCGAGCGACTCGGAGGGCAGCCAGTCGGCAGGGTTTCGCCGCTGCGCACGCGCCTTTCGCTCAGCCTCGTCGAGGTTGGAGAGGGCGCGTTTGCCGCTCTCCACCGCCCCCTCGAAGGCCAGTTGCTCGAGGGACTGTGACATGGCGCCAGCGTGTTCGCGACCAATCGCTGCCGACGACCGGGCCGAGCCAGGCTCGGCCCCGGGCAGCGGCAGCGAGGCCACGGCTCTTCGCACGTCCCGCGCTCGTTCCCGAGCCTCGTCACGTAGGTCTTCCAGGTCCGCCTGTTGTTCGGCATCGCCAAGCGCGCGCTCGACAGCCCCAATCTCGCCGGCGTGCTCCAGCGCCAGGTGCTCCAGCTCGCGCGCCAGCTCATCGAACCGCTGATCGGCCTGGGATGCCTCCCCGGAGTCGATGGGCACTCCACCCCCAGACTCGACGCCACCACTTCGCTGACTTGCGAACGAGGGGTTGGGGCGCCGAAGTCGCGCGGCAAGATGCTTCGCGGCGAGCTCGGCATGCAGCATCTGATCCTGGCGGCGCGAACGCTCGATGCGGTCCAGTTCGCCCTGGGCCACACTTCCCAGGTCCCGTCCCAGCGCCCCGAGCACGAGCAACTGCGCGGTGCCCGTGTGCAGGGCGGTCAGCGCAGCGTGCAGCCGTGCCTCCGCCTGACCCCGCTTCTCCGTCTCCCGCACTTCCCGCGCACCCGCCGCCACTTCATCGGCAACGTCCGCGAGGCGCTGCGCCACCGACCGTGCGTCGCGGACCGCGAGCCGTTCGATGGCGACGTCCACGGCTAGGAGCACGTCCTCGGTTCGGCGGATCAGCGAGGCACCAGGCCGCGGAGGAGCCGTCAGCACCCGGATCTGGCCCCGCAGAAACGCGCGCAGACCGTCGGCCACAGGGAGGGGAGAATCTGGATCAACTGCCGCCTCCAGCGTCTTCGCCACCGCGGCAATCCGACCGGCAACTTCTCCCGAGGGGGGGTTCGCCGTGATCTGATGCGCCAGCAGATCGACGATCATGTTGCGCGCCGCGAGCAAACCCTGCATCCGCTGCGCCTCGGGAGCGCCCAGCGGCGGTGGAACCAGGGTGATGGGCGCGCTGTGTCCCCACTTGGGACCCTCCAGGGGATCGTTGTCGCGCGCCTCGACGGTGACGAAGATGGGAAGGAACATGCGCCGAAGAAAGGGGTCGCCGGCCACCAGCGCGTGCCCGCCACGCTCTGCTCGTGCTTCACCGTTGAGGCGAGACAGCACGCGGCGGTCCTCACGGTTCCCCGCCCGCAATACCAGATCGATCTGTCGCAAACCGTGATCGTCTTGAGCCTCGTACTGAAAGGCGATGCGGCCCACCTCCTGCAGCGAGAGCTCCCGCGGCGCTCCCTCGAGCCAGACGGTCGGGGCCTCGTCCGGACGCGCCACAACACCGATCCGCTCGGGCTCCGTCACCAGGACATTGCCAAACCTCGCCGCCACCCGCAGCTCCGCATCGGACTCGACCGTCCAGCCCGCCACCACGCCGCCAGCGCCATCACTGACGAACGGCACCTCGACCTCACCATCGGTGAGCACCAGCAGGCGATCGGGACGCGTCGGCTGACCCCTCACCAACACCAGCGCCCCCCTGGGGATCCGCGCGGTCGAACCGAGAAGCAGCAGCCGATCTGGAGCGCGGAGGTAGGCCGGCGGTTGCATGGTGACCGTGGGGTAGTGGAGCCAGACCATCGGGAGCGGAGCACTCCCCCCGCGCGCCACCAGCACGTTGAGCCCCTCGACAACTCGCATCGGCCCCCAGGCGAACGCCGCGAGGGCCCCTCCGGCGAGGACCAACAGCACCCAGCGCCAGCGGGTCGCTACCCGTCCCGCACTGCGCTCGATGGCAGCCGGCGTCGCGCTCGACAACAGACGCTGGAAGTGCAGCTCGGCGAGGTCAACGGAAGCCCCGAGCGTCCCCGCCTGCGCTCGCTCCAGAAGTGCGAACGTGCGCAGCGCGCGACCGGCCAGCGCAGGATCGGTTGGGACCAGCACGCGAGCCAGCGCCCGGCGTCCGCTGGCCCACGCTCGGCGCTCACGCGCCATCCGCACCACCACCAGGGCCACGAACCCGACCAGAACCGCGCCCGCGCCCAGGCGGGCGGCGCTGGTCCCCACCCGCGCCAGGTGCGCGGCACCGAACAGGCAGGCGAAACCCAGCGCCAGCAGCGCCTGACGCACAGCACCGCCAACGCGTCGCTTCCACACGCCAATCAGGGGCTCGACGAGGCTCGAGAACGCCACGGGCGGAAGTCTAGCGCTCGAGGGAGGCATCCGGCACTGCTTCAGCTAATATCCAGCACGGAGATGACTGCGGAGCGCACCAAGCGAGTCCTCCTCTCTCTTCCCGACGTCGGCTACCGGACCAGCTGGCTGCGTGACGAACTCATGCGCCTCGAAGTACGGGCGGCCGCCGAGCTCCTCAACACGCTGTGCGAGGAGAGCGAGCGCTCCGACCCGCGAGCTCGGGAGGCCTTGCTCACCGTGGCCATGCTGTTCGCGTCGCTGGGGGAATGCGCTTTCGTGACCCAGCTACGCCAGGTGGCCAGTCAGCACCACCTGCTCAGCCTCGGTCGCCTCGTTCGACCCGTGCCAGCTCCGGTCGAGCGGGCCCGACCAGCGGAGGAACTCCCGGTTCCCGACTACGGCGCGGGGCGTGAGCTGACCCTGGGGGAGCGCCGCAGTCTGGCGCGACGCCCGGACCGGCGCGCCTTCGATCGGTTGCTCGCCGATCCCCACCCATTCGTTATCCGCCAGCTGCTGCAGAACCCGAGGCTGACCGAAGACGACGTGATACGACTCGCCACGATTCGTCCCGCACGGATGGAGGTGATGCAGGAGATCGCCGCTTCGCGGCGCTGGCTCTGTCACGGCCGTGTCCGCCTCGCCATCCTCTTCAACCCCGGGGCACCACCGACCATCGCCATGCCGTTGCTCGGACTCTGCACCCGCGCCGAGCTGCGGCAGGTGGTGCGGAGCGCCCAGGCCAGTCGCGTCCTGCGCGCCACTGCCCGCGAACTGCTAGAGCGCCGCCCTCCCTTCGACGAGCCCGACGACGCGGACCACGTACTACAGTAGTCGTGCCGCTGCTCGCGGCTGCTCGCGAGAGCTCGTACGACAACCCGGAAGTTCGTTCCGGGTTGTCGTACCCAATGTGATCGGGTGCCCAGTTCGGACGGGCGCGTCTCCGGGTTTCTGCCGGCCCTCCACCCCAGTGTCGGGCCGGCGGCAACCCGGAACGAACTTGCGAACTGCTGTACAAGTTCCCGACGGCAACGCCGCCAGTCTACTCGTCGTCACCCTCGAACGAGAAGACCATCATCGCCGCCGTCGAGAGCGTCAGCGCACAGTCGTCGCAGAGTGGCGGTTCCTCGTAGCGAATCTCGTCGCCACGCGTCCAGATGTACAGCCCTGACCCCGCCGGGGGACCGGAGAAGGATCGACCGCAGTGATCGCAAACGAAACTCCCAGCCAGCGACGACGACGGAAGCGGGGCCTCCACCGAGTCGGTAACAGACGTATCAGTAGCCACCACGCGAGGCACGGACATCGTCGCGAAGTATAGCCGGGCACCAGGGGCACAGCACGGCAAACCACCCGGCGCCGTGTCCCCAAGCCGATTTCAGCTGCCAGTCCCGATCGGGCGTCGTCCACACCGTCCCGGGACCATCCTCGGCCCGCAGGCGGCGGGCGTTCGGCCGCACCTCGGTTCTCGTCGAGGTCAGCGCGTCTCCCCTCCGAATGAGACAACTGGTAACCGCACTGCACCCGAGACGCACCACGTCACGGTCGGCTGGTTCGAGCCGGTCACCTCCCGTAGCGCTGCGCGTGACCTCAGCCAGGCAGGTCGCAAGCGCGAGCCAACAGCTCGGCGATGTCGAGATTCTCGACGCTGCTGTCTCGATCGAGCGATTTCAGGCCGTCGGTCAGCATCGTCATGCAGAAGGGGCAGGCCGAAGCCAGCACCCCCGCGCCCACGTCCAGCAGCTGCCGGGTGCGGCGAACGTTGATGCGATCGCTATTCTGCTCTTCGATCCACATTTGCGCCCCGCCAGCACCGCAGCACAGGGCGCGCGGACCGCTGCCGTCCGGCACCTCGTGAAGCGTTGCCTCTGGGATCCGCTCCAGCACGGCACGCGGCGACCGGTACTCCCCGTTGTGTCGACCGAGGTAGCAGGGATCGTGGTACGCGATCCGCTCGGGCAGCGGCACACGCGGCACCAGGCGACCCGCGTCGAGCAACTCCAAGAGCAGCTGGGCATGGGGCTGTACCGTGAAGGTGGCCCCAAGTTGGGCGTACTCGTGCGCCAGGCTGTGAAAACAGTGGGGGCAGGTGGTGACGATCCGACGCGCTCCCCCGCGCTGCTGGTAGGCCCGGATGGTGGCGATGTTCTCCTCGGCCAGGGTCAGGAAGAGAGCCTCGTTCCCCGCCCGACGGGCGACATCGCCCGTGCACTTCTCTTCGCGTCCCAGCACTGCGAAGTCGACGTCCGCAGCCCGCAGGAGGCGAACGAAGTCCCGGGCGGTTCGGCGAGCACGTGCATCGTAGGTGGCCGCACAGCCCACCCAGTACAGGACCGCCGCCGCTGGTCGCTCGGCGAAAGTCGGGACGTCGAGTCCGGCGGCCCAGTCCAGGCGATCCTGCACCGACAGCCCGAAGGGGTTCCCGTTCACCTCCAGAGCTTCCAGGGGTTTGGCGAGCTCCGCTGGAAACGACTCACCACGCACCAAGAGCAGGGGACGTCGAAGCTGAACGATCTTGTTGACGTGGGCGATCGCGACAGGGCACTCCTCTTCACAGGCACCGCAAGTCGTGCACGCCCAGATGACATCTGGATCGATGACCTGGGGAACGAGATCCGTGTCCTCCGCCCCGGACTGATAGAGGTGGTCGCGCAGGTCGACAATCAACTGCTTGGGGCTCAGCTTCTTGCCGGTAAGCGCCGCCGGGCAGCGCTCGGTGCAGCGCCCACACTCCGTGCACGAGAATAGCTCCAATCGATCCTTCCAGGACAGATGGGAAGACCGGCCACACCCCAGGGCAACAGCGTTTGGGTCATCGAGCTGCGCGGCCACGTCGAGCTGCTCGATCAACGCTTCGCTGGTCGTGGCCAGCGGTCGCAGCGGCCCGGTGGGCGCGGGAGCGCTGAAGAACAGGTTGGGAATCGCGGTAATGATGTGAAAGTGCTTCGAGTACGGGAGCAGGTTGAGAAAGACGAGCACCAGGAGAGCGTGGGTCCAGAACCCCACCTGTTCGCACAACGCCAGTGTGGCGGCGTCGAAGCCCACCAGGCACGTGGACACGAGGCTACCCGCCAGATCGGGAAAGGGGCGCCAAGTAGCAACCCCGGCCTGCGCCAGCTGGGCCCCGTCGTAGAGCAGGTCCGCCAGCATCATGACCGCGATGATCGCAAGAATGAGCAGCCCTTCCACGCCGCCGCTCATTCGAGCGGTGCGACGCAGCACTCGCAAATAGAAGAAGACACCCACCGCTGCCAGCACCATCAGCAAGACCAGATCCTTGGTGAACGCGTAGAGCGCCCCCAGCGGAAGCCAGTCCAGCAATGGTTTGCGACCGAACACCCAAAGGTCAAAGTCCGGATCGAATCCGCGTCCCCAGAGCACGAGAGTGCGAACGAGCAACACCAGGAACCCGCAAAAGATGATCTGATGAGCCACGCCTGCAAGCGGGTAGTTCCGGAGCTTCCGCTGCAGGAATGCTTGCTCCCACACGCGGCGCCATCGCACACCGAGAGGGACCAGGCGGAAGTCGCCATCACTGGCACCCTCGGACAGCAGGCGCAGCCGTCGGCGCAAGCTGAACGCGAAGAGGGTCCACCCCACCGTCAGAGCCACCGCCATGGCCAACGGTTGCACCAGAGCCTCAGAAAGCGCCGGCCGCGCGCAACGCGGCGAGCAGGAGGATCCACGCGACAATCGCGGCCACGACCACTGCCGGCCAGCTCAAACCACGCACCTCGGGAGTAGCAGAAATGCGCTCCTGCGAGCGGCGCTGTTCCGACGTCGCTGCTGGTGGTGGCGCCAGACTGGGGTTGACCCTGCGCACACCGGCGTCCGTCTTGGTCCCGCCAATGACCGTGAGAATCAGCAGCCCACGGGGATAGCGCTCGTCATCGGGAAGCCCCCCGCGATCGGGGATCCGCAGCGCCACGGCGCGTTCCTGGTCGCCCCCTTGCTGCGGGGTCGCTGGCAACACGACTTGCACCACCTCCTCGGGCGCGCCGCGCTCGCGCAGGCTCAGCGCACCGGCGCCGGCGCAAGCGTCGCAGCCGCCGCCATCGCAACCAGCACACGCCAGGTTCCGAGGCAGCGCGAACTCGATCGCTTCACCGCGTTCGAGCCACTGCCGCTTGACTCGAATCCGGTGCTTGACGTCAGGGCCCCTGGGGGAGTCCACCGAAGCCGTGATGCGTCCCAGGACACTCGCCACGATTCTGGAAGGCTAACCCGGATCGCTGCAGAAATAGCAACTTTGTCCGGATTGGGTTCAAAGCTCGAGCGTCAGCGTGCGCTCTTGCTCAGGTTGAGTCAGCTCCACTCGGGCCGAGTAGGTCTTGGGCCCAACCCGGGCCCCCAGGGTCACGCGAATCGGCGGAGTAGCCCCCTCCAACTTTTCCAGTCGAATCCGAACCTCGTACTCCCCCCGCTCGGCGTCACCATCCTCGAGGTACACGTTCTCCACGTTCTGCCCGTGACACGCCTGACTCCGCCCAGGACAATCGCGTTCCTTCACGAGCCCACTCGACGTGGCCCGGCCCACCTCGGCCAGCTCACCGTCGGGCCCGACCACGTTCAGGTCCACGTCCGCTTCCGCCTCATCCCAGGCGACGACGAACTGCACGAGACCGGTCGGCAGTCCACAGCCTTCGTCAATCAGCCCGTTGCAGTTGTCGTCTCGAGCGTCGAAACAGCGCTCGATGCCCGTCGGGCTGCAGGTCCGCTCCAGTAGAACGTTCCCGCCGAACGTGAGCTCCGACTTCGGCGTCGGGGTGGCGGGATCGCCGCCACCCCCGTGACAAGCAACGAGGACGAGCGCGGCCCCCGCGAGGCGCAGGGGCGTCGGCCACATCACTTCTCTGCTTCCTGCTCCTTCACGCCCTCGAGAACCTTGGGGTTCATGAGCTCGTGATACGCCTCGCTTGCCAGCTTCCCGGTCTCACCCTTCTCATCGCGCAACGCCAGGAGCACACCCTGCTCCTTCATGAACTTGAGGGTGCGGATCGCGCCAGCACGCATCTCGGCGTCGTCCCCCTTCGCCATCTCCATCAATCGCACGCGGAGCACGACCCGGGTGAAGGAGTGGGGACCGTTGTCGAACTGCAGGTTGTCGAACTGAGCCACTAGCTGACCCTGCGCCCATTCCTGCGGCGTATCGCCAATCTCGACGCGAGAAATGGCCACGGCGTTGTCCACCCAGCGGAAGATACGACCCTTGGCGAGGTCCTCCGTCGACCAGTACCCGAAGCTCCGATAGTAGAGGTCCTGCAGCTCATCGATGGCAGCCTTGCGCATCTTGGGGTCGATCTTGCCGTAGTGCGCCACCGCGCGAGCAGCCACGCTCGGCTTGCCACCGAGGATCAGCGCCAGCGCTGCGTCGTTCATCAGCGCCTCGTTCTCGAGCATCTCGAAGAGCTTGTCCTGGACCTCGCCGTCGAGGCCAGCTTTGCCAATCGCGCGGGCAACCTGATGGCGGGTCTTGAGCTCCGACTCCGGGGTCATGAGCTTCATCAGCGCGGGCGCTGTGCCGGGGACGGGCCGCTGGATCAGCGTCTCGAGCAGGCAGGCACGGATGAACTGATCCTTGCGCTCGGGCTTGTCGTACTCGGCGATCTTTTCGGCCACCTTGACCATGTCGTCCGGCTTGGCGACCCAGGCAAGCGCCTCGCAAGCTGCCATTCGGCTCTGCTCGTTCTCGCGGGGCTCCTCGATGTACTTGAGGAGCGGCTCGAACGCCTTGGGGTCACCCCACTCGCTGAACCCGTGGGAGGCCCCGACGCCGACCGCGCGCAGCGTCATGCCCAGGATCGCGAGACCACCCTGAAGCAGGCTCTCCATGGTCACGTCGATCTCGTTCGGGCGCAGCGTCAGCATGCGCTCCAGGACCGGCCACGATTCCTCGTCCTTCAGCCATCCGACGTAGCGCAGGGCGCTCTGCGAGATGACCCACTCCTCGGGCATCGGCGGCTGCTGACCTTCCTTGGGCAGCGGGGTGTCCGGATCTGCCCAGTTTCGCAGGGCCTCGATGTCCTTGGTAGAACCCATGGCGGCCAGCGCACGCAGGCCGTTTGCATGTGGCGAGGGCAGCTCGTGGATCCAGAAGATGAGCGCGTCCTCGGCCTGCTCTCGCAGCTGCTCGGCTTTGTCCGGGTGCAGGATGGCCAGGTCGGCGATCATCCGCGCGGCAACGACACGCTCGCTGTCGTCGCGCTTGAGCATCATCTCGTAGTCCGTGTCGTCGCTGTAGATCTTCAGTGGATCCATCCGCAGACGCTTGGCGAGAGTCGGCACCGCGCGTACGTCGCCGACCTTGGCGAGCGCCACCGCGGCCCTCGTCTGCCAGTGAATGTGGGGCTTCTTCTCGAGGTACTTCGCCAGGTCGTCCGCACCACGCGGATCGTTCAGCCCGTGCGTCCCCGCTTCCTTGCTGCCCTCGATGAGATCCATTACCTGCTTGGTCTGGTACCAAGCCCGATCGGCGTCGGAATCGTCGACGATGTCGAAGGCCATCACGAGCCCCTTGGTGCCCACACCGTCACGCAACGCGAGCAAGTAGTCCTTCCGGCTCTCCTTGTCCGCCCCCTGCAGCATCTTCAGCAGCGGCTCCCGCGCCTTGTCGGACCCGATCTTGCCCAGGCCGGGTGCAGCCTGGCGGGAGATCTCCTTCTCCGAGTCCTGGAGGAGCGTGACGAGCGTGTCGGTGTACTTCGGGTCAGCCGCTCGCGAGAGCACCGTCGCCACGAGCTGACGTACCGCTGGACTCTCGTCCTTGGCGTACTGGGTGAGCTGATCGAGGCTGATCAGGTTGACCATCTTGTGCGGATCGAACGCGAGCACGCCATCGATCCGCCGCACACTGGAGAGGTGACCCATGCGATAGAGCCCGAGGATCTCGTCGAACTTCGAGGGCTCGCCAAGCTCGACCAGCGCCCACGCGATCTGGGGCTGCGTCGCCGGATCCTTCTTGTTGAACGCCTCGATCAGCGCCGGCTTCGCCTTCTCGGCGAGCGGCAGGCCATACCACGCGAGGGCCGACGCCGAGATGCCAACGACGCGCTCTTCCACATGCCCCAGACCCTCGATGCACAGATCGACGCCCTCGGGATCCTTGGCGAAAGCAAGCTGCTTCAGCGCCTCCTCGCGCAACTCGAGGCTGCGGTTCGAGCGCGCCCAGTTGCGCCACTGCGCCACCTGGTCCTGCTCGGCCAAAACGAAGAGATCCTTCTTGATCTGCTCGGCCTCCTCCTGTGTCAGTTTCTTCTCGTCGATCTTGAAGCCGATGAAGAGAAACACCACCAGACCCGCGACCGCGGCGATCGCGACGATGATCGCGATCGGACTGATCGCCCCACGCTTGAAGTTGCCGTCGGCCGAAGCCGCGCTCATGTCAATGTTGAGGGATCCACCACCCACCTGGCCCGGCGCGGGGGGAGCCCCGGGCAGATCGGCATCATCGGGAGGAAACTTGGCGCAGAGAACCCGCTCCGGGTGGTCATCGAGATCCTGGAACGTGGTCGGCGAATTAGGTTCGAGCATGGGATATCCCTCCAGCGACCCGCACAGGCGCGGTGATACCGCTTCTGTCTGGCGTCCGCGGAAATTCCAGGCGACCTTATCCCATGCCGGCTCGATTAGGGAGTCACCCCCGCGAACGCGCTTCGATTTTCGGGCCGCCTCCCCAGTCTGACGACGACCGCAGAAAAATTCGCCTTGCCTGAATCCCCCCCCAAAGCCGATGCTCCGGTGTCGCCCCGTCCGTCGCTCGCCTTTCCGCTTGGCGTGGCGGCAGCCGTAACCGCCACCAGCGCGGCGCTGTCCTACTCGCTACCGCCCGACTTTCAGGCCCTTGGGGTGGCGGCGGTGTTCTTGGGGGCGACCTATGCGATGGTCGTCCGCCACGATGACGCGGCGCAGATCCGGCATTTTGGGTTGGCACTGGGTGGCGTCGTCATCCCCGAGCCGATCCGCGTAAGAGAGCTGCTGCCGAGTGCCCTGAAGGCGGCGGGCTGGGCGGCACTACTGGGTATCATCGCTTTCCCTCCGTTCTGGGTTGGATTCGTGTGGTGGTACGGTGCGACCGGTCCGTTCCTCCCGGCCCAGCCCCCAGCCATCCTCGACGACGTGCTCGGCCAGCTCCTCGTCATCGCGCTCCCAGAAGAGGCCTTCTACCGAGGGTACCTGCAAACTGCTTGCGACGACGCGCTGGGAGCGCGAGTGCGAATCGTCGGAGCCCGAGTGGGTCCGGGGCTGCTGATCACGAGCGCGATCTTCGCCCTAGGGCACCTCGCGACGTTCCCCCACCCCGCCCGTCTCGCGGTTTTCTTCCCGGCGCTCGTGTTCGGATGGCTACGCGCCCGAACCGGTGGGATCGGCGCAGCCCTCGCCTTCCACGCTCTGTGCAACCTGTTCGCCGACTACCTTGGCGATAGCTACGGCCTGGCACCCTGATCGAGACACTTGGTGGCGGGGCGCGAACCCATGCGCCGTGCCTGTCGTGCTGACCCGATCCATGGCCTGCTCACGAGGCCATGCATGTCACCGGGTCGAACGCGCTCGCAACTCTTGCCATCGGCCTGGTCTCGGGTGATCGTCGCGCGCAGCTCGCCCCCGCCAAGCCATTGTCATGATCGTCGACGTCGTTCTGGACGAGATCGTCCGCCGTGCCCTGATCGAAGACCTCAACGGAGGTGACCTCACCACGGAAGCGACCGTCACCGCCGAAACCCGAGCGCTGGCGCGAGCCGTGGCCAAGACCGATCTCGTCGCTTGCGGAGCGGACGTCTTCGCTCGGGTTTTTCTGACGGTCGATCCCGGGTTGCGCGTCCAGGCGGAGGTCGAGGAAGGGCAGCGCGTCGGCACTGGGACTCACCTCTGGACGGTGGAAGGTGCTGCGCGCAGCATTCTCCTGGCCGAGCGCACCGCGCTCAACTTCGTGCAGCGAATGTGTGGCGTCGCCACCGAAGCACGACGCTACGTCGACGCTCTGCCGCCCGGCTCACCGACGCGCATCACCGACACCCGAAAGACAACACCAGGCCTGCGCGCCTTGGAGCGGTACGCAGTTCGCTGCGGCGGCGCGCACAATCACCGGGATGCGCTGGGCTCGGGAGTCCTGATCAAGGACAACCACATCATCGCAGCAGGTGGCATCACGTCCGCGATCCGTCGCGCAAAACAGCGCGCCCCACACACGAGCAAGATCGAGATCGAGGTCGAGTCCCTGGCCTCCCTGGACGAGGCTCTCGGGGCTGGCGCCGACATCGTGATGCTCGACAACTTCGCGGATGAGGAGCTCGCGGCAGCGCTCGAGCGCGCCCGCGGCAGGGCACTCGTCGAGGTCTCAGGAGGGGTCACGCTCGAACGCATCGGGCGACTCGGCTCACTCGGCGTCGATGTCGTCAGCGTGGGGGCGCTGACCCACTCGGTCCGTGCCGCAGATATCGCGCTCGACATCCAAGCCCTGGGCAGTCCCTGAGAACCGTCGAAACGCACCAAGCGCCCTCGGCGTTCCTCAGGCAGCTTCGGCAAGCATCGGGGTCGCGGTCAGCGCCGCCGCCAGCAGACGTCGCCCCCGGAACAGCCGACTCATCACGGTACCCACGGGAACGTCAAGCTTCTCTGCCGCATCTCGGTAGGACAGCTCGCCGATGTCGACCAGGCGAATCACGCTGGCAAACTGCCGGGGCAGATCGTCGAGAGCGCGTTCGACGCGCGGGGTGAGAACGCGCATCACGGGACCCGCCTCCGGGCGCGTCCAAGCGCACGGGTCGGTGGTGAGCGCATCCAGCGCGCGGCGCTCGCGGCGCAGGCGACGGCACCGGGTAACGAAGACGCTGAACAGGATCTGATTGAGCCAGGCCCGCAGGTTCGTCCCAACCCGGAAGCTGCTCTCGAAGCGCAAAGCGCGCTCGATGGTGTCCTGGACCAGGTCGTCGGCCACCGCGTCGTTGCGAGCCAGACGGCGTGCCCTGGCCCGGAGCGCAGTGACCTGTCCAGCCAGCGCTTCCCGCAGTGGTAGGGGCGCTCCAGCAGCAGGGTCCAACCGAATGCCGATCTGGGCGTGGGGTGCAGCGCAAGGGTTCATCTGTGTCTCAACCTCCGCACGAAGCCATCGCAAGCCACGTGCCAGCTGGTCGTCGGGGCAAAACCCCCAAATGTGACACTCCCCCGCGTCCCTCTAGACACGCGGGGCGTGTCAAACTGGCAGCACACGCTCACGCCGCCGCCAGATCGGCCCAGGTCCGGACCTATCCGCCGGCCGCCAAGCCTCCGCGTTCCGGATTTCCGCCGGCGTGCGGCCCAAGTGTCGGACTGATGGAAGTCGGAGACGCAGGCCCGTGAACCGGCACCCGATCGAACATCGACCAGTTTGCCCGACGCGGAAAACACCTGTCTCCGGGCGTCCAGCAGGGGCGAGGCACCCCGGAGACAGGTGCTTCCCACCGGCGTTGCTGCCCTGTTGGTGTTCTAGGTTGTTGATTTGGAACAACAAACAACCTGTTTGTTGTTCTGGTCCCCTGCGAGCAGCGAGGCGATCGCAGCGGGAATGCCATCGGCGACCTCGTGTGCCAGCAGTCCCCGATCGGCACCGCACTCGTCCATCCACCGAACGGCCGCCCGTCCGTGGAGGAAGGAGGCCGCCATCGCGGCCTCTCGAATGGGCAAATGGCAAGCGAGAGCGGCGCAGACACCAGTCAAGACGTCCCCTGCCCCACCAGTGGCGAGGGCCGGAGCGACGGTGGAAACCACCGTCGGCAAGACTCCGGGCGACCCGACCATGGTGTGCGGTCCTTTGAGGAGAACCACGGCTCCGGTCCGCTCGCAGCACCGCTCCACCGCCGAGAAACGGTCGGCCTCGACCACCTCGACCGACGTGGAGAGGAGTCGCGCCATCTCGCCCGGGTGTGGGGTGAGCAGACGAGGCCCCGCCGCCTCGGGGAGTTCGTCAGCCATCGAGGCCACAACGGTGAGAGCATCGGCATCGACCACCACCGGACCGGGGTGGCGGAGCGCAACTTCTCGGACCAGGGGTTCGGCCCAGGCGCCCGTCCCGAGACCGGGTCCCAGCGCCACCGCGCCAACACCGCTCAGTAGTGATTTCAGCCCCGCCGCCGGATCGAGCGGGTCCAGCGGAGTCGACATTTCCTCCAGCACCCGCGCTGCAATGCTCGCGGCGGCGTCCGGATGGGAAGCGATCGTCACCAGACCCGCTCCCGCGCGCAGGGCACCGCGCGCCACCAGCAGCGCGGCCCCAGTCTTTCCCGGTGACCCCGCGATCGCCACCACACGACCGGCCTGACCCTTGTGCGTCGTTGGCGAACGCGGCCGCAACCACTCGCGGACATCGTCAGGCTCGAGCAGCGTGGCGCGCCACCCCGTCCGCTCCACCCGTTCCGGAGGGACGCCGATGTCGACAACGTGCACGCGACCGGTAAGGCCCGCCGCGGTCGTACTCAGCAAGCCGCACTTGAGGTGGGCAAAGGTAACCGTCGCAGCGCAGCGGGGAGCCACCCCCAGCACGGCCCCCGTGTTCGCGTCGAGCCCCGATGGGATATCGATGGCCACGATGGGGGCGGCCGCCGCGTCGAGACGGCGCAGGACCTCCGCGACCAGACCCGACACGGGCCGGTCGAGCCCCGTGCCGAAGAGCGCGTCCACCACCAGCACCGCGGACTCGAGCTCCCGCTCGAGAGCCGCCAGCTGCGCGGGCTCGGTGAGCTCGGTGAGGAATCCGCCGAGACCAACCCATGCGTCTGCGTTGACCCGCGCGTCCCCCCGGAGTCGGTCGCGGGGCGCCGTCAACACGACGCGCACGGCCACGCCCAGGGTGCCCAGGCGACGCGCGACCACCAGCCCGTCTCCCCCGTTGTTGCCCGCGCCGCAGACGATGAGCACCAAGCCCTCGCGGTTTGTCTGGGCTCCGAGCACGTCGAGGATCACCTCCGTCGCACCGCGTCCTGCATTCTCCATCAGGAGCAGGCCAGGGACGCACCCCACCTCGGTGGCGTCGCGATCGAAAGCGCGCATCTGTTCCCTGGTCAGCACCGGCTTCACCGCATCACTCCCTTTCGAGAACCACGACGGCAGCAGCAACACCGCCGTCGTGGGTGATGGAGACGAAACAGCGCGCGACCGCCAGCCTCGCCGCGTGATCCGCCGCCGGGCCCAGCAGCTCGAGGCGAGGCGCCCCGAGCTCTCCCCGGCGCACCTGCAGGTCATGCCACCAGACGTCCCGCGGCGCCCCCAGCGCTTTGGCAGCAGCTTCTTTCGCAGCAAAGCGTCCCGCTAGCGCGGCTGCCCGGTCGACACGGCCGCCAAGATCGGCGCGCTCAGCTGGCGTCAGGATGCGGTTCCCGAAGCGGTCCCCGAACCGCTCCAGGGCGCGCTGCATGCGCTCGATCGAGCAGACATCGATCCCCAGCCCAACGACCATGACCCCACCATTCCACCTCGAAGCGGGCTTGTCATCTACCAGGTCAGCGGGGTCGCCGCGCGAGCCCGCGCTCGATGGCCTCGCGGTAGGCGACGATCGCCGCTGGCAGTCCAAGGAAGACCGCATCTCCGATCAGGGCATGGCCAATGTTGAGCTCCTGAACCTCCGGAATGGCGGCTACTTCGATGAGGTTGTGGCGAGTCAGCCCGTGCCCCGCTGCCACATCTAGCCCGGCCGCAGCTGCTTGGCGGGCAGCAGCACCGATCCGCTGGAGCTGCTCCTCGGCCTCGGCGGGTGACGGGGAAAGCGAGTACTCGCCGGTGTGGAACTCGACCTGCTGCACGCCCAGCTCCCGGCTGGCGCTGACTTGCTCCGCGCTGGCTTCGATGAACAGGCTGAGGCGAATCCCCGTCCTGGCGCACATCCTGGCGACCGCGGCAATCGCTTCCCGCCCCGCCACGACGTCAAGCCCACCCTCCGTGGTTCGCTCCTCGCGGCGCTCGGGCACGAGGGTGATGACATCGGGCCGGATCCGTTCGGCGATCTGCGTCATCTCCGGGGTCGCCGCCATCTCGAGGTTGAGCAGGGTGCCGACGCTCGCCCGCAATCGCTCCAGGTCAGCGTCACGGATGTGGCGGCGGTCCTCCCGAAGGTGGCAAGTGATCCCGTCGGCGCCAGACTGCTCGCAGAGCTGGGCCCCGAAGATCGGGTCCGGGTACCGGGCGCCGCGCGCATTGCGGAGCGTGGCGATATGATCGATGTTGACGTGTAAACGGATCACGAAGCCTCCCATCGCGGCTCTTGCTTGACCGAGACGAGGCGCGCCGTCAAGGCGCGCCCGCCAGTCCCTGCCGACAGGGACTTCCGGGGCTGGACGTGAGCCAGAAACGGCTTCCGATGCGTTCGGGACGGCCACCGCTCGAGTGGTGGGCGGGGCTGGCGTTGCTTGGGTTTCGCTTGCCAACCAGGCTGGGCTGATGACCGTACCGGGTTGCCTGGAACCCCGGAACGCGCAACAAGCCGGGCTCGTGACGGACTTCAGTCGCATCGCCACCGGCCTGCACCGCCGGGACGGTCAGCTCTTCGCGGCTCGAGAGATCGACGCAGTCTCCTACCCCGATGACGGGCACGACGGGTGCCGGGTAGTGGAAGACGGTTCGTTCTGGTTCACCCACCGCAATGCAGTACTGCTCGAGGCACTCCGCTCTCACCCGCCGGGGGGTGAGCTGCTGGATGTCGGCGGCGGCAACGGTCACGTCACGCGAGCCCTGCTGGACGCCGGGTACGCGGCGGCCCTCCTCGAGCCCGGCGCGGACGGCATCGCCCACGCGCGGGCGCGGGGCGTCTCCCCACTCATCCATGCGACGCTCGACCAAGCTCGATTCCATAGCGGGACCATTGCCGCCGTCGGCGCGTTCGACGTGGTCGAGCACGTGCGCGATGACGCGGCGTTCCTGGCGGAGCTTCGCCGGATCCTGATCCCGGGCGGACGCCTCTACGTCACCGTCCCGGCGTACGACTGGCTCTGGTCCCATGCCGACGTGTCCGCCGGACACTACCGCCGCTACAGTCCCCGCGGGCTGCAGCAGAGGCTCGCGGCGGCGGGCTTCGAGGTGGAGCGGATCACCTGCTTCTTCTCCTTCCTGGCGCTGCCTCTGTTCGCCCTACGTAGCCTGCCAGACCGACTGCGAGCACCGGCCCAAGATCGGCAGGGCCAGTCCGAACGTGAACACGCACCGCCCCCAGTTGCCCGCCACGTCATCGACGCCATGGCCCGCGCTGAACGCCGCTGGTTGAGCGCGGGACGGCAGATCCCCGTGGGTTCCAGCGTCCTCGCCATCGCACGCCACAACGCCACCAGATGAGGTGAGGACAACTCGCCGCGGGGATCGGAGCGGCGAGAACGCGAGCGCTCGAGAATCGCGCTCGCCTACGGCTGGGACCCGAACTCCCAGTCGGCCCCAAACAGCTCGCGGTCCGGCGTCGGCAGTGCCTCGCCCTTGGGTCCGTCGCGGCGCACGATACGGGTGTAGCGCGTTGCGGTATCCTCGTTCTCGCGCGCGAAGACCGTGATCACGTTGATGCCAGGCTGGAGCTTGGTCTCGTGCTGGAACGGTAGACGATCCTGCTTTTTGGCCTTCGGACTCGACTCGTAGAAGACCTTGTTGGGTCCCACGAAGATGTAGATGTCCAGAACGCCATCGGGATCGGTAGCGACGCCCTCCACCACGATCCGATCACCGCGGGTTGCCAGCGCCCCAGTCTTGACGTCCAGTAGCGGCGGCGACCGCGTCAAGGCGGGGTCGAACCCGGCCTTCACCGTGCGCTTGACCTCGGTCACACCCGCCGCCTCGACGAACCCGAAGCGCTCACCGTCAAGCCGCACCTTGACGAAGGTGGCGAACGTGCCGAGCCGCTCGACCACGCTCCCTCGCTCCAGGGATCCCACGAGCCGTCCCGTTGGCGAGGGCTGGCCACGGACCGGAAGAGAGTCCCCGTGGACCATGACGGTGCCAGTCGCCTCCTTGACGTAGAGTGATGAACGACTCACCGGCAGCGTGAGCTTCTCGGCGGAAACGACCCCCAGGTCACGGTCGGCCACACTGATCTCGACCTTCGCGAAGTTCTCCTTGAGCGCCTGGAGCACATCGAAGGTCAACTCGACCTGACGCGTCTCACCGGGCTTCATGTTCGAGATGTCGAAGCGACCGCCATGCAGCAGCAGTCCGTCGCCGGTCAGATTGCGAAGGTTCGCCTGGGTCTCGTACGACCGACCCTTGCCGACGTTCTTCACGGTGAGATAGATGGTGGCCCCTTCGCCTCTGGACAGCTGGCCGTCGCCGTTGCCCGACCGGTTGTCAGCCACCTGGTACGAGTAAGCAAAGGTCGGCTGCGGCAAGCTCCGCACAGTGGGTCGGAGTTCGGCATCGCGGGGTGGGTCGCTGCCCTCGGCGTGAAAGCGAACCTTCACCACGTCTTCGCGCATCACCGCGTTGCGCGGGATCTTGCAGGTACGCTTGGCGTCCTCGGGTAGCGGCTGGGTCGAACCGGGTCGACGCCCCTCGATCTCGCACCAGCCGAACGGTGCGCTGGCCGTCACCGTCTTGCCGGGCTCGACCTTGCCGAAGACCAGCTCTTTCTCGTCAAAGTAGCCACCATCACTCTTGGTGGTGGCACGCAGCTGGTAGACGGGTTCTTGGCCGTCGTTGGTGACCGCGACCTTGAGAGTCATCGCGTCCCCCGCGTTGACTACGTCGTCCGGGCGATCAGTGCTGACGCGGACCTTGAGATCCTTTGCAGCTGGCCCCCGGTGCCCATCCGGTGGCGCACTCCAGTCGATGCCAATCTCCTTGAGATCGGTGGTCACCGCGGCAATCTCGCCACCCTGGGTGGCAACGATGAAGTCCTTGGAGCGCTGCAGCTGAAGCTCGCGCTGGGCCGCTGGGAGTCGCCCCGCGAGATCGCGCGCAAAGCGAACGGGAAAATCGAGCTGGAACTCGTCGTCCAGATCTCCGCCCCGCTCACGGATCTCCGCGCGCTGCTCCTCGGGCAGATTGTAGCGCAGCTTGAAGAACGGGCGTTCGCGGCTGCGTTTCGCACTGGAATCGAGACTCTTGGACAGGTCCCGCTCGCTGAACCCATCCGAGCGGAAGAGGTCCATCTCCAGTTCGTCAGCGGTCATCGGATCGAGCTCGATGTCGGGGGTCACACCCACGCCCTGAATCGAGAAATCGCCGGGGGTCAGGTACTGCGCTATGGTCAGCTTCAACGCCGCACCGTCGGGGCTGATCCGGGGAAACACCAGCTGAACCGTGCCCTTGCCGAAGGTTCGCTGGCCAACGATCACCGCCCGTCCGTGGTTCTTGAGTGCTCCGGCCACGATCTCGCTCGCACTGGCCGACGAGTTGTTGGTCAAGACGACGATCGGATAGTTCGGCTCGGTACCACGCCGAGAAGCGGTCTTCTCCTCGCGCCCCTCGCTGTGTCCGACGGTGGCGACGATCACTCCGCGGTCTAGGAAACGATCCGCAATCTTCGCGGCCTGATCGAGCAGCCCCCCGGGATTCCCTCGCAGATCGAGCACGAGCCCCTTGAGCCGACCGCGCCCGCGGAGTGACTCGAGCGCCGCATCTAGCTCTTCGGCGGTGCTGCTCTGGAACTGCTTGATCCGGACGTAGCCAACGCCGTCGCCGAGCGGACGCGAGTCCACCGACTTGATGCGGATCACCTCACGGGTCAGCTCGAAGGGCCGCGCTCCGGTCCACCCGTCGCGACCATCGCGGTGAATCCACACGGTCACCTTGGTCCCCGGCTTACCGCGGAGCCGCTTCACGGCGTCATCGAGGGGCATGTTCAGCGTCGACTCGTTGTTGATCTTGGTAATCCTATCGAGTCGCTTGAGGCCCGAGCGCCCCGCCGGAGTGTCCGGCATTGGGCGCATGATCGTCAGCATCTGGTCGCGAATAGAGATGACGATTCCCAGACCGCCAAAGTGTCCAGAAGTCGAGAGATTCATCTCTCGGTACTCCTCTGGGCTCATGAACACACTGTGCGGATCCAGCGTGCGGAGCATGCCGTTGCAGGCAGCGTACTCGACCTCGCGGAGATCGACCTCGGTGTCCTTGAGCTGATCCTGCAGAAACGCGAACACCTCGCGGAGTCGAGCGGCCACATCCCAAGGTCCCTGGACGTTGTCGACACGGAACTCGCGCTCGGCGTCGTAGACGCGCACCTTGACGCTCGGCGAATTCTCGTCGTGCAGGATGATGACCTGGGCCACATCGCGCTGAACCTCGTTCAGCGCACTCAAGAACATTTGCCGGGGCTCGACGCGAGTGGGCTCGACGTACTGCTTGCGGATGGTCTCCAGCGTCGGCATCACTGCGGCGAGCCGGGTGGGTTCGTAGGGGGTCTTCGACCGACCCGGGGTCGCAACAGCGTGGGCAGCTTCGAACCCGCGCCAGAGACCTCCTACGCCGAAGTCCAGAGCCACGTAGGTGGCCATCGCGAAGACGACCAGAACAACGATGGTGCGGCCTGCCCGCTCGAGAATGCGCATGCGTCAGTGGAGTTTCTTCGAGTATAGGCTCCGAGACTCGCCTGGAGCACGTTTCCTAGGGTGACTCGCGCTTGGTGGTCCCACTGTCGGCCCCAGGGCCAGTTCGCTTAGCGGGATCCTTTACTTCCACGGCCGGGGGCGTTTCGTCTTGCTGGATCGAGTACCTCACGAGCGCGCGCAGCGTGGCATTACGGTCAACGTTGCCGAGAATCATCTTGATGTCCTCGTAGATCGAGGGATCGACGAGCAGCGCACCCAGGGTGCCCTTGCCCGAGCGCATGTCTGCGACGATGTGTCTCAGATCGGCTGACATCGCGTTCAGGTTGCCCATCAGCTCCTCGGAGCCCTCGTCACCGTACAGCAGGCTCTTCGCTGGGCCGGTCCCCTCCCGGATCCCCTTGAGGGAGACTGCCACCTCGTCCGCCGCAGTGCCGAAGCTCTCGAGCGTAGCCGTTGGCTTGTCGGTATAGATAACGTCGTGAGCGAATCCGGGACCGTTGTGGATGCGGGACACCACCGCGTTCACGTTGCGCACGGTCTGATTGAGCTCCTGGCTGGTCTGCTCGAGGTTTGCGAGAAGGCGCGAGATCTGGTCCGCCTCCCGTGGATCGCTGAGCACTCGCGCGGCGTACCCGTCCCCCTCGTTGACCTTCTGGAGGATCCCACTCATCGACTTCATCGCGAGCGCCAAGTCGTCACGGAAACTCTCGTCGGCAAACGTATTGGTCGTCGTCTCGAGGTTCGCCATGACGCGCTCGGCCTTCACGCTGATGGCGTCGGCGCGCTCCATCATCTGCTCGAGGCCCCCCCCCTCCTCGGTGGTGATCTGGCTGCCCGGCTCGACCACTCGCGGGTCGCTGCCGATCGAGATCACGATCATCTTGTCGCCGAGCATCCCCTTGCCTTCGATCGTGGCAATGCTGTCACCGCGGATCCGACCGGCTGCGTGCCGCGCTACTGCCAGGGTCACGTAGATGCTCGCGTCAGCGGCATCCTCTGAGTACTGGACCTCGACGACGCTGCCCACGTCCACGCCCCCCATGCGAACCGGGGACCCCGCCTTGAGTCCTTCAACGTCGGTGAAGACAGCCTCGAACTGTTGCTTCGGGCTGAACACGCCGTGCTCTTCCCCGATCAAGAAGATGACGATGCCGACGGCAATCATCCCGGCCAGCACGAACGCACCGACCTTCACCTCTCGCACAATCGCCATGCACCGCGAATCTTTGCGCAAACCACCGGCATTGCAATCCTTGTAGCGCTCAGCGGGTCCGAGCAGGGTCGTTTGGTCGTCTTGATCGGTCGGGCGAACCGGAATCAGGCATTCAGCAGGGTCTCGACGTCCTCCTTGACCGGCGCTCGACCCTCGATGAAATCAGCTACCCGCGGGTCGCTATTCGCCTTGAACTCATCCACAGTACCGGAGGCGATAATTCTACCGCTGTGGACCATCGCGACGCGATCGCTGATCGTGAACGCGCTTTTCATGTCGTGGGTCACGACGATGCTGGTCACCTCGAGCTTGCGCTGCAACCCCATGATGAGATGGTTGACCCGCGCCGTGTTGATCGGGTCAAGGCCGGTAGTGGGCTCGTCGTAGAGCAGTACCTCGGGCTGAACGGCAATGGCGCGCGCTAGCGCGACCCGCTTGCGCATGCCGCCGGAGAGGTCGGCTGGTGCCATCGCTTCGATCCCTGGAAGATCGACCAGGCCCAGTGCCCAGGCCACACGCTCTGCCATCTCCTCCTTGGTCATTTCGTTACGAAAGTGCTCCTTTAGCCCGTAGGCAACGTTGTCGTAGACGCTGAACGAATCGAAGAGCGCGCCGGCCTGGAACAGCATCGCGATGCGCCGGCGTACCAACGATAGTTGGCGTTCCTTCATCGTGGTGACTTCGTCGCCGTCGAACACGATGCTTCCCGCGTCGGCGCGGAGCAATCCAATCAGCATCTTGAGCATCACGCTCTTGCCCACACCCGACCCGCCAACGACGGTCAGTACCTGGCCGCGAAAGATCTCGAGGTCGAGCCCGTGGTAGATGACCTTCGGTCCGAAGGCCTTCTGGACCCCACTGAAGCGAATCAGGGTCTTCGCCATGGGGCGCTAGACTGCCGCCTCGACCCGCTCGACGCCAACCTCGACCGCATCGCCACCACGCCAACGATCGCGACGCAGTCGACCCACCACACGGACTGAGCCGGCCAGCTCGCCGGCCAGATCTCCCATCCCGACTCCAAATCCACCGATCCGGCGCCCAAGAACCTCGAGCTCGAGCTTGAGGTGACCTCCACGAACCTGCCGGGCCGCCAGTAGGTCGGCAGTGATGGCGATCTGCGGCACCGGATTGCCTTCGCCACAGGGCTCGAACCGTTCGAAGTCGGCCACGACCCGGGCCGGATCATCGGCCGGATGGAGCGGGTAGAACTGAGCTTCGTCTTGCGAAGACACCAGTGGACTTGCCTCCGAGCACGCCGCTTCGAACCTTTCGCGCAGCAGCTCGAGACGGTCCCGACGCACTTCGAGGCCCGCCGCTGCCTGGTGTCCGCCGAATCGCTCCAGAAGCTCCGCAACGCTGGTGAGGGCGTCATGCAAGCGCGCTCCGCGCGGTCCGCGCACAGACCCGCGGCCAGTCCCGTGCTCGTCGAAGCCGATCGCCGCAACCGGGCACTGGAACTCCGCCGCCAGCCGCCCCGCCACGATGCCAACAATCCCGTGATTCCAGCCCGCACGCCCAACGACGAGCGCTGGGCGTTCCCGCCACCCGTTGGCGTCGATGTCCTCGAGCGCCTGGGCCACCATGACATCCTGCACCCGCCGACGTTCCTGCTGACACAGCTCGAGCTCCGCCGCGAGCCCCTTCGCTCGATCATTCGTCTCGCACAGGAGCGTCTCCAGTGCGAGGTCGGGGGCGCCAAGCCGCCCGGGAGCGTTGAGGCGGGGCGCCAGGCGAAAAGCGACGTCCTCGGCGGTCACCGGCGACTCCGGGCCGAGCTTCGCCAGTTCATTGAGCGCTCGAATGCCCGGGCGCTGTGCTTGTCTCAGACGTTCCAACCCCGCACGAACGAGCGCGCGGTTGTCGCCGTCGAGCGGCGCGACGTCAGCAATCGTGCCAATTGCCACCAGATCGAGCTCCTCACGTAGATCCAGCTTCGCGCCGAGGAGGGCCCGAACGGCGGCAGCAACGGACAGAGCCAAGCCGCAAGAAGCGAGGCCCTTGTCGGCGAATCCACAGTCCGGGCGGTGAGGATTGATGAACGCGAGCGCGGGCAGCGGCTCCTCGGGCACCAAGTGGTGGTCAATGACCATCACGTCCTGTCCACCCTGGATCAGCTGAGCGAGCACCGCGTGGTCCGAAGAACCACAATCGCAGGTGACTACCAGCGAGCTGCCACTCGCCACGATGCGCGCGGCCGCCGCCGGTGTGACGCCATACCCACCATCGAAGCGACTGGCGAGGAGGGGAGTGACCGTGGCCCCCAGGCGCCTGAGTACCCGCGTCAAGATGGCGGTGGCCGTGATGCCGTCACAGTCATAGTCACCGAAAACGCAGATCCGCTCCCGCCGACGGACCGCCATCGCGAGACGGTCCGCCATCTCCGCGCGGTCCGCCATCGCGTCGGGAGTGGTCAGATCGGCGAGCCTGGGGTCCAGAAACCGGCGGGCCGCCTCGACATCGGTGAGGTTTCGGTCCACCAGCACCGCAGCCGCCGTTCGGCTGAGGGGCAGCGCCTCCGCCAGCCGTGCGGCGGCAGCGGAGCGCTCGGTGGCGCTCGCCTCTCCCCCACCCGCCGCGCCGGCCAGGGGAGCACGGGTCACGGCGGCGCCAGCGCCAGCGGCGTTCGAGGCGATCATGTGTTCAGTGTCCTCCCATGGGCGACTCCGCGCTGTCAACGGTGCAGCCACAGCTCAGAAGGCCGCTCCCACGCCCTCTGTCGGCGGCCGCCCGCAGTTTCTCGGTGCTGGTCGCTCCGCGCCGGGAACATCGAGCCAGTTCGCCGGGTTGATCGACTGGACTGGCGATCGTGCCGATTCGTCGCTACCACACTCTGCGGAGGACCAACGATACCATGAGGCAACAGCAAGCATACGCGCGTCCCGGTAGCCGCGGCTATCCTGGCCACGCCGTCGCGGAGAGCAGCGTCGAGCGCCGCGCGAAGTTCATCGTCCGCACCTACAACCACCTGTTTGCCGCCATCCTCGCCTTCACGGCGTTCGAAGTGGCGCTCTACTACACGGGCTTGATGCGCGCCGTGGCCATCATGGTCAGCGACCTGTGGTTCGTGGCCTTTGGTGGCTTCATCCTGGTGGGCTGGCTGGGCCGGAGCCTGGCCCAGCGCGCGCGCAGCCTCACCAAGCAGTACATCGGCCTCGCGTCCATCGTGTTCGTCTGGGGGATCCTGTTCGCCCCGATGCTGTACATCGCGAACGCGCAGTTCCCTGGCGTGATCCAAAGCGCTGGTGTGGTGACGATGGTGGGTTTTGCGGGCCTGACGGCGATCGCCTTCGTGACCCGAAAGGACTTCTCGTTCCTCCGCAGCATTCTGATGTGGGGCGGGATCTGCGCCTTCGCCCTGATCCTCGGCGCCATGATTTTCGGCTTCAGCCTCGGCGTCTTCTTCACCGTTGCGATGATCGCGCTCGCGGGCGGGTCGGTGCTGTACGACACCTCGAACGTGCTCCACCACTTTCCCGAGGACCGCTATGTCGCCGCCGCCCTGGAGCTCTTCGCCAGCATCGCTTTGATGTTCTGGTACGTCCTGCGCTTGTTCATGATGAGCCGCGACTGACCCCAGCGCTCACTTGTGTCGGGCTCGTCTCGCAGGCTGACCCAGTTCGGTTCGACACCACCGAACTGCGGGACTGGCAGCAACGACCTTCCGGCAGAGACCCACGGAAGCGCCCCACGAGAACGGGGGCGCTTCTTTCATTTGGGGACGGCGCAGGTGCCCACGTCGGGACGAAGGCCTGCTGTACGGGGTCCCACGCCAGACCGTTCGTGGTGACTGGTACGCCAAGCCGCAATTGCACCCACACCACCGGCGAACCGGTGTGCTGCTGGGGGCCAACCGCCGGTGAGGTCTCACGCTGCTCAAGTCCCAGAGCTCACTGTGACAGCACGCGCCCGGGGGCAGACTGGCCCCTCCGAGCGGAGCCCCCCTCGTTCCCACTGGGGTGGGGCGAAGCGGTCAGGGTCGACGCGACCGAAGAGTGCGCTAGCTAGGCGCGAGCCGCGCGCTTGCGGGCCGCCGCGATCTCGCGATTCTTCTTCGTAACGCGGGAGAACAGCGTTCGGTCGAGCCACCAGGTCAGCGGCAACGCGACGTAGATCGACGAGTACGTCCCGAGCACCATACCGATGATCAGAGTCAGTGAGAAATCCTTCAGCGTGCCGGTTCCCCACACGAAGAACGCGCTCAACCCGAGGATGGTCGTGCCGCTGGTGAGGATGGTGCGGCTGAGCATCTCCGAAAGGCTCGTGTTGATGATGGTGTTGAAGGTCGCCCCACGCATCTTGCCGAGGTTCTCGCGGACCCGGTCGTAAACGACCACGGTGTCGTTCACCGAGTAGCCGACAATGGTGAGGATTGCCGCCACCGTGGAGAGAGTCAGCTCCTTCTGAATGATGATCAGGACGCCGATCGTCACGAGGGCGTCATGCGCGAGGGCCAGCACCGCCCCGGGCGCGAACCGCAGATCAAAGCGAAACGCGATGTACGCCATGATGAAGACGAGCGCGATCGCGATGCTGCTGATGGCCGAGTCGCGCAGCTGGCGACCCGCCTTGGGTCCGATCCACTCGACGCGCAGCGGGTTGTAGACGCCCTCCGAGATCTGCTGGGGAACTCGCTCCTCACCGAGCGCATCCCGGAGCGCCTTCATCAGCTGATCGCCCTTGCTCATCAGCTGGATCTCGACCTTGTTGTCGCGGGCGCTCTGCACCGTCGGGTTATTCTCACCCTCCCGCAGCTCGATCTGGGTGGCAGGCGTGACCAACTCGGAGAAGCGCTGACGCAGTCGCTGGAGCTGAGCTTCGTCCACCGCCTCTCGGAACCGCACCGTGACCTTGTCACCCCCCGGGCTGACCTTCATCTCCGAGGCCTGCTCGGCGACCGGACAAGCGTCCTCTGGCAGTCCCTCACCAAAGCACACCGCTTCGGCGATCTTGGCTTCCGCGCTCTCCCCGATCTCGCTGACGTCCTCGACCCGGACCAGGTACTGCGCGTCGTTCTTCGACTGGACTTTGATCACGTCGGGGCTGTGAAATCCCGCCGCAGTGACCGCCTTGCGAATGTCTTGGGGCGAGATAGGCGGCGTGAACGCCACCTCGACCTCGGTGCCCCCGCGGAAATCCGTCCCCAGGTTGGGTCCTGGGTAGAAAAGGAGCACCGCAGAGACGATCACCAGCCCCAAGCTGACGAGGGCGAATAACCCCCGCCTGCCCATGAAATTGAAAACCTTGTCAGTCGGGAACAGCTGCATCGGTCAGCCCATGTCCAGCCTGGCCCCACGCGGCAAGCGCCGAACCCAGTAGTCGAAAAGAACCCGCGACACGACCACACCGCAGAAGATGCTGGTGACCACGCCCACCATGAGCGTCACTGCGAAGCCCTTGATGGGCCCGGTGCCGAACTGGGCGAGAACAACGCCTGAGATGAAGGTCGTGATGTGCCCATCCACGATCGCGCTCAAGGCGCGCGAGTAGCCGAGATCGACAGCAGCCCGCGGACTCTTACCCCCGCGTAACTCCTCGCGAATGCGTTCGTTGATGAGCACGTTGCTGTCCACGCTCATGCCCACCGTCAAGGCCAGGCCGGCAATGCCCGGCAGAGTCATGGAGGCGCTGAGCGAGGCCAAAATTGCCAGCTGCAAGAACAGGTTCATGCCCACCGAGATGTCGGCGATGAGTCCCGCGCGCTGGTAGTACAGGACCATGAAGACGACCACGAGCAAGCCACTGACCAACGCTCCCTCCACGCCCAGCTCAATCGCGTCCTTGCCGAGTGAAGGACCAATCCGCTGTTCGTTGGAGGGGGAGATGGGGGCGGGAAGGGCGCCCGCACGCAGCACCAGCTCGAGCTTCTTGGCTTCGCGCAGCTGGATCTCGGGGTCGTTCGAGCCGCTGGTAATGACGGCGCTGCCACCTGCGATGTGAACGTTGATGCGGGGAGCGCTGGAGATGCGGTCGTCGAGAATGATCGCGAAACGCCTCTTGACGTTCTGCTTGGTGATCTTGCTGAAGATCGCGCCGCCCTTCTCGGTGAATTGGATCCCCGTCACCCAGCCACCAAGCGAACCCTGACTCTGGTCAGGCTGGGCGCGAGCGTCACTGATCATGTCCCCGGTGATCTCGGCACGCGACTTCAGGAAGTACGTCCGCCAAGCATCCGGCTCCTCCTTCAGGGTGACCTGATCGACAAGCTTGTACTCGAGTCCGAAACCGATCTCACGATCGGGAGGGAGGTCCAGGGCTTCTGCCCAGGCCTTGAAACGCTCGAGGGTCTCCTTGGGCTCCTCGCCAGGCGCAATCGGGAGCTGGGCGAAGGTGATAATCTTGGTCGCCTCCGATCCCTCGTCGTCGACGCCAATCGGTGCAGTTTCCCGCCGGAATTCGAGCCCCTCCAGAGGCGACTTCCCAGTGCGCTGGACCTCGTCGGCGATCTCCGCGAAGTAGTCGGTGCTGTCGTCCAGCAGCTTGAACTCCAGGCGGGCCGTTTCGCTGATGATCTCGCGAATCTCAGCAAAGGTCGCCTCGCTTTCCCCCGGGACCTCGACGATAATGTCTTCGTCACGGGTAGATACCGCTGCTTCCTTGAGGCCGAGTTCATCGACCCGGCGGAGGATGATTTCCTTCGCCTGCGCGACCGCCGTGCGTCGGATCTCACTCTCGGCATCCTCGTTGACGACGAACCGAACACGAGCGCCGTTGATCTCCGGTTGGCCCAGCTCACCCTTGAACTGATCGCGGAAGCGCGCGTCGACCATCGTCGTTGCGTCGGCCTCGTTGGTGAACTCGAGGGTGATGGTGTTCGCTCGATCGCGAGGGGCCTCGATCTTCACCTTGTCGCGGAGCTGGTGAAGGACCTCCTCGGTGGGCGGCTTGTTGCCGGAATGCAAACCGTACCCTTTGGCGAGGGCGGTCCGCATGTCCTCGTAGTAGCGATCGCGACGGTCTTTGATCGCCTCGTCCACGTCGACGGTGTAGACGAGCCGCAGCCCGCCCCGCAGGTCGAGTCCGCGCCCCAGCTTGAAGTTGATGCGCGGGTCCAGCTGATCGTTGCCCACGGTGCGCGGGGCACACAGATAGTCGGGGCAAGGCACCTTGCCCCCGGACATGTCGCTCAGCGAAGGCCAGAGTGAGAGCAGTCCCAGCAGGAACAGATTGAAGACGAGCCCGAACCGCATGCGCCAGCTCAGGTCGCCAAAGTCGAGGGAGGCGATGGCCGACCAGAGGGCGAGGATCGCCAGCGTGGTCATCGGCCAGAAAGCGTCGAAGTGGGCCGACGTCGCCGCCAGCGCGGCGGAAATCGCGGCAAACCACAACACCGCTCGCTTGGGGCGCTTGAAGTAGCCCCAGCCCAGAAGCAGCGCTGCGACTCCACCGAACACGTAGGTGAGGATGAGGTTGATCACGGGCGGGCTCTCGTGGCGGGGCTCGGGGCTACCTGCGGGCCTCGGGCTGGTTATCGCCGGTGTCCTTGCCAAGCAGGCTGGTCTTGAGCAGCTCCACCTTCACGCCGGGGGCAAGCTCGACCTTCGCATAGCGGTCGCCCACCTCCAGCAGTTTGCCAATGAGGCCGCTCTGGGTAATCACCTTGTCGCCCTTCTTCAAGGCGGACAGTGTCTTCTCCTGGCGCTTCTGCTGGGAGCGCCCCATCCACCACATCAGGAGGAGGAGCGGCACCAACATGAGGAGCATGGGCGTGAGTGGACCCATGCCGAAAAGGTCGGCGGGGGGCGGCGATTGGCCTTCCCCCTCTTGGGGGGTGGTCTGGACTTCACTGGGAGCTGACTGCCCCACCTCGGTCCGGACTGGCCGCTCTGCCGGTAGCTGCTGATACGCAAACGCTGCCAAGGGCTTCTCCGGGAGCGCCCGCCTTTAGCGTGTTTGAACTGGCCGTGCAAGCGGGCCTGGGCCCGGTGTTCAGCACCAAGCCGACTGACCAGCCGTATTCCAGGGACCTCCGCGCTTGACACGTCGCCCGGCGAGATGTAGTTCCATCGGCCCCTGCTTATCGGACTCGAAAAAACGTACACTGTCCGGATGAACCGGACCACAGGCGCGTAGCTCAGTGGGAGAGCACTACATTGACACTGTAGGGGTCGGCAGTTCAATCCTGCCCGCGCCTACTGCCGCGCTCGTCATCCCCGCTCTTCGAGTAGTGGGCGCAGAAGGCGAGCGGCACGAGTCCACCACCCCCCTCTGCCGCGGGACCAATGAATAGCTGGTCCCCGTCGGCAGGCGGGACCGTACGGTCCATGGCTGGTTGCCCGTGGTGACATGGGTCGGGAAAGCCGCGAGCCGTTCGGGCTCGACGTCGGGCAATGGGGGGTGTGCCGAAACGTTCGGCACCAGCAACTGGCGTGGAGCAGCCTTCGGCTGCGGGAAGGGAGACGGAACACACTGATATGGCAATGGGTCGACGTTTCAGCCGTGAACCTCGCGGTCCGCAAATCCGGATCAATCACCGGATTCGTGTCCCGGAGGTTCGGGTCGTTGGGGAAGATGGGTCGAACCTCGGCGTACTACCGACGCACGAGGCGCTCGCCCGCGCTCAGGCGGCCGGCCTCGATCTCGTCGAGGTGAACCCGAAGGGGGTACCACCGGTCTGCAAGATCCTCGACTTTGGAAAGTACAAGTACGAGGAGAAGAAGCGCCAACGGGAAGCGAAGAAGCGCCAGACGATCGTCGAGGTCAAGGAGATCAAGCTCCGACCGAAGACCGACGATCACGACCTGAACGTCAAGGTTCGAGCCAGTCGGAAGTTTCTCGCGTCGGGCAACAAGGTCAAAGTGATCTGCCGCTTCCGCGGTCGCGAGATCACCCACCCGGAAATCGCCCGTCACCAACTCGACTACATCGTCCAAAACTGCGAGGACCTGGCGAACATCGAGCAGCGGCCGACGATGGAGGGTCGCACGATGACCATCATCATGGGACCGAAGCCGCAGCTGCTGCAGAAGATTCAGCAGGAGAAGGCGCGAGCCAACGAGGAGCGCGAGAAGGCGCGTGCTCAGGGCGAAGAGGGCCAAGAGGACGAGCCGGAAGAAGTCGACGACATCGACGAGGATGACGACGATATCGAGGACGAGGACGAGGACGATATCGAGGACGAGGACGAGGACGAAGACGAGAGCTGATAGCCAGCCATCTCTCTCCGTCCCCCTTTCGCCAAGTAGACCGCGCCCCAGCGCCAGAGAGCTCTCAGAACGCGCCGGCGAAATACGCGCCGGCGACGCCACCCAGCAAGACGATCGTGACCAGCATCACGACGACACCGACGCTCATCCCACTGCGTGGCGTAGCCGGCAGTCCGCGGGAGCTGGGTGGCTTGGGCATCGAGTGGCGCTCGACGATCTCGTCATCGTCGTCGTCATCGCGGCGTTCGCCGCTCATCGTGTCCTCCTCGAGCGCCGCCAGGTTGAACGGCTCGACGTCATCCGACAGAGAACTCTCGACGCCCATGGACCCGTCAGCGGAGTAGCCCAGCCCCCCCAGCTTGTCCCCCCAGTCGTCGGCCCCCGCGAAACCACCAATCTCCAGGGGTAGCGAACCGGCCTGCGACTTCTCGTCGTCCTGCGCTTCGATGGATCGGAACTCGAAAAGTTCCTCCTCGATGAGGGTGCCAATGATCGACTGCTTGTTGCGCTTCTTCTTCTTCTCGACGCGCTCGGTGGATGCAGACTCGACCAGCTGCGCGATGTCGAAGGAGGACACGGCTCGGTCGAGGTGGAAGAGGACGTTGTTGAGGTCCTGCCCCAGATCGCGCGCCGACTGATAGCGCTCCCGTGGATCCTTCGTCAGCGTCTTGGCAAGGATGCGTTCGATCTCGGGCGTCACGCGACGGTTGAACTGCCGGATCGGTGGTACCGCCGCCGCCTGCACCTGACGCACCGTCTCGAGATCCGTTTCCCCGAGGAAGAGACGTCGATTGGCCAGCATCTCCCAAAGAATGATGCCCACCGCGAAGATGTCCGTCCGCGCGTCGACGGGCTCGCCACGAGCCGCCTCGGGGGAGAGATAGCTGAACTTTCCCTTGATGATGCCTGGCTCGCTGTGCTCGAGCTGGCTGTTGGCCTTGGCGAGGCCAAAGTCCACGATCTTGACCTCGCCGTGTCGCGTGATGAGCACATTGGGCGGGGACATGTCGCGGTGCACGATGCCCAAGTGATGACCCCTGCCATCCCGGAGCTCGTGGGCGTAGGACAGACCTTCACAGATGCGCACGCAGATCAGGCACGCCTCCTCGATCGGAACCGCACCACCTTGCTTTCGCTGGTGCTCGATGACGGCCTTCAGGTCGGCGCCATCGATGTACTCCATGACGATGAAGTAGGTGTCATCGCCAATACCGATATCGAAGACCTGCACGCAGTTGGAATGCGAGAGGTGCGCGCTGAGGCGCGCCTCGTCGATGAACATTCCCATGAACTGCTTCTTCTGCGACAGGTGCGGCAGGACGCGCTTGATCGCGACGGTCTTTTTGAAGCCCTCAAGGCCAGCGCTCTCGGCGCGGAAGACCTCGGCCATCCCCCCCGAAGCCAGCTTCTCGATGACCTTGTAGCGTTGTTGTTGATGAGCCATCGCCTACCCGCGCAGTGCGGATCCCGCAGGAGCGGAACACCAACACGCAGCCGTCAGCGTAGGTGTCGGTCGGGACCAGGGTCAAGCGCATCGTGTGAGGGCAGCGGAAGTGCTGCCGGAACCGATATCAGCCCTGGCGCGGATCGCTCGAGTAGCGAGACAGATGCCGCAGTAGGGACAGGTGCCCCTCCGGAACGGGCTCGAACGATGTCGCGTTGAAGAGCGGCCCGAGCGCGACATCGTCGGGACGCCACGCGAGCAATGCGGCCGTGAGCCGTCTTCCGGCGTCGGTGGTGACACCAGCACGAGCCACGATGACGTCCCCTGGGATCGGCCCGACCAGGAGCAGGATGCGGATCGCCGCCCCATCGTCAGCTACCCCCTCCCATGGGGCGCTGGCCACGCGGCCGCTGATGGGGTCCATGGCGACGTGCGTGGCTCCAACGGCGGCGTCCCCCCCGCAGACGGCACGTGCCACCGCCTGGTGATTGAGGAGGAAGCGTTCCGCCCCGAAGGCCTGTCCGAGATCGATCCCCTGGGACCGCAAGTGCCAGCGTGGCACGCAGTATCCAGAGGCGCTCTGCTCGGACACCCAGGCCACGCTCACGCCATCCAAGTCGCGCACGGTCCGCAGCCCGGTCTCCACTCGCGTGAAAAGCGCCGAGTGGTAGCCCGAGTTGAACGCGCGCTGCACGACGGTCAGCAACCGGACCAAGCCGCGGTCTTCGAGCTGCGTGGCAACCAGCGGTGGTGCCCAGGCGAGGTCGATCTCGCCCGCTTCGAACTGGGCCAGCATCTCGGCGTATGACCCGAGGACCCGAGGACGGACGGCAATCGCGGTCACCTCCTGGAGGCGGCGACAGAAGCGTTCCGCGAGCGCGCCCGTGTCCGCAGACTTGGCGACAACGGCAAAGGTGAGGAGCTCCATTCGGCCGAAGACCCGCGCGGGCAGCACGCAAGCCGCACCCATTGTCCCTCAGTGCGCGAGGCCGTGGGAGCCAAGTGCGGCCCCACGCGGACAACCGGCCCACCGACTGACAATCGCGGCGTGGTGACTGCTGCTTGACCCAGGGCGGGCGCTATCCGTAAAAGGCGAGCATGGTGCAAGGGGACGAATACCAGCCGGACGATCCCGACCAGTTTCCCGAGGAGCAGCTGGCCGCGGACGAAGCGCCGACCCCGAGCTGGATGCCGCTGCTCGGGATCGCCATCGCCCTCGTCGTGCTGTTCGCTTGGCTTGTGACCCGGCCTGCCGGCAAGACAACAGACGAACTCGCTGGCGCAACTGGCAGCGCGCAGCCCGCCGACAGCGCCCAACCAGCAGCGGAGTAGCCAGCGAAACGCTCGACGAGGAGCGCGACCACTGGTGGACGGGACGCCGACGCACTCGGGACGCGAGAGGACGTCGACTCCGCCCACTTCTGCTTTCTCGGCGACGACCACCGCGGATACCAAGCCTCCCGCGCAAAGCGCGGGCCCCCTAGGAGAGGCCCACCTCAGCGGCGACGGGCGTGACCACCGCGCGTGCCGGCGTGACCAGCACCACGAGCGCACTCGAGCGCGAAAATCGCTGGCCATCACCAAGCAATCGTGTAGTCTCCCGCTCCCCCCTGGGGCTGTAGCTCAGCTGGGAGAGCGCCTGACTGGCAGTCAGGAGGTCTGGGGTTCGATCCCCCACAGCTCCACTGTTGTTCCGTCGAGGGACGCCGGGACCGAGATCGCCGCGGGTGCCCGGACGTTGAATTCTGGGCAGGTGGACCATCCCGGAAGCGCACCGGAGTCGGTGGGTCGCGGGCCAACGGCGCTGGACACCGTTGGCTCTGGGGGAAGTTCCGCAGCGGCTTGGCGCTAGCGCGCCAACGCTCGTCTCGGTCACGTTTCGGGACGCCGCTTGTCGCTGAGCTCGGGCCGCCACGGACCGCCGCCATCCCGCCCTGGTCACGCGACGCGGGTAATCAAATACTGGTGGGTGCCGGGTCGCGCGTGTGACCGCCACCACCCTCCCTGGAGATACCTCGATGCGCACCGCCAGTCTCGTCCCCTCCATCCTGGTCGTCGCCGTCACTGCCTGCGCCCCTCCTGCAGCAGCGCCAATGGCGGTGATCCCGCTACCCCAGAGCGAGCCGGTGCTGCGTGTGCAGGGAGACCAGGTCGTGAACGGACTGGGACAACCCGTTCTGCTCCGCGGCATCGCATTCGGCAATCGCGTCTGGCAGGACGACCCGCTCCCCGACGAGCACCACTCCGAGATTGACTACGACCGGGTCCGCGACATGGGCATGAATGCCGTTCGTTTCTACATGAACTATCTCACGTTCATGGACGCAGACGCGGAACCGGGTGAGTACAGAGAGGAGGGGTTTCGCTGGCTCGACGACAACGTCGCCTGGGCGAAGCAGCGAGGCATCTACCTGATCCTCAATCTCCACGTGCCCCCGGGTGGGTATCAGTCACTGGGCAGGGGCAGAGATCTGTGGGAGTCGCCGGCCGCACAGGAGCGCTTCGTCGAGCTCTGGAAGGCGATTGCCGAGCGCTACCGAGGGGAACCCACGATCGCAGGCTATGACTTTCTGAACGAACCGGTGGTGACGCAGGCACCCGAGCAATGGATCGATCTGGCCAACCGCACCGTCAAGGCGGTCCGCGCAGTCGATCCCGAGCACATCTTCTTCATCGAGCGCTTCAACGCCGTGCAGGGCGACTGGAAGGAGAACGATGACCGCAACTTCTTCCTCGTCGATGACCCCAACGTCGTCTACGAGTTTCACTTCTACAAGCCGTTCCACTTCACTCACCAGGGGGCGCCCTGGGTGGACTTCGTCGCGGTAGACCAGCGCTACCCCGACCAGAGCAAAGTGGGGCTCGAGTGGTACCTCGCTGACTTCGCTGCCGCCACCTTCGGAAGCCCCGCGCTCCCGCCCGGCGACAGTGACTGGACATACTACGAGGGGGAACCGTTCCAGGTGAAGGATCCCGACCACGTCGTCGGAAAGCCGTCACTGGTCTGCAAGAAGAACCATGGGAAGGCCTACTTCGACGACCTGGTGCTCGAGCAGCTGGACACCGAAGGGAACGTCGTCGGAAAGCTCTACGAGGTGAACCTGACCGATACCCGCGGGTGGTACTTCTGGAGCGAGGACGCCAGCGGTCACCGGTCGGGCGAGCGTGTCGGCCATGGCGACGAAGCCTCGGTCAGCATCGCGGGAACCACGGCGGACGCCAACCTGAGCGCGGAGGTCTGGCGCTTCCGCGCCAAGCTCGGGGAGACCTATCGCCTGAGCGGTTGGATGAAGGGGGAAGCGGTCCAGGACGGCGCCACCTGCCAGATTCGCCTCGACTTCTATTCCGCGCAGGTGCCCGTGCATGCCCGCGACCGGGACTTCCTGGCGCAGGAGCTCGACGCCTACGTGGCCTGGGGCAAGGAGCACGGAGTACCGCTCTTCCTCGGAGAGTTTGGCGCCATCCGTGCCGCCTTCGAGGACGACCGCGGCGGGGACCGGTGGACGTCGGACATGCTCGACCTCTTGTTCGAACGCAACCTCCACTTCACGTACCACGACTACCACGAGGACTCGTTCGGCCTGTACCTTGGCGACGGTGCTCTACCGTCCCCCGACGCGGCCAACGAGGCGCTCATCACCGTGTTCACGCGCCAGCTCGGTCCTACCCTCCCAGCGCGCCCCTCTCCGGCATCACCACCAGACGAGCAGTGACGCGCAGCGGCCGTCAGTATGGGTTGTCGTCCGGTCGCGGAGGCAACGGCGGGGGCGGGGGCGGACCCACCTCTTCGGGAACGTCGGGCTGGGCCCAGTCGGGCTTGACGAGCTTGCCGTCGACCTCCCGCGGTCGCCACTCGTCTGGCGGTCGAATCTCGCCAGCCTCGCCGCTCGACGCCGGAGGCGCCGCGGAGGCGACGGACCCCGCCCCCCCGGCACTCCCGGCAACAACCGGAGCGGAAGAGGCGCCAACCGGGGTCGGGGACACCGGTGCCCAGCCGGAAGCACGGGGCGTAGTGGGCAGCTGGGGCCGCTGGAGCTGCGGGGAACTCACCGGCGGCGGCGGCGCGGACTGCCGGTCGAGGTACCGAACGGCAACCACGGTGCCCCCAGCGCCCACCGCTAGCGCCCCGAGCGCCACCCAGACGGCGAGTGCTCGGCTCGGCGGAGCCGGGTGCGGCTGTGGGGGCTCGGCTGCCGCCTGAGTAGGGGGAGAATCCTCGTCGAGTCCTTCCTCGTCGAGTCCTTCCTCGTCGGGGTTCACCTCAACCGACGACGCGGCAGCGGTCACTCCTCCCGAGCGCCGCAAGGGGGCGGAGCCGCCACCCGATTGCGACGCGGGAGCGACGCGTACCGTGGCTGCGGTTGGGGAAGCGACCCGCGTGGTGGGGGCGGTCCGGACCGCGGAGCTCGCTCCCGACACCGATGCCAGCCCTCCCGGCTGTTCCTCACCAGGCTCCGGGACCGTCACGACGGCACCGACTTCCTCGGTGTCCAGATCGAGCACCTCGCGAAGACTGTCCACCAGCTCGCGTGCGGACGATACACGAGCCTGCGGCTCACGCGTCATGGTCCGCTCCCACCAGTCGTCGAACCCGTTGGGAACCGGGGCGAACTGTGAGGGGACCGGCAACTGTCGCACGGTGATCTGCAGAACCAGGTCACCCAACCCGTCGCTGAAGAAGGGGCGTCGTCCGGTGATCATCTCGAAGGCGATCACCCCCATCGACCAGAGGTCGGAACGCCAGTCGATCTCCTTGTTGCCCAGCACCTGCTCGGGGCTCATGTAGTACGGCGTCCCGAGCAGCGAGCCAGTACGGGTCGAGGTGCTCTGCGACCCCAGCTTCGTCGGATCTACCTTGGCAACACCGAAGTCGAGAACCTTGGCGATCTCCTCGTCGTCGTTCGGAACCAGAAAGACGTTCTCTGGCTTCAGGTCCCGATGCACCACGCCCGCCTCGTGCGCGCGGGTGATGGCGCGCGCGATATGCGTCAGGACGCGAACCGCATCGGCCGCGTCCAGCCGTCCAAGCCGCTTGAGGCGCTGCTGGAGTGTCTCTCCCTCGAGCAGCTCCATGGCAATGAATGGCTGCTCCGCGTGAATCCCGTAGTCGAGAATCTGAACCACATGGGGACTCCGCAAACTTGCAGCCGCTTTGGCCTCGCGCATGAACCGTTCTACCGCCACCTCGTCGTGAGCGATGTCGGGGTCGATGAGCTTGATCGCCACCGGTGCCTCGAGCACCAGATGCTCGGCACGCCAGACGGTTCCAAAGCCGCCCTGGCCCAGCACGGTTTCGAGCCGGTAGCGCTCCGCTAAGACATGTCCGGGCGCAACGGGTTCCTGGACCATGGGTCCTCGAGACGGACGATACCCTCAGGCGGGCGCCCATGCACCCGGCACGGCCCGCAAATTGCAGCCAGGGGGCCAGACCGGCCCACCGTTCTTCTGCTTCTCAGCGGGGAGCCTGGTATCGCTGAGCCAGAGCCCAGGCTAGGGCGAGCCAGGCGACGACCACGACAACGTTGGCGCTCGCGAAGATCTGTCGGCCCAGTCCCACGTACGTGCCTGCAAACACGAGCCCTGCCGCCAGCACATCGCCCAGTCGCACGAAGAATGTGTCGACGGCCTGCTTGGCCTTGTACTTCGCGTCCCGGGACGTGGGCAGCCACAGCATGTGCTTTGCGGTGTTCATCACCGAGTAATCGGTTGCGTTCTCCGCCATCTTGGTCCAGCGAAAGACCGCGAAAGATGCGCCCACGGCGGCCAGGGAGTAGGCGCCCAGGGAGACTACGGGCAAGGCGAAGAGCACCCCGCCGATGCCGAAGTACTTGACCAGGCGGGACACCACTAGCGCCTGGAACACGACCCCAAGCAGGTTCACCCACGAGAAGAACCCCCCATAGAAGGAACCGATGAACTGCTGCTTGAACACCGTAGGGTCAGCGACGGCCCCCGCATGGGCGAGGGTCTGGTCGGCTAGCTCGACCACGTAACTGCTCAGGATGTACTCGCCGAGGCTGTTCACTAGATTGAGAAGGACCAGCAGGACGGCAATCGAGGCGATGTATCCCGACCCGAATACCATCGCGAACCCTTCCAAGGAGTCCCGCCAGGGGCTCTTCGTCGGTCCGGGGGGCTTGTCCTGGGGTTGGCGATCCGGGCGCCGCAGGATCACGAAGTACAACCCGAGGTGAGCAACGAGAATCGCGGCGGCGACCTGCAGCAGAACTCCAGCGGAGAATCCCGCCCGAAACAGCCACTCTGCCACCTTCGACCCGCCGTAGGCACCCGTCGCCGCCCCGATCCCGATCACCGGAAAGAGCCGCTCACCCTCCTCGCTGGTGTGCACCTCGTTGGCGAACGACCAGAACATGGCGATCACGGAGACGCTGAAGATCCCCACCCAAACGTAGAAGACGAAACCCAGCAACGGGACCCGCAGCTGCAACCCGACGAAGAAAAGCTCCAGCCAAGCAACGAAGAACAGAATCATCGTCACCAGCAGCCGCTTGGTGCTCACGCGGGAGGCGAGCCAGCTGTAGACGGGTACGAAGAACACCAGGGTCGCTGCCTGCACCGCCGCCGCGTAGCTCTTGAGCTCCGCGCCGCCAGTCGCCAGCACGAGCGGCTCCCGCACCGTCTTGATCACGTAGTACCCGACGAGCACCAGGAAGACGTTGAGCAGGAAGAGCAACGTGGTTGGACCCTCGCCAGCGCGCATCTCGCTGAACAGACCGAGTCCGCGTTCGAGCAAGCTCCGGCGGCGCAACTGCGTCGTCACGGGCCCGACGATGGGCTTGTTGGCAGCGGAACGCTAGCCCACCGAGTGGCTTTCTTCGCTCGAGCCCACTCGGAAAAGGTGCGGGGCCCGAGCCGTCCGCCGATCCGAACACCTCACAGCGAGGGAACCGGCCACCCGGAATTGGGTTTGCCCGCTGCCACCGACGGTACACCGACCGCCCGGGTCACCGGGTCGCGGGACAGCTCCGACGGAGCCACGACTCCGCACCAACACCAATCAACCCGCTCAGGCAAACGCCTTGAGGATCTCCTGCTGGATGCTCTGCAGCTCACCATAAGCCTCGTTGATCTCACGAACCTTGGACTGCAGTTTCTCCATTAGTTTCTTCTTCTCGACTCCGTTGCGAATAATGAGGCGCAGGTCGTCGTTGTCCCAAGGCTTCTCGATGTACTGATAGAGACCAACCTCATTGATCGCCTTGATCGCGTTCTCCTTGTCGGCGTACCCGGTGAGGATCACGCGCGGCACTTCCGGCATCAGGTCACGAACCTGTGAGAGAAACGCGATCCCGTCCATTTCGGGCATCAAGAAATCCGAGATCACCAAGTCAATCTCGTGCGCTCTCGCGTAGCCCAGCGCCTCCCGCGCCGACGTGAAGGTAACGACCTCGTACTCCGTTTCCAGCGTCAGATACGTGGAGAGGCTAGTCAGCACCATCTCCTCGTCGTCGACGATCAGGACCGTGGCCTGGTCTCCCATCAGAGTTCCTCGAGACGGCAGCTAACCTCGGTTCGGGCGCCGCCGTCAACCGACATCATCCGCGTCCAACGCCCACGCGGCCAGCCAGCGCCCGCAGCCGGCCCACCACCGCCTTGAGCACGCCTTGAGTGATCTCGACGTTGTCGGCAAGCAGCTCGATGAAGTCCTCCTTGTCGATGCGGAGCAACCGACAAGGTGCCAGTGCCGTCGCCGACACGACGCGCAGCTCGTCGTCGAACAGGGCCCACGTCCCAAAGGCCATCTCGACTTCGGCCACCGTCACCTCCGTGTCACCTCGATGGAGGCGAACCTTTCCGCCTAGCACGATGTACATCGCGTCCGAAGGGTCCGCCTCCGAGTAGATACGCGCCCCCTGCGGTTCGTCGTACTCCTCGGCGATCGCCGCCACGTGCGCCAGCTGTTCGGTCGACACCTCGCTGAACACGTCAACGCTCTGCAACAGGATGACCTTCTCCACGATGGTCAGCACGTGCTCACATCCCTCCTCGACGCAACACCAGATCGGCAGTCTCCCGAACGATCGGATCGGGGTCGCGCCGAGCCTGCTGGACCTGGTCGCGGATCGACTCGAGCAGCGTTGGGTCAGCGTTGAACACCGCGCAGGCCCGCAACCAGGCGTCGCGACTCCGCATCAAAGGCAGCAGCCAGTGACCCTCCATCGACTCGTCGACAGCCGGTAGCGGCTCCGCCTCGAGCATCGGGACCACCTGGCGCTGATCATCGCGCGCCAGAAGGTTGTCCAGGAACTCGATTGCGCTGGCCTTCACCACTCGGTTCCCGCTCACAACGCCCAGATAGGCATTGTAAATATCTTTCGGTGGATAGAGCAGTCCCAGCACGCGGAAAGCGCGCTCCAGCGCCTCTCCCTGCTTCTCGCCGAGAGCGCGCCACAACAAGCGTGCCGGCGGGGTGACCGGCTTGTCGGCGGCCCGACAGAGCGCCACCAGGCGCGCGTGCAGTCTCACCTCATCGTCGAGCAGCGGGGCAAGACGACCGCGATCGAAGCGCAGGCGCGGGTTGCGTTCACGCAGCTTGTTCAGCGTCTTGAGCAACTGCAAACGTTCTCCAGCCGGGGCGTCGAGCGCCAGCGCCGCCACCAGATCCACGGTCTTCTGATGCCCAATCCTGGCCAGCACGCGAGCGACCCCGCGTCGGATCGCCTTTGGCACTTCGGGATTCGTGAGGGCATCGCGAAGCGCGGGCAATACCCTCACACCGTAGCCCGCCAGCGCGGAGCGCGCCTGCACCCGGACCTGCCGATTGGCCAGCTGTTGAAGCAGCCAAGGGACGTGCTCTGGCGCCTTCCGGCGACCGGCCGCCTCGATCGCGGCCCCCAACACCGCGGGCGATTCGTCGCGCGTCAGCTGCTCGCGCGCCGCCAGCGACGGATCGGAAAACGAACCGGCAAGTCGCGCAAGCTCGCGCCGCAGAACGACCCCAGCCGCACCCTGGCGCTCGAGTAACTCGGCGATGAACGTCGGGGTGAGGTGACGCTCCGCTTCGTCGGGCCAGTGCTCCGCCAAACAGCCGAGCGCGGCCGCCACGAGCTCATCGTTGCCGGAGTCGAGGAACTCTCGCAAGCGCTCGGCTCGCTCCCCGTCGCTACGGGTGCACAGGTAGTACATCGCCGCCACACGCACTCGAGGATCCTCGTCCGCAACCAACGCGCGGGCCTGCTCGGCGGCGGACTGTCCGGGCTGTGCTTGCAGCACCCGTAGGGCTTGAACACGAATCTCCGCGACGGAGTGGGAGAGGAGCGGCAGCGCCTTCTGAATCACCGCCTCGCTCTCCACCGACGCGAGCATCTGCAGCGAGTAGGCGATCTGGCGATCGTTGTCGCTGTCGAGCGCCGCCAGCAGGCTCTGGATCGAGGCCGCGTCGCTGAGCTCGACGCGATGCGCTTCGGGGTCCAGCTCCCGGCGGAGAAGGGCCTGACGAAACGCGTCCACGTAGGCGCGGTGCACCCGTGTGGTCACGAGCACCCAGCCCGCAATGACCACCAGCAGGACCAGCCCGAGGTGGCGGTGGTGCAGCGTCAGCACGCTCGTCATCAGCAACGCCAGTACCGCCCCGACACCGGTACCGAGGTTGTCGATGGTGGAGTCGAGGAAGAGCTTGGCCCGCTGTTTGAGTGGGTCCGACAGCGGGAGATAGAGGATCTCGCTGGCCGCCTTGTGCAGCGAGTGCCGCACCCCACCGTCCACCGATTTGGGGAGGAGGGCGACGGCGAGCACGGGCGCGACGAAGGCCAGTGCCGAACCCAGAGCGAGGCTGACGGGCAAGACGAGCAGCGCGTTGCCAACTCCGAGCCGCCGGAGGATCCGCGGCGTTCCCACGAGTTGGAAGACGAGGGCAAACAGGTTCAGCACGGCGAAGAACTGCCCAAAGAACGCCGTCTTCCGGTCGACCGTGGTGAACGTTTCGGCCACCACGGCATTGAACTGGATGTCGACGATGACGCTCACCACCGCCGCCAAGCCCACCATCGGCACCAGCCAGAAGAGGAGGGGCGAGGCCGCCCACCCCGTCCCCACCTCGGCTGAGTTGCGGCGGCGGGCACTGGTCGCTGGCACGTCGAGGGGTCGGGGAAGCTGCGCGACGGCCGCGGCCACCAGCATCGCCACCACACAAATGAGCAGCAGATTCAGCGTGCCCAGGTGCGCGACCGCCAACTGGGTGAACGCGCCCCCGACAATCGCCCCCGCAATACCCCCCGCACCGATGAAGCCAAACGCCCGTCGCGCCTCGCGTGCATCGAAGACGGAGTTGGCAATGAGCCAGATGAGCGAGGTGGCCACCAGTCCGTAGAGGTTGACCCAAACGTAGAACGCATAGACGAGCCAGCCGGGCCCCTGATCTCCCAGGAGCAGCCAGAACACCACGAGCTGGACCGCCAGGAAGGGGAACAGCACCAAGACCATCCGCCGAGCCTGGGCTGGTCGCCCGGCCCGTCCGTAGAGCGCAGCTGACACACCGCCAACGAGCGCCACCAAGAGTAGGACGTACGGCAGCTGTTCGACCCCGAAGCGGCCCAAGAACAGCGCATTCCTCGCTGGCTTCAGCACGTACATGGAAGCCAGGACGAGCCCGTAGGCGATCGCGACCGGCAGCGCCCGAACTAGCTCGTTGCCACGCAGACCGAACAACCTGGTCGCGGCGAGGGGGACTCCGGCCGCCATGAGAAACAATCTATAGCCCAGTGCGGGGGCGCGTGACCCAGAGAAGAAGCAACTCTCGGGAACCCGGGTCCGGCATGGACTGTCGATTCTGGTGCACCCGACGGGAATGCTCCGTCGCCCTCATGGGTTGGAGCAAATGAAGCCACGAGGAGGTGACCAACAGCCAAGCAACGATCGCCAAGTACACGACACTCAATGTATTGCGGAAAGGTTCGTGCTGCCTGCGTGCGGCGCTACCTCCCGAGCCACCCATCTCCGCGACGCGACCTCCCGAACAACGCCAGCGTCGCGAATCCGCCGCAGAGACTCCGCACCCTTCCTGCAATGCACACGACCCCGCCGGCCTTCCCGGCGGGGTCGCTCTTTTTTTTTTCGCGTGGAGGCCTTCGACCTACCAATCGATCCCCATCAGGCTGAGCCGGCCCGCTTCGCGCTCCGGTTGATCTGCGTACAGCAGGAGATCCCCGAAGAGCACGGCCGGGACTGGCTGGCCGCTGGCGCCGGGCAGGGCTCGCAGGCGGCGCGGCGTGCCGGCGTCCCGAGGTTCCCAAGTGAGCGCGGCCAGAGCCGACTGCGAACCAGTGTCGAGCGCCGCGACGACGTGGCAGCGCTTCGCGTCGCAATCGAGAGCCAGCGAAGTGGGCACGCCATCAGTGCTCAACCGAGCAGGCGGCGAACGGAAGCGAGCCCCAGCCTCCAGCTGGGCAACCGACACCCCTGCGGCGCCCTGCTCCTGGTCCGCCGGAACGTCGATCCAGGCCACGATGACCGTGCTGCCAAGACGGGCAAGAGCCGGCGAATGCGAGTGCCCACGGGAAGAGGCAAGCCGCTTCGGCTCCGCCACAAGCTTGCCATCCTGGGCCCCGACCCGTGCCGCGTAGATGTCCGCCCATCCGGGATGCGCTTGGTCGCGAGCGTCAGCCCAGACCGCGAGCACCTCGTCGTCACCACTGCTGATCAACTGGAGCCCCGTGGCCACCCCAGTCGCGTCGGTGACCCGCTGTTCCTCGCCCTTTCGTAGCAGCGAGCGTTCGACCTTGGCCACGTACACCTCGGGGTCACCGTGTCGCTCGTCGACCCAGCCGACAATCCAACCGTCACTGACGGTCGCAGCCGCCACGTCGCTGACTTCACCCGCGCTGCTCGTGAACATCTTCTGATCCTCGCGCTGGCCCCTCTCGCCCAGCAGCGTCAAAAACACCTGGGGTCGATTCTGGTCCAGCGCCGACCAGGCGAGCAGCGCCTCGGCCCGGTCGGGGGCGGGTGCCAGGGCCACTCCGCCCAACGACCGCGCGCGATAGGAGATGTTGGTCGGCCGGGTCAGCTCACCACCCGACAGACGACTGGTCCACAGCTGGGCACGCACGGGAGCCCAGCGACCGTCGGGCGCCGGCTGGTCCGGTCGTTCGTAGGGCAAGGTCGGGTCGAAATAGGTCAGCCAGGTAACCAGCGTTTCGTTCCCCACCCGCGCCACCGCGAGATCGCTCAGCGGGTCGGTGCGCTGAACCACGTGCAGCGAAGTCGGGAAGGGCCGCCGCGGTGGTTCCAGCTGTTGGGCGGGAGAGCGCCACTGCCCTCCCGTAACGCCCAGCTCGACTGCGAACACGGGGGTGGGCGACCCTTCGGCGGCAACCAGCGCTACGCAATCTTGCTTCGTGCAGCTGAGATCCCAGGCAGCGGTGACGCGCTGGCCACCTGTGGAGAGCCGCAGTGGTTCCGCGGCTTGCGGCGCCAGCTGGGTGTCCAGCGCGACGAAGAACGGACCCGCCGAGCTGCCGTCGCAAGTGCCTTCGGTCGGGCAGGGCGCAGCCAGCGTGAGTGCCTGGAGTCCGCGGTCGGTGGCAGTGAACTCGGGCAGCTCCTCGCTCGAAGCGACAGCGATCGATGCGTATTGACCCGCCAGTTTCCAGCGTCCGTCGACACCGGCGGCGCGGAGCGATCGCCCTTCGTCAGGCCGCTCACCCAGGGCCTCCCAGACCAGGTACGGCTGACTCTTTCCTGAGCTCGAGCCGACCAAGCGCACAAACGCCTCGGCCCCCAGCCCGTGCGTCGCGCGCGCCGGAGGGCGCACCAGCGCAGCAGTCGCGTCCAGACCCGCCATGAACACGGCAGGGTCCCCGTCCCGCAGGTCTGTCCATGCCACCAGCAACCCACCCGGCACCGCCACCGCGTCGACGTCGGGCCGCGCGGTGGGGGAGTCGGAGACGACGACTGGGTCCTGTGCGGGCGCGCCCACGCGATCCAGATACCGGACCACTACCTTCCCGCGATCCGGGTCTGCGCCGCGCTGGACACCAGCGATCGCCACACCCTCGGGAACACGAACGGCCTGCCAGGCCAGCAGCGAGTCGAGCAATACGACAGGATCGCCCTGGGGCCTCCCCGCGAGATCGAGCACCCGCGCGCGCAGGGTAGCCCTGCCCCCTCCCCGCTCTGCCCACAGCACGACCGTGGCGCGGGGCAGCGCCACCGACTCCACCCAGAGGACCGAGTCGGCGCTTCCAACCTCGACCGGGGCACCCGATAGCTCGCCGCCCTGGCCGAGGCGGGCGGCCACCACGAACTCGCGCTCCTCGTCGCCGTGCGTCCAGAGCAGGAGGTAGCCACCGTCAGCGGCGCCGCGTAGCGCCACCAGGCCCAGCCCGGCGGGCGCGGAGCCGATTCTCAACGGATCCGCTTTCGGCTGCCCCCGAGCTCCCAGTGTCAGCGTGTTCCACGCGTAGCCCCGGCCCTCTGGTTCAGCCCAAACCACCAGACGAGATCCCCGGGACATCGCGAGATAGGGGCCAAACGCTCCGGATGGAAGCTCTGCGAGGCGCGCGGCCGGCTGAGGTGCGGCAGTCGCTCCCGACTGGTCGCCAGAGGAGGCGCCCCGGGGAGCGCGGTCACGCGTGGCGCTCTGCTGCTGAGCAGCACAACCGAGCCAGAGCAAGGGGAGCAGGGGGAAAAGACGACGCACAGGCCCGGGACCCTAACCAGCCCCGGCCGCTCCACGCAACCGCCGCGCGCAATCGTCGAAGTGTTCGACAATTGCGCGCACCAATCTACAGTGCTGGGCAGCTGCGTGGATTTGAGTTCTCGGCCCAGGCCCCTGCTTGGGTTGGGGGGCAGAGACTTCGAAAGATGGCGTCTTCGTCAACTGGGCACGATTGCGGGCTGGCCATCATCGCCGACGATGATCGCTGTAGGATGGACGAGTGACCCTCGCCCAGCGACTGCTCGTTGCGATTGGCGTCCTCACCATCGTGACAACAGCGGCGCTCGCCTTCGGCGTGCGAGAAGCGTGGCGCCAGACGGAGGCAGACCAGTTTCAGGCCCAGTTCGAGGACACCGCGCAGCGCCTACGCGCCGAGCTCCGCGTCCAGACCGAGCAACTCCCGGCACTGGTGCGCCCCCTGTGCCGCCACGACCCGGCTGTCGATGGCGCCTTGGTCGACCTCGCGGCGGGACGCCTGGATCCCGGCCGGCGACTGGCGCTGAGCCTCCGGGTGCCGGAACTGATGCGCGCCTTCGATTTCGATGAGCTGCTCCTGGTCACCTCGCAGGGGGAGATCCTGGGGGCCGGCCACGCCGATGGGCTTGTGGGAAAGACCGATCCGGCGCTCGGAGCGATCCTGCGCAACGAGCCGCCCCCCCGAGCGCGAGTCCGACTCGACGCCGGAGAGCGCGCTCTGGTGACGCACTGCCGAGCCGAACGCGGGCGGCTGGCGGTTGGGTTGATCGCCGCACGGCACCTCGAGCCAGTGCTCGCCGAGGCCGCGGGCGGCACCGTCGAGCTTTCATTGAACCGTCCACCGCAGGGTGCGGCGACGATGGTCAAGACGATCGAGCTGCCCGAGCTCGGCGGTCTGGCCGTCTACGCGACCCAATCACGCAAGCCGCTCCACCGGGCATTGCAGCAGCTGGACCTCACCATCTTCGCGCTGGGCACGGGCACATTTGGGCTGGCGCTGATCCTGGCGTGGCTCCTGGCGCGCGGACTGGCCCGCCCGATTGTCAACCTTTCGCGCCAGGCACGAGAGGTGCTTCACGGCGAGCCACAGCCAGTACAGGGGCGCGGCGGGCGCGAGCTGCGTGAGCTGGCCGAGAGCTTCAACCAGGCGATCGCAGACCTGGTCGCGCTGCGCAAGCGGCTCGCCACGACCGAGCGCATCGCCGCGCGACGGGAGATCGCGCGCCGCGTCGCCCATGAGATCAAGAACCCGCTGGCGCCTATCCGCGCCGCCATCGAGACGCTCCGCCGCCTGCGGCTGCGAGAAGACCCCCGCTTCGACGAGTACTTCGACGAGGCGAGTCAGACCGTGCTCAGCGAGGTCGAGCGCATCACGACGATCGTCAACGAGTTCACCCGCTTCGCGCGGCTGCCCCCACCCAGTCCGGCGCCCCACGACCTGGTCGCTGCGGTCAAGCAGGTCGTGGGACTGCACGATGGCGATCGAGCTCAGGTCGAACTGGTCGCGGAGGGGCATCCCACCGTGACCGCAGATCGCGACCAGATGATCCAGGTTGTGACCAATCTGGTGCAGAACGCCGTCGACGCTTGCGAGTCTGGCGAGGCTCCCCGGGTGACCGTCACGGTGACCGTGGAGAGTGACGAGGTCTGGATCCGGGTCCGCGACAACGGGCCCGGAGTGCCACCCGAAATGGAGGAGCGGCTCTTCGAGCCCTACGCTACCACCAAGGACAAAGGTACGGGTTTGGGTCTGGCCATCGTGCACCGCATCGTCGTCGAGCACGGGGGAGAGATCGTGCACCGACGCCCACGCGACGGAGGGGCCGAGTTTGCGGTGCGATTGCCGATCGGCGGGCCGACGCTGTTGGCCGAGGGACCACAGCCGCCGAGCAGCGCGACGTGACCGAGACGAGGCCGATAGGCCGGCCTTCAGACGTTCGGGAAGGATCGTGTGTGCTCGCACGGATAATGGAACGTGAGCCGCGCTCCCTCCATCCTCTCCGTTGCCGTCATCGGTCTGGCGCTCCCGCTGGGGTCGGCGTGCACCGTCGTCGTTCACTCCGCGGGCTCCGCTCCGCACAGCGTGGCGGACGGCCATTGCTACTCCTGTGCGGAAGGCCCCTGCCGTCCACCGCCACCCCCGGTGGTCGCCCGGTACCCAGGCCCCCCGCCACCGATGCGCACGGCCGCCACCCACTCGGCGCCGCGCGAACCTGGGCACCGCCGGGTCGCGGCGCCGAGGATGGCCCCCCAGCCGCCAACGCCAGCACCCCGCCGGCCCCCCGCCGCCGGATCGACCCCGCCACCGCCGCGCCCAGTTACCGCGGACCCCACACCGCCACGTCGAGGTGATGGGGCTGTCGCCACCGACAAGAAGCCGCAACCGGCGACGGATCGGGAACGACTGCCCCCAGAAACCAAGCGCCCTCGAGCCGATCCCGAGGACCACAAGACGCCGCAACCTCGCAAAACACCCGCGCCCGTCGTCCGCCGAGATACAGGTCCGCAGGAGCAGAAATCCGGCGTGGATTCTCCCACTGAGACGGACAAAAAGCGGATGGAACCGCGCCGGGGAAAACTCTCACGCCGCTAGGTCGCCGACGTCATCGCGCCCGTCGTCCGCTCCGAGCACCAAAGTCGCTTGTGACCCGGACGGCACCCCCATACTCTTTCATTCGCGTTTCCGGCACCTTGCCGGTCGGGGCAACGAAAGAGCATCATGAATCCGATGTCGCAGCGGCAAATGGTGGGTTTCATCGTGGTCATCGTCGGCGGCCTGGTAGTCGGCGGCCTGGCAGTGGGTGTCTTGGGAGGGTCGTCGCAGGGATGGCTACTGGGCGCGGTGGCTGCCATCGCCGGTGGGGTTGCCGTCTATCTGGCTGGAAAGGGTGAGTCGGACGAGGGCCTGACCGCGCTGCGCGAAGCGATCGGCCGGGCGCTCCAGGGCAAGCGCGTCGAGACCCCTGCCGGGATCTCGACGCCGCTGCGCGCCCTGTACGGAGAGCTCGCGGAGGTCCGCGAGGTGTCCCGAGAAGCCGAGCGGCGCGAGACCGAGCTCGCGGAGGCGCGCGCGGCGCAGCGCTCCTCCGAGCAGCGCGCTGCAGAGCTCGCCGCCGAGCTGGAGCGCGCGCGGAGCGACGCGGCGGCCGCGGTGGAACGCGCGCGCAACGAGGCAAGCAGCGAGGTGGAACGCGTGCGCCGTGAGGTGGGCGGCGACCGCGCCGCGCGGGGCGAGAAGATCAGCGAGGCCAGTCAGGAGCTCGCCGACGTCATCCGGCAGCTGACCGACGGGGTCGCCACCCAGATGAACGCCGCCGAGCAGTCCTCGCGATTCGTCGACGAGATGGGCGCAAGCCTGAGGGAGATCGCCCACCACGTCGAGCTGCTCGCTTCGAGCGCGGAGGAGTCGAGCACATCGATCCTCGAGATGACGGCGACGACCGACGAAGTCGCCGAGAACATCGGCGAGCTTGGCGCGAGCGTCCGCGAAACGGTGGCGTCCATCGAGGAGATGGCGTTCTCGATCAAGGAGGTCGCGAAGAACGTCGACGCTCTCTCGCTGACGGCTGAGGAAACCAGCTCGAGCATGAACGAGATGGACGTCTCGATCGACCAGGTGCAGTCGAATGCCAACGAGACCGCGCGCCTCAGCGAAGAGGTGGCCCAGGACGCGGAGCGCGGCGCCGAGTCGATCCTGAAGACAATCGGCGAGATCTACCGGATCAAGGAGAGCACCCAGGAAGCCGTCGCAGTGATCAGCAACCTCGGGTCGCGAATCGACGCGATTGGGCAGATCCTGAACGTGATCGACGAGGTGGCCGAGCAGACCAACCTCCTGGCACTCAACGCTGCCATCATTGCGGCCCAGGCTGGAGAGCACGGCAAGGGGTTCGCGGTGGTCGCCGACGAGATCAAGGATCTGGCGGAGCGCGCCGCCGCCAGCACCAAGGAGATCGCGGATCTCATCAAGACGATCCAGTCGGAGAGCAAGAACGCGATTCACGCAGTCGAGCGGGGCGCACAGAACGTCGATCGCGGCGTCGAGGTCTCGAACGAGGCCGAGCGCGCCCTGAAGAAGATCCTGGAGAGCTCCCAGAAGAGCACCAACATGGTCCGCGCGATCGCCCGCGCCACCGTCGAACAGGCGAAGGGCAGCAAGCAAGTCACCGACGCGATCGGACGCATCGCCGAGACGGTGCAACAGATCGCCGCCGCGACCGCCCAGCAGGCGCGTGGCTCGGAGCTGATCATGAAGAGCGGCGAAAAGATGCGCACCATCTCCCAGCAAGTGGAGCGCTCGGCTTCCGAACAGGCACGCGGCGGCAAGCAGATCACCGGTGCGATCGAATCGATCAACGGCATGGTGTCGCAGCTGAACACGGCGCATCGCGCGCACGCGCGCGGGACCGAGCAGGCCTCCAGTGAAGCGAAGCGTATCGAGGAGTCCGCGCGCCGCCAGGATCGGCTGCTGAGCGATCTGGTCACGGCCGCCGAGCGCCTGCGCAAGGCGTCCGGGTAGGGTAGCGCTGGGTGGCTTGCGGAGCGGAGATACTTTGGGGGGCGCCGTGGCGCCCCTCGGCCGGGAAGCGCCCGGCACGGTCGCCCAGACGGCGCTCAGCAGCTTGACGGCGCCAGGAAGTGCCGCATGTCCAGAAGCGATGGGGAGCGCGGTCACCTGTCCGAAGTGCGGTCACCATAGCGAGGCAGACGCCAAGTTCTGTTCCCAGTGCGCAACAGCGCTGGCGGCCAGCGGCGGCCAGGTGGGATTCCCCGAGGTCGCTCCCTCTCTCCCAGCCGGATCGAACTCCCCCGTTCCAAGAAAGAGGATCGGGCGGCTGATCGTGGTCGGTGCACTGATCCAGGCGGTGGCGATCGCCGCCTTCTTCATGGTCGACTGCAGCGGCAAGACCGAGGGAGAGATCCGGTCCGTGGGCAAGCCCCTCGGGGACTTCGCGATGGAGCCACCCGCCTGTCACTCGGGCGAACACGAGAGCTTCTTCGGCGTTTGGGCAGCACCGAAGCTCGAAACCCTCGATGGTCGAACGGGGTTCCGAGGCGGCTTGAAGGTGGTCAAGAATCAGGTCGGCGAGTGGGAGGTGTACGTGGAGAACCCCAACTCCTGTGAAGGGTTCGACTGTCCCATCGTCCAGGTCGAGCGCCAGCACTGCTCGGTCTTCGACGTCCACGTGCAGAGCACCAACACCACGGTCAACGACATCCGCTTGCGGCAAGGTCACGCCCGCCTCGACTGCGAGTTTCCGGAAGGCGGCACCCTCACCGCCAACTTGACCTTCAGCGGCCGCAACTGAGCGGCGGCGCCTACCTGGACGACGACCCAGCGCCGCAGCGGGCCGTGCCTGGGGTGGTCACCACAAGCTCGTAGTCGCCGACCTCGAGGTCGAGTCGAACGGTGACGGCACCGGCGAAGCGCCCGTCATCGCCGGTGGGAAGAGACCCGAGGGGGATCGCCTCGGCACCGCTGCCAGCAAGGCCGACGTCCACCCGAGCCGCTGTGCAGCCGCGACCGTTGGCGGTGACGCGCCCGGCGATCTGCAGCGGGTCCCCGCGCCGCACGTCACCGCCCGCAGCGGTCACCTCGACGCGCGCCGCGGATAGCGTCGGAGTCGGCGACGCTGCCCCGACCGCGCGCGCCTCGTCGTCTCCCGGCTGCGGGGGGTCGCGATGGCGCGCGGGGCGCGGGGCGGACGATGCCGCGGCACGCGCCGCGACCTGCGCCCGCTCAGCCATCTCATCGCCCCGATGAGCGCCAGGTGGCCAGGGGTGGGGATCCGGTGGCGGCACGTGCTGAAACCCGGTTTCCTGGCTGCTCAGCTCCAGCTCCCCCGCCGCGCCCCCCAGGTCGATGCGGTGCCACACGACCCCATCGCTGACCTCGACCCAGGCGTGGGCTTCATTGCGGACCATGCGCGCGGGCAGCCCAAGGTGCAGCGCAGTCACGACGAATGCGTAGGCTCGGTGGCGGCAGACTCCCTTCTGGGAGAGGGCCAGTTCCTCGAAGAGTCCCACCGGATCGACAGCGTTCGGCAGCTGGTCCGAGGGGGAAAACCCGCGAAAGTAGGTCACCAGCGACTCGAGCACGTGACGCGGGCGCCCGCCGGGATTCACGCCAACCCGCGCTGCCACGCGCTGGGCTGCCTCCCTGGCGGTGGCGGGCAACGGCGGCGGTGTCGGCAGCTGGGCGAACGACACGTCGCGGAACTCGCTCCCGAACACCTCCCTCGAAATGGCAAGAAGGAGGGTGAGGCGAACCCGCCTGCGCTCCCGAGCGCGCATGAACCAGTTGTCGGCACCATCACGGAGAATCTCGAACTCGAGCGGTGGATCGGTCTGAGCCGATAGAACCCTGGCTCCTGGCCCCACCGACGGGATGCGGACGGCAGCGTCCCGAGCCAAGTCGACGACGAGTGCACCGTAGAACTGGTCTTCGCCGGACCGCGCGTCTCCTCCCACGGCGACGGGTCGCAAGGTCTGGTCGGCGACGACCAGCTCTAGCTGGTCATCGACCGCGTCAAATGCGTAGAGGCGCTTGAACGGAGCGATCGAGGGGTTGAACGGGTCGTCGTAGCTGACTGCGTCGGGGCGCTTCGTGTTGCGGTCAACGCGGTAGGCAGCGTCAGCGCTCGAAGGGGTCGAGGTCCCCCCATACGCCTTCGTGGGCCCGCGAGCGGGGCGTCCCGAGTCGGGAGCAGGGACGACACCGCTCGACGTCTCGATCGCAATCGGCATCGCCCCATCGAGCGTGGTCGCTTCGAGCAGCAGGTCTTCCTGATCGTCCGGTTCAAAATACTCGTGGAGTACGGTGCGCTCCGCCGCCGCCGTCGAGGCGAGCACAACCATTGCACACGCCAGGGCGAGGGAAGCAGCGCGTGACGCGAGGCGGGGCGACGGCATCGCCGCCAAGCGTAGCACCACCCGCCCCGGCGGCGGCCTCACTGGGCCGCTTGGGGTCCGCGCCGGGACTCCGACGGAACCCACCGGCCGGGAATCCAGACGTACTGGGAACCATCGTAGTGCCAGTACCCCGGCTCCCAGGCGTGACTCGAACCCGCCGGTGCTGGACCCGGGCTCTCCACCCGCGGCGGCGGGGCTCCTCGTCCGTGCGGACTCACGCCGGGGCGCTGGGCGCCGACCACGCAACCGTGCATTCCAACCACCAGTCCCGCCACCGCCCCGGCCAGCGCCAGCCTCTCGCCCGTCCGCGCCACGGGGCGTGATCTACCACGTTGGTGGTCTGCCTCGTATCCGCTACCCTCCCGCGCGATGACCCTTGCCGACCAACTTGACCAGCTTCCCCCCGACGTTGCCGAGCTGCTCACTCGATACCAGTTCGATCGCGACCGATTCCTGCGCCTTGCCGGGCGGCTCACCTCGGGTGCGCCGGTCGAGAATCGGGTGAAGGGTGCGGTCACGGCACCTGGGGAGACCGATGTGAGCCCGATGCCCGAACCGGGCACCCCAACCTACGCGGAGCTGGAGCGACTCGGGCTGAACGCACTCGCCGCAGGGCAGGTGGCGCTCGTGGTCCTCGCCGGTGGCATGGCAACCCGCATGGGGGGTGTGGTGAAAGCATTGGTCGACGCGCTGCCCGGCAAGACCTTCCTCGACCTGCGTCTCGCCGAAGTGGATGCGGTGAGGCGGAAGACAGGACGCCCGGCCCCCCTGTGGCTGATGACGAGCAACGCCACGGACGCGGACCTACGCGCCGCGCTCGGTGAGCGGCTCGACGGCCGACTGGTTGGAGCTTTCCCACAACATCTGTCGATCCGCCTAACTCCAACGGGCGATCTGTTCCGCGACAGCGAAGGTCAGTACAGCGTCCACGCACCCGGGCACGGTGACCTCCCGGACGCACTCAAGCACAGCGGTCTGCTCGATCAATTCGTCGCCAGCGGTGGGCGCGCCGTGATGGTGGCCAACATCGACAACCTCGGGGCGACGATGGAGCCCGCCGTCGTGGGGTGGCACCTCCATCACTCCGCGCCAGTAACCTGCGAGGTGGTGGAGAAGGTCGGCTCGGATCGCGGCGGCATCCCGGTTCGACTCGACGGGCGCCCCGTCGTGCTCGAGGAGTTCCGCTTGCCGGAGGCCTTCGACCCCGCCTCGGTGAGAGTGTTCAACACGAACACCTTCCTCTTCGACGCGCAGGCGCTCCACGATCTGAAGATGGACTGGACCTTCTTCACGGTGACGAAGCAGGTCGACGGAAAGCCGGCCATTCAGTTCGAGCGCCTTGTCGGAGAAGTGACGAGCCACCTCGAAACCCGCTTCCTGCAGGTGCCTCGGTCCGGCGTTGGCTCGCGATTCCTGCCCGTTAAGGATCCCGCCGAACTCACCGAGCGCCAATCCGAAATCGAGGCCGTCGCACAAGCGCGCGGGATGCTGACATGAAGAACCCGAATCGATTTCGCACTGCCCTCGTGGCACTGGCCGTTGGGACCTCGACCGCCCTCGGCACCACACCGACGCCCGCGCAGCAGGCGTCGGATTTCATCGATCACGCCGAGCAGGCAGGACCGTTGCGGGTCCCGTCGTTTGGTCGCAGTACGGCAACCGTCAACGACAGCACAGCGGTCGTCACCAACCCGGCCAACCTCGTCGTCATTCCCGGGGGAGAGCTGCGATGGCAGGGGGTGTACCTGCGCGATGACGCCGCTCTTCCCTACAAGGGGCACGCAGTCGGGTTCGCCGTCCCCGTGCCGACAGCGGGGCTTGGCTTCGGCATGCGCGGCGACTTCTTGAACCCGCCGGGGGAGAACAGTTCGCACATCGCTCAGCGTTACAGCTGGCTGACATGGGGTATGGCGCTGGGGTCGGAGCTGGGGTCCGTCGGGGTGTCCGTGCAGCGCAGCTACTCCAACGACGCGCTCGCCCATGCGCTGGTGTCGTGGACGGCAGGCCTCAGCCTGCGGCCCTGGAACCCGATCGCATTGGCCGTCGTCGCGAGCCATTTCAATGCACCGGTGAACGATTTCGGAGGGACCATCGATCGGACCATCGATTTCGGAATGGCGATCCGCCCGCTCGGAACGGATGACCTCGAGCTGGGCCTCGAAACCCGACTGGTCGACCCGGCGCTGAGCCCGCAATTCTGGGTTCCACGAGCCACGCTCGGCGTGGCGGTTCCGCGCCTTGGCCGTCTGCAAGGCGACATCGCCGTGTCGGACCTCCGCGAGGAGATCGGGCCGCGGAGCTGGTTGGCAAGCATCGGTCTGGTCGCCCACTTCAACGGCGCGCGCGCCGCATCCGAGGTAGGCGGAGGCGCCCTCATCGGCGACCGCCTGGGCGAAGAGGCGCAGTACCAGGCGCACGAGAACGCCTACAGCGAAGTCGCCCTGAAGTTCTATCGGGAACCAGTCGGAGTCGAGCGCCCGCGCTTCGCGGTGCGGATTCGCATCGAGAGCACGCCAGGGGCGCGGGAGCACGTCGCGCTGTTGCGGGAACTCTGGCGCATCGCCGAGGACGAGCGCAGCATCGACGCGGTCGTCCTCGAACTGCGGGACGATCCTGGCAAGAGCACCGCCCACACCCAGGAGCTGCGGGACGCGATCCGCTATCTGCGACTCCACGGCAAGCGCGTCATTTGCCACCTCGAGGCCAACAGTGGACGCGCGCTGTATGCCTGCGCGGCAGCGGACCACATCTTCATCCAGCCCGCCGGGGAGATCCGCTTCGCGGGGCTGAAATCGCGCCGGTTCTACTACGCTCAGCTGCTGGAGAATCTGGGCATTCACGCTGACTTCGTCCGCATTGGCGATCACAAGAGCGCCCCGGAGTCCTGGACCAGAGACGGTGGATCCGACGTGACACGGGCCGACCGGTTGGCGCTGATGCAGGAGTTCGAGCGCTACTACGCAGGCGGGATCGCCACCGGCCGAGGCCTCGACGTCGACGACCTCCGGAACAAGATCGAGCGCGGCCCCTTCACTGCGAAGGAAGCCAAGGCATCGGGCCTGGTTGACGGCTTTGCCTTCGACGACCAGGTGGAGGAGAGGGTGCAGGAGGTCCTCGACCATCCCACACGATTGATCAAGCAGAAGGACGTTTCCGACCGGGCCAATTCCCGCTTCGGTGTGGGCCCCAGAATCGCGCTGGTGTATGCGGAGGGCGGAATCGTCGATGGCCGAAGTCGCTCGATCCCGCTCCTGGGGGCGAGGACGATCGGCTCCTATTCCTTTGCTGACACGCTGGAGAAGATCCGTCATGACGACACCATCAAGGCGGTCGTCCTGCGGATCGACTCACCTGGCGGCTCGGCAATGGCCTCCGACGTCATCTGGCGTGAGGTCCACCTGCTGGCGAAGGCGAAGCCGGTGATCGTCAGCATGGGGGCGATCGCCGCCAGCGGCGGATACTACATCGCTACGCCGGCAAAACGGATCTACGCCAACCCCCTGACGCTCACCGGCAGCATCGGTATCTACTACGGCAAGGCCGACGTCACCGTGCTGATGAGACGTCTCGGCGTCAATTCGGAAGTGGTGAAGACCACGCCGCGAGCCGATGCCCACGACATCTTCCGCCCCTACACGGAAGAGGAGCGCGCGGGTCTGCGCGACAAGATCGCCCAGTACTACGACGTCTTTCTGGATCGCGTGGCCGCGGGAAGACCACTGTCCAAGGAGGAGGTCGACGCCGTTGGGCAAGGCCACGTGTGGACGGGAGAGCAGGCGGCCGCCAAGGGGCTTGTGGACGAGGTGGGCGGGCTCCGCCAAGCACTGGACTACGCTCGGCAGGTCGCCAAGCTGCCGCGTCACGCCCCGGTTGTCGAGCTGCCACCTCCGGACACGTCGTTGCTCGGCAAGGTGCTCGGCGTGGACGGAGTGCACACCCAAGCCACCGAGCTACTCCCTGAACAGCTACTGGAAATGGCACGGGCGGCGGCCCCATTCATCCTCTACTCAGCCGATGAACCAATGGCTCTCATGGAGCTCGTGGAGCTCGCTCCCTAGCGAGCTCCCGCCCCGCGGATGAGGATCGGGTCTGTGCCGGCAACGGGAACCGCCACTTTAGCGCTGCTGGAGCTCGACGAGGTTCGCATCGAGACTGACTCCGGCCTTCTCGTTGACGGCATCACCTGCCGCGGCGAGGGTCAGCGACTGGCCCTGGTGGGGCCCTGGGACGGCTGGTTCCAACTCCTGGGCGGGAGCGCGCGCCTTACGAACGGTGCAGCCCGCATCCAGGGGAACCCAGCCCCCGAGGCGGTCGCAACCGGTCGTGTCGGAGTGGCGCTCCAGGATGTCCCGTTCCCGCGGCGCTGGACTGGACTCGACTACCTGGTGCAGAGTGCGAAGCTCAGCGGCTTCGGCAGCTTGTCCGAGGGGCGCGCGCGCGCTGTCGTGGAGCAGCTCGGGCTTTCCCGACTGGTCGGACGTCGCCTGGAAGTCATGGCACCCGCGGAGCGCCGCGCCACACTCCTCGCCCATGCGGTGCTCACCGACCCACCCACCCTGGTTCTCGAAGCTCCGCTCGACGAGCTCGACGCGGCCTCCGCGGCCCGACTCGCGGAGGTGGTGGAACGGGCGGCGACCGGACGCTCACTGATCGCGTCGGTGCGGGATCCCGCGATCGCCGGTCCGGGGCGCGGCCTGATCGACGCTGCCGACGCGGTCCTCGAGCTGGGACCACGCGGAGAGGTGGCGGTGGTTCGGGGCGATACCTTGCGGTCCAGCGCGGGCCGGCAGTACGTCGTCGCTGTCCCCCGCCAGGCCGCCGAATTCGCCGTCGAGTTGGAGCGACGGGGAGTTCACGTCGAGAGGTTCGGTGCCGGACACCACTCGACCGCGGCGGTCTCCAGGAGTGAACTGAGCGACCACGCTGCCCGCTTCCTGGTCCGAGTCGCGCCCGAGGCCGGGACGGACGCCATTCTCGATGCTTCCCTCGCCTTGGACGTGCCCGTCGTGCACCTGGCTCCCAGCGGGCTCACGCTCCGCGGCCAGCCCGATACCGAGAGGAGCTAGATGAGCGAACGCGACCGCCAGGCACCTCGACAAAGTCGCGAACCCATTCGACTTGGGGTTGCAGCGCGCACCGAAGCACACCAGGCCCCAACGTCTAGTTGGGGGAGAGGGCAAGCGCTTCGCGCTCACCCACTGGAACGGGCGCGTGCGCTTCCCGCCGTGTTGCCGAATACCTCCACAAACGCGCTCGCTCATCTGGGGTCCCGGATAGCACCTCGACTCGAGCCGGCGCGGGCTCAGGACCCCCAAACCGGATCGCCATGCCTGCTCGTGAAGCTCTGACCCGCGCCCGCCGCATCGTCGTCAAGATTGGCTCGCGCACTCTCGCGGAAGACCCCGGTGTTCAGGGCCAGCTGGCGGGGGAGATTGCCGCACTGTCGCTAGAGGGGCGCTCCTTCGTCCTTGTGAGCAGTGGGGCCATCGCGATCGGTGTGCAACGTCTTGGCTACCGGCGTAAGCCTCGAGAGATCGCCAAGCTCCAGGCCGCAGCTGCCGCTGGACAGAGCGAACTGATGCGCAAGTACGACGAGGTCTTCAGCCGTCACGGGGTCGCCACGGCACAGGTCCTGCTCACGCATGCAGATCTCGCCGACCGGGAACGAGTGAACAATGCCCGGCAGGCGCTGGCGGAACTGGTCGAGGCCGGCGCCGTTCCGATTGTGAACGAGAACGACACCGTGTCGACGGAGGAGATTCGCTTCGGGGACAACGACCAACTCGCCGCGATGGTCACGCCGCTGGTAGGAGCAGACCTGCTCGTGTTGCTCACCGATGTCTCGGGCGTGTTGGACGAGGCGGGGGAGCGGATTAGCGTGATGAACGATGCCACCCGAATCGGCAACTTTGCCGTGAAGCGCGATTCCGTGGGAACGGGGGGAATTGCCAGCAAGGTGGAGGCCGCTTGGAAAGGAGGAAGGGCTGGCGCCCATGCGGTCATCGCACGCGCGTCTCAACCGGGCATTCTGACGTCGATTCTGGCCGGCGCCGATGTCGGCACTCTGTTCCCGGCGCACGGCTCGGCACTCCGCGCGCGCAAGCATTGGATCGCCTACACGCTGCGCCCGCGCGGTACCGTCCTGATCGATGATGGGGCCACGGAAGCGCTCCGAAAGGGACGTTCCAGTCTGTTGCCGGTCGGCGTGCTGGGTGTCCGCGGCCAGTTCCATGCGGGCGATGCGGTCAGCCTGGTCGGACCTGACGGCGCGGAAGTGGGCCGCGGCTTGACCCGACTGGGCGCCATGGACCTCGCGCGCGCGGCCCGCAAGCAGCGGGCCGAGGTGGAGCGGCTGCTGGGTTCCGCGGACATCGTGGTGGTGCATAAGGACGACCTGGTCGTGGAGTAGCCAGTCCCCGGAGCATCGGCGGTCGAGGCAACCCGCCAATCCCGGGATGGTGCATCCCCTGGCTGGGAGATGCGCACCTCCAAGCACATGCCCCTACCCGGAACTCCCGAGCAAGGGGCGACCAGCCACCTTCCCGCCCCCCAAGCGATTCGCTCCACGAACAGGAAAAGTGTCACGGCGCCGTTGTGGGCACCCAAGATCTCGGAACGAACTTTGTCGGAACGTTTCTGGCGCGTGGTTGTCTGGTCGGGGCGGTGGTGCGGTCGATTTGGGTCAACTCTGGTGCGGTGGCTGTGAGCGTGGCGGGGGCTGATTACACTCTCGCTGCGACGCACCGGCCAACTGGAGCTGGGTCGTCCAGCTTTCCAGATATCCACGACACCGGCTCAGTAGCGCCGCCAGCCTCTGGGATGCAGCAATCCCCTGATTGAGATACGCTTGGAAGGAATCGTGCGTCAGTCCGTCGCCGCAGTCATCCGCTTCGTCGCTCCCGTCTGCGCGACCCTGGTGGGCTGCGCAACGCAAAGTCTCCCCGAGCCCACTCCAGCGTCGGCGCGCTTGCCCGAGAATCTCGAGACCGCGCCGGTGCCCATTGTCGACGAGGAAGACTACATCGTCCGCGTCGTCGCCAACGATGTCACCTGTTCCGGCACGCTGATTGACTCCGACCAGGTGGTGACCGCTCACCACTGCGTCAGTCAACGCGACGCGGCAGGCGAGATCTTGCACTCGGACGTGGCACCGGATCGGGTCCGGGTGGAGCTGGGTGGCGGCTACCTACCGTGGGCAGAGGTCGGTGTGCGCGCGATCGTGGCGCCCCCCTGTGGCTACGAGGCGGGAGTCGGCGACATTGCCGTTCTGGTGCTCGACCGGAGTCTCGGTGACAGCGTCGGCACCCTCCCGCCACGGCTCGACCAGGCGCCCCAGATCGGCGACTTCGTCGAGCCGGTCGGTTTTGGGCTTTGCCCCGCGAGCGAAACGGGCATCCGACGCAAGTCACGCCAGGGCGGTCGTATCGACGCACTGCGAGCCACTCGATTTCGTCTCGATGCCTCGATTTGTCCTGGCGATTCCGGCGGACCCGCGCTGAGCAAGGCGGGCGAGCTCGTGGGAGTCATCTCGGCATCCGCGATGGATGGCAGCGAGGCAACCGTCGGTCGGTCGGAGTTTACCAGGCTGGATCACTGGCGGCCGGTCTTCTCCAAAGCCAAGCTGATTTCCGAAGGGGCGAGCCCGGCGGAGATACCTCCGCTGGCGGGCTGCCCGGAGTGAGATCGCGCAGCGGGGCGTCGCGGGCACTGGCCCCGAAGCGGTGGAATCGTCTACCCTGAAGGGTGCGTGCGCAAGTTTCTCCGATTCCTCCTGTGGTTGGTGGTGATCGTGGGAGCCGTGGTGGGGCTCCTGTGTGCGTTTGCCATTCGCTTCTTCACGGTGCCTGACGATCTGATCATGGCGGCGTCGGTGCGCCCCACGCTGCGCGGCGGTGATCTCGTTGTCCTCTGGCGCCTGACCGCCCCCAAGTTCGGAGACTTGGTGGTGTGTCCCGAGCCAGACAATCCCGGACAGTATGTGGTGGGAAGATTGCTCGCAGAAGGCGGTGACACCGTCGAGGTGAAGGGTGACCGCGTCTGGGTGAATGGGGAGCAGTCGGAGACGGAGATGGCCTGCGGTGAATTCTCGGTGGTGGATCCCGACACCGAAGCGGAGCTCGAGATGCGGTGCGACGTGGAGGTCACCGGAACGCATCGCCACCACATCGGGCAGAGCGGCGGTCACCAGAAGATCGTTCAGCCAGTCCGGGACGAGTTGACGGAGGAGGAGATCTACCTGGTGAGCGACAATCGGCTCTACCCCTACGATTCCCGCGACTACGGTGCCGTACCACGGGATACCTGTACAGAAACCGTGGTCTTCCGCGTCGTCGGTGTCGACGGCTGGGGCGACTCCCAGACACGCTTGACCTATATTCGCTAGACGAAGATGGGGGACCCTGCCTTCGAACTCGGGATTGCCTGTGGTCGCTGCGACACTTTCGCGGCGGCGGGCGCCTCGTTTTGCCCGCTTTGCGGGAATCCTCTCGCACTGGACGTCCGGCCGCAGCGGGCTCCCTTGCCGACGGCGCAACCGTCGATCTCACCCTCGACCCCAGCATCGCCGGAGGGGCGGGCCACCATCACCGAGGCGGTACCCCCACCTGCTCCGGGCGCCGCTCCCGCGCCACCCACGCGATTTTCTCCGGTCAACCTGGGACGCGACCCGGGACCAGCCGAGCCCGTTCCCGCCACCATTCTCGGCGGCGGCGGACGACCGGCAGCTGGGGCGGCGCCAGCGCCGCCCCAATCGGAGGGTCAGTTTGCCGGCCCCACGGGGTCGCCAGCGGAACCCCATTTTAATCCAGCCGAAACTGATCGAGGCTTACGAGCGGTCGCTGGCCAACCGCCGTCCGAACTGTCCGAGGAGGAGCTCATGGACCAAGCCAAGTATTACGTCTGCGCGTCGTGCATGACCCCGGTGCCCAGCGGGCACAAGTTCTGCGGACGCTGCGGAACGCCCGTTCCAGATCAGGTGCTCCACATGCAGGTCGACTTCTTCAGCGACATGCAGGACCCGGAGAAGGCAAGGCTCATTCTGATCCGCGGCGAGGGGATGGATGGCGTCAGCTACCACCTCAAGGCGGACAGCCACCTCGTGGGTAGGAGCGGCCAGGTTTCGTTCCCCGAGGACCCGTTCGTCAGCCCGAAGCACGCCAACTTCTTCTATCGAGACCATCGCCTGGTAGTCCGCGACGAAGGGTCGCTCAACGGGGTCTACATCCGCGTCCGCAGCGCGGTGGAGATCAGCCCGGGTGATATGTTCTTGGCGGGCGAGCAGGTGTTCCGTCTTGATCCCACCCCGAAGGCCTCCGACGGCGCCGACCAGGACGGCACCTTCTTCTACTCGTCACCCAAGTACCCGAGCGCCTTCCGGATCAACCAGATACTCGAGTCGGGCTCGCTCGGCATGACGGTCTGCGCCCGGGGTACCACGCTGCAGATTGGACGTGAGGACGGTGATCTGAACTTCCCCGGCGACGCTTTCATGTCGGGCAAGCACTGCACCGTCGAAGAGCGCGATGGGAAGTACACGCTGACGGATCACGACAGCCGCAACGGCACGTACATTCGCATCAAGGCCGAAATGCCGCTATCCCACGGCGACTACCTCTTCATCGGCCGCAAGCTGTTGCGCGTCGAGACGAACGTCAACTGAAGCTGGAAGGCGTGGTCGCCGCGCCGCCACCAGGCAGGCCGGGGAAGTAGAGAGCCCGTTTCGACCGGTCTGATTGCCCCAGTTCGGTTCGACACGACCGAACTGGGGGATCGGTGGGATCCTTCACCAGACCTGGGCCCGGTCTTCCGGGCCCAGGCGGCGAAGTGCTTGCAACTGCAGGGCCGGGAGCCACTAAAACCGCGCCACAGGGGTCTTCAGCTCTCCACCCGCCGCCGACGTCGTCGTGGAGCTCGCGTACGGGCTGGCGCGGCTGGCGGGCTGCCCGTGGGCAGTTCGCCGGCGCCGAGCGCTACCCTCCGCAGCCCTAGCACCTCGTGCGCCAATGGGTAGAGTCCGGTGCGAGAGAACCGTCCCACACGACCTCCCTCCAGTCGCGGCATCATCGCGACGATCCGTCGCGTTGCGTCGGCTATCCGCCTTGGAACCGAAACACGATCAGCGATGGGCTCGAGGAAGTCATTGGCAGCCTCGACGCGATCCCCAGCCCCCTGACACGCTTCGCGCAGGGGCTCCAGCATGAGCACGGTGAACAGCACGGTGTCATCGAGAGGACCGTCGGCAGCGGTTCGCTGGTCGAGGGCGGACAGCGTTCGCCAGGTGACGTGCGCAGACTCTTCGTCGTCGGAAAGGAAAGCGGAGAGCTCCGGGAGCAGCACGTCGAGCACTCCAGTCTCCCACAGTAACCAGATGGCCCGATGCGCGGCGCCCTCACGGAGCAACCGCATCAGCTCCTCGAACAGGCGCGGACGTGCCGCCATCGCGAGAGAGCCGCGGCAGTGGACAATCGCATCGTACAGCCGGGGCGCCATGCCCATGTCGATCCGCGCGCAGAACTTGATCGCACGCAGCATGCGGACCGGGTCCTCCTGAAGTCTGACGATCGGGTCACCTATCGTGTCGACCGTCCGCCGCTCGATGTCGGGCATACCACCGACCCAGTCGAGCACCCGCCCGCCATGCAAATCGTAGAAGAGCCCGTTGATCGTGAAATCCCTACGGGCAGCGTCCTCGTGGGCATCGCCGAAGGCGTTGTCGTCGCGGATGAGCAGGTCGTCGCCGAACCCATCGTCGGAGGGCTGCGGCTTGCAGCGGAAGGTCGCCGTTTCGATCACCCGCCCCTCCCCGAAGAGCACGTGGACGAGACGAAAGCGCCGTCCGATGATGCGCGAGTTGCGAAACAGGTAGCGGACGTCGTCGGGCCGCGCACTGGTGGCCACGTCGAAGTCCTTCGGACGGCGTCCAAGCAACAGATCGCGAACACATCCGCCAACCAGATAGGCTTCGTACCCGTGCCGGGCGAGACGGTGCACCACCTTGGCCGCGTCCGGATCGATCAGGCTAGGATCCACCGGGAGCTCGTGGATCTCCGGCTGCACCTCCCACAGGGGGTTGGATGTCACTGACGGCGGGCCATCCGAAGCCTGACGCCGCCGCGCAGCCTCACGGCGGAGCTCGGCCAATTCGTCGCGCGGAACTCGCTGCATCGTTCTGTAAAGGGAGGAAGCCGGCGGCTGGGTCCGAGGACTTCAAGTCCGGGACAACTAGCAAGTTTGTTCGGGTCGCGCCAGGAAGACGGGAAAGTCGCCCCCGAGAGACGGTAACGGTCCCGATTTCACTCTCCAGATGACGCGCTATGGTGCACCCGTGACGCTCGAGGCGATCATCGTTTTGGGGTGCCGCATCGGCCCTGATGGGCGGCCGGGAGCCGCTGCGGCACGCCGAGTAGCGCGAGCGGCAATCGCCTGGCGCGAGCACCCGAACAGTCTCGTTCTGGTCAGCGGGGGCCGCCGCTGGCACGGCGTGGCCGAGGCGGCCGCCATGCGCGACTCGCTGGTGCAGAACCACCAGGTCCCGCGCGAAATCATCGTTCCCGAGTTGCGGTCCCTGTCGACAGCGGAGAACGCCCTGTTCAGCGTCGAGCTGCTCACCGGTCGGGCGCTGAGCCGCGTTGCCATCGTCACGTGTGATTGGCACTTGCCCCGCGCCTTGGCGAATTTCCGCGCCGTCGGGGTAACGCCTGTAGGGCTGGCCGCCCCCAGTCCCCCGGTCCGGCTGCCTCGCCGCCTTTGGCGCGCTTCACGGGAGTGCAGCGCAACCCTGATCGACCGCTGCTCGACCTGGGGGAGGCGAGCATCGTGAAGCGCTTGGGCCTGGTCTTCCTGTGCGCGGCGCTAGGCTGCGGGAGGTCGGGCGAGGCACCCGGCGCCAGCGCCAGCGCCAGCACCGCAGCGCCGAGCCCCGCGCCACCACCGCGCCTCGGCATGATCCTTTCGGCCGAGCGTTCGCGTGACTCGAGCCAGGTATCCAGCGCAGACCTCTCCAATCGAAACGTGGGAGTGCGTCGCGCCGCAGCGCGGGCTCTCGCCCGGATTGCGGACCGTCGCAGTGCCGAACTGCTCCGCCAGGCAATCTCCGACGAAGACCTCGACGTGGTGGCGTGGGCCGCATACGGACTCGGATTCGCATGCCCAGTGGAGGACCAGGCGAACGTGCGCGCGCTTACCGTCCGAGCTGCCGCGTGGACCTGGAGCGAGACGCAGACGCCTTCCCGCTTCGACGTGTCCCTCGCGTTCGCGCAAGCGCTGGCCCGCTGCGGCACCCGTGACGCGGAAACGACTCTGCGGGCATGGCTCTCGGCTCCAGCGCCGCTGGGGGAGGCCGCTGCGATGGGCCTCGCCAGCCTCGCCTCCCGGCGGAATCGTCTGGACGATGCCTCCATCGTCGCCCTGCTCGATGCAGCGGACCGCGCCGACGGACCGCTGCATCATGCCTTGCTGGCATTTGGCCACCTGGACAACCCCAGTGATTCGGTGCGACGTCGGCTCGTCGCCGTCGCCCAGAAGGCAATGGAGCGGCCGCCTCCGCACCGCGAGTTCGCCATCCGGGCCTTGGGACTGGGCGGAGACGAGGCCGTCCCACTTCTGGCTCCCGTTCTTCTCGATCCGCAACGTCCTGTGGCGGAGCGCGCCGAAGCCGCACGCCAGCTAGTGCGAGCCGGCGAGGCGGGCCAGACCCCGTTGGCCACCGCACTGGCAGCCATCGCACCCCAGGCAGCAACGGAAGAAGCGCTGGTGACCGAGAACTTCGCGCCGTTCGCGGCCACCCTCGACGGGCTCGAAGGTGCCCCCCGCGAAGCACGCGAGGTCCTGGCCCAACTGGCGGAGATGGCCATCCCGGAGAACTCGTCACCGGCGGTCCAGCGACGAGCCATCTGGATCCGCTGTCGGGCCGCGGCCCTGCTGGCCGGAAGCGCAACCCTGAGCGGCCGCCTGGTGGCGTGTGACCCCACGGGGGGACGGGAAGGTGCACTGGCCATCGTGGAAGTGCTCGACCGAGGTAGGATCGAGAAGGCCCGCTACCGACGCTGGCAGGCGCTCGCGCAGAGCGAGGACCCCATTGTCCGCGAAGCGGCGCTGCGCTTGGTGGTCACACACCCCGAGATCGAGCGCCCCCACGAGATTCTGGTCGCGGCGCTGGGCACAGAGCACCAGGGGGTGGTCGCAACGGCGGCGAATATCCTGGCGAGCTTCCCTGACCGAGCCAGCGACCGCGAGGTCGAGGATCGCGCCGTTCAGGGAGGCCCCCTGGGCGAGGGGGAAGCCACCGCCCCCCGCGCCGAGGTCGTTGACGCGCTCACCCAGGCCATGACCAAGGCGACCGGTCCCGAGGCGGTGGGACTCCAGGCCGCCCTCATCGACGCGGTTGGAGCACTGCAGCTGCTGAGCTTCAAGCCGCAGCTGACGGAAGCCTGCGCCAGTGAGCAGGTGGTGCTGCGGCAACGTGCGCAGCGTGCGCTGCGCTTGCTGGGCGAGCGACGACGGGAATGTGCCCCCCCAACGAAGAAGTCGCGCGCACCCGCTCCCACACTGCTCGACCCACAGCGGCTAGAGTTGAAGACCGACGTCGGGAACCTGGTCATCCGGCTCGACGCACCCTGGACCCCTCTGGCGAGAACCCGAATCGTGGAGCTTGCGCGGAGTGGGTTCTATGACAACACCATCGTTCACCGCGCGATTCCCGGCTTCGTCGTCCAGTTCGGGGACCCGGATGGCGACGGCTTCGGGGGCCCCCCACGGCCCCCGCTGCCCTGCGAGACGTCGCCGGTTGCCTTCACGCCACACAGCGTGGGCATCGCGATCTCCGGTCGCGACACAGGATCCAGCCAGCTCTTCGTCACGTTGGGCCGCTATCCGCACCTGGATGGGCAGTTCACCCGCGTCGGGACTGCGGAGGGAGAGTGGGAAAGCCTGGTTGTTGGCGATGTCATCCACCGGGTGACGGTGAAGGCTCACTGAGCATCTCCTCGCGCAAGAACCCTGCAAGACAGCGTCCAACGGAGTAGGCTTCGCGGTGTGCTACTCGCGATCGACATCGGGAACACCAATGTGGTCTTCGGGGTCTTCGCCGACGATCGACTGCTTCACACCTTCCGCGCAGCAGCCGTACGCGAGCGTACTGCCGACGAGTACGGCGTCCTGCTCACAGAACTCCTCGCCCTACGAGGACTGGACGGCGGCAAGCTCTCCGCCGCGATCGTTGCCAGCGTGGTCCCCCAGCTGACCGACGTAATCGCCCGGGCGATCCGCCAAGTGTCGGCACGCGACCCGATGATCGTGGGTCCCGGAGTGAAGACCGGGATGCCCGTACTGTACGAGAATCCACGCGAGGTCGGAGCTGACCGGATCGTCAACGCCGTCGCCGCCTACCACCGCATCCGCTCCGCTGTTGTCGTTGTCGACTTCGGCACAGCGACTACTTTCGACTGCGTGTCAGCGAAGGGAGAGTACCAGGGGGGAGTCATCGTTCCGGGGGTGCAAGTGAGCCTCGAGGGTCTTCTGCAGCACGCCGCCAAGCTGTCACGTGTGGAGATCGCCGAGCCTCCTCGCGTGCTGGGTCGCAACACGGCGCACGCACTCCAGTCCGGTGTCGTGCACGGCTACGCTTCACTCGTAGACGGTCTTATCGACAAGCTGCAGGCCGAACTGGGAGAATTCGCCTGTCTGGCAACTGGTGGGTTGGCACCGCTGATCACGAAGCACACCGTACGGGTCACCGACGTCGATCCGGATCTCACCCTGCACGGGCTCCGATTGATCCACGAGAAGAACCGACGCTAGTCGCCAGCTTGGCCGCGTCGAGCCGAGCCGGGCCCCGTTCACCGTGTGCCCCTGCCCCGCACTGGAATGCCTCACAGCAGTCGAGCGAGCCAGAACGCCCGCTCGACCTTCGCTGGAGTGACTACTTCTCGAACACCTGGGCGGCGGCGGGTCCCGCGCCGGCCTTGGCGGTCACGACCACGTTCACGGTGCCCGCCATGGGCAACGCCCACTTGTAGCAATTGGGGTTCTTGCCCACGACGGCCTGAGGCCCCGTCTCTTGATCCTGGGCGAGCACGGGCGCCATGCCCGGAATTGGCGTCACCGCGACGACCTGGATGTCGAGCTCGCTCACGCCCGCGCCGGCGCCCACAATCGTGTAGCACTTGCCGGGCTGCATCTGGATCTGCTTGGACAGCTGCTGACCCTGCTGGAACATGCATCCCATCAGACCACCGAGAGGCTTGGCGCCGGGAGGAACGCTGTTCGAGGCGATACCGGTGATCAGCGCCTGCGCGGGCGCGGCAGCAGTGGCATCGATTTCCTGACAGGCGGCCGCCGCCGGTGCTTGACCTCCAGCGGGCTGCCCCGCAGTGGGCTGTCCGCCGGGAGCGGGTTGCCCTGCCGGCTGTTGGCCTGGCTGCTGACCATAGCCTGGCTGCTGACCGCCTGGTTGCTGCTGGCCGTAACCCGGCTGCTGACCGTACCCAGGCTGACCGGGCTGCTGCTGGCCGTAGCCATAGCCCTGGTCGTAGCCACCAGTCTGCGCGTCCTGCTTCTTCTTGCAGCCGCCAACACCGAACGCTAGCGCCAGGGACGCTGCTGCCACGATCATCGCACTAGTCGAACGCATTGCTCACTCCTCGGGAGGGGTCGGTTGTCTGGTCGCCGTACGGTCGGCGCGGGAAAGGCTATCCCTACTCGGCTTTGCCGGTCCAGTGACTCACGAGAAACCAAACGCGGTTCGGCCGTGGGGCTTTCACCCAGTTCGTCGACTCCTGGGCCGAGGATCGTTCCCAGAGGGTGCAGGTGTTCAGCCCTCCGACTCCCCAACTCGTTCCCAGCGGCGCCACCACCATGCCACCGAGGAGGCCGAGAGCAGAGCAAGACACTGCGACAGAGAAGGCCGAACAGCCCCGGCGCCCACGGCCACCAGCGCCACCAGCGGCGCAATCCCCAGAACCAGTGCCCAAACCCCTTGCCGCCAGCGCAGCCGCTCGATCGCGCGTGCCGGTCCGAGCATGAAGACCGTGCCAAGTACGAGCAGCGCGCCCCCCACCAAGACCCACGCCGGAACCGCTGGACCCAGCAGGAGCCGCTGGGGGTCGTCCCGCCAGCAGTCGATGACGACCCGCAGCGAACCGTACCCGAACATCAGCACCAAGAAGGGGCGACCAGAAGAGCGGCGCGCGCGCTGCTCGCGAGCCACCACTGCCGCGAGCAGCAGGGCGCCAAGCAGAAGGTAGAGTTGGGTTGGGTGAACTGGCGCCGATACCAGGGCGTGAACGTCCACGACTCCGCGCGCCACCTGGTCGACCCAAGGAGGAGATCCCGCCCCATCCAGCACCGTCTCGGGCCAGCGCGGGAAGGTACCCAGCCCCTGCAACCATGCCGGCGCACCGTCCGAAAGCAGCTTCCCGTAGCCGCCACCCGAGAAGTAGGCACCCGCGCCCAGAGCGGCCATGCCGAAGGCGATGGGGGGGGATGCAGCGTCAGCCACCCGATGCCAACTCGGCCCCGACCCCGGCATTGACATGGCGAGCGCCCCGCAGCCGGCCGCCAGCCCCGCGTATCCCGACAGGCCACCGCCTTGAAGCGCGAACCAGTACGTCCAGTGGTTGCCGGGCGCCCAGTTGATCAGGACGTGGCCGATGCGAGCGCCCACCAAGCCCACGAAGGCACTTGTCAGAAGAGCTCGCGTCACCCGGCTGCGGTCAATGCCTTGGGCGTCCGTCTCCCGGACGGTCCACCACCACCCCAGAATCAGGGACGCGGCCAGCAGTGCGCCGTAGGTCGTGACGACCAAGGAGCGCGGAACGAACACCCGCTCCCGCAGCACGACCGCCGCAACGCCACCGACCAGAGCGGCGGTAGCCGCGCCCAGAGTGAGCTCGAAGCGGCGCATCCGCCAGCCGATCAGAGCGGCAGCAGATGCGGCAACGGTCACCAGGGACAGCCACGGCAGCAGCGGCAGTCGCCAGCCATCGAGGTCAATGGTGAGGAGTACGGGGTGCATGGCTGGCGACGCGAATGCTAGCATTCTGAGCGTGGTTGATGACGTGTGCTGGGCTCACCTCTTGCTGATGGGCATTTGCAGTTGCGTCCCCCCAGACGCTGCTTCCGAGCCTGGGAGCGCGGAGGCGACGGCAACTGGCGCCCCCTCGGTCAAAGCCCCCTCTCGCCTTCCTGACCTGGGGGCAGAGGACCACAGCCGGGCGCCAAAGCAGGCCACGAGAGCCCCAGATCCGCCGATTCCCGCGGTGAGCGCTAGCGGCACCAACTCGGCTTCCCCCCCGGACAGGCCGCTCTCGGAGGTTTTCCGCGACTTCTTCGCGCGATCGACCCTGGGTCCGGACTACAATGCTACCGGTAGCGCCTGGCGGATCCAGGACGGTCGTGTGTGCGCGGCTCGCGCTAGGAACCACCCACTTTGGCTCCGACGAAGAATCCCGATCAACGCGCGAATCGAGTTCGACGCGACGAGTCTCTCCCCGGATGGCGATCTGAAAGTCGAGGCGTGGGGAGATGGAATCAGCGCGGCCACAGGAGCGTCCTACGACAACGCGACGAGCTATGTCTTCATCTACGGCGGCTGGAAGAACAGGCTCCACGTGCTCGCGCGGCTCGACGAGCACGGCAGCGATCGCAAGGCGCGAACCGTCGATCCGTCGGACCAGTTGCTCCAAGCGCGACCGGTCCGCGCCCACCACGCCTACCACTTCAAGATCGAACGCGCCGATGGTCGGTCCGTTCGCTGGTTCGTCGACGACATCGAGATCCACACCTTCACCGACCCCCGTCCACTGACCGGTGCGGGCCACGACCACTTCGCCTTCAACGACTGGGACTCTCCCGTGTGCTTCGACAACCTGGTCATCGCCCCCCTGTGAGCCCCTCGCCCGCGAGCATCAAGTGGAGCCTGCCGAGTTAGACAGAGAGATCGAAGAGCTGGAGACGCGCGTCGAGCGTCTCCGCGCGCTCTACGAGCAGTACTTCCTCGGTATCGAGAAGATCGAACCGCTCATCGCCCGCAAGGATGTCGAGCGCAGGATCTGGCGGCTGCGTCGCGAGCAGATCCGAAACACCGGTAAGCGCTTTCGGGTGCAGACGATCATCCAGCGCTTCAACACCTTCCAACAGTACTGGATGCGAATCTGCCGCGAGATCGAGGCTGGCACCTACACGCGCCACCTGGCACGCGCCAAGAAGATCATGGCGGACGCCGAGCCGCTCACCATCGCCGCCCGCAAGCGTCACCGCGCCCATCACCGGGCGCTCGAACAGCAAGAGAAAGAAGAAGAGGCGCGCCGCGAGCGGGCAACGTCAGCGGCCCGAGAACTCGAGAACCTCGCCAGCGTGCTGGAGGAACCCGGCGCGCTAGACTCCGCAATGGCGTCGGTGGAGCAACTGCTGACCACCCCGAACTCCGTCGAGGCCGCGCCCCCTGCGGCCGAGCCAGCGCCTCGCTCTCAACGGCCTGCTCCCACATCGCGCAGACCCCGCAGACCACGGGGAGGACGACTCAACGAGCTTGAGCTCGAGCTCGACGTCCAGGGCGGGAGACTCATGCCGAGCCAGGCACCACAGGCGGCCAACCCTGACGCGGCGCCACAGGCGCCCCCCCCCAGGCCACCCGTCCAACCCAACGGCCCACCGCGACAGGTTCCTCCAACAGGTCTTGCTCCACAGGGAGCACGAGCCGTCCAACCACCGGGCATGGGACCTCCGGGCCCGGCACCTCCTGGACCAGGGCGGCCGGGACAGCCACCAAGGCGACCCCCCCCTCAAGGTGCTGGCCGTCCGGGCCCCTTCCCACCTGGCACCGGAGGACCGCCCGGCCGCGGTCCCCTCCCAGCTCCGCCTCCGCCTGGCGCCCTCGGCCCGGGCGGTCGGACACCGCCCGGCCACCCCTACCCGGGACAGCGCCCGCCGGTTGGCGCTAAGCTTCCCCAGGCGCCGGGTGCCGGCCCACAGCAGCGATCCGTTCCGCAAGGACCTGCTGGACCGCCGAGGCAAGCCCCAGGCAGGCCGGGCGTCCCGCCTGGTGCCAATGGACCTGGTCGTTCCCCTACCACGCCTGGCAGCCCTTCGGTGCGACCTGTCACCCCACCACGGGAGACGCGCCGGCAGGTTCCCCCTGCCGCTGCGGCCCCACACCCATTCGCGGGAGCACGCCCAAATCAGAACCCGGGGGGACTCACGGAGAATCGAGTTCGCGAGCTACATTCGAAGCTGAGCGCGGCCAAGCGACAGACCAACGACCAGTCGGCGGTTTCGGTCGAGGGGCTCCGCAAGTCCCTGCAAAGCGCCGAGGCCAAGCTGCGCAGCAAACACGGCGCGCACCGCAAGGTCGACTTCGACGTGGTGATCAAGGACGGCAAGGCGGTGGTCAAGCCAGTCGTCAAGTAGCTCAGGCGCTCTGCCTAGCTGCGATTCGAACGTCGTGCTCGCAGAAGAAGATTGCGCAGGACCCACGCCCGGCCTGGCGCATGCGCCCACACAGCTCGGCGAGATCTTCGTCCGCGTCGACGACATCACCCTCGATGGGCTGCAGGCTTTCCTCGTCGTAGCGACAGTTGTCGAGTGCAACCCAACGACCTCTGAGTTGGGGGGACTGCCGGAGCTCCGGCCAGGTCATCCTGGTCTGCATTGCTCTCACTACCTCGGAACGGGATCTGAGAAGGGTTCAGGTCAGTCACCGCCCGGGCCGGGCGGTTTGCTTGAAGAGCCGTAAGCTACAGCACGTCCGAAGCCGGCGGGATCTACGCAGAGAGGCCACCCAGCGTCAAGCCAGGTCGAACAAGAACCGGCCGGTCGCCCTGACTCTTGTCCTTTGCACCGCGTTTCGGGTCGCTCAGCGACACTTGGAGGGCACCTTGACCTTCGCGCCAATGGCCATGGCGGAACGCGCGATCTGCTTCGCGCGCCGGCAATTTCCGCCGAGCGCCGCCGCGTCAGCCGCGCTCTGAGCGGGGCCGCGCAGCTGCCGGGAGCACTGCGCCTTGATCGCGGAGTCGTTGCACTTCTGGTAGTTCGCCACCGCACCATTGACGTTGCCCGAGCGGGCTGCGGCCAGGCAGGCCGAGCACGCCTCAGCGCCAGTGGGGCCCGAGGGCGTGGTGTCGGTCGCGGTGGAGGTCGGATCGGACGTCGCGGGCGTGCCACCCGTGCCCGCTGCGTCGCCGGAGGTCCCACCCGACGCCGTGGATGGCTCGTCGCCCGTCGGCGCGGCATCCGGCGCGGTGTCGGCCGAAGCAGTCGGGGCGTCGGCAGTGGGAGAATCGCCGGTGGGGGAGTCCGCCGCGATCGACGTCCCGTTCTCCCCTGACGAGGCGGTATCCTCGAGCAGGTCGATGGTGTCGTCGTCGTCGCCCCGCCCCAGGAACGTCACCGCGCCCACCACGCCAATCGCGCCCAGCAGCAACACGCCAACCACTGCCAGTCCGATGACGAGCCCCGCGCCGCCCCCGCGCCGCTGCGGGGGGGGAGCTGGCGGTATCCCACCGCCAGGCATCGGGCCCCCCATGGGGGGAACAGGCATCGCGGCCGCCACGGGGGGCGGACTGATCGCGGGTGCGCCACCCATCGAGGCCGCATTTCCGAAGTCCGGAACCGCCGCCATCGCTGCCGTCCCGGCCGAGCCAATCGAGGGCGGGCTCTCGGCACCCACGGCGGCAGGCGCATCCATCCCGGCCTCGAGCTCCGCGAGAAACTCCTTCGCAGTCCCGTGCCGATCGTCGCGGTCCTTGCTCAGTGCCTTCATGATGGCCTGCCGCATCCCGTCAGGGATGTCGGCGTGTGGGGCCGAAGCCTCGAACGGGGTCGGCTGGGCCGTCATGTGCTGGGTCGCCCACTGCCAGGGCGTGTCGGCCTCGAAGGGGAGTCGCCCAGTGAGCATCTCGTAGGTCATCACGCCCAGCGAATAGATGTCGCTGCGGCGGTCCAGCTCCTTACCAGTGAACTGCTCGGGGCTCATGTAGGGCGGAGTTCCGAGCACCATTCCCTGCTGGGTGAGCTTCTGTTCCCGCTTCTGATCGGCAGACTCGGTCCGCGCCGCGATCCCGAAATCGAGCACCTTGACGAAGTCAGTCTCTCCCGCGCGAGTCGTCAGGATCACGTTCTCGGGCTTCAGGTCGCGATGGATGATCCCCTGCTCGTGGGCCTCGTCGAGAGCCCCGCAGATCTGACGCATGATCTTCAGCGCGCGCTCGGCCGGCAGAGCCCCCCCCTGCTCGATCACGTCCGCCAAGGGGTCGCCCTTGACGAACTCCATGGCGATGTAGAGCGTTCCGTCCTCGGTCGCGCCGAAGTCGAAGAACTTGATGGTGTTGGGGTGTTCGAGCTGGGCAACGGTGCCGCATTCTCGATGAAAGCGGGCGAGCACGCTCGGGTCGTTCGACAGGTGGCTGTGTAGCGTCTTGACGGCCACCTTGCGCACGGTCGACCCCATCTGCTGCTCGCCGATGTAGACGATTCCCATGCCCCCTTCGCCAAGGACACCCGTGACCCTGTATCGACCGCCGATGATCTGTCCGACGAGCGGGTCCTCCCCCTTCTCCTCGGGGGGCATCAGCGCACCGCACTTCGCGCAGAAGCGAGCACCATCAATGTTCTCGTGGCCGCATGCTTCGCATTGCATAGCTCGGGTAGCGTCGCACGATCTCGGTCCGAAAAGCCACTCCCCCAGCAACCCGCGTCACTGCCCGACGAACTGTCCGGCTGGCAGCCAAGACCCAGGCGTTCGCGGCCTGCCGGACCGCGAACGTCTGCTCGGAAGCTCTTTTTCTCCAAGGCCCGCAGTGGGACGGGCATGGAGGGACGGGTCGCGCCGGTCGGAGTCCCCATCGACGACGGTGCGACCTCACTTGGGAGGGTAGCTCGGACGTGCTTCCGTCCCGGAGTTTGGTTCGCGGTCCGGAGATGGTTCGGCGGGATCCTGGGGAGCGCTGGGAGCGGGATCCAGTGGGGCATCGGGAGGCCACGGCAAGGGGATGCGGGCACCGGTGGCCCGATCGACCAGCTCAGCTCGCGTCGCCCGAGGACTGGCGGGAACCAAGATCTTGCGCGAAACCACCGCCCCCGCCGCGAACGTGGGGGGTTCGTCGAGTGGGTGCCGGGGACCGCTCGGGGGAGGCTCCACGGCCAACCCGGGGAAGTCGAAGCGAACCCGGTCGATGAGTTCGCGGCCAATCCACAGCTCGACCGCAAAACGACCCACGCGTCGCGCGGTGGCAACGGGCTTCTCGAACAGCAGCGCCCGCACGTCGACGACGGACACCTCACCCTGTTCGTAGAGCAACTCGTATTCCCACTGCCGAGCAAGCGCCAGCGCGGTGGGATCGGGCAGTTCCCCTGCGGGAGCTGCGCGCGGCGACTCCTCGGGCGCTGACGCTGGTTCGGGCTCGGAACGTTCCTCGGAGACCGAGGTCGAAGCCCGCGCGGGGGATGAGATCGGGAAGGACAGACCGGGCGCTGACGCGCCCGCCACGTCAGTGGTCGCCGCAGCGCACGCTGGAACCAGCAGTGCGCCTGCGATCGTGAAGACAGTTCGGGTCATGACACGTCCACCTCGGCAGCACGATTCCAGGCTTCGGAATCCCCGCCCATGCGGTTCCACCACATTCGGAGCTCGTCGGGAACCGGCGCCGAGACGCGTTGGGTACCGTTCGCCGTGACCAGCTCGACCCACAGCGCGTGCAGACCGATGCGGGACAGGGCAACGACCGCTCCGTCAGGCCCCACGATGCGACGGGGACCACCGTTTCCGGGGTCACCGAGCAGCGGCAGCTGGGCCTGCGCGCAGTGGACACGCAGCTGATGAAAGCGGCCGGTTTTTGGCTGCAGCGCCAGCAATGACAGGGACTCCACCCGGCGCACTTCGGCGACGGCGCGGTAGTGCGTCGTCGCCGGACGCGCGTCTCTACCCACCGGAGCGTCCCAGGTACCATCGCGCTTCGAAGCGACTCCACGCGCCAGCGCAACGTAGCGGCGCCGGATACACCCCCGACGACGCCAGTCCTCCAGTCGGCGCCGGGCGTCATTGGTCGCGGCCAGCAGAACGACTCCACTGACCCCGAGATCCAAGCGGGATGCCGCGTGCAGCTCCGCCACCGCCAGGCCCAGCTGCCGAGCGATCGCCTCCACCACACTGTCGCCTGTCCCGGACCGGTCCGGTTCGGTGGGCACGCCGGCAGGTTTCTCGACCACCAGCACACCATCCCAGTTCGAGAGGACACGGTGGACGACCCGGGCCACCGCCCGCGCCTCGACTATCTCGAGCACGCAGCCCGCAGCAACCGGAATGCCACCATCCCTGACCCGACGCCCGTCGACGAAGACGCGGCCGGCCGCCAGCGCTCCCGGGTCACTCGGAGCGTGGTGATCGAGAGCGGCCCGCAACGACGCCTCGGTTCCCAGCAGCACCCAGCGCCGCGCCCGCGTCACTGGCCCAAGTCACCGCCGGTCGCTCCGGTGGCGCGCCGCACCAGCTCGACCAACGCCGGATCACTGCGCAGCTCGGCTCGCAAGGTCTCGCGAACGAACTCGAGCTGGTCGCCGGGTAGTGAACGCAGATGCGCCGTCGCTTCCGCGACCTTCTGCTCGAGATAGTCATCGAGGTTCAGCTCGCCCCGTTGCAGACGCTGCAGCGCCTCCGACGCCCCCGCTTCCGCCGCAGGAGCCGCAACCGCCGGGCCGTCGAGGGAAAACTTCTCACCCGACGTCGGCGCCGGGGTGACCACGGGAGGAGGAGTGCCGCCCCCAGCTGGCTTGCCAATCCCGTCGATTCCCATCGCGCCAGTCTAGCTCCCTTGCCCTGCTTGTCGACGGCTTCAGCGGATGTTCCCGATCGCGTTCTTCACGGTCTCATGACGCGCCTTCAGGACGTTGCTGAGCGCCGTGTACGCGCGACTCTCGTCGCTGATTCGCTTCTGGAGTTCGAGGTAGAAGTAGGCTTGATCCCCCTCCGCCAGCGCCGTCGCCTCGCCGTCCGGCAGGCTCGGGTCGGCGGTGCCAGCAGAGCCGCGGGAACCTTCCGGCGTGGGCGCGGCGGCGCGTTCCGAAACCGTCGTTGCTGGACGCGAACGGAACGCGGCAGCGAGAATCGGCCCTCCCGGGAGCTGCCGGGTGGCCGACTCGGCGCCAACGACGACCGCGCTGGCGCCAGCATCGAGCACCTGACGAAACGGGCGCGCGGGGGGCGGAGTGACGCGCACGGCGGAGGTGTCCCGCTCGACGTTGGGGTGGGGTCCGGCAGACTGAATGCGAGTGGTCATTTCTGGCTCCTGGCTTGGGTCTTTCCCAATACGTCGGCCGCCCATCACCAGAAGTTGCGCAAAATCGCAGGCGTTCAGAAGGAACCGCGGATCCCCAACCCAATGCCCCGTCCGCCAAGCGTCTGCGGCGCCGCCGTCACGCGAGGTCCGTTGCGCACGAGCCGTTTCTCACCGCCGATCGCACCCGCCGCAAAGAGCGTGGCGCCAAATGTCTGGAGCACGCCGTCAGCGGTGATCACGGCCAGACGCAGCGCCTCCTCGAGCGAGTCCTTGAAGCACTTCTCCACCTCCGCCTCACTCGCCGTCAGGTTGTCGATGTCCCGAGGGTCGTCGACGTCAATGTCGCACTTGTCGAGCTTGCGCGCAGCCAGCGCTGCGAAGGGACCCACCACGGGAACGACCAACCATGTCTCGCCGTTCTCGAAGTCGTGGGTGGCGGCCGAACCGATTGCGTAAAGGTACGCCGCCCCGAAGGCCACGCCGCCGCTGACCATGAGTCCCGGAATCCTTCGACGACCAACCCGGTACCCCTCAGGCACTTCCATTCCAGGCTCGTAGGGCAGGTATCGGGGGCCGGTTGCGGAAGCGGGAAGTGGCTCGTGGCTGAACCCCGGTGCCGGAGTCGTCGTCGGGTACCACACCCCAGGCGGAGCACCCGACCCGGTCGTAGCGGGAGCCGTGCCCGGGAGCGCAGGACTCGGTGGGGACGCCGCACCCGAGGGAGCGGGAGGCGGCGTGGTGGGGACCGTTGCCGTAGTGTATGGCGCAGGCGTCGCCGGGGCCGGCGCAGTGGGCGCTGGCGTGGACGACTCGTCCGCGACGGGCGGAAAGCTCGCACTCGTCTGTCCCCAGGCCAGCGTGCTCGCGGACGCGAGCGCGAAAGCGAGCACGATGATCGGGATACGTGAATGTCGCATGAGGGGCGCGTCGCGCGAAGACACGACGAAGAGAACATAGCGCGGAACCGGCTCGGAGCGACCGCTGTTTGCGCGTTCCACATCCGTCACCAAGCATGGAGCGAGGCATGGGGAGAACCATTCTCACCTGGAGCTGAAATTTCGGACCCGTTGCGTCGGCTGGCTGCTTCATCCTGGCCCGCCGTGGGTCGGGGTGCAGGGCAGGACGTCACATGGCGATCATCGAGTGCGACGCTCGCCGCGGGTACGGGACCGGGGCCTCGCAGCCCCCCTGCACGCCCACACCCGACACCTCTGCCCCCAACGGGCGGATGCGAGACTCAGAGCCCGAACCAGTCATCCGGTTCGAGCGTCTCGGCGCCGCGCCGCAGCTCGAAGTACAGCCCGGGACCCGCGGGCCCCACACCCACGGACCCCAGGCGGAGGCCTGCAACAACCTCATCGCGAACCTCGACGTCAATCTCGCCCAGCCCCGCGCTCACCGTAAAGTAGCGGTCTCCGTGATCGATGATCACGGTCTTGCCGTATGGGCCGTACTCGTCCGCAAACGCAACCCGCCCGGGGAAGATCACCTTGACGGGCGTCCCGACGGGCGCTTGAACCTCGAGACCTGGCCCCTCGATTCCAGGTCGTTCCGCGGCGCGTATCTCCGTACGCCCGGCGATCGGGAAGGGCAAGTTCCCTTTCAGGGCCGCGAAACCCCGGGCGGTCAGGGTCGGGTCGAGGGGTCCCGCCCCGGACCCGTAGACCGCTGTGTGCTCCGAAGCGCCCGAGAACGCGCGCTGAAAAGCAGCCGCGCGATCTTGCTGGGCAAGCAGCGCGGTGTGTGCTTGCGCCATGGCTTGCTGGTTTGCTCGCAGCACGGCCAGCCGCGACCCGACATCGGTGAGTTGGCGCCTGAGCTCGAGCCGCCGCGTCGCCAGTCGGCGATGCTCCGCCAGCTCACGGGCAGCAGCCTTGCGCAGCCGCTCGACACGGGCCGCGTGATCGACAAACGCATCGAAACCACCAGCCACGGGCAGCAGCCCGGCGCGAGAAATCCGCACGTATGCGCGGCCAAACGCCACACTCCGTCCCTGCGCCAGTTGATCCTGTTTCTCCAGCTCCCGCAGCTGCCGTCGAAGTTCACGGTCGATCCGCTCGGTCGCGGCCAGCGTACGTTCCAGCTCGGCAGGGTCGGTCGGTAGGGTCGCGGGCAAGCCGAGTGTCGGGGGTGCCGCTCGCGGCCCCGCACTGCCCAGGATTGGATCGGTCGCAGTCCGCGTGACCGCTCCCGCCACGGAGGCGCTGCCAATCAAAGCGAGGAGGAGCAAACGCGACTTCATGCGGCAGACCGTTCAGACCGTTCAGACCGTCAGCAGCTTGCGTAGACTGGCGAAGGCAGCCCCTGCGCCGAGTGCGGCCCCGAGCAGCACCATTCCCAACTGCAAGAACCAGGGCAAGAAGGTCGGGTTCATTCCGAGCAGCAAGCCCAGCTCGCTGTCGAAGTGTCCGCGGACGATCCCATAGAGCACAGCCAGCAGACCGATCGCCAGGGCCGCCCCGAGCGAGCCCTGGGCAGCGCCTTCGATGACGAAGGGGCGACGGACGAACGAATCGGTCGCCCCGACCAGCTTGAGCACCTCGACCTCGATCCGCCGCCGCTGCAAGGTGAGACGAATCGTTGACGACACAACGCTGACCACCGCGGCCAGAACGACGAATGCCAGCAGCGCGGCCGCGGTCATGCCCCCCTTGAGAAGAGACGCGAGCTGGACGTTCCACTGCCCGTAGGTCTCCACGCTCTCGACCATCGGCAGCGCGGTGAGCTGCCCCGACATCTTCTCCAGTCGCTGCGCGGCCGCATCGTCTACCAGCTTGACCTCGAGCGATGCCGGGAACGCGGCCTCCGGGAGGCTCTCGATGACCTCGTCGCTGCGCGCCGTCAGCAACGCCCGCCGCGCCTCAGCGCTGGAAACGTACTGAACCTCCACGACACCCGGCGACCCACGCAGGGCGCGCTCGACGGTGCGTACCTGCTGCTCACTCACGTCGGTGCGAAGAAACACCGAGGCTCGCCCGGAGCTCGCCCAGCGACTCCGCACCCCGTCGACGTTGACCACGACGAGGAGCGCCGACGCCAGGCAGACGAAGGCCACGGCGACCGAGAACACGCTCAGCAGGTGAAGTCGCCAGTCGCTCCGACCACCACGCCAGGCTCGATCGAGAGGTCCCATGCTTGCTCCTAAGCCACGAGGCCGACCATGTCGGCCTCGTGGTCCAATCCGTTGGGAACGTCCGTGGCCCTGCCTTCGTCGAGCACCACGACCCGACGGGGACGGACATCGAGCAAGGTGCGATCGTGCGTGGCGAACAGCACGGTCACCCCCGTCGCGTGGATATCCTCGAATAGACCGAGAATGTCGACCGCGAGCTGAGGATCGAGGTTCCCCGTCGGCTCGTCGGCGAGCACGAGTGCCGGCTCGGCAACGATGGCGCGAGCCACCGCCACGCGCTGCTGCTCGCCTCCGGACAGCGCGCCGCAGAGGTCGAGTCCCCTCCCGCCCAGACCGACACGCTCCAGCGCATCCCCCACGCGCTGCCGGATAAGCCGGGGCGACAGTCCCAGCACCTCGAGGGGGAGCCCCACGTTCTCGAGCACGGACCAGTTCTCCACCAGCTTGAAGTCCTGGAAGACAACGCCGATGTTGCGCCTCAGGTAGGGCACGCTATTGCTTGCCAGTCGCCCGATCTCGCGGCCCATGAAGAGGATGCGCCCAGAATCCACCTGTTCAGCCGCGTAGAGCATGCGTAGCAGCGTGCTCTTTCCGGCACCGGAGGGCCCCGTGATGAAGACGAACTCGCCGCGTTCGATCTCTAGACTCAACCCACGGAGAACCGGGGCATCCACCCGGTACGCCTTGTGAACGTCCTCGAATACCAGGATCGGTCGACTCGCCGCGGTGGTGTCAAAGCGGTTCCCCTGGCGCAACGCTTGCCCGAACGTGCGCTTGCCGGCGCCGATCTCCATGCCACCGGAGGTATCAGGGCGGTCACAAACCGCACAACTTTTGTGCGGCTGGATGACGGGTGGGGGAACCCATGAAGCTGGTTTGCTTCGGTCTGCCGCTTGCCCCGCTACTGCTCCTGGAAGACGGCCACGAGGTGCTGCTCGCGGTCCTTTCACCAGGTGGGGGGGTGGGGGCTCGCCGCCTTCGGCGGCGGCTCGGCCCGGATTCCCTCTATCCGGCCGACGCCGCCGACGCAGAGCGCGTCTCCCAGAGTCTTCGCTCCGCCGATCTTCTCGTCAGCTGGTTCTGGACGCGACGCCTGCCGGGTCCCTGGCTGCGACTGGCCCGCTGTGGGTCCCTGGGAGTTCATCCCTCGCTGCTGCCGCGGCATCGAGGCCCGAACCCCTACTTCTGGGCGATCGACTCGGGCGATTTGGAGACAGGTGTCACTGCGCATTGGCTGACGGAGGAGTACGACAGGGGCGACATCTTGCTGCAGGAACGCCTGGCCATCGGTAGCCGCAACTCATGGCAGCTCGCCCGCGCTCTCGATCGCCCCAGCCTGCGAGTCCTTCGTCGTGCCGTTCGTTTGGTGGAATCCCGGCAGATTGAGGCGACGGTCCAGCTGGAGGCTGCAGCCACATGGGCTTCGGAGCCCGATGATGCGCAGCTCCGTGTGGACTGGCGCTGGGCCACCGCACGGGTGCTGCAGAGGATTCGGGCGTTGTCGCCGGTGCCAGGATTGGCCCTCGAGTACCGCGGACTCCGCTTCTTTGTCACCCGCGCCTGCGCAGCGACCCAATTTCCTGCGGCACTCGCGCCCGGCGAAGGGGCCGTGGTCGGTGCCAACGTCGTGGTTCCGAGCGAATCCTTCTCGAAACCGCACCGTCCGGCGTTCGTCGTCCGGACCAGAGACGGAGCGATAGCCGTCGAGCGGGCAGTGCTGGCCCCGGAATCGGGTGGCAACCAGGACTCCGAGATCGGCGGTGAAGAACTTGCTACCCTCGCCGGGCAGCGCCTGGTGTTAGACTCCCGCGACGGAGGGCCCTGAATGAGCGATCCCACTACTTCCGCCCGCACCGCCCGTGAGAATCTGGCCCGGGGACTTGCCGCCTTGCAGTCGCCAGGCGTGCCCCCGGGGCTCATGGAAGTGGCCGAGCCGATCGCGGCGGCAATGAGCGCGCTGCACCGGATCGAGTCGTCGGCCGGAGCGGCGGCGCCGGAGAGCGCGCCCGTCGCGCTGGATTCGGTGCGTCGCGCTCTGGGTCTGCTCCAGGCCCAGCCAGCCGGGGTGCCAGCAGTGGATCAGGCAGTGGAAGCGGTCGCCGGCTCGCTCAGCCTACTGCATGGCCTCACCCAAGCCGCATCGCCGCCAGCGGCACCGCCCCAGGCAGCGCCACCGGCCGCCTACCAACCTGCTCCCTATCAGCCACCGCAACAGTCCTCCCCTCAACCTGCTCCCTATCCTGGAGGACCGGGGCAAGCGCCCTATCAGCCCCCCCCGGCGCAGCCAGCGCCGCAACCCGCGCCCTACCCCTATCAGCAGGCGGTCCAGAACCCGTACCAGCCCCTTCCCTCGCCCGCGACCCCCGCCCCGATGCCGGGCGGCTCACCCTACCAACCGTCCCCGGCGGCGGCCCCGGCCGCCGGACAGATCGCGACCTACCCAACGGGCGCGGCCGCGCCACCACCCGCCAACCCCGACCCGACTCCGTGGCAACAGCCTGTCCCGCAAGCGAATGCTCCGGCCGCGGGCTTCAGCGGGACGATGGTGATGGGAGAATCAGGTGCTTCGCCGCAAGCCGCGCCCGCTCCGCAGCCAGCTCCACCCGCGGCGGCACAGCCCGGCTGGGGCGCAGCACCGGCCGCGCCAGCCCCCAGTCCAGCAGCCCCTGGTTGGGGGGCAGCGCCTGCACCCAGCCCTCAGGCTCCATGGGGCGGTAGCGCCCAACCAGGACAGCCCGTCCCCGCTCCAGCCGTCCAGCAGCCCCCGATGGCAGCAGCGGCGCCACCTGCCGCGCGTCCGCAAGGAACAGGCGAATTCATCCGCGTCGAGGCGGAGCTCGGTGCCCACAGCACCACGAATTTCTACAAGGGGTTGAGCGGCAACGACGTCATCGACGACGGGGGCATTTTCATCTCGACCTATCAGACCCAACCTCTGGGTCAGAACCTGATCGTCCACGTATCCTTACCCGGAGGCTACGAGTTCGAGGCGAAAGCGGTGGTGCGGTGGACTCGCGAGCAGGTCGGCTCGAGTGATCTCGCACCGCCGGGATACGGAGCCCAGTTCGTCGACATCACGCCAGAGGGACGACAGCTGGTTTACCGCTACGTTCGGAATCGGGAACCGCTCTTCCACGACGACCTGTAGCGCCACCACCCACCTCGGTGACGATTGGTTGCTGGACCAAGGCGTTTCGATTGTCATCCCCCAATGAGAGCGAAACTCCCAAGCCAAGACCCACCCGGCCGGGGTGGGGTCTCGGTTTGCTCGTCCTGGTAGGGCAGTTCGCAAGTTCGTTTCGGGTTTGCGCCAACCCGACACTTGAGTGGAGGGCCAGCGCAGCCCCGGAGATGCGCCCGTCCAAACTGGGCACCCGACCACACTGGGTACGACAACTCGGAACGAATCTACGGGTTGCCGTACTGGCGGGTCTGCTGAGCCTGCTCGTGACCTGCTTCGCGCAGCGCGCCCACGCCGGCGACCCCTACTTGGAGTGGTACACGGTCGAGACTCCCCACTTTCGGATCCACTACCACGGCGGGCTCGAAGAACACGCTCAGCAAGTCGCCAACATGGCGGAGGTCGTACATCAACGCCTGGTGCCCGAAACGGGTTGGAGCCCCAAGCAGACCGTCGACATCGCACTCACCGACGACACCGACAGCGCCAATGGGTCGGCACGCGTCGCCCCCAGCAAGCTGATCAGGCTCCTGGTCACGGCGCCGGACGACATGTCATCGCTCAACGACTTCGACGACTGGTACCTACTGCTCCTCACTCACGAGCACACCCACATCCTCCACATCGACAACGCCACGGGCCTGCCAGCTCTGGTCAACGCCATCCTCGGGCGCACCTACACCCCGAACCAGGCCCAGCCGAAGTGGATCACCGAGGGCTGGGCAGTGTACCTGGAGAGCAAGTACACGAGCGCCGGCCGACTCCGCTCCTCACTCTTCGACATGTACCTCAGGGCGGACGTGCTTGCCGATCGCATCAAGCCGCTCGACCAGATCAGCAGCGACCCGCGACATTGGCCGGGCGGTTCAGTCTGGTACCTGTACGGTGGCGAGTTCCTGGCCTGGATCTCCGAGACGTACGGCGAGGACACGCTGGCGGCCGTCTCCGCGGACTACGGCAACAACATCCTGGTGTGGGGTATCAATCGCTCGGTTCGCCGGGCCACTGGGCGGACCTACCCGGAGCTCTGGGACGGTTTCGTCCACCACCTTCGGCGCCGGTACGCGGCGCAGATGGCCGAGGTCGAGCGCCGCGGCCGACGCGAAGGCACGCGGCTCACCTTCCGTGGACAGACCGCCGAGCACCCACGCTTCGTGCCCGCTTGCGCCCGAGAGTCGGGCGTCGAGGCCGTGCTCTATCGGGCTGCTGACGGGCATTCCACGAACGGCTGGTATCGCCTATCGCTGGCAAGTCGCGATCGGGTCCGTGGACAGCCGCGGCTGGAGGTCCGCACCAGCGGTAACGTGGCGTCCTACGACGCCGAGTGCAACTTGATCTTCGATGACAGCGCCCCGTCTCAGCGCGAGTACTCGTTCTCCGACCTGTTTCGTCAAACGCGCGGCACCCGTTCCCGGCGCGGCATCGAGGGCTCCCGCGACCGACTCACGACGGGGCGCCGCGCCAGCCACCCGGACGTGAGTCCCGACGGCCGCCAGATCGTCTACGTCACGAACCGAGCGGGAACGAGGACGTTGCGCATCGCCGATCTCACCGCGAACGGTCAAATCACCCAGGAGCGCGTGCTGGTACCCAGCGCCAGCTACGAACAGGCCTACACTCCGCGCTTCTCCCCGGACGGGCGTCACGTCGCCTACAGTGCCTGGACCCGCGGAGGTCACCGCGACATCCGAATTGTGGAGGTCGCGACCGGGCGCTTCGTCGAGCTGTTTCACGACCGGGCCATGGAGCAGCAGCCCACCTGGTCCGGGGACGGACTGACGCTCTTTTTCACCTCGGATCGCACTGGCATCCCCAACGTGTATGCATTCGACCTTCTGACCCAGCAGCTTCACCAGGTCACGAACGTGCGCACCGGGGCCTACATGCCCGAGGTCACTCCGGACGGCAAGACACTGTTCTACGTCGGGTACACCGACGCGGGGTACGACCTCTACTCGATGCCGCTCGATCGGGCCGCGTGGCTCACACCCGTTCCCTACGTCGACCGCCGACCGGCACAGCAACCCACGAGACCCCAGCTCAGCTACCCGGTGCGCCGCTACCGGCCGCGGGAGACGCTTCGACCCTACTTCTACGAGGTCGAGCTCGGACCGGGCACGTTCGGCAATGCGTTGAACGTCACCACCACCGGAACCGACGCCGCCGGACTTCATGGCGTGGCCGCCTCAGTCACCATCGACACCGAGGAGGGATTGCCGAGCACCGTCCTTCGCTACGACTACAGGAAGCTGCCCTTCGACGTGAACGTGACGGCTTCCCGCGAAGCCGCCCCGCGCCGTGCGTGGGAGATTGGCGACGAGCAACCACTCTACGTGGAGTACACGTCGCGCCTCGCATCCAGGATCGTCCTTCCCCTTCCCCGTGCGCACGACTCACAGTCGCTCCGACTTGGGTACTCGCTGGCCTCGGTGGACGCAAAGCTCCCAGTGCGGGGCCTCGAGGATCCCTACGCCTTGGTCACCAAGGAGCCGCGCCGAGGGATCTACAGCAGCGTCACCACCGGCTGGTCATACAGCAACCTTCAGCGCTCCACCTACGGGATCGGCACCGAGCGTGGCGTGGCTGCGTCCTTGAGCGCGGAGTATGCCGGAGTGGAGACCGGAAGTGAGTCGTCCCTTGCCAGCCTCAACACCAAGCTTCGCGCCTACGTGCCGCTACCTTGGGCTCGCCATCACATCCTCGCGGGGGCCCTCTCTGGCGGCACCGCGACGGCCAGCCAGTTCTTCACTGGCGGGTTCGTTGAGTCTCCGCTGCTCGAGGCGTTTCAAGAGGGCACCACCTCCGGCGCGTTCGTCCTGCGGGGCTACGAACCGGCACAGTTCGGCGGCAGCCAGTTCGTCCTCGTCAACACCGAGTATCGCTTTCCGATCGCCTACGTCGATCACGGCGTCAGCACGCTCCCGGTGTTCCTGCGCAGCGTCGCGGGCAACTTCTTCGCTGACTACGGAGGTGCGTTCCGTCGCCTCGAGCGCGACCGTCCACTCGATAGTCTCCAGCTGGGCCTGGGCATGGAGCTGTGGTTCGACGTCACACTGGGCTATTCCGCCAACGGCCAGCTGCGTCTGGGATACGCGCGAGGAACGGACAGTGACGCCATCGACGGCGGGGAGTTCTACCTGGTCGCCTCGGCCGGATTCTGAACTCTCGCTCCCCGAAAACTGGCCCCCTCGTCCCTCGCCCTGGTAGCAGATCGAGCATGAGCCCCACCAGGACTGCGATCCTGCTTGCCGCAGCACTGCCGCTCGCCGGGTGCTTCGCGCCTCCCTCCAATGGTCAGAAGCTCACCGAGGCCGCCCGCGAGCTGAACGTGAATTCCCGCTTCGGGCGCATGGACATGGCGGCATCCTACGCCTCACCGGCAACCCGGCAAGCATTCCTCGAGCGGCGAACCAGCTGGGGAGACCAGGTTCGCGTCGTGGACGTGGAGATGGCCAGTCTCGATCTCGACGAAAGCAAGGACGAGGCGGTCGTCGAAGTCGTAGTTTCGTGGATGCGAGTCGACGAGAGCCGCCTTCGCGCCACCCGCATCGCCCAGACATGGAAGGCGACGGAAGGAGACTGGCAGCTCACCCGTGAGAAGCGACTCAGCGGCGACCTTGGACTCTTCGGCGAACAAGTTGAGGTAGCACAGACCGAGCTTCGGGATGTGCAGTACCCAACCACGACATTGCGCTGACCGCGACATTACGCGGACGCCGCCCTGACCACGCCTAGAGAGGCGTCAGGAGCGCGGCTTCTCACCGCGACGCTCGGCAGCCTTCTCCTGGGCGCGCCGGGTTTCGGCGGCTTTCAGTTGCTGCTGCGAGCGACGGCGACGCATCTTTCTGCTATTGCGCCGATCGAACCTACCCATAACTTTCACTCCCTCGGATTGAAGGGCTCACGCTACTAACCCACGGCTCGCCCTGGGTCAACCACGTGGCACAGCGCGCAACGGTGTTCCCCGCGTATCAGCCACTGGAGGCATCCTCGAGGGTGCGCTCGCGATCCCGCACCTCGAGGCGATACCGGCTATTGACCGTCTCGATGTAGAAGACGTCCCGCTGCGCCAAGCGCAGAACCCGCTTGACCGGTGTCGTCACGTACTCGTGCATTCCGTCCGAAAACTCGATGACCACGACCGAGCCCTTGCGCGGAGCTCTCACCAGTCTTCCGGTCACTGCGCGCGACCCGCGCCCAAGCTTACGGAGCACAACCTGCACGATTTCAACCTTAGCAACCGGAGGACCCACAATCCAGCCCGGAGGCGCCTGGCAGGACTCTTCAGCAGCTCCGGCCAGCGCGCCGAGGGCGTGCGCAGGTGCTCAGTAGGAGAGGGTGGCACGCAGGCTGAAGGTGGGACCTCGAAGCGTAAGATCACCAAGATCCCGCGGAGCAATGCGCTCGGGACCAACCGAATCGTCGTCGGGACTCATTTCGAGATGCACCTTTCGGCCCCAACCGTAGCCTCCTTCGGCGCTGAACCACAGTCGCGGCGAAGCGCCCTCGCCGCTCGGCGCCCCGGCAATCTGGTACGCCGCCCCCGCCGTTAGGTCGAACGCCCCAGCCCACTTCTTCGACTCGAGAGTGGCGCCGGATGCCGTGTCGTCGAGGCTGGCCCGCGTTCGCAGCAAGCCCACGGCTGGCTGCACGAAGACATACATGCGAGCCCACAGGTGGTTTCGCAACTCAGGGGCAAACAGCGCCCGGTGCACGAGCAGGGAGGTGGTGTCCCCGCGGGCATCGGCGGTCTTGCTGCCCACCTCGTATGCGAGACCCAGAGCCACCGAGACCGAACCCGAGGAGAAGACCGTTCGCCCTCCCCCGAGAGAGAACTGCACCAGCGCGTCGTCGTACGCGAAGGGATCGAGGCCGCTGTCATTCACGAAGCTCGTGCGAACCCCCATATCGATCCAGAAGTGATCCTGGTGGGAACCGAGCGCGTCCAGCCCCGGAGGCCGAACTGGCGGCTCGTCGGCTTCGTCAGCGAGCGGCTCGACCAGGGGAGCGTCTGTGTCCCGTTCGGCGTCCGCATCGGGTTTGGTTTCTGGCGCGGCGGCGGTCGGCGACGACTCGGGCGCCGCCGAGACTGTCGCCCCGTCCGGCGCCGTCGAGGCGCGTTCGTCAGCCGCCCCCTCGTCAGCACTGGCTTCCCAGCTCTCGGCTGCCGACGGCGTCTCGTCGCCCGCCGGGGTGTCAGGGGCTTCGGGAGTAGGCTGGGCAGCAACCCAGCCCGGCGCGCCAAAGACAAGGGCACCCGAGATCATCCACGTCAAGTTGCGCATCATCAGAGGCCTCCCAGGAGGATGCCGCCATAGAAGCGGGTATCGGCGGTATCCGGTTCCATCGCATCCAGCACGGTCACACCGAGGGACACGCCATCCGCGTGCAAAGCGAAGACCGCACGCTGCTGAGCGTCATCGCGCTGCACGATGTCATGTACCGCCGTCACCTCGCGCTCGACCTGCAAGGTGGTCGGATGCAGGTCCTGAAACCGCAGACTGGCGAAGCGAGCGCTATTCTCACGGTGGATCCACGCTCGTTGGCCGTCCGGAGAAAGCGAGATGACCGGACTACCTTCCGGCGTGATCATGGGCGAGGTCTGGCGCTTCTCGAGGTCGAGCACATAGAACTCCGACGCTCCTCCACCTCGGAGAATCTTCAGGTGGCCGAAATCGTGCTCTGCCCCTTTCGGCGCGGTCTCGTCCCGGGTAATCGCCATCACCGAGCTCACCGCGATCCCCACCGGATGCGTCTCGATACTGCGGTGCGCGGCGCTCCCCGTCGTGCCCAACTCCCAGAACGCCACGCTCGAGGCGCCCCCCCACAGCAGCGCAATGTCGCTGGTCCGCGACTCAGTCGCCGCTTCGTCGGTGATCCGCGTCATGTTGGCGTAGGCGCCACCGATCTCAACGAAGTCGGTTCGGTTCGCTATCGGGTCGACCATCGCCGCCCGGTACTCGCCCTCGACGGGTGTCCTCAACAACGCCGCCAGCCGCAGCTCGGGCTGGTTGTTGACCTCCGTCCAGAAGAAGTCGATGTCGGCGGGAACGGCACGCACCTCGGCCAGGTTGACGGTGACCTCGAAACCTACCCCGTGGGTCTCGATGGGATCATCCTCCTCTCCCTGGACCACACCCCCGCCCGCGGGCTCGAAGGAAAGGAACGGAATCGTCGACTCGCTTTCCATCCGGATGGCGATGAGCGGATAACGGCTCGCATCCCGAGGCAGGTCGAACTCGTCAGGCTGGTTGTCGTGAAAGACCACCTCGAGCGGTCGGGAAGCGACCTGCCCCGCGAGCGGCTCGGAGAGCTTGACGGTGACTTCCTCTTCGGGATGCTCGAGGTCGATGAGCGCGACCTCCTGGTCCGTCCGCACCACCAGCAAGCGCCGCTCGCGGTCTGGGAATCGCATGCGAGGGGCGAAGGTGATCGCCTGCGGCGAGCTGCCGAAGCTGCGGATCGTCTTAGGTGTGAGCTCGGTGTCTTCCGCAGCCAGCGGCTCGGTCGCATCGGGGGGAGGAAGCTTGACGAGCAGCAGCTCGTTGGGGTTCTCCACGACCCCCCCACCGACCGTGACGACCGCGTACTCTCCCTCGGGATCCACCTGGATCGCCTCGGGAGGATCGTCGAGGGTGTAGCGCGCGACGACGAACGGGTCGACACCTGGACCGCCGCCATCGACGACGGTCAGGCTGGGGAGCTCATCCTCGCTGTTCCGCCGCGGTTGCTCGCCCTTGGCGAGCACGTACAGCCGCTGCCGCCGCGGTCCCGCCTCCCAGAGCACGACATTGCGCCCGACAGGAAGTGCAGTCGTCGACAGGCGCCGCTCCGACGGCGAGGTGAGCATCACCAGCCGTTGCAGAGGGTCGTCACGAACGGCGACAGAACCGGACAGCCCGATACTCTCGATCCCGCTCGGTAGCGTCTCGTCCCACTTCCCGGGGCGCCCTCCGCATCCCGCGAGAACGACGGCCCCGACGAGCGCAGCGGCTCGCCAACTCAGGGTGCTCATGGCTTGTCTCATTTCTCTACTCGCTCCCCGTCGGGTAGACGACCCGCGCCGCCAGCTCGAAGCCGGTCAGCGTGGTCGAAGTCGGTGTGGGGGCCGTTCCGTCCGTCACGCTCGCCGGAAACTCGATGAACGTGATGCGGCCCTCAGGGTGTTCTTGGGCGACGAACCCCTTGTTGAGCGAGGGGATGATCCCAGCGCTGAGCGGCGGACTGGACAGCGGCAGGTAGTCCTCCTGCAGCGTGCTCAGTTGGACGACGTGAACACCGTAGGTTTGCGTGGCCACGTCGCGCACGGTGATCAACGCGGTGTTCGTGGACTCGGGCCCCAGCGCCACTTCCATCGCTGGGGCCTCGGTCCCCACCAGCAGAGCCGCACGCGGCGCCCGGGTCGGCACGATGCTGAACGCCCCCGCCTTGACGCTGCCCGCCGGCGGGTCAAGCAGAGCAACCGCGTGCTCCGCGTTGGGCGCCACCCAGACGCCTCGCACCGGCGCACGCAGATCCTCGGTGCGCGAGGTCAGGGCTTCCTCTCCACTCAGCTGCACGGTCACGACCTCGGGGTTGGGGGTCGCATTGGTGTAGAGCACACCCACGCTCGCATCCTCGGCCAGCGACACGCTGCCAAAGAGCCCCGTCAGCACCACCGTCTGGATCGCGCTGGGATCGGTAGCCGCCAGCGGCACCTCGAGCACTGCCGCCTCGCTTCGATCCCGAATCACCGCCACCGCGACGGAGCCGTCGGGGCTCAGATCGAGGTCCGTCACGGGGCCACTGAGGGTGACCGGGACGATTTCGCCGGAGTCGATGTCCACGAAGTCGATCACATCGGAGCCTTCGTTGCGCACCAGGGCGGTCTTTCCATCGGCGGTCACGACCACGTCACGGAGGGCAGGATCACCCTCCCCGCTGACCGCCACCTCGACCAGGTCGAGCTCGCGCGGGTTCCCCTCGTCCGTCAGGTCGATGACGGTCAGTCCGTGCTCGCTGACGACAATCAGGTTCTCTTCGGCAGCGTCAAAGGAGACGTTCGAGGGACGGTAGCCAGCAACGCGCCGCAGCGCGCGCGGTTCGCCATCCTCCGGCGCCAGCAGGATCAGCGTCAAGTCCTGGAAGCCTTCGACGGGATCGACGATGTCGAACACCCGGGAATCGGACCACGCCACCGCCCACTTGCCCGACGCGCTGATCGTCCAGGAATTGGCTCGCGGGTGTGTGGGGAAGGTCAGCGGATCCCGAGGCTCGCCAGCGACGAGCCGAAAGAGTGTCGCATTTTCCCCGCGCACGTTGAGAACGATCGCGGCCGAGTCGGCCGAGTCGGGGTCGGTAGGCACCGCGGCAAGGTAGGTGGGGGCGAAGCCGGCCTCCAGGGTACGCACCCGGAGCGTCTCTGCGTCGACCACCGCCACCCGGTTGCTGTCGGGGTTCGCCGACCACATGTACTTGCCGGTGAGGATCGGTGCTTCGAACCCCGCCTCGATCTCGACCTCTGGCGGCAGCCCGCCGGTGCCTGTTCCACCGTAACCCGGAGTGCCGCCCGAACCGATGTAGGACGCGCCGCCCGTCCCGTAGTAGGCCCCCCCCAGACTCGCGCCCGACAGCGCTCCGTCGGAGTCGTCACCACCACATGCCAACACTCCCAGCAACAGCGGGGAAGCCCAGGCAACTACGAGGCCGGCTCGTATCACGGTGCTCACCTCGAACCCCCCGCGTCACCGACCACTCGGGTCGCCAACTCGAAACCAGTGAGCGTGCGCTCGAAATCTGGGTCGTCGGTGTCGGCAGTCAGATGGATGAACGTGATCCGCCCCTGCGGGTGTTCCTGAGCGACGAAGGCCCGCTGGGCGAGGGGGACCAGACCGGTGGCAAGCGGCGGGCTCTTGAGGGTGATTTCGTCCACTTGCAGCTCCGGCAGCCGGACCACGTAGGCCCCGTATTCCTGTCGCGCATCGTCGCGCACCGTCACGACCCCACGCGTGCTGGCCAGAGTCACACTGCGAGGTGGGGCCGCGGTGTCCTTGAGATAGGGAGGCAGCTCGCGTGCAATGGGAATGACGCTGAACGCGCCGGGCCTGCTGCTCGCACCGTCGGGCTGGAGCAGGGCGATCGCATGCCTGGCGTCCGGGGCTGGGAAGACGGCTCGCACCGGGCTCATCAGCGACACGACCCGCGACTCGAGATAGTCGTCGCCGTCAGCAGTGTTGAGGATGGTAACCAGATCACTCGGAACCGCGTTGGTGAACAGCAACGCACGACTTCCTTCGATCGAAGCCGACACACTGCCAACCACGTGCTCGGTCAGCCGCACGCTGTCGAAGGCGGTGGGATCTTGGAACACGTCGGGGAGGCGGAGGATGAAGACCTCCGAGTCCGCCGCTGGAACGGGCGACGGGGCGCTCGTCCCGCCTGTACCCGGCCAGCCACCAACGCCGAGCCCGGCGACACCTCCCGCACCAGCGGTCCCCAGCTGACCTGCGGCTCCCGAGGAGCCGGGCACCGCGAACGGCGGTCTGCCAGCGTTCCCCGTCGGGGCGCCAGCCCCACTGCCCACCGGCGACTGCCCAGCCATGCCCGCGCTTCCCGAAGAGTGCCCGGCAGCGCCAGCGCGCTCGCCCAGGCCACCCGTCGCGCCCCCGATGGTCGCCGCTCCGCCGGCCGCCAGTCCCCCGGTCGCCGCTCCGCCGGCCGCCAGTCCCCCTGTCAGCGCCCCGGCCATCGATTCAGCACCTGCCGTGGCGGTGTTCGGACCACCGCCCGCGCCTCCGCCACCGCCATTCCCTTCGCTCCCAGGGCTGTCAACCACCTGGCGCACCACGGCAATTGCGCGCGAGCCATCGGCGATCAAGTCAAGGTCAGTGACCGGACCCGAAAGCGTGATGATGGTGGCCTGGCCCGTAGCAATCTCCAGGATCTCGACCCTCGCGTCCCCATCCCGGCGGACGAGCGCGAATCGGCCATCTGGCGTGATGGAGACGTCCCGGGCCGTTCTGTCACCACCGGGAGGCGGCGTCAGCGCGACATCCCGCTCGACGGCAGGGATGGAGCCGAGCGCGATCACCGTGATGCCGGGCTCGCCGACGATGTAGGCGTGCGACTCGTCCGCGCTGAGGAACACGCGGTGCGGGCGGTAGCCGGCTGTCAGGCGAAATGCCGCGCCCGCCGCCTCGGGCCCAGCACCAGCGTTGGGCACACGCACCACGGTCACACTCTGGAACCCCTCCGTGGGATCGCTGGTCTCGATCAGATCGACGTCAGTCCACGCGATCGCCCAGCGCCCGCTGGGACTCACTGCCCAGGAGTTTGCCCGGGGATGCAGCGGAATTCGCTGTTCAACCACCGTTCCCCCCTCCTCCCGAAGCAGCGAGGCGTCGTCGCCATCGACGTTGATGACGATCGCTCGATTGACACCAGAGCCCTCGGGTGAGGGGACCGCGGCAATGTAAGTGGGCCCTTCGCCCACCTCCACGGACTTCACCGTGAGATCGAGCGCATTGACCAGCGCCACCCGGTCGGTCGAGGGATTGGCAGCCCAAACGTACTCGCCCGTGGCCACGGGCGACTCGAATGTCTCCTCCAGCTCCTCCTCGGGGGGCGGCTCGAGAGGGTCGCCGTCCCGGCCCTGCGAGTCCCCACCGTCGATGGTGGGCAAGCCGGGTTCGGAATCGCTTCCCGACCGGGGAGCGTCGGCAAAACTCGAGAGGTCGCTGCAGCGCACGAGCGCAAGCAGGAGTAGCCCCCCCATAATCGGCCCGGTCCTCGTCAGGTTAAGCCCCACGTCGATCTCCCTTCCACGGGATGCCAGCCCATCGCGCGCCCGCAGCCCAACTGCAAGCAGCGAGCCAGCCGGGAATATACCGCGCCCTTGGTTGGCGCCCAGCGATCCGCAACATCTATCGCGGCATCGGTCCACCCGTGTCATCCGGGGGACGCGGAGCGAGAAAAGTCGCCGATAGTGACCGAGACGACCTTTCCGGTTCGCGGTGGCCGAAGGTGAGCCGCGAAGCCCGGAACCACCGCCATCCGAGGTCTGGCCACGTCTGGAGGAAGCGCCGCCCCTGACATTGCTGTCAGGCACGTGCGCCCGTGCTCCCGTTTCCACCTTCAACCGGGAGCGCGGCGCCCCATTCCGATCCCGAAGGGGGCGGCTGCGCCGCTCGGCTCGGTATAAGCACGCTTCACCCGTCTCCCTTGCCCCGGCAAGCCCGGGCCGCCAGCTACGGTGCCGTGACTCCGGGTCGGCCCTGCTTGGCAAAGTGCGCGCGCAGGGTGTTGCACGCCAGGAGCGGCGCCTTGATCCGCCAGCGGGGCGTGTTCACGACCAGGGTCGCGATCGCAACCTCGGGGTGGTCGGCGGGAGCGAACCCCACGAACCAGGTGTAGTGCCGGTTGAGTTGGTGGCGCGTGAGGGTCCCCGTCTTTCCGGCAACCTGAATGTTGGGCAGAAACGGCCGGCCCTTACTGTCGTGGAACTGCTTGTACGCCGAGCCGTTCGCCACGGTCTCCTTCATCATCGTGGTGAGCTCCCGCGCCGTGCTCTCCTGGATGGCGCGGCGCAGAACCCGAGGCTTGGGGTCGTCCGCCCAGATCTGTTCCTCGCCGTCGTACACCGACTCGATGATGCGAGGCGCAAGGGTCACTCCCCGATTGGCAATCGTCTGAACCAGGGAGGCGGCGGCGAGCGGCGACAGGCTCGTATGCCAGAAACCCGCTGCAGATCGCGCGTATTCAAGACGGTCGTCGGGGATGTCGATCTGCGGCGCCTCGTTCGGAACCACGAATGGCACCGGTGCCCCGAACCCAAACGCCCCACCCATCGCCGTCAGGTCCTCCTGGGTGATGTGCTTGAGCGCGAGTCTCCCCATCACAACGTTGAGACTGCGCCCAATCGCGATCGCCAACGTGGCGCACCACTTGTCGCGCTGCGGGTCGTCTTCGAGCTCGGACGCCTGAAGGGCGCTGCGACCCCCGTGATAGCACTGCTCGGTCTGCGCATTCAGACCACCCTTCTCGACCAGAGCGGCGCCGGTGACCACCTTGAACACGCTCGCCGCCGGCGCCTCCGCCCGGACGTTGACGTCGAAGCTCTCTCCATTGGCGATGTAGCTGGCATAGGCAATGAGCTCGCCCGTCTTGACGTTCATCATCACCACGCCGCCCTCGGGCACCTGGTACCGCTTCATCTGGGCCAGCGCGGCACGTTGGACGTCGGGGTCTAGGGTCGTCTGCGCATATCGGCCGTCCGGCAGTGGTGCCAGGACCCGTTGCGGGCGCATCTTGAGTCTCGTCAGGTCGAGCCCATCCAGCTTCGGCCCCGCTGGCCGCGCCGCAACCTGCTGCGCGGCCGGTTTGCTCAGGGGACCGAGGGGGTCGTCAAGACTGATGCGCCCCTGCACGACGGGGACCAGCGCGGAGACGATCCCCACCGCAGCGCCGATTCCAATCCACCTACTCCACTCTCGCATCGTCCCCAGCCGTTACCGGGACCGCGCGATTTGGGGCAAGAAACCGGGGTCGAGCGCGAACCAGAGAGGCCCAGGACGGGGCCGGCTGCGCGGTGGCGGTCCACCTCCGGGCAGCGCGCGTGGCCTCCATTTGCCGCCCTGCCCACTGCGCACTATATGTCCGTGCCTGTCCCTGCCCGACCGAAGATGCAACCGACCGACACCCCCCACCGAGCCAGCCTCGAGCTGGCGAACACCTCGGTCCTGCTAGCGCTAACGGGAGACAACAACCGAATCCTGTCGGAGGTTGCGCGCCACAGTGGGGCCAGCGTGAACGTCCGCGGCAACACCGTTTACGTTGGCGGCGCCCGGGAAGACGTCTCCGTGGCTCACCGCTTTCTCGCAGATGCCGCCACCTTGCTGGCAAAAGGGGCGGACATCGGTGTTGACGATGTGGCGCGCTCGCTACGCGAACTGCGCATCAACCCTGGCTCAACCCTCGTGGAACTGCTGGATGAGGCGATCGTCGTCACGCCCCGTCGGCGGCCAATCATCCCCAAGAGCCCCGGACAGCGCGGGTACATTCGCACCATCCGCACCCATGACCTGACATTCGGCATCGGGCCGGCCGGGACGGGCAAGACCTACCTGGCGATGGCAATGGCCGCCAGTGCGCTGATGCAGCGACGGGTCAAGCGCATCATCCTGACGCGACCTGCCGTCGAAGCCGGAGAGAAGCTCGGCTTCCTGCCGGGGGATCTGGCGGAGAAGGTCAACCCGTACCTGCGACCTCTGTACGACGCGCTGCACGACATGCTCGACTTCGACAAGGTCACTCAGCTGTTCGAACGCGGACAGATCGAAGTCGCGCCGCTCGCATTCATGCGGGGCCGGACACTCAACGATTCGTTCGTCATCCTGGACGAAGCGCAGAACGCAACAAGCGAGCAGATGCGCATGTTCCTGACGCGCCTGGGGTTCAAGTCGAAGGCGGTGGTGACGGGCGATATCACGCAGACAGATCTACCGCAGGGCGCTCGCAGCGGTCTCCGTGAAGCGCGGGACCTCCTCACTGGAATCGAAGGGATCGGATTTCGGTCGTTCACCGATGCCGATGTCGTCCGCCACCCGCTGGTCCAGAAGATCATCGTCGCCTACGAGCTCCGCGACACCGAGGTCGCAGCCGCGCGGGCCGCGGAGCGGGTCACCCGGACCTCCGAAGCGGAGACGAGGGCCGGCGAACCGCTGCCGGAACGGGGACCGCACGGTGCACAGGGGCCCGGGGGAGACAGCGACGGCGACAGCAAGCAAGGAGACCAACCTGCGCCCCCCGCAGCTGATCTCCTCGAGACAGACTCGCAGCCCGTTCCAGCGGCGTCACGAGAGCCCACTCCCGAGCGGGCCGGAAGTCCGGAGCCGCAAGCCGAGCCGGCGAGCGCGCACGGAGCGGCGTGCATGGACGCCAGCAAGGAAACCGAGCCTCGATGACCCCAACTCTCACCGGGAACACATCACGGGGCGAGCCCCGGACTGCCAAGATCTCCGGCGACAGTCTCCTGGGTGCCCACCCCCGGGAGTGAGAGAGCCCAGCTCTCCGGTGCCCCAGGGTCGGCTGTCAGGGTGAGTAGCTGGATCGAGCCGACCCCGTCACCCAGCGACCCGACGTACGCGAAGCTGATCAACGCCTGGGCACCCGTCTCGACATCCTCTGGGCTCGGGGGGTGATCGCCATCCCACAGCTGCACTCGATCCCCACTGTTGGTGAGCGTTGGGAACCGAACGATGCCGAGCACAGCGACCGATGCTCCCCAGGCGACCTGGAACTCGGCAACGTCGTCGGCACCCGTGAGTACCACACACTCGTGACCTGGCACCGTGGCTCCCGCGGGAAAGTTCGGGGCCACCGAATTCACGTTGTCATCGTCCCACAGCGTGTAGCCCGCGACATCGACCCTTCCCGCAGCGGTGTTGCAGAGCTCGACCCATTCAAGCTCCGGGCTGGACCGCGGATTGAACATGACTTCGGTGATGCGCAGCGATTCGCCCGTCGCCTGGACCGCTCCAGATTGTCCACCAGCACCGCCAGCGACCAGTTGGTCGCCCCCCGCCGAACCAGCTGCGCCATCGGCCACCCCAGGGCCAGTTGAGCCACCACCACCCACCCACGATGCGACCTCCCCTCCTGTGCCGGACGGGGGACCACCGCCAGCACCAGCGACCGACCGGGATGCGTCTCCCCCGGTACCAAGAATGGCGCCAGCTCCACCCACCACGTGGACCTGAGAGCCACCCGTCGCACTGCCACCAGTCGGCGAATCGGGGGCGACCCCAGACCCCCACCGTTCCCCTCCCGCAGCAGTGGTGCCCCCAGAAGTCGCTCGACCACCACTGGCCGCACCGCTTGAGTACTCACTTCCCGCCGAGCCGCGTCCAGCGCGAGGGCTGGAACCGCCTTCGCCCCTCGCCCTCGCCGGCGCTCCCGCCGATGCCCCCGCGCGGTCGGTTTCCGCGGGGTTCAGGTCGCTTGTTGGCACATCACAGGCAACGGCAACCAGCGCCGCAGCGCCGGCGATCGCGCTGGCCACAGAATGAGCTTGCATGGGCATTCACCTCCAGCGGCAGATGGACTGCCATCCTGGTCGCGCTAGTCGCGCGACGGTTGATGCCCTCGTGTCGGTCGCTCACCTCCGCGCGTTGCTAGGAAACGCCGCTACCCGGTCGCCTCTCCGAACATTGGCGATCAACGCAAGCGTTGCTCGCTATGGGGCCACCCTCCTCCCGAGTCCTAACTACAAGCTAGTGCGACAACCCGGAAGTTCGTTCCGGGTTGTCGTACCCAATGTGATCGGGTGCCCAGTTCGGACGGGTGCGTCTCCGGGATTCTGCCGGCCCTCCACCCCTGCGTCGGGACGGCGGAAACCCCAGAACGAACTCGCGAACTGCTGTACTACAGCG
>JBNLDK010000089.1:0-36122 GCA_050304295.1 Polyangiaceae bacterium
CAGGTTGTTTGTTGTTCCAAACCAACGACCTAGAACACCGACAGGGCAGCAGCGCCAGCGGGAAGCACCTGTCTCCGGGTGCCTCGCCCCTACTAGGCGCCCGGAGACAGGTGTTTTCCGCGTCGGGCAAACTGATCGGTGTTCTAGTGCGACCAACCCGAACTTGCGAACTGCTGTGCCAGCTATCATCCGGAGGAGAGCTGGGGGGCTGACGCCCTCGTCTCGGGTCAGCTGGCAACGGATGGATCGATGGCAGCCAGAACCGCGACCTGGATGTCCAGACGCCGCGCCAGCCCGATGGGCGATCCATCGAGTTCCATGATCACGAACCGGTCACGGACGCGATCCCCCTCCGTCCGCACCTCCGAACGGGTGATCTGCACCCGCTGCTCGTAGAGCGCTTGGGCCAGAGCCAGCAACAGTCCGGAGCGGTCCACCGTCTCGACCTCGAGCGTGGTGAGCTCACCTTCGTCACCCTCGATGAAGCGAATGTTCGCCTCGTAGGTCACATCGCGACGGCTCGCAGGCCGTCGCACGTCGGCCAGTTCCCGTCGCCCCTCGATCAGATCGATGAGGACCTGTTCGAGGGCGGCCAGGCGTTCGTCACTGAGCTCCTCGACATTGTCCGCTCGCTGGTCTCGAACCCAGAAAACATCCACCGCCTCGTAGCCACCCTCGCCAACGCGGCGGGTGTACGCCTCGGCGTGCACGACGCCGAGCTCCTCAATCACGAGCGCTGCGCTGATGGTCGCCAGCAGACCCGGTCGATCGTCGGCGACGACGCAGACGGCAGCAGCTCCGAGATCACGACGCGAGTGAAAACGCCCCACGCGAGCTGCCGCCCCACGGCGCTCTTGCACCAGCCGCGCGTGGTCCGCAATTCCTCGCGGTGAGAACACGTAGCGGTAGGCCCGTGGCATCGATTCCACGAACTCCGTTTCGGTGCTGCTGGGGGACTCGTGCACGGTCAACACTCACGAGATGATGGACGAACCAGGGTTTCTCCAGAGTTTCTGGCCGATGATCGGGCCTCTACGGATCAGCAGAGGTGGGCATCGGAAAAGGCAGCGGCGGAAGGCTGCTTGGCAGCGGCGGAAGGCTGCTCGGAAACGGCGGCAGGCTACTCGGCAACGGCGGCAGACTACTCGGCAACGGCGGCAAGCTGAAGGGCGGGATCCCGGCATCCGCGCCGGTTCCCACGTCACGCGGTCTCTTGGGCGGCGCGCTCGTGCCCGCAACTGGCGTTGTCCCCGGCAGAGGGGGTGGCGACGAGCTTGGCGGAGGATCCGTCGAGCCCAGCGGAGAAAGAGTGACCGCGGGAGGCGCACTGTCGATGGGCGGCAGCGGCAGGTCGTCATCATCTGACGAGCGCGTCAGCACCACGGCAGCGATCACGCCGCCCGTGATCAGCACCCCGAGCAGGAGCGCGATGAGCCCCCCAGCAGCTGAGCGACGCCGCCGCGCTCCAGGCGGAGCCGGCGGGACGGCGCCATACCCCCCACCGGCGAAGGGCCGCAGCGCTGCAGGGCCACCGCCGGGGTCGGTCGTGCCGGGCTGCGGTGAAGAGTGTGGCTCGTTCTGCATCGGCGGACGGGGAGCGTCCTGGGTCGCGCCCTTTCCCAGCGCGAGATCCGTGGAGGCCTCACCCATGCCGTCCGGGTCCGCTTCCGGGGGCAGCGTCGGAGGAACCCCGCTGGGCGGCTCATCGTCTTCGGTCAGCTCGGGCGTCTTGCGAGTGGGCTGCGCGGTGGACGCCGTCGCCGTACTGGACGGCGCATCGTTGGGGGGTCCGGTCACGGGAGCCGGCGTCGCGGCCAGCTGACCCGCGTGGCTGAGGGCACCGGCAAAAGGCGCCAACGCCAGTCGCATCCGCTGAGCACTGGCGAAACGCTGGTCGCGGTCCGCAGCGATCGCCCGGTGAACGACGTCGGCCAGCCCCTGCGGAAGCGCCGGCTCATGCTCCCGCAACGGCTTGACCTTGCCCATGGCCACCTGCGCGATGATCTCGGGAGCATCGTCACCGTACGCGGGGCGCTCGCCGGTCAGCATCTCGTACAGGATTGCCCCCAGCGAGTAGAGGTCCGCTCGGTGGTCCACCTTGTCCGCCGAGTAGAGCTGCTCCGGAGCCATGTACTCGGGGGTGCCCATGACCGCTCCGGGCCGGGTCAGGCCCTTCTGGAACTCCGACGACTCACGGAGCTTGGCAATGCCGAAGTCGAGCAGCTTCACCACCGGTCCCCCACCGGACGGGGTGACGAAGACATTGTCCGGCTTCAGGTCGCGATGCACGACACCGAGCGCGTGGGCCGCCTCGAGCCCCGAGAGGATCTGAAGAGCGAAGTCGACAGCCTGATCGCGCGGCAGCTTGATCGTGCGATCCAGCAGCTCCTGCAGACTCTCACCGACCAGGAGCTCCATCACGAGATAGGGCGAGCCTTCGTTGGTCTGGTCGACGTCGGTCACGCGCGTCACGTGCGGACTCTGGATGCTGGCGGAGACTCGCGCTTCCTGCAGAAAGCGCGACGCCAGTCCGGGTCGGCGGGTGAGCTCGGAGTGCAGGAACTTGAGCGCCACGGGGGATCCCAGCACCTCGTGGCGGGCTTCGAACACTGCGCCCATCCCGCCGTCGCCGATCAGGCGCACGATCCGGTACTTGCCGCCAACGACATATCCGGGGCTGGGACGCATTCGCTCTCTCGTCATTCGAACACCGCGAGGTCCGCCGGTCAACGGGCCCGCAAGCCTCCGTCAGCAGTCATCTCGAGCTCAGGGGTTCGCGTGGTCCGTCGGGGGAATCCACGGGGAATCTGGGACCTTGGCCTCCTGATTGCAGCGTCGCGCCAGGACGAAGAGCAGATCGCTGAGACGGTTCAGATAGACGATCGTGGCGTCCCGAACCGCCACTCGCCGACGTCCCTCCACGAGACGGCGTTCGGCACGACGGCAGATGGTGCGCGCGAGGTGCAGTGCCGCGGCTGCGAGGGCGCCCGACGGCAGCACGAACTGGCGCAACTTCGGAAGAAACGCCTCCTGCTCGTCGATGCACGCCTCGAGCCATGCGATCTCACTCTGAGCGATCCGTGGCACCCGAAGCTTGTGCTCCTGCCCCGGTGCGCAAGCGAGCTCGGCACCGAGCTGAAACAGATCGTGCTGAATCCGTTCGAGAATGGCGTCGAGCGTAGCGGACAGGCCCCCACTTCGCGCAAGCCCGATGGCCGCACTGGTCTCGTCGATGGTGCCGTACACCTCGACCCGCGGATCGTCCTTGTCCACGCGAGCACCCCCGAACAGGCCGGTACCGCCATCATCCCCGGTGCGTGTGTAGATCTTCATGGCGCTCAATGTAGCGCGCACCGCAGTGCGCAAAAGAGCCGAGCGCGATTCTCACCCGGAAGGGAGAGATCCCAGGGTCCGTCTCAGGCGCTGAAGATCTCCTGAATCTCGCCTTCGATCCGGGCCGGCTCCACCCGCTTGGCCAGTGCCAGCTCCTGCACGAGGAGGTTGCGGGCCTGGTCGAGAAGACGGCGTTCCCCGAACGACAAGTCCTTGTCGAACTTCAGTCGATACATGTCACGGAGCACCTTGGCGATCTCGGAGGGTAGGCCGCTCTTGAGCATCTCCGTGTAGGCGCGGAAACGACGATTCCACGGCTGCAGATCGACTGCCACCTCCGGCGCCCGCAGGATATCCAGGATCTCGGTCGCCTCGCGTTCGGCCATGACGGGCCGCAGTCCCACACGCTTCGCTGCCTCGATGGGCACCATCACCTTCAGCCCGCTCGGAACGATACGCAGCACGTAGCAGCGATTGGGCCGACCCGCGAGCTCTCGCTCCTCGACCGCAAGGACCTCGCCCACGCCGTGTGCCGGGTGGACAGCCTTGTCCCCAGCCTCGAAGGAATGGGATTCGACGGCGTCTCCGTTGACCTGAGCACCCATGTCAGCCTCCTCGTTCCTCACAGTTCTTTTTCCAACGCTGCCTGCGCAGCGCGCAGCAGGCCTCGCTGCACGGGACAAGCCACGCCGCGGAGCGGCGCCTCTCTAGCATCGTCCGGCGTGAGCGGTCAATCCGGACCGGACGGGGACAACTTCCCGCAAGCTATTGAAACTATTGACTTGTGGATTCTTCCCCAGTGTTCGGGGTGGAGGGGCCCAGCAGCTCCCAAACGTCAGCCGAAACGGCCGCGTAGAGACCATCCACGACGGGACCCAGGGCGAGATCGACCGACAAGCTGATTCGGTCCGGTGTCACCGTGACGATGGGCGGTGCCGCCGGCTCGTCGAGGGCCAGTAGCCGACCCAAGGAGCTGCTGGCCAAGTCGGCGTAGAACTGCTCCGCGGCAGCCCGAGCGCGTCCTCCGTCTTCGGACCAGTCGCCGGCAATCTCCGCGTCGACGCGGACGATCCCCTCGACCCGAGGGCGAAACGCCACTCCCACTGCCGTCGCGGCCCCGAGGATCCCCTGTATCCCGTCGCGCCACGACCCCGTGAACGGGCCAGGCGCGTAGAACCGAGCGGGAGCGTCATGCGTCCGCTCCGACAGGGTGGTCAGGGCAGCCCCCCGGAGCGCCGTCACCGAACGCAGGCGGCCCCGGGCGTAGGCCTCGACGATCCGCGAGAGCGTGGGGTCGCCAAAGGCGGCGCCCACCAGGTGCCCACGCTGACTGACCAGAGCCGCCGGAGTTTCCTGAATCAAACCGCTGAGCACGAGCAGATCGGGGTGGGGGCGGTGTTCAATCGCTCCAGCCACCATGCGGTCTCGAAAGTTCTGTTCGACTTGCTCGTTGGTTGAACCGCTCCGCGCCAGAAAAAGCGTCCCGTAGTCGAAGCCAGCGACAGCACCTTCCTCTGCCAGACGCAGATCGAATCCCGTTGCCGCCTCGTAGGCATCCAGCCGTTCGTCGGGCAAGAGGCGGTCGAGCGCCAGTCGCAGCCACCGAGTACCGAACAGCTCGCGGGGGCGGCCAATGGCAAGCCAGCGCAGTCCGGCTGCCGGGATGTACTGGTCCAGCGGGCGCTCGACGAGAGTCTCGCGTTCGACGCTGGGCGCCTCGCCCGCACGTGGCGGGGGAGCCGCATGCCGGTTGGAGCAGCCAGCGAGCAGCAGCGCCGCGAGGACGAAACAGTGCCGGACTGTCATTCGCGTCCGGTGTCAGTCGTCCGGGCCGTCGTCGGTGTCGTCCGCCAGGTGCTCCGTGTGAATCCGGCTGTTGTTGACGAGCTCCTTGAGCTCCTTGCCCACTTTGAAGAAAGGCAGCCGCTTCGCCGGAACCGGGACGGGCTGACCCGTTCGCGGATTGCGACCGTCGTAGGGCTTGTAGGGCCGCACCGTGAAGCTACCAAACCCACGAATTTCGATACCTTGGCCACGCTGGAGGGCTTCGGTCATGGCGTCGAACACGCAGTTGACCACCATTTCAGCGCGCGCCTTGGTCAACTCCCCCCTGGCGGCGATGGCTTCGATGAGCTCGCTCTTGGTCATCCGTCCTCCGCCCGACTGGACAATTCATGATTTGGCGTAACGGTTGGACTGTCAACGCATTTTTCGGATCCGCCCGAGGGGATCCCTTCACCAAAGAGACCGGCCCGTCGCCCTGCTACCCAGGCCGACTAGCCTATGGGTCGAGATGCAGCTCGATGAAGTCGAGAACGAGCTGATCGGCCACTGCCTGAACCGAGACGGGCTGGCTGCCCTCCGGCAGCCAGCCAGACCCCAGCTCCTGGACCCAGCAGTCTCCCCAATGCCTCTCTGACTCTTCGGTCACGTCGAGCGGCCCTATGGAAATGCGGGTGCGCACCGGTCCATCGTGACGAGCGAACCACCCCACCAGGACCCGGTAGCGGGAGGCCGAGGGGACAAACAACTGGCCTCCGAACCGAAGCTCCGCATCCACCCCATGCAGCGCCAGTCCGCGGCGATTCGAGGCACAGGGAGGAAAGGTCGGGGCCACCCAGCCGCCGGCGATGCTCCCTGCCGGCCACAGGTGTTCGGCCTCGAACCGCCACGCCTCGGGGGTATCGACCCGGTAGGGCTCGAGGTGCGGGTGCACGACTGGGGCCGTGAAGTCGTAGACGTAGCGATAGGTGGGCGGCCGCCCCAGGCGCTCCCACAGAATGCGGTCGTTGGCGTCACCGCGGAGTCGCGCGAAGACGACGTCGCGGTCAGCATCCACCCGCGTGGGGTCGAAGGCGAGATTGAAGCCATGGTCGGTCGCCAGCAGTACGAGCCCGCGCTCCACACCGGCACCGCGCACCACCCCAGGCTCGAACATGGGGCGCCCCCCTTCGCGCACCATCAGTGCCCGGTGGTCGAAGGTGGTCTGAGTGCCAAACCCGATCAGGGCGAGCGGAAGCGCCAGGCGCCAGGCGCCGATCACGAAGAACCCCTGGGCAAGCAGCACGTGCTCCAGCGGCAGCACGTCCGCGTAGAACCTTGCCCCACCGCCCGGGTACGAGCCGTCGAAGTAGAAGGGGAGATAGGCAAGGACAATGGCGACGACACCCAGCGCGGCGATCCCGAGTCGCGGGCGCCGCGGAATCGCCAGCGTGCCAGCGAGGAGGACCCCTGCCAAAAGCTGCAGGTTGGCAGCATCTCGCAAATGGGTGTGCACTCGGGCCCAGGTCGTGCGTGCCGCTTCCCTCCACCCGAAGCCGTCGGGCAGAACCGCCTGCACGAAGTCGCCGTGCTCGAAACGACAGCCGACATGCGAGCCAAAACCGTAGGCGAAGCATCCGGGGGGGCCGTCCGCCAGTCGATAGTACAGACGCTGGCTCGAGACCCACCATTCACCCGTCACCGCCTGCTGGTGAAGCCCGAGCAGGACCAGCCCGGGCAGAACAGCCAGACCAAACCAAGCCCACGCGGTTCGCTTCCGCGCGAGGGCGATCCCCAGCAGTACGCAGAGCACCACTCCCGAAACGGGGCGTGTAGCCACGAGCCAGCCAGCAGCCAGCCCGCCCAGCACCCACCACCGCCGCTCGCTGCGAAATGCCGCAAACAGTGCCAGCGCGAGCAGGAGGGCGCTCCACCCATGCGACATCGTGTCGGCCGTGTGATAGCGCAGGGTGGCCGACACTGTGGAGAGGGCCGCGGCCAGCAGCGCCACACCTTCGCGTCCGGTCAGCACCTTGGCGAGGGCGTGAGTCACCACCACGATCCCGGCAGCGATGGCGGGACCCACCAGCAAGGGTGCACCGACGACGAAGCCAAGCGCGAGCACCGCGGGATACCCCGGAGGGAACAGCACCCCGGTCGTCGAGTCGTCGGGAGAGACGAGGAATCTACCCTGGAAAGAGGCAGCGGGATCGGGAAGTGGAAAGGCCAACAGGCCGTGCGCCAGCGCCCGCGCCTCGAGGTAGTAGCTCGTCGCGTCGATGATCCGCGGACCTCCCCGCAGGTACTGGACCACGTACGCCAGCGAAAGCAGCGCGGCGAGCGTGGCGAGCGCAGCGACCCACTTGCAGTGATGTTCCGTGGCCAGCGCGCGAGCAAGCCAGGCCGGAGAGCGCCACGCCAGTGCGGCACAGACCAGTGCCAGTCCCACGGCGACCCAGGACGTCATGTCCGGAGGAGCGCCGAAGTAGCCAATCCAGCCGGTCACGGCTCCTGCACGGCCCACAGGTGAAAGGACTGTCGCTCGTCGCTCGAGCGCACGGAGACCGGCAGCTGCTCGGCGACGGCGCCGACCGGAATCGGCACCACGACGTGCTGCCACTCGTCACGCGCCTCGATCGTGATCGGTGGCAGAGGTCGACCCCCGACATGAATCGCGAGCTCGAAGGTCGTCGCGGTGACGACCCGAAATACGAGGCGAGCGGGTCGCTTCGGGTCGAATCCCGAGAGCACGAACGTCTCGACCACGTCGGGCGGGACGATCCGGCCCCCGTCCCAGAGCGCCCCGTTGGGCTGCAGAGGATGCGCCAGCATGCGCATCGTGACGTGGCCGGTCCGAGGGACGGAGAGCGCATAGTGATGCGCGGCTTCTTCGACCAGGTCGGCGACATCCAGGGCGTCGACGATCACGAACTCGCCCCCGCCGTGGAGCGGAAGTGGGCTCGCGGCAAACGCGGACCAGTCGGGCTGGTAGAGGACCTTGCTGGAGCCTCCGCAGATCACATTGCCCCGCACGGGGATTTCGACGATGCGCTCGCCGAACCACACCGGGAGGTCGTCCCACCAGGATGGGTAGAGCGCCATGATGTCCGGACGTTCTGTGGGCGGCAGGCGTTCGACGAGTTCGAGAACCGCTCCCAGCCCCATCCGCTTCGCTCGCGCAAACGGCAAGTCTCGATACCCGCCGAGTCCAATCAGGTCGAGCGCGGGCAGGTCTGCAACATATGGGATTGCCCCCGCGTCACCCAGCGCGATCCGGCTGGGTGGAGGCTGGATCGCATGGCGCAGTAGCAGGCCAGCCCGTACGTGCTGCTCGAGGATGTTCCGCGATGCACGCCCGAAGAACCAAACCTGGTCGCGAAAGCGGTCCCGCTGGTGCGTCCAGAAGCCAGAGCCGGCGTACCAGAGAGCGACCACCGAGACGAGCTGGGGCCAGGCCTGTCGCCACCCTCGCCACCGAGGCAGTGAGACGAGGACCGCCGCCCCCAGAGCAGCGAGCAGCATCAGCCACGCCAGCGCGGGCATCGCGTAGCGCTCGTTCTGCCAGCGAACCTGGCCGTTCAGAGCCACCACCAGCACCCAAGCGATGGCGCTGCTCCAGAGCAGGAGCCCGTAGCGCCGGGTAGCGCGGGGGACGAGCGGCACCACGGCCAAGACCCAGACGAGCCAGCCATGCCGGCGATCGTCGCTGAGGTGATACTGAGTGATCCGCTCGACCTGGTACTGCGCGAAATAGCGCCAGTCGGCCAAGACTTGCTCGGGCGAGCGATACGGGTCGTGCATCTCGAGCTTCGCGACGGCTCCAGCGGCGGACGAGTCGCCCGTGAGCCACAGATTGACCAGCGCATGCCCCACCACGACCGCGGCTCCCGGGGCGGCGCCGAGTGCGAGCGTGCGCAGCGCAGACCGGAGCCCATCTCGCCGCAGAACGACCAGCGCAGCGCTGCCCGCGAGGAGCGCCAGCGTCGTCACCGCCTCCGGTCGGGTGGCGACGAGCAGCAACCCCCAGATCCCGAGGGAGACGGCTCCCCGTGCCGTTTCGCGATGGTGCCCGTCACCGTGGCAAATATCGTCCCAGGCCACCAGTGCCCCCCCCCAGATCCCGAGGAAGAGCGCGACCTCCATCCCACTGAAGAGCGTCCAGCTCAGCGCCCCCACGCAAAGTACCGCGGGGGGCGCCAGGTAGGCGCTCCAGAACGGCAGCTCGCGAAACAGGCGGCGCACTGCCAGGAGCAAGCCGAGGACGCTGACGCAGGCAACCATCGCCGCCCAAACCATGAGCGACAGGTCTCGAAACCCGACCCAGTACCCAACCGCCAGCACGAATGGGTACAGCAGGCTGGTCCCGCCCGTGCTGTATCCGTTGCCCTCCGACCACTGAAACGGGTAGCCGCGAGCGGTTGCGCGAGCAAAGTCGAAGTGGATGAAGACGTCGTCGAGGGGCGCCGACCACGGCCCCAGTCGGCGCAGCTCCTCACTCAACGGGCTTCCCTCGAGGGATGCGTACAGCATCAGGATCTGCTGTCGCATCGACGCAAAGTACGCGAGGGCCACCCACAGAACGAACCCCGCCGCCACCGCAGCGTACAGGAGACGCTCGCGGTCCCCCCTCAGCACCCAGAACCCACTACGAAGCGGGAATTCTCTCAGCCGCCGGGCTGGACCGCGTGGCTCGCGATTGGACCGTTCTTCTTGCTGCATGCCGATAGTCGGGTCGAGCGACTGTACCTGGCGCGGGGTTTAACACGGTTGGCCCGGCTGCCGGACCACCATTGCCCCGCCACTCCAACCAGCCGATTTAGGCAAAACACAATCGCCTTGCCCTGGCGGTTCGCCAACGCTCTACTAGTATTTCGATCTCGCTCCGCTCTCCTCTCATGCGCTGGTTCGTCGACGTTTCCCCGATCGAACACCCAACTCGACCGGATCGTTACTGCTTCGAGGCAGAGGGTTGGCAGGCCGCGATTGATCAGGCTCGCGCGCTGCGGGGGGAAAATGGCACCCCGAGCATCCCGGAGCCGACCGACCAGCGCACGCGGCGTGCCGTCGACCCCAAGCGCGGCATCGAGTACCTCGTGCACTACGCTCCAGACGACGCTCCGCTCACCATCCCGCCGGAGCCACCCTCCAGCCCCCCAGCCGCGCCGAATAGCAGCACGCTCCGCAGCCTGGAGGCCGTCGCAGAGCTCAAGTACTTGCTCGTCAAGAAGCGCGAGGAGGAGCCCAGCCCCCAGGCACCGCTCACCTACCGGGAGCTCGCCTACGCGGTCGAGACTCGGGCCTCGCGACCAGAGCTTCAGTACCTGCTCTGGAGACGATTTCGCGAGATCGAAGCGACACTCCGCGACCGCCCCCCGGGTAAGTACGTTCAGCTCGCCGTGTTCGACCATCGTTTCGCGGACAGGCCCGATCGTCCCCCAATCGCCACGCTCGTATGGAAAGACTGGCGCGGCGAACCGGTCCTGCAGTTCGCTGGGGGAAGCCCCAATTCTTCAGGGTCTTCCGTGCAAGTGGTCAACAGTGCCGAGGCCAGACCCGGGTCGATGGCCCCAGCCGCCGAGACGGCGCCTGGCGACTCGCAGCCCGCCCCATCGATGCCCGTTGTCGAAGTGGGAGAAGCCTCTCCCGCCGCCGAGACGGTTCCCGATCCGAACTGCGGGCCCGACGAGACGGACGAGCCGCTGCTGCTGAAACGAAGGAAGCCCGTCTCGGTCAGCCCCCCACCGCCGGGAGAGGGAACCGCCCCGGTGGCGATGGTCGCGTCCACTGCGCCCACCACCGAGGACGATTGGGCGACACCTGATGCCGAACCCGGCACCGAGGCGCGGGTCGAGACTCCAGCAGATCCCCAGGGGACGACCGAAGCGCCCGTCTCGGCGATGGCAGCCACCGAACCCGCGCCGGTCGCCGCCGCACGGGACGACGCGCCGCAGACCACCCCTGCGGACGACGCGCCGAAGACCGCCCCTGCGGGCGAGGTGCCGCAGACCACCCCTGCGGACGAGGAACGAGTCACCGCTGAAGACGAGGCGCAAGAGGGCACCACCGCAGAACCAGGCACCGCCGCAGAACCAGGCACCGCCGTTGAGCCGACCCCGGACCACCCGGACGCCACCGGGGACGCGGACTCCGACTCGGGTCCCATCGCGACGAGCCCGTCCGTGTCCCCGCCGGCGGACGTCACTACCGACAACGCGACGGCCCCCGATCGGCCCAGCGCCCCCTCCACTGAACGCCCGGCAACCCGCCGTCGCCCCAGCGACGATCTCATTGGCGAGCTGTTCGACGCGATGCACGACCTGCACTTCATGCAGGACATGGTGAGCGGCACCGAGTTCGTGCTCGACTTGCTGGCCCGCATGCTCCCGAGCCAGGTCGCCCTGATCCACGTCTTCGACATCAACCGCCGGGCGTTCGTGGTCGTGCGCGCCAAAGGGCCAGGTACTCACACGCTGATTCTGCATCGGACGGCCGACAGCGATTCGTTCTTCAAGCGCGCGATGCGTCGGTCTCTGACCACGAGAGTCGACGACGCGCAGAGCGACCCGCACTACGCGAACGGGCGCTGGTCGAAGGTGACCTGCACCCCCGAGGCAGCTCTGTTTGGACCCGTCAACCAAGGGGGGCGCTACCTGGGCGCCATCGAATTACTGAACCCCGAGGGAGGTGGGCCGTTCTTGGAAGCAGAGGCACACGCCCTCGACTACATCTGTGAACAGTTCGCCGACTTCCTCGCCAGCCGCCCACTTGTGCTCGAGGACGACGTGGTCCTCGGCATCGGCTAGCCGGAACGCCACGCGACCGGCTATCCTCGCGGCGTCATGGCCGATCGCTCGCAACGGGAACGCCTACTCACGTTCCTTCTGCTCCCGGCGGTGGTCGTGTCGGTGCTGGTACTGCTGGGGGTGACCCTGCGCAACAGCCTCGAGCTGGAAAAGCTTCGCGAGCGATCGATCGTCGAGGCTACCTACGTCCTCGCCAGCGACAACGCCAGCCGCCTCGAGAAGGCGATCATCGATCAGGACAACGCGGTGCGCGAGGCGGTCAACGCGAAGCGCCGGGAGCATTTTGGCGACAGCTGGCTGGAGGTCGCCGACAAGCAGACCCCGACCGTGCGAGCCGTACTCCTCGTCGATCTCACGTCACCGAACAACGACATCGTTGCCATCGCATCACGCGGTCAGCTGGCGGAGGACGAGCGTTTCCGGCAGCTCCTCGTGCACGAGATGCTGCGGGACATGGAGCTGAACACCGACCCCATCTCGCAGCTGCGCCACCTGCATGACACTTATCGGGGTCAGGCGTATCTCCTGAGCTACTGGCAAGAGCGCCACCGGGGACGGCGGTATCTGATCGTCGCCTGGCACTACGTTCCACTCATCGTGCACGATCTCTTCACGTCACTCTACTCCGATCGCGAGGACCAGAGTCGCCTGAACGTCGTCGATGCGGAGGGCCGGATCATCTACGGTCCTCCACTCAGTCGCGGCGGGGTCACCATCGGGCGCCCCTTCGAGACGACCCTGTACAAGTGGCGACTGAACGCGACCATCCTGGCCGCGGAGGAACTCGGAACGGCCGTCGCGCGCCGTCGGGTGCTCGAGCTGGTGATGGTGGCGCTGTCCATCGCAGTGGTCATCGCCGGGTTGATCATCGTCTTCGTCGCCGCGGCGCGCGAACGCCACCTCTCCAACCTCAAGAGCGACTTCGTTGCCAACGTATCCCACGAGTTGAAGACCCCTCTGTCGGTGGTGCGCATGTTCGGCGAGCTCTTGCACCGTGGCCAGGTCGAGAGCCCCGAGAAGCAGCAACAGTATCTGCAGATCATCAATACCGAGAGCGAGCGCCTCACGGGGCTCATCGAGAACCTGCTCGACTTCGCCCGTGCGGAGCGGGGGCGTGCCTCGTACAACTTCAGCGAAGGGAGTCTGACGTCCGTGGTCCAACGCGCGGTGGAGGCCTGTCTGCCCCGCACGGATCGCACCGAGATCGTCCTCGAGCTCCCCGACGACTTGCCCACCGCCTGGATCGACGAACGCGCTGTCGAAGTCGCGTTGATCAACCTGATCGACAACGCCCTCAAGTACGCGCCTGAGGGACGTCGCGTCATCGTCGCGGTCCGCGAGCGAGGGCGCCTGGTCGAGTTTCGGGTCTCAGACGAGGGGCCGGGCATCTCCGCCGAGGAACGCCGCCGCGTCTTCGAGCGCTTCTTTCGGGGGCGGAGCGCCGAAGCGACGAAGAGCCGAGGCAGCGGGATTGGTCTCTCCCTCGTACAGCACATCGCCACCGCACACCGGGGACGAGCTTGGGTGGAGGCAAGCGCCGGCGGGGGCAGCACCTTCGTGTTCTCGATTCGTGCCAAATGAGCGAGCGCGGATGCGCGCTAGCTAGTACTCGACTTCGCCGTCGTCGCTGTTCGACTGCATCTCGAGCAGCTCCTTGTCCGTCAAGTAGATGACCGACCCGGGTTGGCTGGGGCGCTTCGCTGGCTGCGCGGGAGCAGCAACTGGGGTTGATTCGGTGGGCTCGCTGCCACCCAGCGGCTCGTCCTCACCCGAGTCGCTCGCGGCCACCAGCTCGGGCTGTTCGTCGGGCGGAGCCGACGCTTCCGGAGGTGGCATCGGTGCCGGCAGCGGGATCGCATCGAGAAGCTTGTCGTACGCGGCCTGCGCCTGCTGAAACGCTTCCCGCTCGGCCTTGTCAATGACCCGCAATGCGTCCAGCTTGAGCGTCATCGGGTCGAAGTACTTGCCATCCTTCTTGGCGGCGAAATGCAGGTGTGGACCCGTCGAGCGGCCCGTGCTGCCCACGTAGCCAACGACCTGCATCCGCTTCACCTTGTCGCCCACCTTGAGGCCCGGCTCGAAGCGGGAGAGGTGGAAGTACGCGGTTTCGATCCCGCCCGGGTGCTCGATCTTGACGAGGTTGCCCGCCGGTCCCGCGTACCCTACAAACGACACGGAACCGAAGGACGACGCGTGCACCGGCGTGCCCGTGGGGGCCCCGAAATCGGTACCAGCGTGCATCTTTCGCTTCTTCAGCACCGGGTGCAACCGCATCCCGTACGGCGAGGTCATGGGCGCGCCCGGCACCGGATTGCGCCAGCCTCCCTCATACGGAGAACGCCCCTTGGCGTCGTAGTAGCCACGCTCCTTCGCGCCCTTGAAGTAGTAGATGCGGCGCTTTTCCTTGCCGTCCGCGGAGACGAACTCGAGCGCCTCGATGCCCGCGTAGCGGCTGAACTCGCCGAGCACCGTCACCTCCTGCACGATGAGGCGCAGTCGATCTCCCTCGGAGAAGTCCGGCGGCATGTGCCCGCGAAGCGCGGCAGCGAGAACCGTGCGCAGCCCCGGCTCGAAGCCCGCCACACGGGCCGAATCGTCGAGACTGCCGCGGACCACGAATCCACCCGCGAACTGCTCGTGAGCGATCTTCAAGTCGAGCCGCTGACCGCGGAGGTAGCCCTGGTCGTTCTCCTTGGCCTGGTAGACCTCTTCTTTGGTGCGAACGTACTCGAAGGCCTTCAGTCGCCCGGAGCCGCGTTCGACGAGCGCGATGAACTCGTCGCTGCGCTTCGGCTTGTCCAGGTCGAGCACACCATCGAACGCCTTCAGCAGACGGTAGGCCTGCCCCTTCTGGATCCCCTTGTCCTGCACCACGCGCAGAAACGCTTCGCGGCCCACGGTCCCTCGAATGACACGGAGACCGGGCTTGTCCTTGTCGTCGAGGACACGCCAGGGACCCGGCACTTTCTGCCGCTGACGTTTCTTGGCAGCAGGCGGGATGGCACCACGAGAGACCATGCTGGTCTCCGGCAAGCTCGCGGCCTCCTCGCCACCTGGTGCGGCAGTGGGGACCAGTTGCGGCAACGCCACCTGGGGATCGATCTGGATGGCAAGGGCTACGATCGAAGCGACGGTAGCGAGCCCCAGCAGCGTGCCGATCAGGGCGACCATGGTCGGGCTGAGGCGGCCGGAGCGAACGCGCCGCGCGACGGCCTGGGGGCGCACTAGCGGCGTCCCCACCAGATCGAGCTCTGCATCAATGGGGCGACTGGGGGAAAGCAGTCCACCATCGAGCTCGTCGAGGGCACTGTAAACCGGCTGGTCGTCCGACACCCGATCGCCACCACGAGCGTGGCGTGCGCGAGCGAGCAGGCGCTCGCGTACCGCCTCGCCCCCCCGCCTCAATCCGGTCGACGGTTCGTCCAGCGGGGACGTCGAGGAGCCCTCCAAGGGAGCTTCGGCGGTGGGAGCGGGGACGTGGGAGGGGTCGGGTTCGGAAACCGTTTCCTCGCCTACCGCGATCGAACCGAGGAGCTCCGGAGGAGTAAATTCCTCTTTAACTTCAGCGCTTTGAACGTGCTCAGCGGGTGGTGGTCGGGGGCTCGCCGCCGGGCTCGAGGCAGGGCCGTCCCCCGGTCCGGGATGGACCTCTGGCTCGGTCTGACCTTGGCCGAGCACCAGGGGGTCAACGACGAGCCCTACGTGCCGTGGTCCGTTCACTCGCCCAGGCGACGCCACGAGCGGGAGGTAGCAGTCAAATCGGGGCCTCGCAAGGGCGCCAAATTCCTAAGGACCGACGGCCCCTTGGCCGCGGGCGCTCTTTCCACCATGCTCCCGGGTCATGGATGACCATCTCAAGCAACTCCTCTTGCTCGGGCGGGAACACTTCCAGAAGGGCGAGTACGAGGATGCCGAGCACCAGCTGAAGCAAGTCGTCGACCGTACCGACCGCTTCGCGGACGTGCATCACATGCTCGGGATCATCGCCCACAGCAAGGGGGACTTCGCGCGGGCTGAGACCCAGTTCGAGCGAGCGGTGGCCATCAACCCCAACTACACCGAAGCCCAGCTCAATCTGATGGTCACCTACAACGACCTCGGCAAGTACGAGGCGGCGCGACAGATCTACTCCACGATCCGTCGCCGCGACGCCAGCCTGCAGTCGGGGTTGGATCCCTTCGCACGGGGACGCATCGCCAACATGCACGCCGACGTCGCGCATGCCTATTCGGACGCCGGAATGGCCGTGGAGGCGATCCACGAGCTGGAGAAGGCGGTTCACCTCTCCGGCTTCGCGGATCTGCGCACCAAGCTCGGCATCCTGTATCGGGACACTGGCGATCTGGCGCGAGCCCGTGAGCAGTTCCTCGCCGCCATCGAAGCCAATCCTCGCTATCTCCAGGCCCGCATTCTGCTGGCCGTGCTGCACCTGACCGGTGGGAATCACGCGGCCGCCATCGAGGAGCTCCAAGAGGTGCTCGATGTGGACCCCGAGAACAAGAGCGCGCAGATGTATCTGCGCATCGCCAGCAAGCGTCCAAGCGAACTCCCCTCGGCGTGAACCCACCCCGCTCGGCGTGAAGTACGGCGGTCGCGCTCGCGTTGCAGGCGAGCGGCAGACACGCGCTTTCGCCGGCCCCGAAGCCGGTTCCGGTTGCGGTGCGCGCGGTGCATGGCTACCTGTACAATATGTCCGTGCGCGATCGACTGCAGACCGAACCCAGCCTCGACCAAGAGGCCGAGGCGATCGATAGCGACCGCAGTGGCATCCGAGAGAAGCACACGGACCCCAGCCCCATGGTGAGCATCCCGCCCGAGCTGGAACCAGAGATCTTCGGAACCACCGATCGAGGCCTGGTCCGCACCACGAACCAGGACCAGTTTCTCGTCGCAGACTTGTCGCGAACCATGACGACCCTGCAGGGCAGCCTGCCGGCGCACTCTGGGGAGGTGCAGGGGCTGCAGGGACGACTCCTGGTGGTGGCCGACGGGATGGGCGGATACGAAGGCGGCGACCTCGCCAGCGCGATCGCCGTCGACACCTTCGCCACCTTCGTCGTCGAGATCATGCCGTGGCTCGCCGCGAGCGCGCCCGAGCTGCGCGAGCACGTACTCGACACCCTGCGCATGGGTGTCCACGGCGCGGATTCGGCAGTGTATCGAGCTGCGATGGAGCTGGGGCTCGACGAGCGCATGGGCACGACGCTCACCGCGGTCTACATCGCCTGGCCCGAGGCCTACGTGGCCCACGTTGGAGATAGCCGCTGCTACCTGCGCCGCAACGCCACACTCACGCGGATGACCACTGACCACACAGTCGCCCAGGGACTCCTGGACGCGGAGGCCATCAGCGACGAGCAAGCACACCGGACTCAGCTGCGCCACGTGCTGGTCAACACGGTGGGCGGCATCCGCGACAAGCAGTTGATGGTGGAGGTTCAGGTGCTCCGACTGCGCGAGGGAGATGAGCTGCTGCTGTGCACGGACGGCCTGACGGGCCATTTGTCCGACGACGACCTCCAGCTCGCCCTCGCCCGGAACCAGTCGGTCTCCGCGCGCGTGAACTCGCTCATCAGGCTGGCGCACGACCGGGGCGCCCACGACAACGTCACCGCGATACTGGCGCGATTCTGATCGGCATCCGCAACCTCGACAGGTGAGGCCGTTGGTCGGGAGCTAGTGACCCCTCAGATGGTCACTCCCTCGTCGGAGCGACTGGAGCGCCGCGGTCGCTTCGGTCGCGACGGGGAATCGGTGCCGGGGGTTGTCGACTTGGGTGACGGCCTCGACCTCGGCGCCGTCGTCGACCTCGGCGCCGCCGTCGACCTCGGCGCCGCCGTCGACTTCGGCCTCGCAGTGTCCGGGGGGGGCGGGCTGATCGCCGTGGGGGTTGCCGGAGCATCAGGGGTGGCCACCGGCGTTGGCGCCGGTGGCGCGGCTGGATCTCCCGGCACCGTCTCCGCAGTCGTGGCGGTCGTGTCGGGAGTCAGCTCGACGGGGTCGCCGGGCGACTCCTCGAGTTCGACCGGGCGGACCTCTCCCTCGGACGGTTCGTGGTTCAGCACCAGTACCACCCCCACCGCTCCGGCGAGGACGATCAGCAGAGTCACGAGCGCCGCGACCGCCAAAATCAGCCCCGCGCTGCTGCTCCGCGGCGTCGGCCCCGGCGCGCCATAGGGGGCAGGGTACCCAGGCGGATACGCAGCAGGATACGCGCCCGGGTACCCACCCGGAGGCGGGTAAGCAACGGGATACGCCGCGCCGGCCGCAGGAGCCAGAGCCATCAGGGGCGGTTCGCCGATCTCGGTCTTCCCTGGGGGTGGCTTCTCTGGGTCGGGCTGATCCACGGGGGGCACGTCGGGCATGGTCGCCCCGACACCGCCGAGCCGCTCCGTCCCCGCCGGGCTGGCTGCGACCGACACCGACGCTTCGAGCTCCGCGCCTTCGCGAGACGACTCAGTTGGGTTCACCTCCGCGGCAGGCGACAACCCCGCCACGTCTCCGTCCCCGCCTTCGATCCGCGAGGGGACAGCGCGAGCGTCACCGGATTCGTCGCCTCCCAACTCCGGAGAGTCGGGGTCGTCCATCACGACCGTCTTGGATACCGGGGGCTTCTGCGGAACGGGGGCCTCGGGATCGGTCATCGACGCCACAGCATAGCAGGAGTCGCGACGCTCGACTCGGCCACCAACGCCAGGCCCCAGGCCCAGGCAGAACGCTGGGAATCAGACCGCAACGGCAACGCACCGCGGCAGGGCGTGCACCAGCCGGCTTCGTGCCGGGGGCGCCGAATGCATGCCAGTCGGAGCAGGGAACCCGTCAACTCAGCAGCTCGCGGAGCACCGCAGCCGTCGGCGTCTTCTTCTCCGCCACCTGGCGAGGGGTTCCCTTGGCGACGACCTTTCCCCCCCGTTGTCCCCCTTCGGGCCCAAGCTCCACCAGCCAATCGGCACCCGCCATCACCACCGGATGGTGCTCGATCACAACCAGGGTATCTCCCCTCTCGACGAGCCGATCCAGTACGCCCATCAGCCGATAGATGTCCGACAGATGGAGCCCCGTCGTGGGCTCGTCGAGCACGTACAGGGTCGGCTCGTGGCGCGCCGACGCGGTCACCTCCGAGGCGAGCTTGAGGCGCTGCGCCTCGCCCCCCGAGAGGGTGTGCGACCCCTGGCCAAGGGTGATGTAGCCAGCCCCCAGGTCAACGAGGGTCCGGAGCGGGGCGGCGATCTTCGGGTGATTCGCGAACAGCTCCGCCGCCTCGCCGGCGGTCAGCGCCAGCACGTCGCCGATCGAGTGCCCACGATAGCTGACGGCGAGCGTACGCGGCTCGAACCGTCGTCCCTCGCAGGTCGGGCAGACCGTTGTCACATCAGGCAAAAAACTCATCTCATGCGTGATCGCGCCTTGTCCCTCGCAGGCCAGACAGCGTCCAGCGCCGGTGTTGAAGCTGAAGCGCGCCGCAGCGAACCCTGCCACCTGCGCCTCGGGCGTGGCGGCGAACAAGCGCCGGATCGCGTCCCAGATACCGAGGTAGGTGGCGGGCACCGAGCGGGGAGTGCGGCCGATGGGTGACTGATCGACGGCGAGCGCGCGGCGCAGTGTGCCCAAACCGCCGAGGGCGCGAAACGCCCCCGGCACTTCGCTGGACAACCCGAGCTCCCGCCGCACCGCCGGCAAGAGCACGTGGCGCACCAGCGTGCTCTTGCCCGATCCGCTCACCCCCGCGACGACCGTGAAGCGACCCGTGGGTACCTCCAGGCGCACCTCGCGAAGATTGTGCTCACTGGCCCCCTCGAGCAGGAGCCGCGGTGTGGCACTCTTCACGGGCAACCCAGCGCGGAGCTCGGGCTGCCGCTGCAACACGCGACCTGTGGGCGAGCGGGGGTCGCGAAGCACCGCGGCGACAGGCCCTTCCGCCACCACCTGACCCCCTTCATGCCCCCCTGCCGGACCCAGGTCCACCAGATGATCAGCGGCGCGAATCGTGTCGGCGTCGTGCTCCACGACGAGCACCGTGGAACCAAGATCGACCAGGCGCCGGAGGTTGCGGAGGAGACGGCCGGTATCGCGAGGGTGGAGACCAATGGTCGGTTCGTCGAGCACGTAGAGCGCGCCCGTCAACCCTGCACCTAGCTGAGCCGCCAGCCGCAGTCGCTGCATCTCGCCCCCAGACAGCGTACCCGCGGCGCGGTCCAGCGCGAGGTAGCCTAGGCCCACGTCGCACATGAAGCTCAGGCGGCGCCGGAGCTCACCCACGATGGGCTGGGCGATCGGGCCCGCGCGCCCGGTGAAACGCCAGCGACGCAGGGTCTTCAGCAGGGTCTCGGCATCGTGAGCGCAGGTCGCCGCGAAACGCGCTCCCTGGAGGCGCACCGCGCGGGGCAACGGCGCCAGCCGAGTGCCCTCACAGCTCGGGCACGTCGTTCGTTGGACGCGCTTCTCCCGCTTCCGCCCCCGTCCCACCTGCTGCTCGGCGACGAGCACTCCGGTGCCTTCGCAGGTACCGCACCGCCCCTGCTCCGTGTTGAAGGAGAAGTGTCGAGGATCGAGCTCCGGCACGGCCAGGCCGCACTCGGGGCAGGCGCGAGTGGTCGAGAGGAGCTGCTCGCGTCCATTCTCGAACCGCAGCTTGACGGTCCCGTTGCCCCACTGCAGCGCACGATCGAAGTCCTCGCGCGACAGCTTCGCGAGCTGGGTCGCCGCCGTGATCACGAGATCGATGGTGTGCTCGCGCGTTCGCGCCAGTCGGGGCGGGGTGTCGGTGAAGACGCGCACCCCATCACACCACGCCGTGGGGATGCCCGCCCGCGCAGCCGCGGTGAAGAGGTCGAGATAGACGCCCTTGCGGGCCTGCACGGCCGGCGCTAGCAGCTCGGCACGGCCCCGAGTAGCGCACACCGCAGCGAAGGCGTCCTCCGCCGAGCGACCCTCAATCGGCTCGTCGTGGACGGGGCAGTGCGGTACGCCGAGCTTGGCGAACAGGAGCCGCAGGTAGTGAGCGATCTCCGTCACCGTGGCCACCGTGGAGCGCGGTCCCGCTCGCGCCGTGCGCTGCTCGAGCGCCACCGAGGGGGGCACCCCCGTCACCGAGTCCACGTCGGGGCGCGGGAGCGTGGGCAGGAACTGGCGAGCATAGGGCGTCAGGGTTTCGAGGAAGCGGCGTTGCCCCTCCGCGAAGACGACATCGAACGCGAGGGTGCTCTTGCCGGACCCACTGGGGCCCGTCACCACGGTCAGGGCCCCGTGGGGGATCCGCGTCGACACCTCCCGGAGGTTGTGCTCGCGAGCGCATTCGACCGCGAGCGTCGGCCGGGGTCGTTCGCGGGGTCGTCGCTTCGTGCCAGGGGCCGGCTCGTCGAACCCGCGCAGCGCACTTCCCGTTCGCGTTTCCAGCTGAGCGATCTGTTCGGGCGGACCGCAGCCAACGACGCTTCCACCCTCGCGACCCGCCCCCGGGCCCAGATCGACGACCCAGTCGGCGCCACGAATGACGTCGAGGTCGTGTTCGACGACGATGACGCTGCCCCCCGACTCCACGATGATGTCGAGCGCCTGGCGCAGCTTCGCGACCTCGTCCGCGTGCAGACCAGCACTTGGCTCGTCGAGCACCACGAGACCATCACGATGCTTCCCGGTCAAAGCCCGAGCCAGCTTGAAACGCTGCGCTTCGCCCCCAGACAGGGTCGACAGCGGCTGGCCCAGCCGCACGTAACCAAGGCCCAGTCGCTGCAGAGGGGTCAGCGAGCGCAAGATCTGGGCGTCGTCGCGGAAGCGCTCGAGCACCTCGTCCACCGTCAGCTCGAGCAAGTCGGCAATGCTCAGGCCGCGGTGACGCACAGCCAGGACCGCCGGCTGGAAGCGCCGTCCACGGCAGGCTGGACAGACGAGGCGCACGTCAGCCAGAAACTGCATCTCGACCGTCTCGAACCCCTCGCCCGCGCATGCGTCACACCGTCCCCCCTCCACGTTGAACGAGAAATGGGAGGGGGTCAGGCGCGCTGCACTCGCTCCGGGTTCTGCCGCGAAGCGCTTGCGGATCGAGTCCCACGCCTTGGTGTACGTCGCGGCGTTGCCCCGAGACGTGCGCCCGAGCGGCGCCTGATCGACGAGCGTCACCTCGCGAATGAGGTCCGCACCCTCGATTCGCTCGTGGGTGCCCGGAGCGTCGACATCGAAATCGCCCAGCCGCCGCGCCAGCGCGCGATACAGAACCTGAACGACGAGCGTACTCTTTCCCGAACCGCTGGGACCGGTCACGGCACACACGACCCCAAGCGGGATCGTCGCGTCATCGCCACGCAGGTTGTTGGCGCGCGCACCACGCACCACCAGCTCGCCCCGCGGAGCTCGGCGCGGCGACGCGGCGGGACGCGGCTCCGCGAGCGCTCGAGCCGTGGCGCCTGCACCCCGGGCGAGCGCGCGGGGGGTTCCGTCGGCGACGATCCGACCACCCTCGGCCCCCGCTCCAGGTCCCAACTCGACGACTCGATCGGCCGCGCGAATCAACAACGGATCGTGCTCCACGAGCAGCACCGTGTTGCCCCGCTCGGCCAGCTCTCTGACGACGGAGTTGAGGGACAGCACATCGGTCGGGTGCAGCCCTACGGTCGGCTCGTCGAGCACGAACAGAGCGTTGTGGAGCGACGTTCCGAGCGCGGCGGTCAGCGTGACGCGCTGCCCCTCCCCACCCGACAGGGTGCGCGCCTGTCGGTCGAGCGTCAGGTAGCCGAGACCTACCCGATCGAGATACCGCAGCCGCGCCACGAGCTCCCGTCGTGCCAGATCGCCCTGCCCGCTACCAACCGCGAGCTGATCGAGCCGTGCCAGCGCGTCGCGAATCTCGAGGCGATGCCAGGCGGCCAGATCGATCCCACCCACGCAGTAGGTCAGTGCCCCCGCGTTGAGGCGACTCCCACCACACTCGCCACACTCGTCGTATGACCGGTAGCGGGCGAGAAAGACCCGGACGTGCATCTTGTACGTCTTGCCCTCGAGCCAGCGAAACCAGCCCCTCACCCCGGGAAAGCCCTTCTCCCACGTGCCGTCACCATCGATCACGAGACGCTGGTGCTCGGCACTGAGCCGATTCCAGGATACGTCGGTGGGAATGCCGTGACGGCGACACAGCTTGTAGAGCTCCCCCCGCTCCCACTTCGTCTTCGGGGTCGACCAGGGACGAATCGCCCGGTTCTTCAGCGAGCGCGAGGGATCCGGAATCACCTTCTCCAGATCGATGCCCAGCACGCGACCGAACCCGCGACAGGCCGGGCAGGCGCCGAGCGGTGACTCGTAGGAGAAGAGGCCCGGCCGCGGCGGCTCGAAGTCGCGACCACACTTGCGGCACGCCAGCCCCCGCCGCCACACCGTCGTGCGCTCGGCCTGCGTCGAGTGCACCCGCGCGACGCTGCCGAGCCGCCACGCCGTCTCGATCCCGGTCGCGATCCGTTCCGCATCCGAGGCCCGGGCGCGAACCCGATCGACAATCACGTCAACCGCGCTGGGAGCACCGAGGACCTGTGATGGCTTGGCCGCGTCGATGTCCAGCACTTCCCCGTCGACCCAGAGCCTGCGGTACCCGCCGCGCGCCAGCTGCTCGCGAACCTCGAGGTAGGGCTCGACCGCGGATATGCGCAGGGGGTACCCCACCACGATCCGTTCACCGGCGTGCGCTGCGACTACTTCTCGTGACGCCGTCTCGGGGTCGAGAGCCACCGCTTCCTCTTGGTGCTCGGGGCAGACGGGCACCGCCTCGCGGACGAAGAGGGCCGAGAGGTAGGGCTCGATGTCGGCCATCGTCGCGACGGTCGACCGCGAGCTCTTGACCGGTGCGCGGCGGTCCACACAGATGCCCGCCGGGACGGGATCGAGCCCATCCATCGGTGGGCGCTCCAGCCGCTCCAGGAACTGACGCGCATAGGGGGTGAAGCTCTCGACGAAGCGACGCTGCCCTTCGGCATAGAGCGTATCGATCGCCAGACTGCTCTTCCCCGCGCCCGACACGCCGGTGATCGCCACCACCTGCCCGGGCTCGAGCTCCAGATCGACCCCCTGCAGGTTGTGGGTGCGGGCCCCTCTCAGCACTGCGGGATGCATGACCCCGCGTGCTTACACCCAGGTTCGGCTCGGTTGAACCGGATCGCGGTAGATGTCCACATTCCAGCCAACAGACGGACCCCGGCTGCCCTCGTATAGTGAAGACGTCAACACCAGTGAGCTCTGGGCATAGTGCCGTGCCGACGAGACGCAACCTGGACACGACCCTGGAGCGGTCGGGTGGAGGCTAGCGGGACGGCCACGAGGTGGGACGAGACCGAGACGACCGCAGGGCGCGGGTCGCGCCCGAGGACCTGCACCCTGCGTCCGCGGAAAGGATCGTCGCCTTGCACTCGCCGTCGCAGACGGCATACTGCTCGTCCTTTCGACTGACGACCCATGGCGCAGCCCACGAAACCGACCCCGGGCAACCGACTCATCGCCCGCAACAAGCGCGCCCGCTTCGAGTTCGAGCTGGGGGAGAGCTACGAGGCGGGGCTGGTCTTGATCGGCAGCGAGGCTCGGTCGCTGAGGGATCGCGCGGCGGATCTATCCGACGCCTGGGTTGAGATCGATCCCCGACTGGAAGCCTGGCTCAAGGGGCTACGGATCCCCGAGATGAAGCACGCCGCGTTCGGTCATCGCGAGCAACGGCCTCGGAAGCTGCTACTCCACGAGCACGAACTCTTGCAGCTGAAAGCCGCCGTCGAGCGCGACGGGATGACGATCGTCGCCACCAAGCTCTACTTCAAGAACCATCGCGTGAAGGTCGAGATCTGCGTCGCCCGCGGCAAGAAGAAGCACGACAAGCGCCAGACGCTCAAGGAGCGAGACGCGGCGCGAGAGGCGCGCGACGCGATCAGGCGCGCAAAGGGGAACTGACATGGAGCTCGAACTGGAGGGGGGCGGCTCCGCCCACGTCACCGAGTCCGACGGCAACTTCGTCACGCTGGTCAGCACCCGCGCGTTCCCCCCTGGCTCGACGCTCCGCGGCCAGGCGACGACCGGCGGCTATCGTGTCAAGGTACGCGGAAGCCGCCGGCTTCCGGACGCGGGCGAGCTGCCCCGCTTCCAGGTGGAGGGGCGCTGGGTCGGGTTGTCTCGGGAACAGCGGCAACACGTGCTCGCTCCGACCCCGCCGAAACCCGCCCCGTAGCGTGGGGGTCGAACTCCCACCCGATTGACGCGCCAAGCCAGAATCCCCCGAGCCGCTGGGCGTCGCCAGCCGGGTCCACAACGGGGATCCGGCGCAGGGAGGCCCCGATCTCGGGTCCGAAGCGCAGGTGCCCGTTGCGGCCCGCATCCCACTCGAAGAGCAGTCGTCCCGCCGCTCGCGACGACCACGTCTCGCGTTGCTGAGCGATATCATCGACCGCCAGCACCCGTGAGACGTGGACCGCAGCGGCGGCCAGCTCGAGCCCGGCGACCAGATCGAGGCGCTCGCCAAGCTGGAAGGAATAGCCCGGCGCCAGGGACAGCTCCATCCACTGAATGGCGGGTGAATCAGCTAGTTGAAAGGCGGTTCCCGTGAGCCAGGACAGGCCGAGATCGAGACGCTCGCCCGTGGCGAGGCGGAGCTGTCCCTCCAGTCCCGGCCCGGCAAGCCAGAATCCAGCCGGTCCCACCACCGCGCCACGCAGGTGAGCCCCCAGCGCGATGCGGCTAGGTGGAGGCTGCTCCTGCAGAGCCCGCTCGGCCTCCGCCTCGAGGCGCGCCCGCTCAGCGGCAAGACGCGCTTCCCGGAGACGCGTGATGCGCAATCGCCGCCCCAATGTGGCAGCGGTCAGGGCGATGCGTCGCGCACGCAGTTGTTCGCTGGTCTCCTCTCCCACCGCAACCAGTCGAGCACCGTGAAAGACGCCATGCTCCCATAGCTCGACACGCAAAGCGTCGTCGCCCTCCCCCACCACGCGGACGAAGATCGAGCGACCGGTAGGGGGCACCTCCCCTTCGTCCTGTGCAATGGGAGGTGGAACCTCGAGTTCCCCGAGCTCGAGCTCGATCAGCCGTCGCGTGAGGCGATCGTTCAACGACCGCGCCGCCCGCCGATCGATCTCGACCACCACCTGTGGGGACGCCTCGCTCGCCTGGGCCGGTCGCGGTGAGATCCAGCCTGCAGCGAGTACCAGCGCGAGCACCCAGGCGCTACGGTACCTCGACCGGGGGTGGTGCTGCGGGTTCGGATTTTCCGGCGTCGGGTTCTTCCGCCTCCGATGCGAGGGTTGGCACTTGCTGCTGCGCCTGCTCCTCGGCCTCGTACAACTCCGCCCGAAGCTCTTCGATCCGACTGCCGTTGGGGAACTCCTGCTCATACTGGGTCAGGAGCTCACGCGCCCGCACCGCGTCGCGCTGCTCCAGCGCCGCCTCGATCTGGCGGGCCAGCGCATCTTCCGCGAAGTCGCCCTCCGGAGACAAGGCTCGGTAGGCCTGGAATGCCTCTGTGGCGCCCCGAGCGTCACCGGCCCGCTCGAGCATGTTGCCCAGGGTCAGCGCCGCAATCGGCGCGTTCGGATCATTGGGAAAGCGCTCCACGACCCGCCGCAAGGCCGCGATGGCAAGGGCATTTTCGTGCGAGAAACGGGCCAGATCGACCATCGCCATCGCCTGATCGGCCGATGCCTGGTCCAGTGCAACATCGAAGCCACCCTGACGCTCGAGCGCCTCGCGGGCCTTCTGGTACTCATCCTCGTCCCAGAGCCGGTACCACTCCGGGGGGCCCGCCTGGGTTGGCCCGGGCTCCGTCGGTGCTGAGGGGGTCAGCTCCGGCTCGCCGCTGGGAGACTGGCCAGCCACCACACTCGGTCGCTGGCGGCGAACGGGACGGGGTTCCGTGGCGCGCTCAGCCGGATCTCGCACTTCCGGCTCGGCTCGAGGACCTGGATCCGGATTGGCAGCTGGCTCGGCCTGTGCGACCGGCTCGGGAACCAGCACCACACCGGGACCGGGGGCCGTGGGGAACGCCCGTCCCACCAGCAGCCCGCTTGCGAACAGGATCAGGGCTGCCGCCGGTGCCCAGACCAACCAGTAGCCAGCAACCCGACGAGAGCGCGCACGAATCAGCCCGGGCTCCTCTGCCGCACCCAGGTCTCCCTCGAGCCGCTTCCAGACCCGCTCGATGCGCTCCTCCGTCGCCGCGTTGGCCAGCGCGGAGCGGGGCAGCTCGGGGATTCGATCACGATTGCTCATCGAGCCACCTCCGTCGTGGAGCGGTCATACGGCGCCACGAAATGATCGGTCAGAAACCGCTGAGCCCGGGCGATCCGGCGCTTCGCCGTCGCCAGCGAGCACCCAGCAAGCTCCGCCACGTCCTCGAGCCGATGGCGCTCGACGTGCCGTAGCGTCCAGGCGATGCGGTCATCGGCGGGGAGGGTGCGCAGGAGCGCGTAGACTTGGGCGAGCAGCGCGCGCACTTCCGGACTGGCGTCAGGAGTCGCCACGACGTCGAGGTCCACCGGATCCGCGGCGGATACCCCCACCGCGCTCAGCAGGCGGCGCCGTCGCAACCGGGTCCGCACCAGTCGCACGACGATGGCCCCCAGCCACGAACGAAACGCGGCCGCGTCCCGCAGCTCTGTCAAGCGCTGCTGCGCGCGGAGGAAAGCGTCGTGGACAATGTCCTCGACATCGGTGGCACTGCCCTGGATCCGAACCGCGAGATTCATCGCGAACGCGGCGTGACGTCGATACATCGCCTCGAAGGCGACGCGATCTTCCTCGCGAATCAGGGCGACCAGCTGGGCATCGTCCAAGTGAGACACGCGCCCAACCCGATCCTCGTGGGGGGTTGCGTCAGCGGCTCCTCGAATGAGCCGCAACCGGGCGTTCGTCCCAGCAGCCATCGACCTCTCTAGAATGACGCAGAGTGACCGGTTTTCGGCTCACAGGCGAATCCGTACCCCTGGCGACAGGGTTGCGGGCTGCGCATAACCAACTGTAACCACACTACTTTCTTAAGTGCTGAGAACAGAAATGCTTTCCTTCGTGAGCCGCTTTGCTAGCGTCGCGCATCCGAAAGGTGGTCCGAGCCCACTTCTTGGTCCTGGCTCGGTAGGAGGATTTAGGAATGAGCATCAAGAATCTGCTGGCGTTGGCCCTCGTGGCTCCTCTGTTCGTGGCTTGTGGCAAGGGCGGAGACGCCGAGGCGCCTGACGCTGCTGGCGCTGCCGAAGAGGCCGCCGAAGGGGCCGACGAAGGCGCGGACGAGATGGATGAGATGGCCGACGACGAGATGGCCGACGAAGCCTCCGACGAGGGTGGCGACGACGAGGGCGCAACCGACGAGGAGACCGAGGAAGAGTAATTCAGCTCTTCTTGGTTCGTTGGAAAACCGAAGTGGGCTTCAGCCCACTTCGGTTTTCTCGTCTTTGTGGCCGTCGGCGCTGAGAACCGGCGCGGCATGAGTGGACCACAGCCAGGGCGAGCAGCTACAGGACCGCCCTCCGCCTGGTCGGTCTTGGCCCTCCCGACCGCAGGCCACCAACGCGGCGCGCTCACCACCTCTCCTCGAAGTCAGGCAGCAGCGTGGCTGGGCAGATCCACCACGAGCCGCGTTCGCCCGATCATCAGCTCATCTCCTTGAACGAGCTCTTGCTCGCCGCGGATGCGCACGAAGACGCCCGTCCTCGAGCTCAGATCGGTGAGCACGACACTCCCCGCCTGCTCTTCGATTACGCAGTGCTGCTCGTTGACCAGGGGATCGTCCGGGAACACGAGATCCCCGATCGCCGAACCCACCTGCAGTGTATTGCCGCGCGCGACGACGGTCGCGCCGGCCGCCCCTCCCTCGAACACCTGGACGACGCGGAAGGAGGAGGGCCACTTCGGCGAAGAATAGAAGTACGTGGGATCCGGATCTGGACCGTCGTCGGCCTTCGGATTGGGCTCGACCTGAAGTAGTTGATCGCCGACGACGAACTGGTCACCCAGCTCGAGCTCGACGGGGGTTCGAATCCGCAGAAAGACGCCATTTCCTCCGTCGAGGTCTTCCAGGTACAGCCGTCCATCGCGCCAAGTGACCACCGCTTCCTGCGGATGACAGAAGCCCTCCCCCTCCAGCGTGATCGTCCCCTCACGGCCGATGACGGCTCGCTCACCGTGCGGTTCGTACTTCTCCGGACCGCCCCAGAGGCTGCGGAGCAGAAGGAGGCGAAAGTGAACCGGAACCGCCGGCGCCTGACTGGGAGTCGGGGCCGGAGAGACCGGCGCCTCGACCTTTGCGGGAGCCTTCTTCTTCGCGAGCTTCTTGATGTCGACATTCGGTGGCTCGACGAAGAGGTCCATGCCTCCCACCTCGAGGCCTTCGATGATCCGATCGAAGCGACCATCGCGTAGCCACAGGCACATCTCGAGGTGCTGCGACTTCATCAGCCCCCGTACGAACTCGGCGACGTCCGCGCGAGACACGTGCTCATCGTAGTTGCGCTTGTGACTCTTGATGACCCGCCCCCCGTCGGCAAACAGGTGGGTAATGATGTGCGGCGCATCGAGACCGGAGTCCTCGGTCTGCACGTGGAACACCTGTGCTTGATACTTGATGTTGTTGTTGAACCCCATCTGAGCGCGCCGAAAGGTCGGGCGCTTCATCTCCGCGTCGAGGCGACCCAGCTCCTCGACGTTGTACTTGGCGATGGCGGCGTCGAGCGCGGAGTGCTCCCCATCGAGCCCATCCATGCGCTCAAACGCCATGCGCGCCACGTCTGAACTGGGATCGATGTTGAGCGCGTCACCCAGTAGCTGGTGACCCTCGCTGTCGTTCGGGCCCGCAGCCGCCCATGCCGCCAGCAGGGCGACGGCTTCGTCCGGACGCGATTTGTCGATCAACCACTTGGCGACACGGGACGCCTGAGCTCGCGCCTGGGAAACGTCGGTCATCGCGCCACAGTTTCTGTGGCGCGGGAGGCGTGTGCAAGCCCGCAGTCCGCACAGCTACTCCTCGGCCGTTCCGCTCTGTGCGGCCCCGCGGTCGGAAATGGTGCGGCACCCCGAGCCCGGAAAGCGATTCTCGGATCGCTCCGCGCGCCCAGACCCTGCTCCGTAGGCTCCCGCGCCATGCGGGACGCCCACGGGAACAAAGGCTCAATTCGGCTATTCGATCGGCGCTGCTCCACCTGCCCCAGTCGCACCTGGCGGCGGCGAGCCGTCCACCGCGGGAGTGTCGATCCAGAAGCAGTCCCAGGGGCAGATCTCCCATTCACCATACGAGCAGATCAGGTCCCCACAGACCAGCTCCCCGCCACTGCAGTCCGGAGGGCACTCCCACGCATCCTCGTATGGCCCGCAGATCCCGTCGCCACAGTAGCCAGCGTACCCGCAGTCTTCTGGGCAGACCCAGGGGTCCTCCCCGACGTCGCAGCGCGAGTCACCACAGCCCCCTCGACAGTCGGCGGGACAGCTGAGGGGTGACTCGTAGGGTCGACACCAACCATCGCCGCAGTCGCGGGCACAATCCAGCGAGCAGGTACTGGCGTCTTCCCAAGTACCACACCAGCCGTCGCCACAGTAGCCGCTGCAATCTCCCGGACAGGTGAACTGCTCCTCCGACGGACCACAGTACCCATCACCGCACCAGCCCGGGCAATCGTCGGGACACATCCACTGGTCCTCCCATGGACTGCAGATGGCATCGCCACAGAGAGGCAATCTGCAGTCCTCGGGGCAGGACCAGAGCTCCTCTCCACCACCGCAGAGGCCATCGCCGCAGTAGCCACAATCCAGGGGACAAGACCAGGGGTCTTCCCAGACGTCGCAGAGGCCGTCGCCGCACCGCGAGCAGTCCGTTGGGCAGCTCCAGGGGTCCTCGCCCGCCCCGCACCGACCGTCACCACAGAACCCTGGCTCTCGGCAATCCAGCGGACACCTATCCGGAGTTTCCCAGGGGCTGCAGTAGCCATCTCCACAAGCGCCCGGACAATCCGTCCAGCAGTTTCCTTGCTCACCGGAGGAGCAACGTCCGTCGCCGCACCAGCCGCAGTCCTCCGGACACCACTCCAGCTCGAAGGGGGAACACAGGCCATCGCCACAGACGCCAAAGCAGTCCTCGACGCACCAGATCTCTTCGCCCGGCTCGCACACGAAGTCGCCACAAATCCCCGGCGAACAGTCGGGACACCAACCTTCCTCGCCACGCTCGCAGACCAGATTCCCGCACCACATGCCGCAGTCGCTCGGGCAGCTCCACTCCTCTCCAGGCGCACATTGGCCGTCGCCGCACCACATGCCGCAATCGCTCGGGCAAAGCCGCTCCTCACCGGGAGTGCACAGACCGTCGCCGCACCACAAACCACAATCGCTCGGACAGCTCCATTCCTCCCCCGGCCCGCACGCTCCATCACCGCACCAGATACCGCAGTCGCTCGGGCAGCTCAGCTCTTCTCCGGGCGCGCACCGGCCGTCACCGCACCACATGCCGCAGTCGCTCGGGCAGCTCCACTCTTCTCCAAGCTGACACAGACCGTCGCCGCACCACATCCCGCAGTCGCCGGGACAGCTCCACTCTTCTCCAGGTCCGCACACGCCATCGCCGCACCACATCCCGCAATCGCTCGGGCAGCTCCACTCCTCTCCCGGCTGGCACTCCCCGTCGCCGCACCACATGCCGCAATCGCTCGGGCAGCTCAGCTCTTCTCCGGGCACGCACACACCATCGCCGCACCACATCCCGCAGTCGCCGGGACAGCGCAGCTCTTCTCCGGGCTGACACTCTCCGTCGCCGCAGGCCGGGCCACAGTCGCTCGGACAGCCCCTCGTCTCGCCCGGCAGGCACACGCCGTCGCCGCACCAGGTGCCGCAATCGCTCGGGCAGCTCCACTCCTCTCCAGGGTCGCACACCCCGTCGTCGCACCCCGCGCCACAGTCGCTCGGGCAGCTCCACTCCTCTCCGGGCTGGCACGCCCCGTCACCGCAAGCAGATCCGCAGTCCGGAGCGCAGCTCCACTCTTCTCCAGGCTGACACTCCCCGTCGCCGCACCAGCCTCCTCCGCAGTCCTGCGGACAGTTGTCAACGTGCTCGAACGGACCGCACCAGCCGTCCCCACACCAGCCCCCGAAACAGTCCACGTCGCAATAGAGTTCCTCACCCGCTTGACACAGCCCATCGCCGCAGAAGCGGCAGTCTGCAGGGCAGCTAGTCGGATCCTCCCCGAAGCCACAGTAGCCGTCCCCACAATCGTCGAGACAGTCCTCGGGACACTGTTCTTGGTCTTCCCAGTCGACGCAGGTTCCGTCCCCGCAGAACCCGCAATCCTCGGGACACGAAGTAGTGTCCTCGGAGACATCGCAAATACCATCACCGCACCAAACACCGCAGTCGGGCGGACAGCTCCAGCTCGTTTCGTTGGGGGCACAGGTGCCGTCGCCGCACCCTGGCGCACAGTCCACGGAGCAACTGGCGTATTGCTCCCACTCGCCGCAGCGGCCATCGCCACAGTACCCACAGTCGGCCTGACAGTTCGCGTAGTCTTCGGGAGCCACGCACTGGCCGTCGCCGCACCGGACCGCCGCGCGGCAGTCCGCCGGGCAGCTCTCCGCGGTCTCCGTTGGGTCACAAGCACCGTTGCCACAGGTCCCCTGGCAGTCCCGGGGACAGCTGCGCTGGTTCTCGGCGCCGCTGCAGACACCGTCACCACAGACTGGCGCACAGTCATCCGGGCAGGTCGCCTCACTCTCGCCGGCCCCGCAGATTCCATCGCCGCAAGTCCCGTCGTCGTCGGGCCCCAGCGTGGCTCGCCCGCAAGCGAGCAAGAGCCCGAGTCCCGCAGCCATCGCCAGGTTCGACCACCAGCGCTTCTTGTGTGCCATATCCCACCTCGTGCAAGGAGTCCGCCAACTCGCCACCCGAGCCTTGGACGCCCAGCCGCCTCCAGTATCCCGCGGTCCAGCCGACTGTGCCAACGAACAGGAGAATGACTGGCACACCGCGACGTGGACGTCGGGCCCGGGTCCTTCGGGCACCACCCGGAAGCCAAGCTTCAAGTGCTGCTCACGCGAGCAGCTTCGGCGCCAGCCGCTCAGGATGTGTACGAGGTGTTTTCCAGAAGGATCACGTTCGACTTGGAGCGCGTCTCGCCAGCACTGGTCACGTACACGGCGGGCCTGTCCACCACCGGACACACCTTCTCGCACGCCCCGCATCCAACGCACAGCGAGGGGTCCACATGCGGGCGCTGCACCCGAATCGAACCCATTTCTGGATGGGCTCCGTCGGGACCCGGCTTCGCGTCTCGCTTGGGCACTTCCACTTCCTCGACCCAGATGGCCTTCGGCGAGGTGGGACAGAACTCCTCGCAGACAATGCACGGAGTCGCCATCGCCCAGGGAAGGCACCGACCTCGGTCGTACATCGCGGTACCCACACTGATCGGCTTCTGGTCGATCCCCATCTTCTGCCGTTCGTCGATCTTCTGGATCGCGCCGGTGGGGCAGACCTGCCCGCAGAGAACGCACGAGAACTCGCAGTAGCCAATCCGGGGAATCAGGATCGGCGTCCAGAGCCCCTCGATACCAGCCTCGAAGAAGGCCGGATGGAGGGCGTTGTTGGGGCACACTTTCATGCACTCGGCACAGCGGATACACCGCTCGAGGAAGTCGCGCTCCTCGACCGCTCCCGGTGGACGGATCACCTTCTCGCTGTAGGCCTTGTCCGGCCAATTGGCGATGCGCATCGCCGGGATGGCTGCCGCTCCGGCAGCCGCAGACGCCACCACCGTGCGGCGCCGAAGATCAGGAACCTGTCGGATCCCGGTCAGATTCGGCAGAAACCGAAACTTGATGACATCCTCCGGGCATGCCGCCTCGCAATTCAGACACACGTGACACTCGTCGCGGCGGTGCTTGACCCCCCCCTGGGGACTGTCCGCTCCCTGGCAGTGCACGAGGCACAGGTTGCAGTCAGTGCACTTGGCGTGGTCCTTCTCCATCCCGAAGAGCGAGAAGCGCGACAGCGTACCGAGAAACGCGCCCAGCGGGCAGAGAGCGCGGCACCAGAACCGCGGGATCAAGCGGTTCATGAACAGGATCGCGATCAGACAGAAGACGATGAACCAGGTCTGGTGGAAGTACGCCTGTTGAGCGGTCCAGACCGACCGAGCGAGGAAGTCCTGGGCCGCATCGCTGCCAGTCTGCAACACGCGCACGTTGGAATCGGCCGCAACCTGGGCACTCTGCACGCCCAAGTATTGCAGCGCGGGAAGCACACCGAGACCGATGCAGCGAACCGCCACGCAGATGGGGTCGAGCAACCCACCCAGCGCGCTACCGAACAGTGCCGCCCCGAGCGAGGCCCACATGATGTAGTACTTCCCCGCTTGCCACCACTTGGTCCGGTTGGCCTCAACCCGGCGCCCACCCTTGATGCCGCGATCCGGCAGGGCCCATCCGAAGATGTGGTGGAGCGTTCCGAGCGGGCAGATCCACCCGCAGAACACCCGCCCGAAGAGGATCGTCAACGCGACGACCACCAGAGCCCAGACCAGACCATGGTAGACGGTGCGCGTGCTGAGCAGTGTCATCGCCGCCACGAAAGGATCGAGGAGCAGGAAGGCCTCGACCGGATAAGGCAGCCGCACCGCGGCTTCGGCGTCGGCGGCGAAAGTCCCCCGGAACGCGGTCTGCGACAGAAGGTAGAGGAAAGTGGCGAGGAAGAGGGCCTGAGCGACGCGCCGGACCCAAACGAGCACGCGCACCACCGGTCGCGCTGGAATGCCGGAGCCGGGGCGACGCTGCTCTCGGCGACGGGGCCGTTGCAGGCGCGAACCGGGTGGTGTCGGCTGAACCACCTCTCCTTCGGAAGCAGCCACGGGCACTGCTGCCGCAACGTCGAGGGCGTCCACGGGGCCGGGCGCGCCAGACGTCAACCAGGGGATGGGTCGCGGGAGAGTGGTCGCGTCCACTACACCTCCACCAGCTCGACGGCCCGCCAGTCGCGCTGGCCAATGCCGCGCTCGTGAGCGAGGGCAAGATACTTCACGCGCTCGGGCCGCTCGCCAATCAGCGTGGCCCCGTAGGCGTCCGCCGCCACCTGGTCCAGGCTCGCGATGACCTGGTGCATGTCCCGCGCGTCGTCGATATTCCCCCCTTGTGGTCCGTTACGCACGAGCACCCTGGTCGCGTCGATGACCGTCAACGTGGGTCGCATGAAGGTCGCCAGATCGGCGATCGAGACGTCGATGTTCTGGTGCAGGCGATTGCGGCGTCCCCCGAGAATACCGTACCAGTTCTTCATGGCGCCGGTGTAGCGCGAGAGGTTGTGGTGCTTCGCGACGGGCACGTTGATGACCTTGTCAGCGTTGATCAGTGGCGTGTAGATGGGCCACTGGTCGAGGACGTCACCGCGCATGCGAATCTCGCGAAAACGGTGCTCCGCTGGCAAGATGATCGTCGCGCCAAGATCGTAGGCCGACTGCCAGATCCCAGAGCGCTGAAAGCACCGGTTCGCTTCGTTGCAGGAGACGTCGGTGACCACCACCTTCTGGGCACCGGCGTCGAACGCCAGTCGAACCACCTCTGCCACTACCAACGGGTTGGTGTTCGCCGCGTGCACGGGCAGTCGATCCCAGCCGATGTTGGGCTTCACGGCCACGATGTCGCCACGCGAGACGAAGCGGCTCATCCCTCCCAACGCCTCGATCGCGGCGCGAGTGAGCGCGGCGGCGTCCGTGGAGCTCTTGGCGATCGCCATCGTCGGTCCACCCGCACCAGCCCCAGCAGAGAAGTCACGCACCTGCCGCTCGCCTGCCAGGCGCTCCAGGCCGTAGCCGCCAGGGTCGTAGCGCCACCTGGCGAGCGCTGCAGCGCCGCCCAGGGAGACCCCGGCCAGGGCGAGACGCTGGAGGACTTCACGGCGGGTGGTGCGATCGGACATCGGTCAGGCGCTGCGGGTTCGAACGAATGTTCCGTATGGGAATATTCGCACACATCCGGGAAGAGTCCCGCGACGAGGTCGGGGCAGATTACACCAAGGGGCCAGGCTCCAGGCGACTCCGCGTCCGATATCAGGCCTCCTGGTCGGCCCGCTGGAGACTTCTGTGGCTGGAGGGGTTGAAAGGGAGACGGCAATGCGTAAGCTTTCGCCCCCCTGTCGCGCCCCGCCGGGCGCAGGAAGTAGCCATGAAGCAAGGCATCCACCCCAACTATCGGGTCACCACGGTCCACTGCGCGTGTGGGTCGACCTTTCAAACTCGCTCGACGGCCGCG
>JBNLDK010000090.1:0-35004 GCA_050304295.1 Polyangiaceae bacterium
GTCCTCCCGGATCCATCACGATCCGACGGGGTCTGGAGCAGATCGTACCTGCCGCCAGGGTGCTCGCCGTAGCGAGGACTTCTGGCTAATGGTCAGCTGGGACAGACCCCTCAGAAACAGACATTGAATGTGTCGAGCGAACTTGACGAACGGAGCTTCTCACCGAGCCCTCACCCAAATGGGGGCTCGGTGAGAAGTGATCGACAATTGCGCTCGCTCATTTAGCCCCTGGCGGGGTGAGGGCTGGGCAACGAGCTCTTGACGTGCGGTCCGCGACCCCGTTCCTGCCTCCAGGGATCGGTCGTCTGGCAACGGGTGACCCGTACCCACGTCAACGCCCGGCGAGGAGCCATCGGCCGGGTCGAGTGGGGCAGAAATGAGTCTGCGTTGCTTGAGCATTACTGGCCATGCGAGTCGCTCACTCCGCGGCCCGTTGCTGCTACGGCGGAAGATTCTGCGCTGGTTGACGTTCTTCGACGCTGCGCGCCAGCTGCTGCTGGAGCCCCGAAAGGTCACCCTCATCATGGTCCAGACATCCCTCACCTCGATCCGCACCTGGTCCATCTCGCTGCTCGGACTGCTCTTGTGCAGCGCTTGCGGCAGCGCAGACGGGGAGGACGGCGGCGCCGCCGGCGGGCTGGGGGCCACGGCGACTGGAACCGGGAGTGCGGCGCCGACTGGCGGGGCAGGGGTGGGCGGTGCCGCCGAGACAGGGGGCGCTGGCGCCACGAGCACCACTGGCGGTCTCGCTCCGACGGGGGGACAGGCAACGGGCGGGGAAGTGCCCACGGGAGGCTTCGCCACGGGCGGGAACAGTCTGGGTGGCGTCCCGTCCACCGGGGGTGCGGGGGCGACTGGCGGAGAGGGATTGACCGGTGGTCTGCCGGGTACCGGTGGCGCGACGGGGGGCGTCACCGCGACGGGGGGCGTCGAGCCGACTGGCGGTACGGTGGCCACGGGGGGCGTTGACGCGACCGGCGGAGCTGACGCTGTTGGCGGTACTGGTGGTGGCGATGTGACGATCCGTCCGGCGGTGCCGGAGGGGTTTGGGGAGAACGTGACCGGGGGCGACGGGGGCACCGTGGTGACCGCAAGCACGGGGACCGAGATCCATCAGGCGATCTGCGACCGGGCGGCGGACGACACTCCGCTGGTCATCATGGTGGACGGCACGATCACCCCCGGCAACACCCTGAAACGGAGCGGGAGTTGCAACACGGCCGATGGCGTGATCGAGCTCAAGGAGATCAGCAACATCTCTCTGATTGGGGTGGGGACGAACGGCGTGCTGGATCAGGTTGGGGTCCACATTCGGTCGGCATCGAACATCATCATTCAGAACCTCACGATCCGGAATGTCAGGAAGTCCAACACGGACACCCCGTCCAACGGCGGGGATGCCATCGGCATGGAGTCCGACGTCAGTCACGTCTGGATCGACCACAACCTGATCCACGGCTCCACGACGGAGGGTGAGGAGCACGACGGTCTGATCGACATGAAGGCGAACACGACGGACGTGACGATCTCCTACAACCACCTTCACACTGGTGGTCGCGGTGGACTGGTCTGTTCCAATGACGATGGGGATGACGGATCCACCAGAATCACGTGGCACCACAACTGGTACGAGAACCTCAACTCGCGCACGCATCTGGTGCGCGAAGCCCACGGTCACTTGTACAACAACTACTACAGTCAGATCCTCTCGACCGGTATCAACTGCCGCAACGGTGCTTCGCTCCGGATCGAGGGAAACTATTTCACTGACGCGCGGAACCCCCTCGGGACCTTCTTCTATCTCGATAACCCGGGCACCTACGAGGTGCACGACAACGTCTTCGACGCCAGCGTGGTTTGGGAAACCACCAGCGACCAGGTGCCGGCCGGACCCGATGTGCAATCTACCGGATCGGTGTCGGTGCCCTACAGCTACGTGCTGGACTCGGCGCGGGACACGCCGGCCATCGTGATGGCCAACGTGGGCGTCGGAAAGATCTGAGCGAAGACCGGCTCAGGGCTCGACCAGGATCGTCGGCGAGGTGGTCAGATCGACAGTGATGACCCCGGCGCTGGGGGTCAGGGTCGTCGCGGCTCCGGTCCGGCTGCCGTCCCACTCGTGGGCGGCCAGTGGCTGATCCGTTGCAATGGAGTAGCTGGCGCTGCCACTCTCGGTGTCTGCATCGGCGCGTGCCCAGAGTACGTAGGCCGCGCGTCCGTCGTCGAACCCAAAAGCCGCGCCGCGCACCGGTTCGCTCAGGTCGAGCGCGGCGGTGGCATCGGCATCGAAGGTCGCGCCGCGCAGCAGACCACCCAGCGTGGCCGAGGCGATGCCGGAGTCTGTGTGCACGGCCGCCTCGGGAGCTTCCAAATCGACAATGTCCTCGAACAGACCCATCCAGGCGTAGCCGTCGCTGCGGTCTTCCGGTGCGCCCGCGCCGTAGTCGCTGAGCGTGTACCAGTGGACGCCGTCGATGCCCTCGGCTTGTGCCAGGGTCAGCACCTTGAGGAGGTAGTGGCGCGCGTACTCCGCTCCGCTCGGGGTCTCGGGGATGCTCCGGTGGGGGGCGCCGGTCTCTGTGTTCTCCCAGCCGACGACCTCCTTGCCGGCGGAGGCGAGCACGTCAGTGAAGCGCTCGCGATGCCCGAGGTAGGCGTCCACCGCCGCGTCCGAGTTGCCAGTGGTGTACAGCGGGTAGTGGTGGAAGCTCAGGACGTCGAAGTAGGCGCCGCCGGTTTGCGGGTAGGCGTCGGTGATGGACCCGTCTTCGGGGTTGTCGGTGTAGCGGAGGAGGGCGGCGAGGAACGTTTCGTAGCCGAGCCCTCCAGTCGCGATCAGGGCGTCGGGATCGGCGGCTCGCGCCGCGACGGTGGAGACGCGTAGCAGGCGGACGTACTCGTAGATCGAGCCGTTCCAGTGGGGCAGCTGGCTGGCGGTGGGGGGATCGGTATCCCAGGTCAGGGTGTAGTTCCAGTCGCTGACCCAGTCCGGCTCGTTCCAGATCTCCCAGACGTGGACCCACGCGGAGTAGCGCAGCACTGTCTGGTACACGTAGTGTGCCCAGTAGTTCTCGGGGTTCACCGTGCCGTCGTCGAGGAGGATGGGTTCGTACAGGTTGGCGGGGGGGTAGAACGCCAGTTCCCAGCTTTCGGCGCTGGCGGGCGCCTGGGAGTGGGCCGCGATCGGCTCGCTGAGGAAGGCGACGCGGTCACCCATGCCGAGCTCGCCATACGCCTCCATGTCGTTGAGCTCGATGTCGTATCCCCAGCGGTCCAAGTGCCGCTCGGGCAGGCTGGTGCGCTGGCTGTTGCACCCGGCGTCGACGGCCAGCGCCGCGTGCTCCGGATCGCCCCAGCTCTGGTTGCGGTGCCCGAGGTTGATGCCGTGGCGAAACGGTCCCGCAGCGATGGTCGGGTCACCGAAGTTCAGCGGGCCGTCGCTGCCCCGTTTCTTGCCGTCGGATGCGGAGTCCTTGCCGCCACCGCACGCGAGCGCGGTGAGGGATATCGAGACGGCGAGCGCCGCGCTGCGCGCCGCTCGCTCCACCCACCAGAACGAAGCATTCGTCACACGACACGACTAGCATGCGGTTTGCACGGCGCCCACTGTCTCGCGTCTGGCATCTCGATCAGCGCCGACCGCGGGGTTTCTTCTGCGGTGGCCCATGGTCCCAGCTCGGCGGGGCGCCGCCGACGAGCTCTTCCACGTCGCGATCCAGCTGGCGCGCGTACCTCGCCATCAACCCGACCAGGGGGATCGAGTGCGTCACCAGCAACGCGCCGATGAGGATGTCCGCCAGCGACCAGATGGGACCCAGTGGCAGCAGTGGTCCGCAGAAGGTCACCGCGCAGAACAGAGAACGGTACGCTAGCTGGTTCCGACCGCCCAGGTAGAGGAAGCAGCGTTCGGTGAAGTGTGCCCAGCTGGTGATGGTGGTGAAGGCGAACACCCCGAGGCAGGCAGCGACGACCAGCATCGCGGGTTCGCCCAGCGCGCGACCGAAGGATGACACCGTCAGGTGGGCGCCGGTGGCCGACTCCACGTTCCCGTAGGTCAGCACCACGAGGCCCGTCGTGGAGCAGACGAGCAGGGTGTCGACCGCGGGGACTAGCGCGGCCATCATCGCGCTCTTGGCCGGATGATCGTCGTTGGCGCTCTGGAAGAAGGGGGCCATCCCGATCCCAGAGCCATGGGAGAAGACTCCGCGGGAGACCCCGAATTGCATCGCCTGCATCACGGTGTATCCAGCGACGCCGCCTCCGACGGCCCCGCTGCCCAGAGCCCCACCCAGCACCTCGCCGAAGCTCGCGCAGGTCGCCAGTGGGGATCTGGCGAGCGCGAGCAGTCCCAGCGCCAGGTAGATCGCCAGCATCCACGGGGCCAGGAGCACGCCAGCGCGCACGATCGACCGGACGCCGCCCAGCACCACGACGCCTGTGGTCAGCGCCAGTCCGCCGGCGACCCACCAGCGCGACCAGCCGAAGTCCAGCTCCAGCGTGTGCGCCACCGAGTTGGCCTGGATCAGGTTCGAGTTGACCAGACCGGCCAGCACCAGCAGACCCGCTACCACCGCCGCCCAGGTCACCCGCTCCCCGCGCCCGGCGAGGTATCCCATGGGGGTGGCGTAGGCTCGATCGTGCTCGTTCTCGGGTCCCACGCGGCGCGCCAGGTACGCGGAAGCCATTCGGAACGACATGCCGAGGGCGGCTGACACCCACATCCAGAACAGGGCTCCCGGTCCACCCAGGTGCAGCGCGGTACCGACGCCCGCCAGGTTGCCGACGCCCACGCACGCCGCCAGCGAGGAGATGAAGGCGTGGCGATGTGAGATCCCGTTGGGGGAGCCGCTGCCGTCATCCGACCGCCACACCGCGGCACCGAGGGTGGGGGCGTGGGTCCACGCGACGGCGCCCGTCGCGACCAGCAGCGCAATCCCCAGCGCCAGGTACAGAACCGCCAGCAGCGGGCTCCAGAGCAGTTCCGCGATGAGGTCCATGCCGGCCTGCTGCGTGGGATACTACCGTCGCCGCCGTCCGCTGGCGCGCCGGTGGTGGGGGTGTAGCGAGCTCCGCTGTGGCGGATCGAGGGTTTCCAGACTGCGATGGGCGAGCCAGCGAACGGCGCGGATGCGTGTCCCGCGGCCGACCAGAGACTCGACGGACAGCTCGCTCATCAGGCGCTGGACAGCGGGAAGTCCCGAGCCGAGTGACCCGGAGGTGGAGTAGCCGTCACGCAGGGCCTGGTCGACGTTCTCGATCCCTGGCCCGGAGTCGGTGGTCGTCACCTCGATACCCGGTTCACCCTCCTCGTCGTGGATCACCTGCAGCGCGAGGGTCCCTCCGCCAGCATGTCTCAGCACGTTCCAGCCCAACTCTGCCACCGCGGTCATCACCGCGTGGGTGACCAGCACATCCATGCCGATCGATTCCGCCAGCTGCCGGCTGATGGTACGCGTGACGAGGATGTCGGCCTCGCTCCCAATGCTGGTCTCGATCGGGCAGCCCATGACGCGAACTTCGGGAAGTCGTGCCTTCCCGCCGCAGAGAGGCAATGGTCTATCACACTAGGAATTACCGATCAGCAAAACATAGTTTTAGACTCCGGATCTGTCGTCTGATGGATCATCTGACAAAGCAGGTGACAGGCGCGCGCGAGCGTCCTGCTGGTGCCGCCGGGCGCCTTCCCCAGGGCGACGGACCCTCAGTCGAAGAAGCGGACGTCGTCCATCCAGATGTTGAACCCGACCCCGGCCGCGGCATGCAGTTGGATGGCCAGCACGCCCGTCGGGTCGAAGCCTCCCGGGGGGGTCGCCCCCCAGCCCTCCTGGGCCAGGTCAGCGAACCGAATGGTGTATTCCACCCAGGTCGTGGTCAGGTTGATGACGGCGTTGTAGGCGTCGCTGCAGTTCGTCGTGCACTCACCGCCGGGTTCGTCGTTCGGGGTGATGTCGGCGGTCACGACCTTGAAGCGCAGCGATGCCGTACCGGTCCCCGCACGCGCCCAGAATACGATCCCGCTGAAGCGTGAAACGTCGTACTTGAGACGGACGTCTTCGCTCGGTGCTTTGAGGTTGAAGCCGACCCCGGAGCCCCAGCTCGTGAACCCGGTGTCTGCCGTCACGTGCACCCCGAGGAGGCTGCCGTCGCGGGGGTCGGGGAGGGTGACGGGCAGGAGGTCGTCGGTGGTACGCTGGGTGTCGGGGCTGATGACGCCCGCCGCCGTGTTGTCGTGGAACGTGTACCAGAGTCCCTCGCCATCGCTCAGCTCGATGGTGTTGTTCACCTCGTCGAGCATGTCGATCGCCGTGAAGCCCGGGGGCAGGCCCCCAGTGCCCACGCCGCCGGTGGGGGCGCCGCCGGTGGGGGCCCCTCCCGTGCCCACGCCGCCAGTGGGGGCTCCGCCCGCGCTGCCCGCGCCGCCCGGCATGGCTCCTCCGGTGTCCGCTCCACCTCCAGGGACTCCACCCGGGTTGTCTCCCCCCGTCCGGGCTCCTCCGGTGGCGCTGGCGCCGGCCATCCCACCCGACGCACCACCCGTTGGTGCTCCTCCAGTGTTCTTGCCGCCGCCTCCTCCACTCCCTGCGCTGCCGGTTCCCGGTTCCCCGCCGCTCGCGCGCCCTCCCGAGTCATCGCCGGCCTTGCCTCCGGTGGACTGCTGCCCACCCGTCCTGCCGCCGCTCGCCGGTGCTCCGCCCGTGTCCGTTCCACCACTGGCGAGGGGCGGCTCCTCCGCGTCCCCCAGAAGATCCTCCGTATACACGTTGCACGCGTAGATGGTGGCTGCCACGACGAGCGGCAGGGCAAGTCGGCGGGGGCGCTCGCGAGCGGTGGGCATGCTTCCTCCAGCAGCTTTACCGGACCGCTCGTTTCGAGCCAGGGGAGTTCCTTCTCCCCCCCTGGCGCCAGGTTTCGGGTAGGGCAAGATTCCGTTCTCCAGCGCCCTTCGCTCATTCCGGGGGGCCCGCTTCGGCCCCTGGCAGGCCGCAGCGCCAGGGCGGGTCATTCGATGGCGTGTGCCAGTGCGGCTTGGAGCTCCTTGGCGTCGTAGGGCTTCTGCAGGAACCCGACGGCACCAGCGTCCATCAGTTTGGCGGCGGTCGTCTCTCGGGCGTGACCCGACGCCAGCAGCACGCGGAGGTGCGGGTACGTCTCCCGCATTGCGTGGAAAGCTTCCTCGCCGTCCATGCCCGGCATGACGAGATCGAGGATGACAACTGAGAAATCTCCGTCGTGCTCCCGGCAAGTCTCCATCGCCTCATGCCCGTTCTGCGCCACCACCACACGGTAGCCCAGGCGTTCGAGCAGAAGTTTGCCGGCGAACCGGATAGATTCCTCGTCGTCGACCAGGAGTGCCGTGCCACGAGCGGGGGAGGAGCGGGGGGCGGGACTGGGCGGTTCGACGACCAGCGATCCAGTCTTTACAGCGGGGAGCAGCACGGTCACCGTGGTGCCCCGGCCGAGTTGGCTTCCGATGGACAGCAGCCCACCGTGCTGCTCGATAGTTCCGTACGCCATCGACAGTCCAAGTCCGGTCCCTTCGTTCTGCGGCTTGGTGGTGAAGAATGGCTCGGTGGCGCGGCGGAGGGTTTCGGCGTCCATCCCGACGCCGGTGTCGTGCACCTCGACTCGGACGTAGGTGCCGGGTGAGAGGTGGAGGTGGGCGGCGGCGAGAGCCTCGTCCACGGTGTGCGTGTCGCAGCGGATCGTCAACCGTCCCTTGGTCCCCATGGCGCTGACCGCGTTCACGCAGAGGTTCATCAGTACCGAGTTGAGCTGGTCGGGGTCGCCGCACACACTCGCGACGCCCTCCGCGAGCTCGAGCTCGAGCTCGATACCCTTGGGGACGGTATGTCGAAGCAGTCCCGCCACCTCGCGCACCACTTCAGGGAGACTGAGCACGACCATCCGCTGCTGGCCCTTGCGGGCGAATCCCAGCAGATTCCGGGTCATTTCGCGGCCCCGGCGGCACAGTGACATGATCTGCTCGGCTTCTTCGGGCTCCTCTCCCGCCTCCCGCTGGCGATCCGCTAGCAGGCTGGCCAGCATCAGGGTCCCGCCCAGCACGTTGTTCATGTCGTGCGCGATCCCCCCGGCGAGGGTCCCCACCGCCTGCATCTTCTGGGTCTGATGGAGCTGGGATTGTAGATCCCGGCGCTCCGCTTCCGCCCGCCGTCGCTCCCAGACATCGAAAAAGGAGAAGACGACGTGCCGCTCGGCCGCCAGCTGAACCGAGGTCAGGACGCCGTCGAACCAGACCTCCTTGCCGAAGGTGTTGATTGTTCGAACCTCCTGGTGGAGCACCTCCCCGGTCCGCAGTACCCGTTCCATGGCCAGTCGGATGCCGGTCCGCTCGTAGGACTCCATCTCCTTGAAGTTCAGCGTCAGCAGTTGCTCCACCGACGCGCCGGCGATCGCGGCTGCGGCCGGGTTGGCGAGCACGCAGCGACCCGACTCCTGGAACACCAGCGTGCCAACCGGCGAAGTCTCGAGGATCAGCTGGTTGAACGTGGAGGCGTCCGCCAGTCGTTCAGCTGTGAGCTTCTCTTCCGTGACGTCGCGGACCATCGCCAGCACCTGATCGGTTTCGGCCTGGGCGGTGATCGACAGTCGTCGCACCGTTCCGGTGGCGGTTCGCGCCTCCGCCTCGAAGTCCTGGACGCGCCCCCGCGCCTGCACCTCGTGCATGAAGTTCGCGAACTGGTCCGGGTGTGTCCAGTGGCTCGCCAGGCCATGCCGAACCAGATCGTCTGGAGAGCGATGTTCGAGGGTGCGCGCCAGTGTCTCGTTCGCGAAGAGGACTTGGTCGCGGTCCGTGGCGAGCAGGGCGATGCCGATCGGGGCGTTCTCGACCAGACCCCGATACTTGGCCTCGGACGCGGCGAGCTCGGCCTGTGACGCCCGCAGTTCCTCGGTGCGGTCGGCGACCATCGTCTCCAGGCGTGCGGTCAGCGAAAGCATGGCGTCTTCGGCGCGCTTCGTGCGGAGCACGGCACGGACTCGCGCGACCAGCTCGACGTTGTCGATCGGTCGATGGATGAAGTCGTCCGCGCCCATGTCGAGCCCCCGGGCGCGGTCGGGGGAGGTCGTCCCGTGCGAGGTGACCAGGATCACTGGCAGAGTCGCGGTGGCGGGGGTGGACTTCAAGCGACGACAGAGCTCGATGCCGTCGATCCCCGGCATCTGAACGTCGATGATCGCCACGTCGAAGCGCTCGCGGGCGGCGAGTTCGAGCGCCTCCGAGGCCTGGGCCGCGGTGTCGATGCGGCAGCGCTCGATGCCGTGTGTCAGCACCTGTTCGAGCACGAACAGGTTGTTGATGCTGTCGTCGACGAGCAATAGCCGGCGCTCCTTCGGGAGGAGTGGGCTACCCATGCTCCGTCTCCTCCGGGGTCAGGTATCTGTCTACCGCGTCGGCCATCTGTCGCAGGTTCAGTGGTTTGGTGAGGCAGTCGACACAGCCGGCCGCCAAGATCTCTCGACGATCGTCGGGCGCGGCCCGCGCTGTCACGGCCACGACCCGGATCCCTTCCAGGTCCGGATCTTGCTTGATCCGGCGCGTGACTTCCAGTCCGTCGAGCTCCGGGAGGTGCATGTCCATCAGGACGAGTGCGGGACGGTGGGCCCGGATGCTGCTCATTGCCTCGACCCCGTCTCTTGCTTCGATGTGGTGTACGCCGAGCTCGTCGAGGACGGCGGATATCGCCAGGCGGTTGTCAGGGTCGTCCTCGACGACGACGACGGTGGGTCGTTCTCTGCCACCCGGGATCTGCGGGAGGCCCCAGCCGGTCGAGTCTGGCTCGGGCGGCGTGCTGGTGGCCGCGGTCGCGCTTCGCACGGGCAATTCCAGAGTGAACGTGCTGCCCTGGCCGACTTTGCTGCTCACGGTCAGATCGCCTCCCAGCAGCGCCGCGAGCTTCTTGCTGATGCTGAGGCCCAGCCCGGTACCTCGGTGACGACGGGTCGTGGAGCCGTCTCCCTGGCGAAACTCCTCGAAGATGGTGGTTTGGTCGGCGGGAGCGATCCCCATCCCGGTGTCGGAGATCGCGAAGCGCACGCGACGAGTTCCGACCTGGCGGACCTCCAGCTGGACCCGTCCACGATCGGTGAACTTCACCGCGTTGGAGAGCAAGTTCACGAGGATTTGCTGCAGCTTGCCCGCGTCCGTGCGCAGTCGGGAGACATCGGGGGCGACGTGGAGTGCGAGCTCCAGATTCTTGTCCTGCGCGAGGGGACGAATGGTGTCGACCGCGCTCTCGGCCACTGGCCCCGGCTCGAAGTCGGTGATCGACATCTCGCTGTGCCCCGACTCGATCTTGGCGAGGTCGAGCACGTCGTTGATCAGCGCCAGAAGTTGCTGACCATTGCGTTCGATGACTCGCAGGTACTCTGCGCTCTGCTGGGGGTTCTTCTCGGTTCCGCGCGCGAGCATCAGCTGCGCGAGGGCCAGAACGCTGTTGAGAGGTGTGCGCAGCTCGTGGCTCATGTTCGACAGGAACTCCGACTTGAGGCGATTCGCCTCCTCGACTCGACGGCGCTGAGCCTCGAGCTCGATCGCCTGCTTTCGGAGTTCCTCGTTGCCGGCCTGGAGTTCCGCGGCGAGGTCCTCGGTGCGGGCTCCGGCCTGGGCAGCAGCGATCGCCTGGCCCAGGTTTGCGCTGACGCTTCTCGCGATCTCGAGGTCCTCTTCGCGATAGTCGTGGAGCGACGCCAGGCCGATGATTGCTAGCGCTTGCTCTCCGCGGCCGATGGGGATGCTCAACAGAGAGCGAGCCTGCGCTTCTCCGGCGGGCGTGACGATGCGCAGCTGGTTGCTGTCGGGGACCTCCCGAATCACGCTGACCGAACCCGCCTTCACCGCTCGCGCGAGGAGTCCGTCTGGCGGATTGGCCTTCAGTCGGCGGGGCAGGCGCTCGCTTGGGATGCCATACGCGAGGGCGCGTTCAAACTCGTCGGGTCCTTTCGCCAGGTAGATGACACCTGCCTGCGAACGCGTGCTGTCGAGGAGACGGGGCAGGACCTCGCCAAGCAGCGGACCGAGTTGCGCGTGGGAGCTGGCAGCGGTGTAGAGCTGGGAGAGCGTCTCCCCGACCCGAGCGCGCACGGCGAGCGCGTCCAGCATGCGGTTCATGCTCGCTGCAATGGTGCGCAGCTCGACGGCACCGGATGGCGTCGCTCGCACCTCGAAGTCTCCTCGCGAGATGCGCTCTGCGGCTTGCGAGATCTGCGCGGCCGGATGGGCGAAGGTCCTCGCGACGATTAGACCGGTCAGGACTGCCAGCACCAGCACCAGACAGCTGACGATCGCCACCTCGCGAGCGAGCTGGCGCACGGGTTGATTGAGCTCCGCCATGTCCTGCTTGACCACGAAGCCCCACTGCGCCTCCGGGATGTACCCGTAGGCGGCCATCACAGGCTCGGGCCGGTAATCGTCGACCGCCAGGCGACCCTTCTCCCCAGCAGCGCCGCGCCGCGCCGGTTCGGCGGTGATGCGATACTTGCCCACGGCGTTCTGCCGAAACTTCAGCGGCGTTTGCACCACACCGCGATCGTTCACCGCGAGTGCTTCTCCCGTCTCCCCGAGCCGTCCGCGCAGGTCGAGGCTGTCGTACAGCCCCTGCGGATCCACGAAGAGAACGAGCAGGCAGGCGGATGGCGTGTGCGGCCCCGCCGGGACGGGCGCGCTGAACACCACCTCCCAGCTCTGGTGGTGCTCACACCAGGTGATGTCGGAGGCGGAGGCGGCCTTGCTGTCCAGCGCTGCCAGCGTCGCGGCCTCGAGTCGCTCACGGCGAGTGCCCCCGGCCTGGCTGGACGCGATGACGCTTCCATCCCGGGCGTCGACCAGTGCCAGGTTTCGGACACCATAGGCATTGCTGGGGCCCGCCAGTTGGCTCGCCAGCTCCTCCCGGTCGAATGGCTCGCCCCGATGTGCCTCGGCGCAGGCCTGGATGACCACCGCGCTCCGCGACCAGGCGACTGCGTCCTTGCGACCCTCCGTGAACCAGCGCCCGATCCACTCGGCGTTGGCGTCGCGCAGTAGCTCGAGGTGGGCGAACTCCGCCTCGCGGATGCTGTTTGCCTGGAGGGAATAGGTGAGCACGCCGATGGTGGAACAGGCCAGCACGCCCACCAGGGCGAACCAGAGCGCCAGCGTCGTTTGCACTCGCAGCGCCGGCATCCAGCGACGTTGCCGGCGGCGTTCCCCCGTTGCCACGCGACCTCGAGCCATTCGACGCTACCGTTTGCGGTACCCTATCCCCCTACTCACACAGCTCCGAACCCCAGCACTCGACGGCCGAGTTGCGGATCGCGCAGGCAACCCCTTCTCCGATGGCGAGGTCGGAATGGGCGCCATTGGGGTTCTGTCCCCAGGTGGCCGACACGCAGTCGAGGCGACCGCTGTCCGTGACCCCGCAGACGTGGTCATGGTTCGATTCGAGCGCGGCGTAGCGACCCTTGGGCGCGGGGGGGATGCTGGACGTACCGAAGCAGACCACCGTGCCGTCGGTCCGCAGGCCGCAGGCCGAGGAACCCTGCACTGTCACCTGGGTGAAGGGACCTTCGGGCGGAGACGCGAAGACGTCTGCGAGGGGATTGCCCCAGGTGTTGGCACAGCGGATCTCGCCGCTCGTGGTGACAGCGCACACGAGCTCGATCTTGATGTCGAGGTCGATGCACGGCTCGTCGAAGGGATCCCGAACGTATCTCTCTTCTGGCATGGAGCTCAGCGTCCCGAAGCAATGCACGAGGCCATCCTCGTCGAGGGCGCACGTGATGAAGTCACCCACCGCGAGGGCCTGGTAGCGGAATTCTTCGGGGGCCGACGGGGGGCCGTTGACTCCGCCCGCGCAGACGATCGAGCCGTCGTCGCGGAGCCCGCAGCTCGTGTACAGACTGGCGTCGACCGCGACGTAGGTGCCGTCGGGAAGACCGCAGACGTCGAACTGGTCGCTCCGGGTGACGCAACGGACTCGACCGTTCTCGGCGAGAGCGACCGCGTGCACCGTCCCCACCGCCACGTCGGTATAGGCGCTCTCCGCGATACAGTTCAGCGGATACACGTTGGCCCAATCCTGGCCACCTCCGCTGCCAGGGGCGCCGGCGGCACTACCGCCGCCAGGGGCGCCGGCGGCATTACCGGCCGTTCCTGCCGGCTGTCCCGCCGTGTCGAAGGGGAACGCGCCGCCGAAGTTCCAGATGGTACCGCCGGAGCTCGCCGGTGTACCCGCAGAGCCCGCGGGGTGTCCGCCTCGCGATGGGTTGCCTCCGTTTGCCCGCGGGTGGGCGGCCGGGCGTCCGCCGGTAGAGTGACCGCCGGCAGTTTGCGCGTCCCCACCGTCGACGGTGGGGACGCACGCGCTCGCGGCGGTCACGAGCGCCACGATCCACCAAGCATCCCGACCGATTCCCACGGCCGCAGGATACCTCGATTGAAGGACGCTGGCGAACCGACTCGAGCCGGGAACCGAGGTCCGAATGGCTCCCGGCTCCCGGATGGGCCTTCTCAGTAGCCGACCACGGGGCGCAAGACGCGCGCGTTCTCCCGTGCGCTGTCCTCGCCGTTGGTGCGCACCTGGGCGGAGGTGAGGCCGAATCGGCGCTCTTTGCGCATGTACGCTTCGACGCATCGCTTGAGCGGATCGGCGCCGAAATCAGGCCACATGATCGGCAGGAACATCAGCTCGGCGTAGGCCGCCTCGTACAACAGGAAATCGCTGACCCGGCTCTCGCCGCCCGTGCGAATCAACAGGTCGACGTCGGGCAGGTTGCGCGTCGTCATTTCCCCGTGGAATGCGCTCTCGTCGATCTGTTCTGGCAGAAGCTCGCCGCGCCGAACGCGCTCGGCCAGCGCGCGGGCAGCGTCGAGGATGTCCCGGCGCCCGCCGTAGGACAGCGCCAGCGTGAGGGTGAGTCGATCCCCGTGCTGCGTGTACCGGATCAGCTCGCGCACGGCGACTCGCGTCAGCGGCGGAAGCTCCTCGACGTGGCCGGCGACCTGCACCCTGATGCCGTTCTGTCGCAGGTCCATGCGTTCGGCCTTGGCGAATTCCACCAGGAGTCGCATCAGGGTGTCGATCTCGGTTCGCGGGCGCGACCAGTTGGCGACACTGAAGGCGTAGAGAGTCAGGTGCTGGATGCCCATCCGGGCAGCCGTCTCCACCGTGTCGCGCACTGCCCGCGCGCCTTCCCGGTGACCCTCGACTCGCTCGAGTCCGCGCGCCTCGGCCCAGCGCCCATTACCGTCCATGATGATGGCCACGTGCCCGGGTAGCTGGCGTTGTCCGGTGTTGCTCACGGGGGCTCCTGAGTTGGCTCAGCCTTCTGGCGAGAGGGTACCGAGCAAGCTGCCACAACCGGGACCGGGCTGCGCGGAGCCCGTGTGGAGGTTTCGAGGAGTCTCCCCTGGCCAGCTTTCCGTTCGGATCCCCGAGAGGTACCCAACTAGTGGAAAGAGAACGGAATTTTACCACGACTCGGGCGGTGAGGACGGCGGTGCCACCGAGGTCCGGGCGTTCTCCGGTCCGTCGTCGGCCAGCCAGATCGAGGGGAGATAGAGGCGGAACTCGACCTCGGGGGGGCCCGCTGCGGCCAGCTCGGCGCGCCCGCCGTGGGATTCGGCAACGGCGCGCGCGATAGCCAGGCCCAGTCCAGTGCCGCCACGATCCTGCCGGGTGGTGACGAAGCGGCGGAAGAGGCGATTGCGGACGTGTCGCGGGATCTCGCCCGGGTTGGTCACCTTGAGGACGACGTCGTTCCCCGTTCGGCGAACGTGGACGTGCACCGGATCGCTTTCCCGCGAGTGGATCAGCGCATTGCCAATCATGTTGCTGACGGCGCGTCCGAGCCAGGCGGAGTCACCGCGCACCCGAGTGTCGCCCTCACTCTTCACGGAGACGCGCGGCGCGTCGTCGAGCATGCCGGACACGGCTCGGTCCACAACGCGCGCCAGCTCGACGGGAGCGTGTGCCTCGACCCCGCGCGCTTCGATTCGAGCGAGCCCGAGCAGGTCACCGAGCAGCCGCTCGATGCGCTGAGTGCTCTCGCGGATCCGGGAGACGAAGCGCGCCGCCGCCTCCGGGTCGTCGATCGCGCCTTCCTCGAGCACCTCGGCGCTGGCGCGGATCGCGGCCACGGGGTTCTTCAGCTCGTGCGAGAGGTCGGCGGCGAAGGTTTCGACGAAGGGGCGACCCTCGAGCTGGCTCCGCATCGAGGCGATCGATGCGATCAATCGCTTGACCTCGCGCGCCCCGGCCGGCGGTGGCACTCCGGTTCGCTCACCGGCGCTGACTCGCTCCGCGAAGCGGCTCAGGCGCTCGATGGGCCGTGCGATGGCGCGTCCAATCCACACTGCGGCGATCGCTGCAGCGCCGCCAAGGACGAGGCTGATGACGAGCACGGTGGGCGCCATATCGGTCAGCATCAGTCGGATCTCGACGGTTGGCTTGACGACCCGCACGGCGCCAATCTGCCGGCCGTCGACGACGATCGGTGCGTCGACCGAGACCGGACCCTCGAGCTCCAATGTGGGCACCAGCCGGGGCTGGAAGATGAGGTTTCCGCGAGCATCCAGCAGCTGCAGATTGAGGTGGGCTCCCTGACCCGCCTCGACCTCGAACCGCTTCGCGACCTGCTCGATGGTCCCGCCCGTGCGCTCGAGCTCCCCGGCCACGATCCCCGCGATGGCCGTGGCTTCGTCGCGAGCCGCGGCGGTGGCGATTCTCACGGCCCGCGCCTCGATGCGATCGATGACCATCAAGCCGAGACCAAAGGCGAACACGCCCACGATCACCGCGAGTGCCAGGAACACCTGCATCCGGATCGACAGCCCTCGGGTTCGCGACTCGACGAGTCGCGCAATCACGAAGGCGACGAAGAGGATCAGGCCGATCGCCGCGACGGCGACGATGACCAGGCGGGTCACGGTTCGTCGTCCGGTGGGCGATCGGTGACCCGGTACCCGACGCCGCGCACCGTCTCGATGAGACCGGGATCGCCCCCCGCTTCGCCCACTTTCTTGCGAAGCGACTTGACGTGGGAGTCCACGGTGCGATCGCTGATCGCGAAGCCGTCACCCCAGACATTGTCGATCAACTGGGCTCGCGTGTAGACCCGGCCCGGATTCTCGAGCAGACGCGCGAGCAGGTCGAACTCGACCCGCGTCAGCTCGAGGGGACGGCCCGCCACCGTGGCGCGTCGCGTCTCTTCGTCGGCGGTGATCAGCGGTGCCGGGCTGGGGGGCGTGTCCCGTTGCGTGGGTGCAACCCGTCGGAGCACGGCCCGCACGCGGGCGACGATTTCCCGTGGCGAGAACGGCTTGGTCACGTAGTCGTCGGCGCCGGTCTCGAGGGCAGCTACGCGATCGGCCTCGTCGTCACGACTCGACAGCACGATGATCGGAGTCAGCACCGACTCGCGTCGCAGCTTGCCGATCAGGTCGAACCCGCTGCCATCCGGTAGCATCAGGTCGAGCACGATGAGGTCGCTGTGGCTGGCGTTCGCCTCTGCTTCGGCGCAGGAGGCGGCGATCGTGGTCGCGAAACCGTCGCGCTTCAGCGCGTAGGCGACGGATTCGGCAATGGCGGGCTCGTCTTCGACGACCAGGACGCTCTGGGTCATGGGGACGGTACCTTAGCGGGAAACGAACGCCCGAACGAGGGTTTGCATGCCTTCGATCATCCCGTCTAGGTGCGCTGGCGTCGGCTCGATACCGATCGGGTTGTAGACCAATCCGCCGGGGCGCACCTCGATGTGCCCGGCAAACCCCCAGTGGGCGAGCAGGTGCCGCGCCGCGGTGGGGAAGGCGACCACGGCCTCCGCGGACGAGGCGGCGAAGGTGGCCAGATGCCGGTCCCAGTGGGGATCGCCGAGCTGGACCTCCGGGGGGGGTGGGTTCTCGAGGTAGGTCACGCGCGTGTTGAAGTGTTCGCCGCCACGAGCGGCGGCACGGCGCGTGAACCCGGGATGCTGAACGAAGAAGAGGACCGTGCGGCCAAGTGGCTCGAGCTCAGGGGGCGCGATCCACGGTTCGGCAAGGGCGGCCATCCCTCCGTCCACCGGCCAGCTGACGACGTTGTAGTACACTTCTGCGGACACCATCGTGTCGTAGGGTTCCCACTTGCGGAACCACTTGTCGTCGGGGCGGGGCTCGTGGCCAAGGCGACGGCTCCGCGCCCAGCTGGCGATCTGCTCCGAGCCCGGCGGAAGGGGAGGCAGGTCACGGTCTTTTCGCGCCATCGGAGTCGAACGTAGCACGGGGCGTGTGCGATACTCGTCCTTCCCGATGGCCAAGACCTTGCTGTTGCTGCGACACGCGAAATCCAGCTGGAGCGACTCCAGCCTCGACGACCACGACCGCCCGCTCAACCGGCGGGGCCAGGCGGCGGCGCCGCGAATGGGGCGACTGGTGAAGGAGCACTCGCTCCTCCCCGACCTGATCATCGCGTCCTCTGCGGTGCGGGCGCAGGCGACCGCGCTTGCCGTGATCGAAGCCGCGGGCTACGACGGCGCGTTGCGCAGCGCCCGGAGTCTGTATCTGGCTCCGGCTAGCCAGTACATCGAGCTGGCGCGCGACCTGGACGCAGCCGTCCAGCGGGTGCTCATGGTGGGCCACAATCCCGGCATCGAGACCCTGCTGAGTGAGCTCGTCGGCCGGCGCGAGACGATGCCCACGGGTGCGCTCGCGGCCCTCTCGCTGCCGATCGACGACTGGCTCGACTTCGATCTTGGAACGGCGGCTTCCCTGATCGGTTTCTGGCGCCCCCGCGAACTGGACTGAGCGAGGGCAGCGGCGGTCTGGGGACGGTCGGGGACCGAAGATGGGTCCCCGGGGTGTTGGGCGACGGAGCGTGGGGCCACCTCCGGTGGCCCTCGTCGCGGTCACGCGTGGTGGCCGTCGAGAATCGTCAACGGTCGTCGAACTTGTCGGCTTTCCGCTTGCCCAGCAGGAGCTTCTTCTCGAGCGCAGCGCGCTGCTCCCGGTAGAAGGAGCGAAGGAAGCGTGTGGGGTCCTGCACTGGTTCGGGTCCGCGGTAGCCCACCTTTCTCGCGATCGTGCGAGCCACCACCTGAAGTTCTCCCGGATCCGCGTGCCCGGCGTCGATTTGACGGAGGATCCCGGCGAGCGTTTCCAGTTCGTGCTCACCGTAGATCGACAGCTGTTTCGCGGTCAGTCGGATCTCTTGCATCTGGTGGGAGCGCGGGGCGGCCTCGTCGACCTGTAGGATGACGCGGGGCACGCGTACGACCACGGTATCGCCGACGATGTCGCCCGCGCGCTGGCGCTGTTCCGTCAGCAGGGGAAGCGCCGACACCACGAACACCCAGCTCAACGCCGGGAGCCACATCCACCAGGGGCTCTTCCCGACCAGAGCGCTGGGCATGGCGAGGGCCACGAGGGGGATGAAGAGCTCGACGTCGCGGAGCAGGTTGCGGGCGAAGACCGCCTCCGCGGGCAGGCCACCGCCATCTCGAGAGATGACACGCAGGCGTAGAAGGCGCTTGGCGGGGGTGGCTCCGCTCCAGCGGACCTCGAAGAAGACGAAGTAGAAGTGGCGGACGACGAACAGGCCGAGCAAGAGCAGCGCCACGCTCTGGTCGGCGATCACCGGGGTCATTGCCAGACAGACGAGGAAGAGCGCGACCATGCCGAGGGACTGCAGGGCGATGTCGAGCAGGAAAGCCATGCCACGCTCGAAGGGATCCGCCAGCTCGAACGAGAGAGGGACGCCTTCCGGGGTGACCAGGCGAAGCTCGCGGCGTGCCGTCATCGTTCCTCCGGGGCGGGGTGACGGCTCCGTCCGCTGGCGAGCAGCCACAGCGAAAGCCAGGTGGCGTTGAACAGGATCAGCGCGAGGCGCACTCCGTCGTCGAGCACGACCTGGCGAAAGACTCCTTCGACGACGCCGGCCACCGCGAAGAGCAGGATCGTGCCCGCGACCACCAGGGCGGCGCGGCGGCCGCATTGCTTGAGCGACTCTCGGACGGACTGTGCGCCGACGAACACGATCGCTCGCCCCAGGTGCAGTCCCGCCGCGCCGCAGAGGATCAACGCACCGATCTCGGGCACTCCGTGGGGCAGCAGCCAGCCAAGCAGAGGAAGCAGCAGTCCGCGCTGGGCATACAGACCGACGAAGGCGCCCAGCATCAGGCCGTTCGAGAACATCAGGAGGGTCGTGGGAATGCCCGCCGCGATGCCGAGCGCGAAGCTGAGCATGCCGATTTGCGCGTTGTGCGTGAAGAGGAACGACGAGAAGGCGGTCATGCCCTCGGTGGGCCCGCTATACAGGACCTCCCGGAGCTGCTCGGTGGTAGCCGTCGGGCTTCGGCCTGCTGCCAGCTCGGCGTCGACGAAGGCGTAGAACCATGCCGGGTCGCCGACGACGAGAGCGAGGGAGACGGAGCAACCGAGGAGGAAGATCGCCGTCGACAGCGTCACTTCGGGCCAGATGCTCCGCACCGTGCGGGGGAACGTCTCCAGCAAGAAGCGCCCGAACACCGAGCGGGAGGGACGCCGATTTCCGTAGACGACGAGGTAGGCGCGCGCGGACAGGGCCTCGAGGTACTTGACCAGCTCGCGGTCCATCGCCGTTTCTCTGGCGACCATCAAACTGGAGAGGGCGGAGCGATAGAGGCCTGGCAGACGCTGCAGGTCGCTGTCCGGCAGCCGCCTGAGCCCGTGGGTGAGCGCGCTGTTGACCATCAGCTCCAGATCGGTCCAGTCGCCCTCGCGCTGGCGACGGAAGTAGAACGACCGCGGCTGGCCCTGGCGGCGACTGGGTGGGGGGGCCGTCATCCGATCTGCCTCCGCCGCTTGATCTGGACGTACCGGGAGAGAAGCTGCAAGGTCGCCAGACCGGGTGGGCCCCGCACCACGTCCACCCCCGACCGCTCCAGCTCGCGCAGGACCAGCGCCCGCGCATCGCGCAGTTCGCCAGCGACGACGGCCTCGGCAAGCTCCTCCACGCTCTCCGGGCAGGTCTGCAGCGGCCGCTCGGTGACCGGATCATCGAGCGCGACGAAGATCACGAGGTGGCGTCGCGCGATGTGTGCCAGATTCTCGACCATCAGCTGCGCCATCGTCGCGTCGGTGAACTCCGTGAAGACAATGACCAGCGAGCGCCGCTGCAGTCGTGTCATCAGATCCCGCAGGCCCAGGAAGTGGTTGGTCTCCGCGTCGCTGGGCCGCAGCGCCGCTGCGGCGTGCTGCAGGCGGTGAAAGTGCCGGGTGCCGGGCGCTGGGGGGATGAACAGCTGGGGGCTCCCGGCATAGGCTTGCAGTCCAACCAGATCGCCGCCGCGGAGGGCGGTGACGGCAACGACCAGCGCGGCGTGGACCGCGTGATCGAGTCGCTGGAGATCGTCGATCGGATCCGCCATCAGGCGCCCGGTATCGACGCACAGCACCACTCGCTGGTTGGTTTCGAGACGATAGCGCCGAACCCGCAGGGCCCAGTGTCGCGCCGAGGCCTTCCAATCGACGTTGCGGACGTCCATGCCGGGCGCATAGCCCTCGAGGGCGTCGAATTCGCCTCCCTCCCCGCGGAACCGCTCGACGTGCGCCCCGGTCTCGAAGCGCTGGGCCCCGAAGTGCTCCAGGACGAACCGCTGAACGCGCTGCACGCTCGGCACCACCTGGACCGGTCCCGCGCTCACCGGGACGCGGATGATCCGGCGCAGGAGTCCGAGGGGACCCTCGAACTGGATCCAGACCGCCTCCAGCGCGCCTGTACCGCGACGGTTCGCGCGCAGGGGGAGCTCGAGCTGGCTTGCGCCGGGTGGGAGTCGGTGGGCGATGTCCGCGCCTGCTTCGAGGGGCGCTGCCGTCTCTCCGCGAAGCGTCGTGCGCAGGGATACCCCGGACGGGCAGTCGATCGCGAGGTCGGCGCGGAAGTCGTCCCCAACGCCGACCGCCGAGGGCAAGCTCGACTCGATCCGCGGGCGGCGGAACACCAGGCGCCCGAGATCCCAGCCGATGCCCAGACAGAGCAGGCCCCACATCCCGGCGAAGACCAGCCACATCCGCACGTCGACGAGCGTTGGCAGGGCCGCGACCGGCAGCCCCGCGGTGAGGAGGACGAGGAGACGAGGTGACGGTGTCATGGCGAGCTCAGCGTGGGGCCTGCACGCGGGACACCACCTCCTCGAGGATGCTGTCCAGCTCGCGTCCCTCCATCTCGGCGGTCGGCGTGCGCGTCACCCGGTGGCGAGCGACCGCAGTGAACAGTACCTTCACGTCGTCGGGCAGGGTGTAGTCGCGACCCTCGCAAGCCGCGTTGGCACGCGCTGCGGCGGCCAGCATCGTCGATGCGCGGGGTGACAGCCCGACTGCCAGCGCTTCGTGTTCGCGAGTGGCTCGCGCGAGCAGCACCGCGTAGCCAGCGACGTTGGGCTCCATCCTGACTGCGGCGGGTACCTGGCGGAGGGCGTCGAGTTCCGTGGGTGGCAAGATCGGGGCGATGCCGAGCGCGTCCAGATCGGGTACGCCCGCCGAACCACAGTGGGCCATCACCGCGTAGTACTCCTGCTCGCGGTTCGGGTACCCGATCTGCAGCTTGAAGAGGAACCGATCCAGCTGCGCCTCGGGCAGTGGGTACGTGCCCTCGTGCTCGACGGGGTTCTGGGTCGCCATCACCATGAAGCGCCCGCTGAGCGCGTGGGTGGTGCCGTCGATGGTCACCGAGCGCTCCTGCATCGCCTCGAGGAGCGCGGACTGCGTCTTGGGCGGGGTGCGGTTGATCTCGTCGGCGAGCAGGAACTCGCAGAAGATGGGGCCCTTGGTGAGCGCGAACGTCTGGGTGCGGAAGTCGAAGATGTTGGCGCCGAGCACGTCGCCTGGCATCAGGTCTGGCGTGCACTGCAGGCGGCGCATCTCCAGGCCTAGACTGCGCGAGAAGCAGCGCGTGAACAGGGTCTTACCCGTTCCGGGTACCCCTTCGAGCAGCACGTGGCCGCGGACGAGGAGCGCGACCAGGCCCAGGCGGGTCTGGATCTCGGCTCCCATCACGACCCGCGCGATCTGTTCGTTCAGTCGGGCCAGGGTTTGCTGAACGATTGCCGGATTCATGAGTCTCTCTCCCGTGTCTGCTCGCCGAGCAACGCCGCGCGGAACGTCCACGCGCGCTGCGCAAGACGCAACGCTTCCTGATCGAGTCGTCGGCTCCGTGCGCTGCCGCGGTGCGTTGCGGCGTGGGCCAGTTGCTGTGCCGCCCGCGGCTGTCCCTTGCGTTCCGCCAGGTCGTCGAGCAGAAGGTCGCGTTCGGCGGCGCTCAGCGCGGAGCTGGTGGACCCTGCGCCCCGCGCCGTCCTGCCGTGACGGGGGGTCAGTCCTACCGTGGTCGCCGCGTCGGCGAGGACGCGCTGGACGTAGGCGCGAGCCAGCTGCGAGGCGGGGCGACCGGCTGCGAATACCGACGCCGCGACGCCGATCACTTCGCGCGGACCCCGACCTAGGACCGGTGCAGGCCGACGGAGTGGACCAAACCGAGCGAGGCCCGCGGCGGCTCCCAGCAGGATCAGCACCAATGCGTGGAGCGGGAGGAGGACGAGTGGAAAGCTGCCCAGTGCAGAGCCGAGGGACAGCCGCTGACCGAATCCATGCAGGACCTCGTCGATGACGACCGTGTCGGTCTCGAGTTCCTTCTGCAGCAGGTGCTGCCACAACGCTGCATGGTCTGCCCGCTGCAAGTTGAAGCTGTGGAGCAGGTCCGGGTCGGCCACGACCAGCAACCGTGACGCGCCTGGTAGCGGACGCTCGATGACGAGCGCAGCGTCGCGCGTTCCCAGAAGCACCTGAACCGCTTCCGGATCGCGCACCGTGAACGTCTGGAGCCAGGGAGCCTCCACCGCGAACTCGCCCAGCCGTCCCCCGAAGACGACTCGATGAGGCTCCTCCTTGGGTCGCCGGTGGTGCACGGTGACCGGTAGCGAGCCCGGGCGGTACTGTTCCTCTGGGTCGAGGTCGGACCAGAGCATGTGGAGCAGGTCGGCCACCTCCGCGCGGGACACCGCCGAGACGCTTGCGGCCTTCTGGTCGTGGTCCAGTCTAGGTACCCATTTCGGCAGGACCACGACCGTGGTCAAGCCGTTGGCGACGCGGGCGCTCAGGGCGTGATAGAGGTCGTGCGGATCGCCGTTGACGCGGACCTCGTCGAGCGGGGGCTCGATGAACAAGAGTGGAGCGGTGGCTGCCGCGAACTGCCCTTCCCGGTGGCGGACGACGAAGAAACCCAGCGCCTGCAGTGTGTCGTGGAAGGCGCGGTGCCCGACGGCGCCCGTCGAGAAACTGTCGCGGGCTCGCGAGCGCGGCCGCGTCAGCTTCTCCCCGAACAGCAGCGAGGCAAAGGTCCCGAGCACGCTGAGCAGGGCAAGCCCCACGATCACGCGGCGCAGGCGTGGGCCGAACAGGGGTTCCCGAAAATCCGCCTCGGGCTCGCCGCCACGGGTCATGTTGGCTCTCCGGCGACCAGGGACGTGAACTCGCTCTTCATGTGCGTGTAGATCTCGACCGTTGGCGCGGCGCCGCCGAACCGAGTGCGCTCCGCGAGATCGACGATTCGTCCCAGAGTCCCGCGTCGGCCATCCTGTGTCGCGAGGGAGCGAACGACGTCCCGCGCGGTCAGGGACTCGCCCCGCAAGGGGTCCCAGCCCGAGCGCAGAAGGGACTTGAGCAGCAGCAACTCGATCGCTTCGCCAATCCGGTGCTCGCGCACCAGCTGGTCGGGGTCGGCGGACAGATCCCGTGCTGCCAGCTGGGCGAGCTCGCCCGGCGCTCCTGGCGGGGGCGATGTCTCGTCCAGCGGCGCGGTGGGGGGGGGCCGACGGGCGGTGAAGCGGGAGATCATCCAGGCGATGAACACCACCAGCACCGCGAGGACGACTATCAGCAGCAGGTTGGAGAGGGGGGCTCCCAGTGCACCCAGCACGCCTCCGGCGGGCACTACCGGATCGCTTCCAGTGGTGCCGCTCTCCAGACCCGCAGTGGGATTCGGAGCTCTCGGGTCCGAGTGCTGCGGGTCGTCACCCCACCCATCGTGGTCCCAGCCGTCGCTGTCGTCCTCGTTCCACTCACCGTCCTCGCCACTAGGACCGGAGCTCCCGTCGCTGGCCTCCCCCGGGCCGAACCCCGACGAGCGGTGTTCGGCGAACTCCAGCTCCTCGGGGTAGCCGCCAGCACGGTGGACGCGCTGTGCGGTCTCGCCCGGGCTGGCCGCCGCCGGGAGGGTCGCGGCGCAGAGCGCGGCGCAGGCCATCCCGACAACAAAGCGTTGCATGTCGCTCGATTCCCGTCAGGCGAACACGTCAGCCAGCGACTGGACATCGACGCCATCGCGAAGCCCGCGCAACCGCGCGTAGATGACGCCGACGAGGACCGACCCCACCACCGTCTGGAGAATGTTCTGGAGGTAGCTGATGAAGACGGGGACGATTCCCATGACGGGAACTTCCGTGGCCATGAGGTTGAACGGCACCTGCACCAATCCCATGACCAGGCCCAGCGCGGCCGCGATGAGTCCGAAGACGAGCAGTGTCGCGAAGAGCATCCAGCGATTGCCCTCGGTCAGTTCGGCGCTGCGGCGCATCGCCTGGGTCCCGTAGATCCCTTCGGCGACCACCACCGGAATCGTCACGTAGAACATGATGCCGAGGATGATGCCGGGCACGAGACAAGCCAGCGACCCCAGCAACACCACCAACCCGACCAGGATGGACGCGCCAACGATCGGCAGCAGCTTGTTCAGCGCAACGCGCAGGGACGCGCCGATGCTCGGGCTCCTTCCCGCCATGTGCTCGATGGTGTGTGGAGCATGGCCGCCTGACAGACGAAGCTCAGAATGATGCTCAGCACGACGACGGCGACGCCGCCTCCAACCACTCCGCCGAGCACTCCCGGGTTGCTCGCGAGCTGCTCGATCTGCTCGGGGTTCATGTGCTCCGCGCTGGCACCGAGCACCGCCACCAGCAGCCCCACGACGAACGAAGGGGCGAGACAGGTCCCGGCAATCACCGCCAGGCTCAGGAAGCGCTTGCCGACCACTGCGGCCGTGGTCCCCAGGATGTCGCCCAGATCGATCTTCATCCGCGCAGCATACCAACCTCGCTCCGGACGAAAAGGGCCCCCCTCTCCTGGATCGTGTTCGCGCTGCCCAGATGATGCAAATTCTGGAGTCGACAGCGCCCAGAGCCCTGCCCCGACCGGGGGTGGACGGTTCGAAACCTCACCCGAGGAGTGCGGAGTTTGTGGGGTAGGGTCACGCCTCGAGCGTGACGGGGAGCAGCGTGCGCAGGTGATCGGTGTCGCGCGCTTCGCGCAGCGCGGCGAGCACGACGGGCGCCGGATCGCCGAATACCGTGGGGAAGAGCCGCTCGCCGCGCCTCACGTCCTCGGGAAAAGCGAGCTGCTCCGACTCGACGTCGAACTGCGCGTTCACGGAGCCGGTGTTGCCGCGCGCGTCGAGCAAGAGCCACCGTCCGAGTGGCGCCAGGTACACGCCGTTGAGTCCGTGGAGGACGCGGGCGTCGGACGACTCGTCCCAGCACAGAGTCTGGTAGACGAACCCGGCCGGGATTTCGCGGGCGCGAAGCAGTGCGGCGAGCAGGTGCGCCTTGGCGTGGCAGATCCCTGTCCGTGCCGCGAGCACCTCGCTGGCCCGGCAGGTCACCGCTCGGGTTCCGACGTCGAAGGAATGCGGCACTTCATCGCGGACCCAGGTGAATAGCCGCGCGGCCTGCTCGACCGCGTCCCCTGTGGCCAGGGCGGCTGCGTGGCGTTGAATCTCGGGGGCGTCACAGTCGACCACCGTGGTGGCGCGGAGGTAGGCGCCGAGCTGGAGCGTGGCGAGGTGCAGCGGGCGATGCGGCATGCGAGTCGTGGACCGATGGCGAGCATTGTCGGGTCGGCTCGGGGGGTCAAGCAACGCCGGTCGGGCCAGGCACCGTACGGGCGGCGAGGACCAAATAGATCGCCGCCCGGTCCGGCAGCGGGGGGACGGGGGAGCCGGACCGGGCGACGGAGACGGTCTCCCGAAGGAGTGCCGCCTCGTCTCGGTGCTGCGGGTTACGCGTGACCGAGACGGAGCGGGTGGCGGAGGCCGCCCGCTCCCAAACTGAGTGCCAAATGACCGATCGTGATCTTCGAGCCCCTCACCATGAGGTCGTCTGGTGATGGGGGCTGGGGCGCACAGAAGCACACCAGGACCCGGCGCGAAGCGGCGGGGAGCCCCTCACCGAGCCCTCACCCAGATGGGGGTTCGGCGAGAAGTCATCGACGATGGCGCTCGCTCATCTAGCCAGTCGGGCTGTCCGCGCAGGATAGCGGGTCGCCCACCTCCTCGTCGGCGACCGCGAAATCGCCGTCCGCGTCGGTGAACGCGACGTTCCCGTCGCATTCGGTGTTGTCGCCGATGACGACGAGATCGCCCTGGATGCGGTTCTGGATGAGCACGGTGTTGTTGCCGATCACCTCGACGTTGCCGAAGATGTCGCAGCCGGCGAAGGTCACGTTGTTGCCCTCGATGATGACGTCTCCCTCGACGACGCAGAAGACGAAGGCGGGGTTGTTGCCGGTGCTGCCGCTGCCCAAGCTGCCGAGCTCGACATTGCCCTGGATGCGGACACCCCGCACCGCCAGGTTGTTCTTGTCCACGTTCAGATCGCCGCTGATGATCGAGACGTCCGGACCGTCCCCGACCACGGTGACGTTGTTCGAGCCGATGTCGAGATTCCCTTCGATGTCGGCGCCATCAACGACGCCATCGAGCACGATGACGTCGTTGTTGCCCGCCTCCACCCCCGTGTCTTCGTCGACGAGGATGATGTCGGTGTTGCCCTCGTTGGTGGCCGGGTAGCAGATGATGTCGACCACGTTGCCATCGACGTCCTGGATGATGTCGAAGTCGGAGGCGGGGCCGCAGTCACCGCGATCGGATTTCTGATCGAGGCAGCCTATCTGATCCGGGTCCCGCGGGCAGTCGAGCTCCTCGGATCCCTCTGGGGTGATCAGGGTCGTGGTCCCCCGGGGAGGGGGTGATTCCTCCTCGCTGCCGCAAGCAAACAGCATCAGGCCGAGGAGCAGACAAACCGGTGTGGGTCGGATCATGATCGATCTCCTGCTGAGGGTTGGGTAGATGAGGGCTATTCCGCGGGCAGGAAGAAGACGCCGCGCAGGTCCTCGGTGGCGGAGATGGGAGAGGGGTTGCCGCCGCCGGGGGCGCGCCAGGAAGTGACGCGGAACTGGTAGTACATGCCCGGATCGAGGGGCCCGTCGTAGTCGATGGTCACCTCGTCGACGCCGCTGGCGCCGTTGACGTCCAGCACCGACCAGACCTCGTCGCCGAAGGCGTCGAAGACGCGCACCTCGTACCACTCCTCGCTGCTGTCGTCGGCCCAGCGCATGGTGGGAGGTCCATCCACGGCTTCCGGCGTCACGGCGCCGGGTCCGAACAGTTCCAGTGCCTCGGTGACCTTGAAGGAGTCGGAGATCGTGTGGGTCCCGCCGCCGGAGACCTCGATGGTCACGAAGTCGGTGCCCGCGATGTTGGTGTCCGGATCCCGTACCAGGTCATCGTTCTCCCAGGCGGCGAGCACGACGTAGGTGCCGTTGGGGACTCCCTCGATGGTGAACTCGCCGTCCACGTCGGGGGGGCCGCTGCGCGGGGCGCGGAGACCTCGCGGGACTTCGCCGCGTGCCGCGTCGGGGTCGAAGGTCGCCTCGACGACGAGGATGACGGAGGTGACCGACCCGCCCGGGGCGTTGACGATCTGGATGTTGCCCTCCACCGTGGTCGTGTTGCGGTCAATCTCCGTCAGGGACGAGTCGAGCACCGGATCTCCCGAGACGGTGACCGTGTCGGACTCGATCTGCAGCCCGGCAGCGTAGCCCTCGAGGTCGTAGCTGCCATTGGGAACGTTGAAGATCGTGAAGTTGCCGCTCTTGTCGGTGACGGCGCTGAACGCCCCAGCGTCTCCGACCGCGAGCACGAGTACGCCGCCGATCTCACTCTCGTCGGTCAGGCCGGCGATGGTTCCCGTGATCCACTGGCGATTCCCGTCGGGAAGCGGGATCAATCCCACTTCCGTCAGGGCGTTGTCGATCACGTAGCCGAGCTCCTCGTCGCTAGCTTCGGTCGTGCTGATCGGTAGCGCCACGCGAATGCCGCTGGGGAAGGGCTGGTAGTCCTGGGCGCCAGCGCGCAGGGTGAAAGTGGCGTCCACCGGGCTGCCGTCGTCGTGGCGGGCGACGGGAATCGGGAGCGCGTAGGTGCCGTCCTCGGCCGTTACGGCGACGTCGGAGACGGCCACTCCCTCGTTGTCGATGGCGATCACGTGGGCCTCGTTGATGGGGCTCGCATCGGTGGTATCGGTGACCGTGCCGCGGAGAACGACCGGCGCAAAACAGCGGTGCCCGCCCGCCTCCATCTCGGCACAGACGAGACCGTTGCTGCAGAAGGCCTCGGTGGGGTCGCATTCCTCACCCTCGGTGATCAAGCAAAGGGGGTCGACGTCGCCGGACCCCGCCCCGCCTGCTCCGGGGGCACCACCGGCTCCCGTGTCCGGTGGCGGCATCAGCTGCAGTGGTTTGGGCTTCAGGCATTCGTCGGCGGGTGCGCAGCCACCGTTGTCGAGCTCCGGATCGCACACCTCGCCCGTGGGGATGACGCAGGTGGTTTCGCCCTCGGCCGTCTCCACGCACTCCAGACCGTGCGCGCAACCGCCGTTGTCCGTGTCCGGATCACAGGCAGCGCCGGCCGAATAGGCGCACACGCTGGTGTCGTCGGGGCCAGTCGAGCAGGTGAGATCCTCGCCGCAGGAGGCGTCGTCGGCCGGGTCGCAGCTGTCGCCCAGCCCGCCTCCTCTAGGCTCCTCTTCCTCGTCCTTGCTGCAGGCCGAGAAGCAGCACGCTCCCACCAGTACGGCGATCCCAATAGTCCAAGCCCCGTGGCGCATCAGATGACTCCTTTTCTTCTGAGAGAGGAAAATTGCACTCGACTGGCTGTGGACGGTCCTTCGCCCACCCTATCCTCCTCTCTCAGCGGGCAGGGTGAGCAACGATGTAAGGCTGGCTAGGTGGCCGGCACGCAGTACTGGCCCTCCGTGGCCAGATCGAGCACCCAGCCCGTCGGACAGGCCGCCATGCCTGGGTAGTTGGCGAACGGGATCGGTGTGCAGATCACGTCTCCACCGGCCGTCTGGAAGAGTTGCTCGTTGGGTGGACAGCTCGAGCTGCTGCCCCCGGTTCCGACCTCTCCCCCGTTCCCGGCCCCGCCGCCGCCGCTGGCGCCTCCCGTGCCACTGCCGCCGCAGCGCGGATCGCCCGGTTCGCAGTAGGGAGTGTCCCAGTCGGGAGGACAGGGCTCGGGATCGACCTCGATCGTCTCGGGGCCCTTCGCTGGCGACGAGTGGGTGTAGGTGATGAAGGCCTGTCCGAATCCCGAATCACCAAAGGCCGCCAGGTCGATCCAGGCTTCGTACACCTGCCGATAGTCCCAGTCGGGGGCTTCGTCGTTGGGTGCGAGCGCGGAATCCGTCGCGGGCGAGTTCACCAGACAGTCGCCCCCGCACGCGTCCAGATCGCAATAGCCGCAGCCGCCGAGGTTCCGGTCGAGCGAGGTGGCGATGGCGAGGACATGGGCCTCGTCGCCGATCAGCATCGCCCCATCGCCTCCCGAGACCCCCGCCGACGCCGCTCCACAGGGGGCGGATGCGTCCGCCTCGATGAGGTCTATCTTGAAGTGCATGACGGTGTCGGTGTCGCCATTGGTCAAGAGGAGCTCGGTGTGGTCGCTCACCTCCAGATCGCGGAAGGTGTGCCCGCGTCGCTGGGGCCACCCGCTGTTCTCGGGCACTCCCTCGCCGTAGGTGTTGTCGGTGAACGACGGATCGAAGGTGACGCGGATGTGGACGTACTCCTGCCCGTCGACGCGCTCGATGACCTGCTCGATGACGACGGATGGATCCTCCGGCGTCGGGTCGCCTTCGCCGCTGAAGCAGAGCGTTGCCGGCGCCCGGACTACTTGGGTGTCGGCGTCTCCGCCGGTGCCTTCGCATTCGCCCGTGCAGAGGTCGGCCGTGTCCGGGCCGCAGCCGGTGGTCAATGGCAGGAACCCCTCGCCGGCGCCGTCGAAGCGCGGTCCGGTGGTCGTGCTCGGTGTTCCCGCCACGCCGCTACCGGAGCCACCCGCGCTGCGCCCGCCCGCGCCGGTCCCGCCCGCGACGCTCCCGCCAGCGCCAGCTCCGCCGGCGCTGCTGCCTCCGATGCCAACGGTGGGCTCGCCGCAGACGCCATCGCTGCAGACGCCAGCGGTACACTCGGTCGCGGCGGTGCAGCTCGTTCCATCCGGAAGGTCGCTCCCCAGAGCGCAGGTCCCGTCGGTGCAGGAGTGGCTGCCGCAGTCTGCGTCGTCCGTGCAGTCGCGGCCGGCGGGCGCGCCGCTCCCGTTGCCCACGCAGGCGCCGCTGGTGCACACGGAGCTGACGCAGTCTCCGTCCCCACTGCAAGCTGCGCCGTCGCGGCCATCGGTCGCGCTGCTCTCGTCCGACGCGCTGCTGCAGGAGATCAACCCCGCGACGAGACCGACCCGGAACAGTATCCGGCCCATTCGCATTCTTACCTTGAGCGTCATCGTTCGCCTCCCATCACTGGACCCTTCGTCGGCGTGCATCTCTCAGTAAAGCTCCACGATCGTGTCGCAGCCCACCGTCACGAGCAGTTCGCTACCCGGAATGCCCACCGTCTCGCAGCTCACGGGACAGAGTCTCATCGTGGTGGGGGCGTCCGGATCGTCGTAGTACCAGCCGCCGCGCTTGCCGCAGCTGCTGGCATCTCCCACGTAGCCGAAGGCGCTGCCCTGGCAGGTCGGGTCGGCGTGGAAGATGTTGACCTGGTCGTAGCGGAGCGTCTGTCCCGAGGGCGCTCGGGGGATGGTGAGATCGCACGGGATCACCGCGTCGCGGCGGATCGCGTTGAGCGCGCGGAGCACCTGCTCGGCGGCGTCTTCCTCACTGGAGACGAGGTACGCCGCATCAGTGCCGCCCGCGGCGGCAACCTGGTCCAAGTTGTCCAGGAAGGGGCCGACGCCCAGCACGTACGTTTCGATCCCGTCGTCTAGACATGCGGAGGCGGCGTTCACCGCGTCTGCCAGCGTCGGACAGCAGTCGCCGCCAAGGAGGTCACAAGTGACCGGGGCCTCGGGGTTGCCGTCCGTGATGAAGAGCTGCACGACCTTGTGGGCGGGGTGATCCGAGCGCCAGCTCTTTGCATACTGGCAGGCGCCGCGGATCGCGGCGCCGGTCGGTGTCTCCCCGGTGGGCGACTTCGCCTCGAGGGACGCCACGACCTCATCGGCGTGCCCCGGGAGCAAGCCCATCGCGACCTCGGGTGTGGCATAGTCGGCGGGATCGCAGGACGTCGACTCCTCTGCCGAGTTGATGGGGAGGTGGCCAAAGAAGCCGAGCCCCACGCTGATCCCTGCGCTGGCTGGATCCTCCAAGAACTGAGCGGTTGCCTCACGGATGGCGTTGATGCGCGTGGCCGGGCTCTCCGGGTCGGGACAGGCAGCGGCATCCCGCGGTGGGTCGATGCAGGAGCTCATCGATCCGGACATGTCGAACATCAGGTAGATGTCGAGGGGGATGGCCTCTCCTTCGTAGGCAGCGCCAGTGCAGCCGGAGTCGTCGGGGACGATCTCGCAGTTGCCTTCGCCGCCACCGCTGACCGCGGCGCTGGCACCACCGCCCACGCCGCCCGAGGCGCTCAGCGCGATCCGACCACCGGTGCCACCCTCGTTCTCGGCGTTGCCCTCCGCGTCACCGCTCGAGCAGGCCGCCAGCGTGAGCCCTGCGGTGCCGATCACCATCGCCCAGTACCAGGGGGCGCTAGCCACAGAATACCTCGCCCTGGGCGAGCACGATCTGCTCGAAGGTGTCGCCGCTGCACGCGTCGAGGTCGGCCTGGCTGGTGATGCACGCCGCCGCGCTCGTGAAGTCCTGACAGACGCTGGTGCGCGCGTCGATGACGCAGGCGTTGTACGCTGCGCTGGAGACGTCACAGACGTCAACGCAGGCGTCGCGTGCGCAGTTCTGCGCGGCCTGCATCTTCTCGGCGCAGTTGCGATTCGCGGTGCGGAGCAACTCGTGGCAGCCAGCCGTATTGTTCTCCCAGCGATAGAAAGGTCGGGGATTCACCTCGAGCACGGGGCCCCAGGTGGCGGCGCCCAGCGCGCTCGGCCACATGCAGGCTCCACAGTTCTCGTCGGCGCCGCCGCTCTCGAAGGCGCTGCAGTCGGTGCCCATCAGGCAGTCGTCGTGGAAGCGCTGCAACTGAGCAGTCGAGCACGCTCCTTGCGTCTGGCGTGCCGGGACGTAGACCGGCGGTGTCCATTGGCTCATGTCTTCAGGCGCGCAGTCTTCGTCTCCAGCACCACCGGTGCTGCTGGTCGCGCCGCCGGTGGTGTTCGCGCCGCCGGTGTTCGCGCCGCCGGTGGGCGCGGAGCCCGAGCCGCTGCCGCCGCTCGCGCGTCCACCGCTGGCCGAGCCACCCTCTCCCCCTCCGCCATTGCCGCCGGAGGGCGGCTGCGTCCCACACTCGCAGGGGTCGTAGGTGCCGTCGTCGTTGCAGTGCTGGGCGCCCTTGCATCCGGTGTCGGTCGTGCACGCCACCGAGCGACCGGGGACGCAAGCGTCGGCGTTGGGGTCGTCGCCACGGTCGTCCGCACCGCAGGCCGTCGCCACCGCAGCTACCAGGATCGCGCCCAGCCAAGAGCTCGATTTGTGGAGGGACCTGTCCCTGCGCAGGTGTCGAATGTTCAAGTGATGGTCCTCGTTGGTGGCACCCCGACCAGCAAGGAGGGGCTGCCGACACCAGGCGAGGTGCCCGGGTCGTTGTCGTGGGGGTCACTTTTTTTTTTCGTGCCCTGTGTCTCGCGACTCCGCTTTAGCTGACCCACGACGGGGTCCCGAGGATACCTTGGTAGTGACGTGCCCAGTTCCACAGCTCCCCAACCCGCCGGCCTGGCGGTCGTGCGGACTCTGCCGACTCAACGGTCGGACGCCGAGATCGTGGAGGGATTGCGTGACGGGGCTAGCTGGGCCCGGGCTGCCCTCTTCGACCGCTACGGGGCAGAGGTGGAACGCGTGCTCCGGCGGATCCTGGGGCAGGACCGCCACACCGAGCTGGCCGACGTCGTGCACGACACCTTCGTGCAGGCCTTCACCGCGGTCGCCAACTTGCGGGATGCGGAGGCGCTGCGCGCCTGGATCCGCAGCGTCGCGACCCACACAGCGTTCAAGACCATTCGCTCGCGCAGCCGACGCCGCTGGTTGCGCTTTCACCCGCCCGACGAACTACCGGAGCCGGCGACCACGACGGAACCGGAACTGCGCGAGGCTTGTCGCCGTACGTACCGCGTGCTCGATCGCCTGCGCGCCGAAGAGCGGGTACCGTTTGCGCTCCGCTACCTCGAGGGGTGCGAGATCGCCGAGGTGGCAGCGCTTTGCGACACGTCGGTCTCGACCGTGAAGCGACGACTGCGCCGCGCCGAGCAGCGCTTTGCCCAACTGGCTGGAGGGGACGCGGTGCTGCGGCAGTGGCTCGAGGAGAGTGACCGATGGAATCGCTGAGTCCAAAGCTCGAGGCGCTGGGGCGAGCCGTCGCGGAAGTGTCTGATCGGAGTGCCGCTCCCGAGGCCACACTTGCGGTGGCTCGGGAGCGACTCTTTGCTCCCCAGCGGGTGCGGCGCGCACCTCCACGAGTCGCGTGGGCAGCAGCGGCGCTGGTGGCGCTGGCGGTGATGGTGGTCGTTGGAATCCAGCGTGGCTTCCGGCGCGACGCGCCCGTCGCTCCTCGGGCGCTGTCCTTCGTCATCGATGGGGAGGCGCGTTCCGGTGCGGTGGGCGAATGGATCAGCGCGGACGACGAGCGAGTCGAGCTGCGGTTCTCCGAAGGCAGTCAGCTGGCGGTGGCTCCGCACAGCCGGGCGCGGGTGTCCCTTGTGACGCCTCGGGGCGCCGAGATAGTCGTCGAGGAGGGCGGACTGGGGGCGCGGATCACGCCCAGTCCTCGGACCTCCTGGGCGCTGCGCGCCGGACCCTTCCGGGTACTGGTGACCGGGACGGTGTTCGATGTGGCCTGGGAGGCCGCTGCGCAGCGTTTCGAGCTGACCGTAGAGGACGGATCGGTGCGCGTTGTGGGTCCACACTTGCCGGCGGACCGCAGCGTCGTGGCCGGGGAGCACTTGAGCGTCTCCGTGCGGGAGGGACGCGTCGAGCTGGCCCGGGGGCCCCAGCCGTCGCCGATGACGTCTTCATCGGCGGTTCCGGCTGCCGACCCGAGCAGCAGGCCAAGTGGTGAGCCGGCGGCGTCCAGCGCCGCGGCGCCGTTGCGGTCGGTTCGGAAAGAGGAGCCGGCTCCGACACCCGAACCCTGGCGGGAGCACCTGCGCGCGGGTCGCCACCGAGACGCGATATCGGCCGCCGAGCGGCAGGGGTTCACCAACGTGCTGGGAACGGCCAGCAACGCCGAGCTGTGGCAGCTCGTCGATGCGGCGCGATTCTCGGGGCAGCCTGCTCGCGCAGTAGCCACGCTCGAGGCTCTGCGGGCTCGCGGCGTGCGCGGCAACACCGCGTTTCTGCTCGGCAAGATCGCTGCGGACCAGCAAGGGGCACCGGGACAGGCCAGTACCTGGTTCCAGACCTACCTGCGCGAGGCTCCGGGGGGCGCGCTGACCGAGGAAGCGCTCGGGCGCCTGATGCAGCTGCAGCAGCGCTCGAGTCCCGCTGCGGCACGAGCCACCGCGGAGCGCTATCTGGCGCGCTATCCGCAGGGTGCGTATGCCGGACTGGCGAAGCGACTGAGCTCCCGCTAGAGCACTCGTCGGTCGCGACGATCCTGGCCGCTCCGCCCAGGTGGCGGGCGCCACCGAGCGCTCAGCGACTTCGACGGGCGCCATCCGTTGGTGAGTTCCGGAAGTCGCGACTGCGAGAATCATCCAGCTGCGCGTTGCGCCGCTTCGC
>JBNLDK010000091.1:0-7704 GCA_050304295.1 Polyangiaceae bacterium
GCCCCGAAGAGATCGCCGAGCCCATCGTGTGGCTCTTGTCCGACGCGGCGAGCTACACCACCGGAGCCATCGTCCGAGTCGCGGGAGGGCGCTGAGGGAAGGAAGAAGTGGGCGTGGCCCAGGTAGCCAACACACCACCACGCAGGCCGCCGCCCCACCACCACCCCGCCACCGGCAGCAACAGCGAGGTACTCAAGCAAGGCAAGACGCCGCGGCGCGGTGCCGTCGCCGATGGAAGCGATCGCGGGGTTCGGTCTCTCAGAGTCGAGCCGCCACTTCGATGGCGACATTCGGCGATGCCGGTTGCCGTCTTGGCTATCGAACGAGCGATGGCCAGAACAGACGCGATCATGCTCCCGGTGGATCCAGCGTCTTGAGCGCTTGCAAGCGCCATGTCGAGCCCCTCCGCATCGCGCAGCGGGAGCCTCGAGGCGCACCGGATGAGTTCCGATAGCCGGGTGCGGTCGCGCAGAAAGGCGTCGTCGAGCCCCGGGTGCCCAGGCTGTAGTCTGTCGGCGCATTCTGCAAGGGACGCCAGCAGCCTGCCATGGGCTCCGAGTGCCGTTTCGACCGCGAGCCGGATCGAGCGCTCACAGGCGCCAGACTGCCGCGCCAGCTCGATCGTGCGCTCCAGGCACGGCCGACAGCCGCTGGCGATGGAGGCGCCGACGGCGATCAGCGCCTTCTCTCTGGCGGAGAGTCTTGGCTCGGGGACAGCTTCATGGGTTGTGTTGGTCACGCGGGCTCCTCTGGCTGGCCTCACCAGACCAAGACGCCACCGCCTCGAGGAAGGATACGGCCGGCATCGAAGTTCTGTTCGAGCCTTCCGGCTTTGCGGCTGAATCCGGAGACCCGGACATGCAATGCACTCTTCTCGAGAGACGACCCGGCCGTGCATTCTTCCAAACCGCACCCCATCTAATGACTGCCTGGACACTTCGCGAATCACCGGTCGTCCCCGCTCGCAGAAGACCGCGCTAGCGCGATGTCCGGCTCATTCCCAGCAGGGTTCGTGTCTTATACTCCGACGCGATGACCACGGCCGCCGCGGGGTTGGGCTCCCTGTTGCTGGATCTCTATCGGCTGACGCGTGGCGCACCATCACCACAGTTTCGCGACTCGGCGCTCGAAGCGGTGAAGCGCGTGCTGCCCTTCGAGTCCGCGCTGTGGGGAACGGGCGTGTCCATTCCCGACCAGGGAGCGCGGGTGCACTCGGTGCACCTTCATCACCAGCCCATGAAGATGATGGAGGACTACGAGTCGATCAAGCACCTCGACTGGCTGCACCTGGCCGTGATGTCGAATCCCGGAACCACCATCAACGTGACGGGAACGCGCCCGGACGAAGCGCCAGAGATCGTCGAGCACCGGACCCGATATCGCATGGCTCGATGTCTGAGCACCATCTGGGCCGAGGCTCCGCTGCAGGTCTGGACGGCGATCTCCCTGTATCGCGGACCGACCGAGCCACCGTTCGAAGAGGAGGAGCGCCTGTTCAAGGAGGATCTGATGCCCCACCTGGTCGAGGCGTGGCACCTCAACGCCTTTCACTTCCTGAACCTCAGGACTCGCACGACGCAGCACGAGGGGTGGACGCGGGCGCTCATCGACGAGGAGGGCTACGTCCACGCCGCAGAGCCCGGCTTCGCGGAGCGCTTGCTCGGCGAATACCCCACGTGGCAAGGCCCCCGCGTACCGGCGACGCTCCTCGAGGTCGCGCCGGGCAACGCCTGGGCTGGCGACGAGGTACTGGCCCGTTGCCAGGCAACGCTATCCGCGGGATTGAACGTGCTCGCCGTTCGCGGCGTCGGGGAGCTCAAGCGCCTCACGGCCCGCGAACGAACCGTGGCGCGAGCCTTCGCCGCGGGCAAGACCCACAAGGAAATCGGGGCAGAGCTCGGCCTGTCCCCTGCCACGATCCGGAATCAACTGCAGTCGGTTTATGACAAGCTCGGGGTCAGCACCAAGCTCGAGCTGGCCGCGCTCGTCGGCGATTGAGAGGGGAAGCATGTCCAGTCTTCTGAGCCAGATCCTCCTCGGCGTGTACCGCGCGGCCAGGGGCACGCCCTCACCCATCTTCAAGCGGGTGGTCCTCGATCTGGTGCGCGAGCACCTGCCCTTCGACTCGGCCGTGTGGGGAACCTTCGTGCACACCCCCCAGGGGGCGCGCATCCACACGGGGTATCTCTTCCACCAGCCTCCCGAGATGCGAGAGAACTACGACAGGATCGCGCAGCACGATGACCTGAACCTCGCCACGGTGATGAACCCCGGCGTCACCATCCGTGCCGCCATCGAGGACTACGAGGGCAAGGCGCACCCGCTCATACTGGACCACATGAGCCGCTTCGGCATCGAGCGAGCGCTCGCGACCTCGCGCGAAGAGCCGGTGCTGAAGCTGTGGAGCGCCGTCGCCATCTACCGGCGTCGCGAGAACCCCCTGTTCACCGAGGCGGAGCGCACGCTGAAGGAAGAGCTGATGCCGCACCTCGTCGAGGCGTGGCACCTGAACGCATTCCAGTTCCTCGATCGCGATTCCGGCGCGGTCCCCAGCGTGCGACGCGCTCGCGCGCTGCTCGATGCGGAGGGGTTCGTGTACAACGCCGAGCCGGGGTTCGCGGACCTACTGCGCCTCGAGTTCCCGGGCTGGGAGGGCCCCCAGGCCCCCGAGAGCATCGCCCGGAGCGCGATCGGCGACGAGCACCTCGGCAAGGGCGCGGTCATCTCCTCCGTGCGGAGCATGCCGGATGGGCTCCGGCTCTTCGAAGCGCGCGATGCGTCCACCATCGACCAACTCAGCCCCCGGGAACGCACGGTCGCGCTCAGCTTCGCCAAGGGGTTCACCTACCGGGAGATCGCCGCCGATCTGGCGGTCTCCCCGGCCACGGTCCGCAACCAGCTGCGGTCCGCCTACACCAAGCTCGGCGTCAGCACGAAGCTCGAACTGGCGGAGCGGATCACCGGTCGCTGAACCGGGCTCACCGGGCCGCTTTCGACTGACGACGGCGGGCGCGCGCCAGCGCTCCCGCCGCCCCCTCCCCTCCTCCGCCAGCGTATCGAACGACGCCGGATCCCGCGAACGAATTGAGCCGGAAGAGGAGCGGGGCGGGGCTCTCACCCTGGTGAGCCCCGCACGGCGAGCGAGCTCAACCCCAGTGAGCTCGGGGCTTAGTACAAATGCATCATTGTGAGCGGCGGCCGGGGGCGTCATGTCTCCGAGCGACCGCTCCTCGAGGGAGGGAGGGTCCAGTGTGTGGTTGGTGCTCGCGCCGACGCCCAACGGGCGGAGGTGCGTCGCGCGGAGGGATGATTGTGAATCGAGAATGCAATGGCGGGAGCGTTTGCTCCGAAATCCTTGGCTCACCCAGTACGCAGGTTCACGCAGCGGCGCCGCGGCCCGACTGCCCGGCGCGGCGTCACCTGCGTCGGGCAGCGATGGCGGCGCTCGCGTTGGGGGGGGTGCTCGCCGCCTCGCCAGCGCTCGCGGCCACCATCACGGTCGATACCACCGCTCCGACGACCGACGCCTCGGGAACCGACGGAGCCTGCAGTCTCGCCGAGGCCATCCAGGCTGCCAACCTGGACCAGGCCGTCGACTCCTGTGCAGCGGGCCTCGCGCGGGACACCATCGTGATCCCGGAAGGAACCTACGAGTTCCTGCTTCCCTACAGCGCGGCTGAGGCGGAGACGGCCCTGCCGCGGATCACGACCGAGATGACCCTGCAGGGGCCAGCCACGGGAACCGCAACCCTGACGTTCAACTCGGTGGCAACGACACTGCGGTTCCTCACCATCTCCGATCCAGGTTCGCTGACCCTGGAGCGCCTGACCTTCACCAATTGTGGCAGCGCGAATGCCATTGCCAATGGCTCCGAGCTCTTCGTCGATGAGTGCACTTTTCGCAGCAACGGTGCCAGCGCCGACCCCGCTTCCCACACGGTGATACTCAACTACACTGGCGCGGCCTCGAGGGTGACGAACAGCCAGTTTCTCGCCAACCACGGCAGCGCCATCCTCCACAATCAGCTCTCTGGCACCATCGAGGTCGACAACGTCACGTTCACCGCCAACCGGGCCGCCGTCATCAGCGTCAGAGACGCCGATCTTACCGTCGTGAACTCCCTGTTCGACCAGAACACCGCGAATGCGATCTTCTCGAGGGACGGGGAGCTCGTGGTATCGGACACGCAGTTCGTGGACAACGTCGGCACGTCGTCTGGGGCGGTTCTGAAGAACGGCGGCCCGGCTACCTTCAGCCGCTGTACCTTCGACGGCAACGAGGGCGACGTCGGCGGTGGTCTCCACGCCACGGGAACGGGCAACTTGCTGACCATCGTGGACAGCACCTTCACAGGCAATCGCGCGCGGGGGCAAGGCGCGGCGATCCAGCTAGCGGGGGCCGCGGGAACGGCGAGCATCGTGAACTCGACCCTCTCCGGCAACGTGTCCAGCGGCCAGGGCGGCGGGATCCGGACCGACTCGTCACTGAGCTTGACCTTGAACAACGTGACCATCACGGACAACTCGGCGACGCTGGGGGCAGGCATCGCCATGCCCAGCAGCAGCAGCGTGGCCACGATCACCCTGTCGAACACCATCGTGGCCGGCAACGACGGCGACGACTGTTACACCGCGAGCGGGAAGTTTCTGATCTCGGGCGGCTACAACCTCATCGGTTCGGACTCGGGCTGCACGGTGTCGACCGCGACGGGCGATCAGATCGGATCCGGCACGGCGACACTGAACGCAGGCCTGTTGCCCCTGGCGGACAACGGCGGCACGACCCTGACCCACGGACTCGCCGCCGACAGCCCCGCAGTGGACGCGGGCAATCCGGCCACCAGCGGCGACGGCGCCTGCGAGCCGACCGATCAGGTGGGCACGGAGCGGCCGATCGGCTCGGCGTGCGACATCGGTGCCTTCGAGCGCAGCCTGGTGCCGCAAGGGGGCGACGGCGGAGCCGGGGGCGCCGGAGGCGTGATGGCGACCGGCGGAGCCACGGCCGGCGGAGCGGAGACTGGTGGGGTCACCACCGGCGGTACCGAGACCGGCGGGATCGAGGCCGGCGGGGTCGCCACCGGCGGAGCCAGCACTGGCGGTCAGGAGACTGGTGGTGAGGGCGGACTCGCCGGCAGCGAGCCCACGGGCGGCCAGGACACCGTAGCCGGAGCCAGCGGCTCGAGCACGACCGACGCAACCGGCGGGCGGAGCACCGGCGGTGCTCGCGCCACGGGCGGCGCCACCCCTGGTGGTGGCGGCGAAGAAGCCGGCGGAACGGCCGCCAGCGCCGGGACCACCACCGGGCACTCCTCCAGCTCGAACAGTGGCGGCTGCGGCTGTCGCGTCGAGTCGTCGCCCCCCCGCGCCGCGTGGCTCGCCGCGCTCGGGCTCGCGCTAACCGCGCTGCGCCGCCGCCGACGCCGCCGGTGATCGATCAATCCACCGGCAAGGACCGAACGCGAGAGCCATCGATGGGAACCCAGGACTGGCGCTGGATGAGTTGAGCGATCAGCTCACCAGCGGCTTCGACTGCCGCGAGCTCGAGAAGAAGCGGTGGCCCGAGGCCTCAAGCTCGCAGGTTGCGGACGATCCCGATCTTGCTCAGGCCCCACAGCGTCCAGTACCCGGGATCGATCTCGAACTCTGCAATCGCCAGGTTGGCGCGGCCGGGTCGGTGGTGGTGGTTGTGATGCAGCGCCTCTCCCCAACCGATGATGTCGACCGGAAACAGGTTGGTGGACGTATCCTCACCACGCATCACCCGGTAGCCCATCGTGTGACACAAACCGTTGACGACGATGACGGTGGAGAACCACACCGACCCGACGATGCCTGGCAGGCACAGGATGGCGGCGGCTGGCGGCATGAATAGGCACAGGATGGCGATCAGCAGCGGCAGCCGAACGAGCACCAACCCGAATACTCCCTTGGCCTCCAGCCACCGCACGAAGCGCTCGAAGCCGTCGTTGGGCAGCCCGCGTTCGTACTTCCGGTACCGCTCGGGGTGGTGGAGGCACTCCTGATAGCTGCGAAAGGTCTGCGTCGTGACGTTGAGCAGTGAGCCGCCCGTCTTGGTCGGGCTGTGCGGGTCGTCGTCGGTGTCGACCTTGGCATGGTGCCAGCGGTGGAGGATGGCCCAGGCTCGCCCGCCCGTTCCGACCCAGAGCCAGTTCCAGACGCGCATCGGGTGCTCGACGAGCGGGTGGTAGTCGAACTGGCGATGCGAGTACGAACGATGAAACAGCGAGGACAGGGTGAATACGTTCACCTGGCGTAGCACCACCAGGAAGACGGCGAGCTGCCAGATGGGCAGCTCCTGTCCCGACCAGTGCTGCCAAGCGACCATCGACGCGACGCTGACCGCGATCGGGACCCAGGTCACCACCGCGTACATGAAGACCGCCAACGGCAGACGGGTTGAGGCAATCCGTTCGAGTCGCGCTGTGCTCATACCGTTTCTTCGAGCCGCTGCGACCCGTCTCCTCGTTCACGAAGCATCGAGCGCCGAACCGCGACGGCAACCCCCCACGGCGCGCGAGCGCGCCCCGCGTTCGCTCGATGCCCAGCTCTCGCAGAATTCGCGGAGCAAATGTCGAAGGTGCCGCTCGGCAAAGACCACGAAGTGGTCGAGGCATTCCGACCTGACGGTCTTCACGAACCGTTCGGCATGTGGGTCAACGCGCTTCCGACCGGTCGTCTCGGTGAACATGGCGATGATTGCAGCAAGGCTGGCGGGCCGAAGCGACGTCCAACGCGGTGCCTGCGTCACCAGCTGGACCATGGCATATGCCTGGCCTATGCTTGTTCAGTATGTCCGTTGATTCTCCCTCGCCCCGGCGTACGGCGTCCCTATTTCGAAACGGGCGCAACCAGGCGGTGCGCATCCCGCGCGAGCTGGAGCTGCCAGGTGACGAGGTGCTCATTTCGAAAGACGGAGAGCGCCTGATCCTGGAGCCCGTAGTGCGGCGGAGGCGTCTAACGGAGGTGGTTGCCAATCTCCAGCCGCTCGACGAGGCATTCCCTGACGTGGACGCGGGGATGTTGCCACTGGATGAACCGGAAATCTGAGCGATGGCGTTGACCCACCTGCTCGACACCAACGTGTTGTCGCGGCTGATGCGCGAGCCGCGCGGCACCACGGCCACTCGCCTCCAGGAGGTGGGCGACGAGCGCGTGTGCACGAGCATCATCGTCGCGAGCGAGCTTCGGTTCGGGGCGGCTCGCCGTGGAGGAACCCGGATCCTTGCCGTGGTCGAGGAGATCCTCGAGGCGCTTCCGGTCCTCGCCTTCGAAGCACCCGCCGATCGCGAGTACGCCAACCTCCGCGCCCACCTTGAACGAGCAGGCACGCCGATTGGTCCCAATGATCTCTTGATCGCGGCCCACGCTCGCTCTCTCGATCTGGTGCTGGTGACGGAGAACGTTGCCGAGTTCGCGCGCGTCCCCGACCTGCCCGTAGAGAGCTGGAACGTCACGCCGCACTTCTCTCCCTGAGCGTGCCCAATCGCTTCGTGGGCGCGCTTCCGTTCTTGCGCCAGAGCCATCTCGCCGGCGGCTAGCACAAACCTGGGGGGTCCAGCGGTCTCAGGCCGTTGGAGGTCGTCCGATTCGGGGATCGGGGCTACACTCCGGAATCGGGAGGGGGCGTGCACTGATCCAGGCGGCCCGGCAACAGAGGCACCATGACGGCGAAGGTAGGTCTCA
>JBNLDK010000092.1:0-8125 GCA_050304295.1 Polyangiaceae bacterium
GAACTCAGCCGTCGAACAACCGCTTCGCCGCCATCGCTTCACCACCCGCGCCCACTCCGCTGCGCTCCGTCGCTCCGCCATGGCCCCGAGCGTGCCGGCTCGGGCCAACTTCGTGCAGGGGGCACTACAGCGGGCGGTTACGAAGCACGACAACCTTGGGATCGACTTGATCGGTGCGCTGGAAGCGGTGAAGTTTTCTCAATGCCAGCCGTACGACCCGTACGACCCTGGTTCCGCAGCTGCATGGCAAACGCTCTGCGGCAATGCCAGCAGGTTGAATCTTGACTACGACTGTGACGAAGATGGCCCCGCGGGGCTGGTAGACGCCATCATCGACCGCTACCAATCGAGTGCCACCGAACTGGCGAACGAACTGGCGTCGTTGGCAGCGCAACAGGATAGCCTGCACACGGATCTAGTCCAGAATGGGTCTGGCCTCGTGTTGCTCGACCAGCGCCACCCGTTCAATGCCTTCGAGCTCAGCATGCGCTACCCGGTGGGGCCGGTGCACATTGCCATCGACATCGAGCTGGGTGGGGCTTGGGGCGCCCGAGGCGGCTTGAACGGGGAGTACGAGCTCGCCCCAGTGGCCCGGATCGAAGCGGGGGCCGAGATTGCCCCGTTTGCCGAGGCAACCGTTATCGCGTTTGCAGGAGTTGGCCTCGGTCCGATCAGTGTCGGGTTGTCTGGTGAACTCCTGCTCTTCCATCTATCGATCCCCATCAAGGCCTTCGCGGAGGGGATCCAGTCAGCGGACGACGATGGACGCGAGACGCCACCATTGTTCCTTGGCGCGGGTCACGCTTTCGCGGCCGGTGAGCCACAGGAGTACGACTGGGATCTGGGCTGGGGTATGGGCGCGGGTGCGAACCTGAGAATGCTGGACGGCACGATCAATCTCGAGGCGCGGGTGAAGGTTGGTCCTTTCAAGAAGCGCTTCAAGAAGAAGCTGGCCGAGTGGTCGGGGCCGGAGAAGGAGTTCATCTTCGTGTCTTCCGGCCGGCGAGTGGGCGACAACGGTGAAGTGGAGTTCCCGGAGGATGCTGCTAGCGCAGAGCTCGGCACGTTCCGCAGTGAATACTACTTCGTCGATCCGGCGTTCCTCTACACCGCCACGATTCCTCTCGATAGCGGGGAGTTGTGTGAGGCTCCGCAACTTGGTCCCTGCGAGATTGTGCAGTAAGAGCAAGCAGTAAGAGCAAGAAATGACGAAGATCGGCATTGTTGTGGCCGTGGCCGTCGTGTGCCTCGGGAATGGATGCGGCGGCGGCGAGGGTGCAGACCCGCAAGCTGGATCAGGAACGGGTGGCGTAGGCGGCGAAGGCGCCGGCGATTCCGGCGGCAGTGGTGGTGCTGTCGCCGGCAGCGCGACCGGTGGTGCAACAGCAAGCGTGGGTGGGGCGGTGGCGAGCGGTGGTCAGCCGCAGTCGCCTGAGATCGCCGTCGCTCAGCGTGTCGCAGTGGGGGTTCGGTTTGCGTGTGTCGTCACCGCCTCGCGAACCATCGAGTGCTGGGGAGTAGGTTACGACTCTGCCGATCAAGCTTCGGGAGACGGTTGGGACGCGGTGTGGGCCGCCGAGTATGGGATCTGTGCTTCGAAGACAGACGGTACCATCTGGTGCTGGGGACCCTTCGGGCTGATCAATCCGGAGGGGAGCTATTTCTCTCCGAGCGGTGATGGAAACGACTACATCTGCGCACTGCGGTCGGACGACGGTGGCGTGGAGTGCTGGGGAGAGGCTGATCAGATCCCTGAGATCCCCGACGCAACTGCGACGTTCGCCCAGCTACTCTGCAGCGGTGAATACTGCTGCGGTCTCGATGCGGCGACGGGAAACCTCTCGTGTTGGGGAAGTGCTGACGCCGCAACGGTCGGTCTCACCGACTCCCCCGCTGGCGAGTTCGCGCGGTTGACGGGCGGCGGAACGATCAACTGCGCCATCTCGACGACGGGCGAGATTTCGTGCTGGGGCGGGGTGGCATGCGTCCAGAACACGCCGACCGGCGCATACCGTGCCGTGTCGTCCGGCGGGTGCGATGCGTGTGCCATCGACTTGACCGGGGAACTCGTGTGCTGGGGGAACGGCATGGCTGGTGGTGAGGTCCCAGCGGGAACGTTTGTGGAAGTGGCAAATGGTGACGACGCTGCTTGCGCAATCGGATCCGATGGGTCCGTCAGTTGTTGGGGTAACTTGGCAGATGTCCCGAGCGGGCTCGTTGCACTCGTCGACTGATTCTCGTGGCGCGCGCGGCCGAGTGGGCTTGGTCTGGGCTCTGGCCGCTGCAGCCGTCATCGTGGGCGCGGTACTGCTGTATCGTGGAGTGGCCCGTGACCCGCAAGGGTCTTCCGACAACACCGAAGCGTTGCCGACTTCGGTTCTGGCCGAGCCCGGCAGTGTCTGCTCGTTCGATGTCGGCTTTCGGGCAAAGGTCACCGCACAACTTCCGCTCTTCGTACTGGATCTGCGTGGCGGGCTGACGCTGAGGACACTGGGCGATGACGAAGCCCCGGGGAGTCGGACCATCGAGGCGAAGCTCGCTCCGCGATTGGTCGATCTGAAAACGAACCCTGACCAATCGGCGGATCTGCGAAACCGCATGTCACAGCGCGTTGTGCTGCGGACCTCTGCTGATGGTCGTTTCGTGGGCGTCTCGTTTCCCGAGGCGGACCGCGACTCTCGGGTTGACGGTGTTGCTCGTTCGACCCTGCGGTCGCTGCTAGCTGCACTTCAACTGTCGCGACCGGAGCACGCCGACGTCAAGCAGTGGACGTCGATCGAGCGCGATCTGACGGGGAGCTACCGGGCTCAGTACAATGCGACCGGCGTCCAGCGATTCGACAAGAAGAAGCTGGGGTACGTCCAGATCCGGCACGCGCAAGCAGCCGGGGCCAGAACCGAAATCGACACATCGCTTGCCAAGCTCCAGACTGACGAGGGCCTTGGCGCTCTTGCCATCGTCCAAATGGAGCTCGCTGAGCGCACACACACGACCGGCGCTGGGGCGTTCCCGCGTCTCGACTCCGACACGACAGTCAAGGTATCGCGTGTCGAGTGTCGGCATGAAACGGTCGTTGCGGCGAAGGCGGGACAGAAAGACTTTGCACCGCTGGATGCCGTGGACGAGCGGGACGTAGTCCGCAGTGCTCGTACCGAAGCGCTGGCCGGTGCGACATGGCGGGACCTGGCGGAGGATGTGGTGCGCTTGGAGGAGTCCGGGGAGCCGGCGAAGAAGGCTCGCGCCTACTCCAATCTGGCGGCCGCCTTGCGCTACCGGAATGACGCCGTTGCTGAAGCCAAGGCGGAGATTCTCACGCAGGCGGGGTCTCGAAGTTTGCTGATTCACGCTCTGGGTGACGCCGGCAGTCCAGAAGCTCAGCGCGCGCTCACCGAGTTGTCTGAAGCCAACCTAACGGAGACGAACCGACGCGACATCGTCTATGCGCTGAGCATGGTGGAGACGCCTACCCAGGAGACGACACAGTTCCTGAAGAGCATTGTCGACGACGATGTCCACGGTGTTCAGGCACGATACGGCGTCGGTGTGAATGCCTTCTACGCACGGGAACGCGATCCTGAGTTCGCTTCGGACGCGGTGGCGTTCCTGGCGACGAGGCTCGAGCGATCTACTGCCCGATCGGACACCATTTCCTTCATTCGAGCCTTGGGAAACGCCGCGCATCCCGATGTCTATCCGCTGGTGGAGCCCTATCTCGCCGATGAACGCACTACGGTTCGAGTGGCGGCAGTGGATGCGCTGCGAAGGGTTCCCGGAGGCAAGGTCGATGCGGCCGTCGCGAAGGTTCTGTCTGACCCCGATCGAAGTGTCCGTCTGGCCGCAGCGGGATCCATGGGATACCGGGACCCGACGCCGACGATGGTGTACGCGCTGCGCGACGCGCTGCTCGGCGAACGTGACGAGGGCATTAGGCTCGAGCTGGTACGAGTCGCTCGCGACTGGCTGGAGCACGCGCGCGCTCTTCGCCCAGCGCTGATACAGATCAGTCGCGATGACAGTTCGGAGAAGGTGAGGGACGCTGCAAGCCGCGCCCTGATTCGCGCCTCGGACTAGAACCAGTCTGCGTTGTCGCCTCTGGTACGACGATCGGAAGGGGGGCGACTCATCAGTGCTCAACGATGCCGTGACCGGCGGCGGGTGCACGCGCGGCGTCCCAGTGCAGCCAGCGCGAACAACAGAAGACCGGGCCAGGTAGCGTTTTCTTCGCCTGCGGGCGACACGTGGCAGCCTCCGTCCGAATCGGAACTGCTCTCCGTTCCAGTTGCCGTGCTGGTTCCGGTCGCTGGCGTTCCGCGGCAATAGACTTCGTTGTAGGCGACGTCGCCCCAGCTCTTGCAGACGTACTCATAGCCCTGGGGCTCGAGGAGATTCCTACAGACGTCTGGCTCGTCCGCCGTCGCGCCGCATGCCTGGCAGTCGACTCCTGGTTCGCTGTAGTTGGTGATGTTGCACGTTTCCACATAGCCCTCGGGCGGCTGCTGCGCTTGGGCAGCGGCGCTTGCGATGACCAGAATCACTCCAGCGGTTGTGGCGACGACACCAGACTTTTGCATTATCGGCTCCGAGCAGCGCGACTATGCCCCACCTCGAGATGCTGACCAGAGGCGACGAGCGACCCGCGAAGTCCGCGACACACCGGTGGCGTTTCGTTTGCTGTCTTGCCATGTCGCTACACCATTGATCACCGAATGCGTCTGAAGCACGATGCCTGACGTCGCGCTGGACGAACCAGTGACTACGGAGTGGCGATGCGTGCAATTGGCGTGAGTAGGGTATTGGCGTTGGGCTGTGGCCTGGCCCTGGGACTTGGCGCCTGCGGCGGGGGCAACACGACGTCTGGCGATGTCTCGGCCGGGACGGGTGGCGCCGACGGGGGGAGCGACAACGCGGGCGGCGACCTGTCCGATACCGGCGGTGCGTCCAGTGCGGGAGCTCCTGCTGGAGGAAGCCCTGGGGGCGGGGCACTGTCAGGTGGGACCCCCTCGGGCGGCGCGGAAGTCGGTGGTGCGGGGCAGACCGGTGGAGCTCCCAATGGGGGCACACCCAACGGTGGGTCCGACGGGAGCACGGGAGGCAACGCGCCGGTGCTTGGTGGCGCGGGGGGCAGCGGCGGTACTGGAGGCGGCGGGACCGGTGGTGTGCGAGGCGGCGGGACCGGTGGTGTGGGCGGAGCTGAGACTGGGGGCGCACCGACGGGAGGAGCGGGAGGCGCAGGCGGGTCCGAATGGCTCTGCGACAACGAGGCTTGTGTGCCTGGAGCGGTGTGCGATCCGGCGACGGGGTGGTGCGAGTGCGCCGAGGGCTACGAGGGAGACGGCTGGTGGTGCCTGGCCACGACGCCGTGCAGCGATTCGCCCTGTCAGAACGGCGGGACCTGCCACCCGACGGTCGGCGATCGCGTGTTGTGCACCTGCCCAGCGGGGTGGGGAGGGGTGCATTGTGAAGTGGCGTGCACCGGAGAGGTGCCGTTTCCGGACGCGAACCTCGCCGCCGCGGTGCGGAGTGCCGCCGGAATCGAGGATGGGCAACCCATCACCGGCGAGGCGATCGCCGACGTGACGAGCCTCACGATCGGTGCGACGCCGATCGGCGAACTGGAGGGCATCGAGTGCATGCCGTCGCTGAGCTGGGTCACGATCTTCGAGGCGGGGCTCACCGATCTGACGGCGTTCGCGTCGCTGCCGCGTCTGGCCTCGCTGGAGGTGGACTGCAACTCGTTCACGGACCTTTCGCCGCTCGCCTCGCTGGTCAACCTGGTGGAACTCAACATCGGCAAGAGCTCCAGCTGCACCGTGCCCGGGCAGGTGATGGATTTGGCGCCGCTCGAAGACCTCGTCGGCCTCTCTTTCCTGGACGTCAGTGGCCATGACATCGACTCGCTGGAACCGCTCCAGGCGTTGACCCATATGCAGCGGCTCATTGCTGCCAGCAACGCAGACCTAGCGTCGCTGGCGGGACTCGAGAACATGGACTCCCTGGAGTACTTCGTGGCGACCGACACGCTGGTCAGCGACGTGTCGATCTTCGCCGAGCACCCGACGCTCCAGACCCTGTGGCTGAGCGGCTCCGACGTGGCCGACCTCACGCCACTGCTGAGCGCGGGCGCGCTCGAAGACCTCTACGTGCGTGCCACCAATGTGGACTGCACAGCCCAAGCCTCCAACCTCGCCGCGCTCGCAGCCAACGGCGTCTTGGTGAGCTCCGATTGCGAGTAGCAGAACGTGGCAACCACGGTGCCAGCATGGCCCAGAGTCCGAATGTGGGTCGCCCGCCAGGTCGAAGACGGGTGGCCGGCCCGTGTCGGCTTGCTGCAGCGTGCGGTTGTACGTCAGTTGAGAACTCGGGATCCGATCCGAGGTTTTTGCGCAGGCGGATGGCTCAACACGTGAGGGCCGGGTGCGAGTTGCGAATGGCACCCCACTCGAACGTGGACAGTACGAACATGGAGACCCGTCCACCCAGAAGCCCCATCAACCCCTCGAAATCCCGACCATTCTTTGTTTCGTGGACAGTACGAATCGGTTTGCGCGTCCACGAATCGCTGACAAAGAGCTGTTTGCAGCCGGCGCCACTTGCCGAGCCAAAAGTAGCTTGATGCAAACGGGAACGACCCGTTGCTTGACAGAGGCCCCCGAGACGATGTCCCGGGGGCTTCTTCAATTTCGGCGCGAGGAACGCGCCCGACGGGGCGAGGGGCGAGTCGGGGGACACGGCCGGTGCGTTCTACAAAGAGCGCCGAGGGCGGCGCGGAGGGGGCACGACGGGGGTCGTGGACGGCTGCGTGCTCTCGGCTCTGTCCCGCTGGGGAGAGACGGGCCGAGATTGGTTGACAGGATCGGCTCTCGGCGACCCGATTTTTGACAGGATCTTGACCCGATGGTTGACGGGTACCGGTGTGGGATCGGGGCGCGCAACTACGGACCATGGCCCTCCGAAACGGAACCGCCGGGTCTTCGGAGCACAAATCCACCCTCCACGAGGCTCATCCACTGCCGGTCGAGCTGCTGCGCGAAGTGCGGATCATCGATGAGAACCCCGGTCTCGATGTTGCGGTCGTGAGCGCGAAGCGTGAAGTTCGCGCTGGAGATGAATGCTCGCCGCGAGTCGACGGCGACGCACTTGGCGTGCAGGCTGCAGTAGGCTCCACCTAGCCCAGGGCGCAGCGCGCGGCGGTCGCAGTAGAGCGTTGGTTGCACCGTGCCGAAGGGCCAATTCGCTTCGAGGAATCTGTCCAGCTGTTCTCGTCCGTAGGCTTCCTCGTTCGCAGGCTGGCGGTCAGGTTGCTTCACGTCGATGAAGAAGTGGGCCTCGACGCCGTGTGCGACCATCGCGGTGTGGAGTGGCTTGAGGACACTTTCGGCGTTCTTGAAGCTGTAGCCGGCGAGGACGACGCGCTTGCGCGCGCTCTCGAAGAGCTCGCGGAGGACGACGGCGGTGTCGCGGGCCTGGGCGTGGAGGCCCTCGGGTCCCGTCCAGACGAGCTCAGGGGCAGGGCGAGAGTGCTGGGCACGCTCCGCCAGTACGGAGCGAATGATGGCCAGACACGCCGGTTTCGAGTGCCCCGACAGAACGGCGGCGAGAGCGTCGAGTTGACTCTGAACGCCAAAAGCGATCAGAGAGCTCCGCGACACGGGCGTCTTCAAGTGACCTGTTTCGAGTCCGTTCACCAGCCGCTCGAGGCTGGCCGTCGAGACGTCGGCGATCGACGACTCTGCCGAGGAGATCACGGTCGCACCTTGAAGAACGCCGGCAGCCGTTCACCCCCGAGGGATCGAATCGGGTACGCGGGCTGAACTTGCGCCGCGGGTGCGGCGCCGGGTCACTCCACTCCTCATCGGGCACGTCTTCGGCACGCGGACCGTCGTTGGGGTGGTCCACCTCGACGGCCGCAACCTCCTTCGCGTTCGGTGTGCTTGCGGGGAGGAGCAGACCATCGGCATTCACCAGGCCCGGAAGCACGATCGCTGCTTCCACTGCGCGATGCTCCTGCTCCACGGCTCGGCGTACACGCCTCGCTGATCCGGCGTCCGCCAACATGGCGAGATTCGACTCGTCCCCTCCCCGCCAGCTTCGGCGGCCACCATCGAAGAATGCCTCAAGCTCGTGC
>JBNLDK010000093.1:0-25021 GCA_050304295.1 Polyangiaceae bacterium
CCTTGTCCAGCGGACTGGCTTTCCATCGGACAGAGAGAGTGTTCCATCCTGGCAATGGAGCGGTTGGTCAAGCTGCGCGACCAGCAGTGGTCGAAGATCGAGGGTCTGCTGCCACCGGCGACGAGGACTGGCGGTCGGAACGCGAAGCCACATCGACCGATGGTCGAGGCCATGCTCTGGATGTTGCGAACGGGCGCCCCTTGGCGATTGCCGTCGGCGTATGGCCCCTGGCAGTCAGTGTATACGCGCTTCTCGCGCTGGAAAGCGCAGGGCGTCCTAGCCAGGATCTTCGAGACTCTGAGCGGCGACCAAGACTCGGAGGGGTATCACATGGATGCCACGATCATGCGGGCGCATCAGGACGCAGCTGGCGCCAGAAAGAGGGGGGAAGCCAGGCTATCGGGCGCTCGCGCGGAGGCCCCTCCACCAAGGTCCATGCCGTCGTCGACGCACTCGGAAACCCGATTCGGCTCGCCCTGTCGGAAGGACAGACCCATGAGATGAAGGTGGCGGGCGAGCTGCTGGGCAACCTTCATGACGCATACGTCGCTGGGGACCGAGCGTATGATGCGCTAGCGTTGGTGCTGCAACTGCAGCAGCAAGGGTGCCAGGTAGTCATCCCTGTGGTGTGGAAAGCACTCCTCGAACCGCGCCGTCTCCGAGCAGTGCACCCCATCCCAGGAGGTCTGTCGCGCTTCGTTCGTGTCGGCTGAGCGCCTCCGCCCCACGACCTCGTGGCCCATGGCTGGGACGCCGAACCTGTGGCATGCTCCAGCGCGAGGTGGGGCGAAGTGGTGCAACACAAACGATGGGTGGTGCTGAGCGGTTGGCTGCTGTGCGCGGCGAGTGCTGCATGCGGTGGCAAGGCAACCAAAGACGACAACGACAGTGCGCCATCCGGCGGCGACGCCAGCGGTGGTTCGGCGGGTGCCAGCGCCGCCGTTGGCGGTCGCTCTTCGTCGAACGGCGGGAGCTCGACGGGGAGCACTTCGGGCGGCTCCCCCACGGGCGGCTCCCCCGCGGGCGGCTCCCCCTCGGGTGGCTCCAACCCAGGTGGCTCGAGTTCGGGAGGTTCCATTTCGGGGGGCTCCGGTGCAAGGGGCTCCAGTACGGGGGGGAGCGACGTGGAAGGCACTGCCCCGCCGGAAGATTTCCCGGACTTCACCAAGGGACCCTACGGCTACTGCAACTTGTCCGAGTTCGGGCTCCCGCTCCACTACTGTCCCGAGAACAGCTCCCGAGGAGGCGGCTCAACCGAATGCTACCAGTGGTGCGCGTGTCAGGTGTCATGCGCGTCCGACGCGGATTGCCCCGTACCAGCAACGGGCTCGAGTACGCCCATCTGCGATGGAACGTGCGTGCTGCCCTGTAGCGAAGACCAGGACTGTCCGGAAGGCATGGGCTGCGTCGATGGGCGCGCGGAGTGTGCGTGGGTACAGGCGGGCGAAGACAACCAGGGCTGCTGGCTGATGGAAAACCCCGACTACTGCAGCCAGTTCACCACGAAAGAAGACTGCCAGGAGCGCGTGACCAGCGACCCGCTGCAGTGGGTCGGCTGCATCTGGGTTCGGGAAACGATCCACTCCACGGCGAGTCCGACCTGTGAGCCCGCCGGTGAGACGGAATCGTGCGTACCCGGCACGCGCGATTGCAGTCGGGAGGGCTTGAACTGTCCCGGTGCAGAAACATGGGTGCACTTCCGAGACATCGGTGCCGGAACGGCCTCGCTGATGATCACTGACCCCTGCTTGGTTCCCGGTTGGTTCGGCAGCGTCGAAGCAGAACCGTGCTCTTTCGGAGACATCTCGCTACCGCTGCTTTGCGACTGCGGGTGCGAATCCTAGAGCGGATTTCCCTGGCGCGGATCCCACGTTTCCCGATCGGTCTTTGGCAAGGTGGGTCGAAGCAGCGATGGAGACGCGGTCGTCGATGACGGCGTCTGGTGTCGGGGGAGCGACGACGGCGGCTCCCTCGGAGACGGCATGGGCTACAGCGACAGCTCCACGCCCGTGCACGTCGTCGAATTCTGATGCTCCCCGGATGCGACGGACCGCCAGCCCCCGAGCACTGGCGAAAGGCAAAGGCTCTTGCGCGACGTTGTCCCGAGACGCAAGCTGGCGGCATGTGGGCCGAATTCCTGAACGAGCACTGCCAGTGCGTGGGTGCGGATTTCGAGCGCCTTCTGGCGGCCTTCTCGGGGGAGGGAGGGTACGGTCGGGCTGGCGAGTCGGGGCCCGGTCCAGCGGACCTTTTTGCAGAGCACCCGGTGTTCGTCGACGAAGCCTCGGTGCGTCGGATCGAAGCGGCGGTCGCGGCGGCGCTCGAGGTGGTGTCGCTTCCCCGCTTCGTCGCGCAGGCCATCGAGGTCGCTCCCGACCTGGCGCGGGTCGATCAGAGAACCAGCGGCATCCTCCACGGCTTCGACTTTCACGTGACGGCCGATGGACCGAAGCTGATCGAGATCAACACCAACGCTGGTGGTGCGCTGCTCAACCTCCTGCTCTCGCAGACGCAGCGGGCGTGCTGCGACGCCGTGCAACCCTTCATCACGACGCCGCGAGGGGGTGAGGCGGTGGAACTTGCCTCTCGCCTCGTCGCCGGGTTCCGCAACGAGCTCGCCCGTGCTCGAGGTGCCGGGAACGGCCCGCGCCGGATCGCCATCGTGGACGACGACCCCGAGGGGCAGTTCCTCTACACCGAATTCCGGCTCTTCGCCGCGCTCTTCCAGAAGCATGGGATTGACGCCACGATCGTGGATCCCCGAGAGCTCTCACGGAGCTCCAGAGGTCTCGAAGCGCGGGGGAAGCCGGTCGATCTGGTGTACAACCGCTCGACGGATTTCTACTTCGAGCAGGAGTCCTCTCGCGTGCTCCGCGAGGCATACCTCGCTGATGAGGTGGTGGTCACGCCCGCACCTCGCCATCACGCCCTGCTGGCGAACAAGCGCCATCTGGCGGTCCTCGGGGACGAGGAGGCGCTGTTATCGTTCGGCGCGTCGCCAGACCTCGTGGCGACGCTGACTTCCTGTGTTCCTCCTGCCGAAGTCGTCGCGCCGGAGCACCGAGACCGGCTGTACCGGGAGCGCAAGAAACTGTTCTTCAAACCGCTCGTTGGATTCGCCAGCAAGGCCGCGTACCGCGGGGACAAGCTGACGCGGACGAAGTTCGACGAAGTGATGGCGGGGGAGTACCTGGCGCAGCAAATCGTGACCCCGAGCGAGCGGACGGTCACCGTGGCGGGACAACCCAAGAAGATGAAGCTTGACCTACGCGCCTACGTTGTCGACTCGCGAGTGTTGCTCTTCGCGGCTCGCCTGTACCAGGGGCAGACCACCAATTTTCGCACGTCTGGCGGCGGGTTCGCCACGGTGCTCGCGATACCACCGCACTTCGGCGACCGGGTGCCGTCTCCCCGGGCGGTTTCGGCGTAGCCCGAGGCCCGATCGTCAGCCGACACTGTTCCCTGCGGTACAACTGGCCGCGCAGGTGCTGGGCGCGTTGGCGGCAGTCGGGGCACTCGTCAATACAGGGCGATGCTCGAGACACAGATCGAACCAGCGACGGGCACCCCCGACACATCCGACGGGACGGTCACGGTGACACTGGTCAGGGGCCGACCATCGTAAGGGGTGCCGTTCCCTCCCGGCCAGCATTCGGTGCTGAACTCGCTCCACGCGGCGCAGTCTCCCTCCGGCATCTCGACACACCACTGGGCGCTGTCCAGGAGCTCGATGTAGATCCTGACCCATCCCCGTCCCGCGACGCACACTCCGTTCCACCCGGTCGGGTCGAACTCCCCCTCACTCCCCAGCCCACCCGCTCGCGGCTGATTGAGGTTGCACCCGATCCTGGCGTGGTCATTGAAGCTGGTGTTGGGCAGGGCGTATTGGATCTCGAGCCCGTTCTCCACGTTCAGGTCGGTGAACAAGCCGTCCGCAAGCTGGTACGCCCAGCAGTATCCGTGGAGCGGCCCGCTCTCGAGGTAGACGTCCGCCAAACACTCCACCGTTCCCCCCGCACCGCCGGTGTTCTGCCCGCCCGGGCCGCCGTCCCCGGCCGTCCCCCCCGCTCCCGCCGCGCCGCCCGCTCCCGCCGTCCCGCCCGCTCCCGCCGTTCCGCCCGCTCCCGTCGTTCCGCCCGCTCCCGCCGTTCCGCCCGCTCCCGCCGTTCCGCCCGCTCCCGCCGCGTCGCCCGCTCCCGTCGTCCCGCCCGCTCCCGCCAGCGCTAGCAGTCCCCCCCCCGTGGGATGCCTGTTCTCCCCGCCACCCCCACCTGAGCCGATGGCATCGCCTTCTCCTCCAGCTCCCCCCCGATGATCGGGTGCCGCGTCGCCCCCACCGGCTCCCGCTGCGGCGGGTGGAGTCCGCTGGCCCCCTTCGCCTCCACGCAGGGTGGGTTGCGCGCCACCCATCCCCGCGCCGCCGGGTTCACCCCCCGTGGGCGCGTTCGCTCCGGTACCCAAGCGAGACCCGCCCGAAGAGTCCTCGAGAACGCCCCCTCTGCCGGTGGCACCGCCGTCACCAGCGACCCCTCCGCCCTCACCCGCCCGTCCCCGAGCGCCACGCGAGACGTCATACGTGGTGCAACCTGACAGTATTGCCATCGCGAGGAGAACAGTGTGCGGAATTTGGCGCATGACGCAGCTCTTCGCAGTAGCAGGAAGCCACGCGCCCTGCACGGGTAACGGCCGGGCGTCGGCCGTCGGACCACCTGCGGGTGCTGTGGCAGGTCGGCCTGCGGGTGACGCACTGAGCTCTTGGGCGGACTGCCGTCAGCAGCGGTGCGGTCACCCGCGGGCGATCAACCACTCGAGTGCCTTTTCGCGGCTGGCAAACGCAGCCAACTCCCGCCCCGACAGGACGCGCACCGTCGCCAGGATGGCCGCGGCCAAGCCGCTGACTCCGAAGATGGCCGCTGCCTTGACGAAAGGCTTGTTGCCCTTGACGAATTCCACGATCTCCTGGTTCGCGAGCTTGCTGATTCCGATCTCGGTCGCGTCGGTGAGAGTCAGCACGGAGCCTTCCGGCCGCTCACGGATCAGGGGCGTTGCCTCCGCGATGGCCTTGGCGATCTGATCGTCCTTGCCGCGCGCGAAGTCGATGAACACGATGTCTAGACCCATCTCACGAATGACACGCGCTCGAGGCATCGTCCAGGATGGTACCACGCCCCCCCGACCCATCCATGGCGAGCCCGCGGCCCCTCCGACATTCGTGCCGGACACGCAGGTCAGCTGCTGGTTTCGAGGCAACGCTGCCTGCGGCTCGCTGCGAGTCTATCGGGACCGCGCGCTCGTCTCATACCGGAACACCCGACCTGACGGAGACGAACCCCTGGACTGCCTTCTGACGCGCCCTGAGCTGACCACCTTCGGCCTGTGCTGGCTCGCTAACCCATCCCGGGAGCCATCACACGCTGGCCTTCGGATGCTGGATGCGCATCCAGCGCTACAGGCGACCGGCCACGCTCACTCGACGAAGGAAGGCGTGGGCCCCAGCCTTGGATTCGCCGACGCTCTGGCCCGAACTTGCAGCGCGCTGCACACGGCATCCGCAGCGGGCGTTCCTGTAACGGGAAGTCCCAGGTCCGCCAAGATCCCGGCGTCCACGTCCGTCGGGTAGTAGCGCTGCTGATAGTGGGTCGGGGTCCCGTGCATGAGATCGAGGTCCAGGTCATAGCCTGGCGCGGGTGAAACGTTGCCCAGGTGGTCCAATATCTCCGTGTTCAAAGGAACCTCGGATCCATAGGCGGCCTCGGCCTCGGTGCCGGTGAAGTAGTAGTAATTTCCGATGGCTATCGAATGCTCGTCGTAGAGGAAGCTGTAACCTGGAAGGTCGCCTGTCGAGGCGCTCCGAGCACCCGCGAAAGCGATAGCGTGTCCCAGCTCGTGAGTGCAGGTGCTCAGCACGTCGATCTTGCCTGACGGGATTGCAGCAGTCCGTTGGCTAGGATCGGGATCGAACCAATAGGTTCCATTGGTGAGCGAAGTCCCGAAGTTGATCTGAATGTCCTCCCTAGCGCCGTTGGGATCTACTCCCGTACGAATCTCGTGCGCCGCACTGAGCTCGTAGATGTTGTCCGCGGAGTTCCACGCTACGGTCGTCGTGGAGCGGCAATTTGCCGTGTAGACCGAGGGGTCGTAGGAGACGAGCACTTCGAGAGTGACGTCGAACGGAACGGTGAGACGCTCATTCCAGAGGGCGCCCGCTATGGCAACGCACGTGGAGAGTCCCGGGCGAAAGCTGTCGTCCACGCTCTCATCGAAGCTTGCCACGAAGGTGATTTCACCTTGACCAGAACAACCTCCAGTTCCGCCTGCGCCCCCAGTGCTTTCCGCGCCCCCAGTACTTTCCGCGCCCCCAGTGCTTTCCGCGCCCCCGGTGCTTTCCGCGCCGCCAGTGTTCGGAACGCCACCTGTCGCAATGGCACCCCCAGAACTTGATCCGCCACCGCCCAGTCCAGTTCCGCCTGCGCCCCCAGTGCTTTCCGCGCCCCCAGTGCTTTCCGCGCCCCCGGTGCTTTCCGCGCCTCCGGTGCTTTCCGCGCCGCCAGTGTTCGGAACGCCACCTGTCGCGATGGCACCCCCAGAACTTGATCCGCCGCCGCCCAGTCCCGTTCCGCCCGTATGGAAGCCGCCCGAGCTCTCAACGGCACCGGCACCCGCGGCGTTCATCGCACCTCCGGTTCCGCCCACCGAATCAGTGCTATCGTCGTCCGGTGTCGACGAACACCCGGCGACGAGCGCCAAGAGCACGACGGTCGAATGCTTCGGACGGATGAGCCCGAGAGCGGAGAACTGAAATGCTTGCATAGCCATCCTGCGTCGCGCCGCAAAACTCCGCGCTGATATTGCCTAGCACCGAACATGGGAAACCGAAATCCTTTCCACCCGTGCTGGATGCATTAGTCGCGCAGCACCTGGCGCCCCACGACCGCGGGATCGTCGCCTCCAGCTAGCGGCCGCAGGCGGAACGTCACCTGGTAAGTCCGGTCGGGGAGGATCAGGTATGGGTCGTGAGGCCAGGCCCCCCAGCTGTCGTCACCCCCCAATCCCATTTGGCGGTCGTTCACTCGGAGCACGATGGACGGTGCCTCGGTGAGCTCGAAGGAATGGGCACGCGACTCGAGCTCTTCCGGCGTGAAGTGCAGGGCGTTGAACTCGACGAGAGGAAGCCCCGAGACGAGCAGTCCCGTTCCGCTCGCGCTGCGGAACGCCACCCAGCGGGTGTCGGTGTGGTTGCCGGTCTCCTGGGGGCGACTGTAGTCAGTGAACATCTCGGTGACGCTCGCGAACCACTGGCCCACGGGCGCCGCGGCCTTGCGATCCCAGTAGGTCTCCCAGGGGCCGCGCCCGAGCCAGGTCACGTCCTCGAAGGCATTCGGGACCCCCATCGTCATGCCAACGGCGGGGATCTCGGGAAGGTCCGCAGTCCCAGGAGTGAGCTCTCCCACCACCACCAGGTCGCCCGTCGCGTATACGGAGAATGTCGTGGTCCAGTAAGATGTGGCTGGCTGGGTGGGCAGAGAGAACTCAGCGACGATCCTCACCTCGCTGTCCGAGATAGCCTCGGCGGTCATTCGCTGAAGATCCCGCGTCTGACTCGCGTCGCGCCAGGTCCGCGCCCGGCCCTGGGCATTGCGGCCGCGGTCGTTGTCGGTGGGAGCCCGCCAGAAGTACGGCAGTGGTCCCGAGTCGAGCACCGTGCTTCCACTGAACTGCCAGCTGGCGATGGTCCCCGAGCTCCGCGAGAACTCGAGCGAGAAAGCGTCGCCCGTCACCGTGATGGCGCTCGCTCCGTCAGACAGGGTCATCGCTGGAGCCGCAGAAGTGTCGGGGCGCGGCGCAGCGGGCGCGCCCAGGTCCACCGGGAGCTGCTCGGTCGCCAGCTCGTGGCCCAGCGCGGCCCAGCGTGGCTTGTCGCGCAGCGCGAACGAGAAATCGACGAAGCCCTCGGCTCCGGCCGGAACCGACGGCGTCCCCCAGTCGAGCGTCACTTGGGTACTGGCGCCCGGCGCCACGTTCAGCTGCTCGGGGGAGAGATCACCGGCGGCGAGCGGCACGCCGTCCGCCACGAGCTCCCAGTGCCCTTCGAGTTCGTTCAGGTTCTGGAAGGTGGCTCGATTGGTGAGTCGGAACACGCCCGCCTCGGCGTCGACGGCCTCGACCAGGACGTTCTGGTAGCCGTACTTCACTTCATAGAATCCAGGGTGCGGTTGACGGTTGGCCCCCACTACCCCGTTGGCACAGAAGTTGTGATCGTTGGGCACATCGCCCCAATCACCTCCGTAGGCGTAGAACGTCCCACCTCCCCCCGGCTGGTCGGCGACGAGCGCCTGGTCGACGAAGTCCCAGATGAAGCCCCCCGCCAGGCTCGCGTAGGCCTCGAAGGCCTCGGTGTACTCCAGGACGTTGCCGTTACTGTTACCCATCGCGTGAGAGAACTCGCAGAGCACGTAGGGCCGGTCCGGCGCGTTGCGCGCAAAATTGATGATGTCGTTCGGTCGCGCGTACATGTGGCTGCGGACGTCGCTCCGGGAGGCGTCGCCCTCGTAGTGGATGGGTCGCGTCGGATCGAGAGCGTTGGCGTGGTCGCGCATGGCGCTGAAGTTGGCGCCGCCTCCGGCCTCGTTTCCCAGCGACCACATGACCACCGAAGGATGGTTCTTGTCGCGCTGGATCATGCTGTTGATGCGATCCACCACCGCTGCGGTCCACTCCGGGCGTCCCTGGGGTACGTCGTCGCGGACGCCGTGGGTCTCCAGGTTGGTCTCTCCCACCACGTAGAGCCCGAATCGATCCGCGACGTCGTACCAGCGCGGATCGTGGGGGTAGTGGCTGGTGCGCAGCGCGTTGACGTTGAATTGCTTCATCAGCACGAAGTCTTCCCAGATGCGTTCGTTGCTCTGGGTGCGCCCCGTGAGGGGGTCGTTCTCGTGCCGATTGACTCCGCGCAGACGCATCTTGCGTCCGTTGATGAGCAGCATCGCGTCTCGGATCTCGATCTCGCGCAGCCCGATGCTGCAGCGCTGCAGCTCGAGGCTGGCGCCGCTGGCGTCCTTGAGCTCCAGCACCAGTCGGTAGGTGTTCGGGATCTCGGCGCTCCACAAGAGCGGGCTGCTGACTGCCATCTCTCCCTGGACCAAGGTGCTGTCGCTCGTGGTCCAGGTGACCGGGAGCACCAGAGGATCCCCCAGGGGCTCGTCCCCCTCGGCGGGGTAGAGGCGAGCCTCCAGTGTGGCGCCAGCGGTCCCGGCGCCGCCGTGCTGGAGAACCGTGGCCGACACGTGAATGGTGGCGTTCTCGTAGTTCGAGTCGAGATCCGTGGTCACCTGATAGTCGCGCACGTGCATCGGCGGTGTGCTGTACAGGTAGACTTCCCTGAAGATCCCCGAGAGGCGGATCATGTCTTGGTCCTCGAGCCACGCCCCATCCGACCAGCGGTAGACCTCCACCGAGATGGCATTCCAGCCGGCGTTCACCACCTCCGTGACGTCGAAGTCCTTGGGCGTGAAGCTATCCTCGGAGTAGCCGACGAACGTGCCGTTGACCCAGACGTAGAACGCCGACTCGACCCCCTGGAAGGAGAGATAGATCTGTCGGCCATCCCACTCCGGAGCGAGGTAGAAGGTGCGCTTGTACGATCCAACCGGATTGTATTCGGTCGGCGCGAAGGGGGGCGACGGCGTCTCCGTGCCCGTCCACGGATAAGTGATGTTGGTGTAGATGGGGTGGTCGTACCCCAACACCTGCCAGCTGCTCGGAACCTGGATGTCGTCCCAGCTGGCCACCTCGGTGAAGTCATTCTCGTAGAACCGCTCGGGGCGGGCATCTGGATTGTCCGAGAGGTGAAACTTCCAGACACCGTTGAGGGGCTGACGGAATGGAGAAGCGTTGAGCTGACCATCCAGCGCCGTGGGTAGATCTGCGAAGGGGACGTCCGATACGTGGGACGGCTGTCGGTTGACCTGAAAGGTCTCCGGGTTGTTGTTCCAGTACGGGTACCCGTTGGCGCCGACCCCCGGCGCGGTCGCAGTGCCGGTCACTTCATCGAGCCCCCTCAGGGGATCGCCTTCGTTCGCGTCGGGGGGCTCGGGCAACTCGCCGAAGGGCTGCCCCGCGACACCAGTTTGCGGATCGGAACCGCCCTGTCCGGCGGTGCCGCCCGAGGTCCCGCCAATGGGTACCATTCCGCCGCTCCCGCCCGAGCTGCTGCCGCCGCCACCGCTCGGGAATGCGCCGCCCGTCGCCCCGCCGGTCGCGGTACCCCCCACGCCCATGCCGCCCACTCCGCCTCCCGGAGGCCCTCCGCCCGTGATGGCGCCGCCCGCGCCCGTACCGTTTGCGCCACCGCTCGGGAATGCGCCCCCCGTTGGGGTTCCTGCCGCACCCGTGCCGCCCGTGGTGATGGCACCACCCGTACCACCGCCGGCATCGGCCGCTCGCGAGTTACCCGGCTCGCTCCCACAGCCGGCGAGCAGCAGTGCGAGGCAGAACCAGGCCAGTGGAGAACGTTGGCATGGCGAATCACTGCGGATGGAGGTGAAGTGCATCACCAGTGTATTGTCACTAGACCTCGTGGTCTGGGTCGAGAATGTGCGCTTGGTGCCATTTTGGCTCGTCCTGCCGAGCGCTCGAGGCACTGGACCGATGTGTCCCTTGCTTCAGCAGATGACTCATCAGTGTCCTTGTGAGCGGCGGCGTCGTGGTGGGTTGGATTGTTCTCCGTCCAGCGGCCGAGCCGCCAGCTCCCAGCTCCATCCCTCCCTAGCTCTTGCGGCGCAGGGTGATCGTCTCGTGGCAGGTCTCCGTGGCGTCGTCGCGTCGGGTCAGCTCGACCTTCACCTCGTTTCCGGTCAGCCGCTTGTAGGTCTCCTCGACCAGCCCGAACCCGAAGAAGCAGATCGCCTGCTCGCCGCAGGGATGTCCGGACTCACCCGTGAACCCTGCGAAGAAGCAGCGTCGAAACTCGATCTGGACGACTCCGTCCGACTCGCCGGTGATCGCGAAGTCGCCGAAGCCACCCAGCTGGCGCACGCCCTCGCTCATGATGTCGCCGGCTTCTCGCCAGTTCTTTCCCGTGGGGAGCTCGGGCCAGAGACGATGCGAGGCTCGCGCCCCCGCCGTCTTCATCAGGGCCGCCGCGGAGGAGCCCAGCAGGCTCGAGACCGCTGACGAGATGGATCCGAGGATGATGTCCTTGTTGTCGCTCATGTGTCGCTCCTGCGCCGGTGAGGCCGCGGGTGGGGATGCATGGCGCATGCCACCGGGAAACACCCCGGAGCATGCGCGTTTCCGGGGTGAGCATCTGGCGCCAGCTCCATCGGTGCGTGGTTTCCACGCATCCACCCTCCCCGAATGCGTCGAAATGTTGCATCGACCCTCCAACGCGGGGCAGTTCGTGCGTGGGAATCACGCACTCGCGACCGCGGCAGCACGAATCGTGCGGCACGAACTCGACGCTGACGACAAGCGACTCGACGTGAGTGAGCGGACGGCGCCGCGCTGCAACGAGCCGCGTTCGGGGTCTGTTCAGCTGTTCCAGTGGAGGCGCGGGACGTCGAGTTCGGCAATCTCGACGCGGATGCGGACGATGAGGCCGCCGTGCTCCTCGTCGACGACAGCAACCTCCTCGACCAGAAGGTGCTGGTTCTGATCCTCGATGGCTCGCCTGGTGGGTTCGCTCTCGCGGGTCCTCGCGCGTGGGCTCCTGTCACGCGTGCGATGTGCACCGTGGAGCTTCTACCCATCCACGATGCGCGGTTCTCCGACGTGTGGGTCCAGTGTGACGGGTCCATCGCGCACGGCGACGCAGCAACCGCCGCGACCTACCACCGCGCCGCCGCCCCAACACTCGAACCAGGATCGGTGAAGCTTCTGTTCGAGGGACATGCGACCACGACTCCCCATCCGGGGTCGCCGTTCCAGCACTCACCTCGGCGCACCTGCGTTCGATCTCGTCGCGAGTGCGCGACGGACCACGCCAGCGCGTGGGCTGGGTCGGTTGTTGTGGGGGGCCTTCTCCGCCAGTATCGCGCCGCGAGTTGGCCTCCCCAACCCCGCTGTCGGTTCTGCTCGCAGCACTGGCATCGGTGTGCTGCTCGGCTTCTTGGGGGGCGGCCGCTGGTGCGGCCGTCGTCTCGGCTACGGCGGGAGCGGGCTTCGAGGCATCCTCGAGCGGGGCCGTCGTCGCTTCCGCTCCCCGTGCTGTGTCGACGCTTCGTGATGGAGGTGGCGCCTCCGCGTTGTTGGCGACCGCGGCCGATGCAGGCGCCGCCGCGCAACCCATGCTTGCCGCGCAATGGCAGAACCCAACCGTCGCGCTCCCGAACTGGAACCCGGTGACCCCGGTCCTTTGTCCCCGCATCCTCACCCCCCAAACAGGATACCCAAGATGCTACCAGACTGAAACGAGTGCCTGACGCGTATCCAACCCGCCCGTCCCGGACCGGGAATCTTGTGCCCCTCGTGTAGGAGGGAACTGTCCTACTGGGAGTGCAAGTGGAGGTGCACCGAGCTCGAGCCCGGGGCAGCGAGGTGCCCCGAGACCGAGACCCTCAAAGAGGTCTTGCCGCGATTGTCGCGTTCTTCCGTTGGCGAGACCTGGTATCGTCGGGGCTCCGTTGAGGCAGCTGCTCGAAGGGGAGAGACGGCATGTTGGGAACCCAGCGACGAGGGGATGGAGTGGCGACGGCGACACTCCTGGTGGTGGCACTGTTCGCCTGCAAGCAGGGGGGCCAGGAACAACCCGTACACCAGCACCTATGACCTGGGGATCGAGGACAAGGTCAACTGGGCAAAGCCCTTGCTGCTCGGCGTGACGGCAGCCGGAGTCGGTGTGGGTGGATACTTCCTGTACCTCGCCGATCAAGAGGGCCGGAAGCATGAGGAGTTGTGTGTCGACAGTGTGTGCCACCCGGACGCCGAGGCGCATGCGGAGGAGACGCAACGACTCTTCAGCATCGGCAGCGGCACCATGGCCATCAGCTTGATCGCCATGGGGGGAGTCGCCGTGTGGGTCCCGGCGCGGAAGAAGAACCTCGCCGTCAACCTGCAGCCCACCGCGGTGCAGGTTCAAGGGAGGTGGTGACCATGTCCCCGACTTCCAGTGTGTCCGTGCTCTGCATCGCTGCTGGCGTCATGGCAGTGGCTTGCACGTGGCCTGACCCGGACGACTACGAGTATGATTTGGATGCCTACTGTGCGGCACGACGCGACCGGAACGAGGCGGACTCCGCATGCCCCGCGTTGTCCAATAGCCGGGGTACTGGAGGGCGCGCCGCCGGTGAGGTCGGGGGCACCAGCGCGCTGAACGGCACCGGCGGAAAGCAGTCTGACATCGGCACCGGGGGCGCCCAGGTAGCGCGCGGCGGCAGCGCGGGTGACGAGAACGCCGGAGGTGCGGGCGATTCCGGTGGCGTCGGTGGCACTGGCGGTACTGGTGAGGTCGAGTTCCGGGCCCGGATCGCCGGGCCGTTCGTGGACGTGGCAACGGCACGTGAGTTCGCTTGCGGACTCGCAGACGACGGAACGGTCACCTGCTGGGATGCGGAGATCTGGCCCGACTCCGCACCCGGGGGAGCGTTCACAGCGATATCTGCCGACGGCCGGGCTTGTGGGTTGCGCGCGGACGCCACGGTCACCTGTTGGCGGGAGGCATTCGAGGAGACCACGTCGCCGGATGGGACATTCTCCTCCATCTCCGCCGGCTACACTCATGGATGCGGTCTGCGCACGGACGGCACCATCGATTGCTGGGGCGCGGACCACTACGGGCAGGCCGACGCGCCCGCTGGGCAGTTTCTCAGCGTGTCGGCGGGATACTCCCACACCTGTGCCATCGGAGAGGATCGTTCGCTGACCTGCTGGGGCGACGACACCAATGGCAAGGCGTCACCGCCGGACGGCGAATTCTCGAGCGTGTCGGTGGGTTTCGATCATTCCTGTGCGCTCGACCTCGACGGCGTGCCCCAGTGCTGGGGCACGGCGCACTCCTACTCGTATTGGATCTTCGATGATGGCTGGCCGATTCAAACGAGCCTGCCACGCGGTCCGTTCACTCAAGTGGCCGCCGGTGGCTACGCCTCTTGCCTGCTCGCGGGGCAGCTGGACTGCTTCGGGCCTGGCGCCAACGACGACGTCGTTCCCACGGCGACGATGAGCGACGTGGACCTGGGAGGGGGTCGCGCCTGCGCTCTCGAGACGAGCGGGGATATCGTCTGCTGGGGGGGATAGGCTGAAACGTCGGGAGGGGTATGGATCTCCAAACTCGCATGGGTGCATCGTCGTGGTCGCTCGCCGTGTCTGTCGTCCAACTTGGTGCGCTAGCGGGGTGTGCGACACCAGGCCTCGAACCCACGGTGAGGCCTCCCAGTGAGGCCGTCGAATCGGCGCCTCCAGCTGACGAGACATCGACGGGAGCCGAAGGCTCCGAAGTTCCAGTGCTGGCGTCCGCCGCGGCTCCGAGCACCGCTTCAGTGGCTCCACCCAGTTCGGTCGTGCCTGCTACTGAGCCGACGGATCGGGTTCTGGCCGACAATCAGGAAGGGCCGGGGGTGCTGGGGATCGAAGGCGAGCACGTGTACTTTGTAGCGGGCGAGTCGCTCCTTCGCGTATCGCTCGAGGCCGGGCCGGTGCAGACGCTTGCCACTGGGCTGGTTGGGGACCCGATCGGGTGGTGCTCCGACGGCGTGCTCGTGTGGAACGAGCGGATGGGATGTGCGGCGGAAGGCTGTGTGGGGACTCTGAGCTGGATCCCTCTCGCCGGTGGCGACGTGGGCGAGGTCCGCAAAGTCACCTTCGACCACTTGCTGCGCGGGCTGCGCGGCGTGAATCGCTGGAGATAGAAGTCGACGTCGTGCTTCGCCTTTTGGCTGTCGATCCAGCCGAAGCGCAGCGCTTCCTCGACCGCCTCCGCGTAGGACGGCCCCCGCCGGCCGGGGCCTTTCTTCGGGATCTTGAGCCAGATGCCAGTGGAGCGCGCGTGCTCCTTGGCGAGCCATCGCCCGAATGCGGCGCCGCTCGCGAAGGCACGAATGGGTTCGTCGTTCGCCATCGCGGTCGATTGTATCGAAGACGCCATCCTGGATCGACAACGCGAGCGACGCGAACCGGCTCGAGAGCGCCGGCGTCGCTCACGGCCATGATGGAGTCCTTGCCGTGTATTGCATCACGCGGGCCGAACCTACTCGGGCCAGTTCGACAAGGCCGCGAAGGCTGCCACTTCGTGCTGGAACGCCAGGTCGAAGCCACGCCAGTGCGGGATCGTCTTGGGAAAGCCCTGCGAGTCACCGATCGCCAGGAGCGGCAGTGCGTCAGGAACGGCTCGACGATCGAGGCTGAGCGTCCCGAAGTCGTGGTCAAGAAACCACCGGCGTTCCTGTCCTTGGACCACCACCGGCTCGTGTTTGGGAACCCGCAGCTCGATCACGGGAGGCTGACCCGCTCGCGAGGTGCTCAACAGCTGGCCCACGGGCTTTCCGGCGACGAACAAGTCGAGCCGATCGCGCGGCCCCGTGGCGGACAGCATTACGTTCCCAGCAGGATCCGCCACCGAAAAGCCCTGCTCCGTGCGCCGTGCTCGGGACAGCACCACGCCTGGTTGGGAGACGATCTCTACGGTGCCCTCAGTGACCTGCACCTGCCATGCCTCGGCGCGAGAACACCAGAGGAACCAGTATCCAAACGGAGCGGGCTGCAGCACCCAGTACGTGCCCCCCTTGCTTCCACCCGCCGACAGCCACCCTTCTGGTGGGTCGAGCTTTTGCCCCGTCGGCAGCTCCTCGCACCAAGCAGCGTAGCTGAAACCAAAGCTTATCTCGATGGTGCCGGGCTGGTCATCCTTTTCGCGATAGCTAGCCGCCGCAGCATCAGCGCACTCCTGCAGTCCCCGAAACACCTTCCCCTCGGGGGAGAGTGACGCAATCGCTCCGTCGCTCGTGATTTCCACTTCCAGCTTCACGCTGACATGGTCGGCCGGCACCAGAGGTACCCGCGTAACGGCACAGGTGGCAAACGAGGCAAGATCCTCCAACGGTGGTGAGGGCCGCGAGGGTTCGACATTCTCGCGGTGCATGCGTGTACCCGTGCCACCTTCCTGGCTGTCGGCGTTGACGATGCTCGAACCTTCCAGGATGAAGCAGCGTTCCTTGCTCCAGGGATCGCGCCGATCGTGAATGCACACCATTCCGCTCAGGCCCTCTCGCCACCTCCCCCTCGTCCCACGCACATCCTTCCAGGCGCCTGCTGGCGGGTCATACACATCGTAGCCCACGCTCGGCGGACCCCAGCTCGTGGCCGCGATGACCGAAAGCCACGCCACGGCGCCTGCCCCGGTCAGAGCCAGCACGATTCCGAGCGGCCAGATCCGCGTCGTGCGCGAGCGGTGTTCGTCAGACGGAGGATTCATGAGATCCCGGGGACCCTGCGCAGAAGAGCGAAGAGCCGCGCATCCCGAGCCTATACTCTGCGGAAGGACCGCACGATCTTTTCTGTCCGCATGGAGTGACGCCTCGGAGCTGCGGTTGCTGTCCTTGTCCCTCGGACGATGGCACGGAACGACGCTGTCAGCGCCCTTTCTGTATGGCTCCACCTTCAGTGCTGACGTGCCGCACCAGCGTTCGCAGGTTCGGCACCTTGGTGGCGCTCTTTCTGCGCTCGACCAACTCGCCTGCGTTGCTCTTCGAAGAGCACTGGCCCGAGTTCGTCAGGGCCGAGCCCGAGCGCATCAGGATGATGACGTGATCCAAACACTCGCGGCGCAGGTGTGTGGGACCGCTTCTCCGAGGGGGAGAGGTTCGCCGCCCTCTGGCGGAGGAGCGACGGTGACCTTCCGGTCTTCCGTCGGTCCGACACCTGGGTCCAAACCACACCCGGCGCTTTGCCGTGTGCGGGCCTTCTTTCGTTCAGTCGAAGTTGGTGCTGCCAGTGAGAAATGCACCGGCGATCCCATCGGCAGGCCAGTCGAACTCGTCCACAATCTGCTGTCCGTCCATGCCGGTGACCCGGATCGAGAACCGACCGCTGCCAAATCCGGAAGCGTCCGTCAACGTGCCGTCGGAGCCGCGTGTCAGGCTGAACCAGTCAGCGTGATTCGTACTCATGACCTCGACGTTCGTGACCGGGACTCGGGGGTTGCGCACCCAGAAGCTCGTCCACCACTCGTGAGAGCCTGTCTGAAACTCGTAGATCAAGGGCCCTGTTTCAGCGCACTTGGCGAATTGCCAGGTCATCCACCGGGGATACTCGCCAGAGTCGAGTAGAGCGTAGGCTTCCGGGCTCACGTCGATGCTGTTGGCCGTGGTCGCCCCATAGGTCACCACACGAAGCAGAGCCGACTTGCCTGCTTCAGTGGTCACGAAGATGCAGCTGTCGCATGCGGCAGACACGTTGGGGACCCCGTTCCAGAGTCCTGCCAGCAGACTTCCCTGCGCCTCCCGAATCCGATCATCGTAGCCGGAGACGGAGGCACAAGCGTTGTGCCACGAGGTCTCGGCATAGTCCACGGGACCCAGGTGGAACTCTCCCCCCGTCAAGGGCTCGCCGTAGAGGACCACGCTGGACACGTGCCCACCGCTGCCACCTGACTCAGACACGCCGCCAGCACCACTGGACGCGTCTCCAGCAGCGCCAGAGAGGACCCCGCCACCTGACTGAACCCCACCACCTGACTGAACCCCACCACCGGACCGGACGCCACCGTTGGACTGGACGCCACCGGTTGCCTCCGTTCCGGTCGCGCCCCCTCTCGCCGAGCTCCCTCCACTGAGGGGGCTGGCGCCGCCGGGGACTCCGTGAGTTGCCTCGCCACCACCTGCTCTCCGAGGCTGGCCAGCAACACCTCCGCCAGTCGGCACACCACCGACCCCTGCTGCAGCAGTATGGGGCGAGCCACCGGTTCCCGTATCCCCAGCTTCACCGCCCTTGGCGCTAGGGGTGCCCCCCGCAGTTCCCCCATGACCCTTTTGGCTTTCGGAGCAGCCGAGGGCAACGCCGAGCACGATGACGAGCCAACTGTGGTTGCAGTGCATAGTGTCTCTCCCGCGTCTCGGGCAGGATGCCAAATTCCTGGACCCGTTGCTAGCGAACACCCACCGTCGTGGTCACTTGTCCCGCGCGCGATGCTGACGGGCTCTGCGATGCTCGACGGCCCGGGAAATGCGAAGTCGACCGAGGCGAGGGGGAAGGGGATGCCCGAAGGCATCGCCCACGGTGGGGCGGCGCCTCGCACCAGACGCTCGGACCGGTCAGGGGCTGGCAGAAGGCTCACCCTCCGGCTCGGATGCCTCGAGGTGTGGGAACACGGTGAGGACGGTGAGCGTCTGGACCGGACCACCCGCATTCGGGGCAGGTTTCGTCAGGCGACCGAGGATGCGATAGCGGTGGCTGGGCTCGAGCGTGCAGCCCAGCAGTGTGCATGAGTCCTTCCAGTGGCACACGTGCTCGTTGAGACCGATTCGCCGCGCAACGGGCCAAAATTCCGGGTTTGGCGAGAGGTACATCATGCGGGGGCTACAGGGACTGCGGCAGCGCGACTTGGTGTATTGGCAATCGCCTTGGCTTGGCAGAGTCCAGACATCCATGAGCGCGAGCATCCGATCGGCGTAGCGTCCCGGCTCGGCTTCCAGATCGTGGAGGCTGACGATCTGGGCACAGTACCGCGGCTCCGCTGGGTTCACTGGGTTTGCCGCAACGCACTCGAGATCATCCCCGCATTGCGACTTCGGGCCACAACCCTCCTGGTCCGGTAGCGGCGGGTTGGCGCTCACAGCCGCGCGTGACGGAGCGGTGCCCGTGCCAGGCGAGGGGTCAACACTTCCGTCTGGCACGGACCGACGACAGGCAATGCCGCCAACGCACGCGACCAGGCCAAGGAGTGCTGGCTGCCAAAGATGAACCGGTACTCTCCACAGACTCACGGCGGCTCGATTCTCGCACGGAGGGCACCGAACGCCAGCAGAGCGGCGACGACTGCCTCGGCAACCCCGATATCCTCCGCTCGATGGGTTGCGATGACGGATTTCGTCGAGCCTTGCGTGTGGTCAACATTCCAGGCGCGACCTTCCACACCAGAGGGCACGGAGGTTCTGTGCCCTGTTGAGCCGGCCAACAAGCCACTGCAGTTGACGGTGCGGGACGGCCCCGCGTTCGCCGGAACGGGCGGCGACGCTTCGGCGACGCTTCAGCGGCTGCCTGCTGGGGCTCGGGCGTTCACGATGCCGGGCGCATTCGGACGACGAGCACGGGCGGGATCTCGCTGAACCGCCCGCTCCACGAGAGCGCCGTGGTTCCGGTCTTCACGTCCGGGTCAAATGCAGACTCCTCGAGGCCGTCTACCACCAGTCCGGCCTCGAACCCCGCTGCAAGTAGGTCCCCGATGGACCGGTGGAAGCACGGATGCAGCGCGGGTTGATCGTGCATGGCGATCCCCTTCCGTGTATACGGCGTCCGGTAGCGCGAGACCTTGACGGAGTAGGTCGCGCGGAACTCACCATCCCGCTCCGCAAGTTCCGCCACGTGGACGATGGCATCGTTGTTGAAACACGGATGCGAGATCGAGAACACGAAGGCGCCACCCGGCCGCAGCAGTCTTGGGACAGCCCGCATGAGCGGACCCAGTTCCGCAATGTCCATGAGTGCCATGTTGCAGAGCACCCCGTCGAACGCGGGCCCCAGGGAGACGAGCGCGTCTTCGTCCGTCGCATCGAGCACTCGCCATTCGATGTGGCCGGTGCTGGGTGTCTGCTTGGCGACCCCGATCATCTCTTCGGCGAAGTCGCACGCAATCACCCTGGCGCCCACCTTCGCGAGTCGTCGTGACGAAACCCCGGTTCCGGCGGCCACGTCGAGGTAGGTCGCGTCCGAACGCGGCTGGAGCAGCCTTTCGGTGGCCGGCCAAATCAGGTGATTGAAGAAGTCGTTGCCCTCGCCCATGCGCTTGCCCCAGAACGTCGCGTTCTGGTTCCACGCGAGCTTGGCCGCCTCGTTGTCTCGGTTCGCTTCGTTCATGGTCCCAGCGTGTCAGAGAGGGTCCACCGCAGCAACCAGCGCGTCTCTGTCCTCCCGCACACGCCGAACCCGCGAACGGGTGGTCGCGAACCGCGCCGTGTCGTGCGCGACGTGCGAACCGCGTGGGGTGCCATCGGAGGTCGCAATGCGCGATGCGCCGTGAATCGTGCGATGTGCCATTGCGCCGACGATGACGCGGGAGGTCGAGATCCGGAGCAGGGCATCGGAGGGTCGACAACTTCCCATACGCCGTCCACCGCTTCCGGTTGTATAAGTGTTCGAGAGGTCGCATGCGCTTCGTCGTCGTCCTTTGCCTGACCGCTTGTGCGCGGACCGTCCCTGCGGAGTCGAACACGACTGTGGCAGAGCACAGAACGATGTCGCACGCGCCGTCGCAGCCCGTCGCCGCCCCGACGCATGAACTGGTCGTGGCCGGGGGCTTGAGCGCTCAAGAGCTCATCGACGCAGCGGGGCTCGCGACATATCTGGAAGATTGGGAGCTTCGGGTAGCTGCGATCGACGCGGACGCGATGGAGCGCTGGTTCACCCAGCCACCGCGCACTCTCTTCTTGTACGCAGAACTTCCGATCGAGGTCGCCGATCCTCACGTGACCTGTCGTATGCGATGTCAGCGGCTGCAGCGCTGGAACCACCACGTACTCAACGAGGTGGCGGTGGTGGCCTGGCAGGAAGGGCGATTCCGAACGGTTCTTCAGCTTGGACAGAGCAACGTCGCGGCAGTGGATCAGACACGAGAGACGGGGGAGTGGAAGACGCATCGCGTGCGTAGTCTCCCGATGCAAGCTGTCGCCTGGGACGACGCTCACGTCAGCTACGCCGAGGGCGCAGAGCTGAATGAGGTCGCGTGCGTTCCCGCGTTGCGCAGTGTGCCGTGCGGTGGAGAGCAACCTCTCGAACATCGTGGCTACTGCGTCGACCGAGAGTTGGTAGTCCGTCCATGGCGGGCGCCGACGGTGCCTCACGTGGGCCCGATAGCTCCCGCCTACGACGACCCCATCCCCGATGTTCCTGAAGGAGACTGCGCCGTGCGCTGCGAGCCGAGCGCGTGCGAAGAAGCGCTGCGCATGAAGCTCATTCCCTGGGCTCGTCTCTATCGAGAGGACGCGCCCGTCCTGGCGGCGTTTCGGAGCCAGGTGGCGTGTCGCGCGTTCGCCTCCGAGCGAGAGGAAGCTCGGCATCCCGGCGACCCCGACCAAGGGCCCCCCGACTAACGCCACCAGTCAGCAAAGCGGACCGTCGACGAGCGCGATCGGTGCGCGCTCGAGCGTCTGGCGCGCTACGTCGCGCAACCCCCGAGCATCTTCGTTGGTGGTTCGGCGCTGGCGGTTTATGACTGGGGCATGAAGCGAACGGTCATCGTTGCCACCCTGGTGATGATGGGCTGCGTGCGCACGCAGCCAGCCGAGTCGCCCCCGCCGTCGACGCCCTGGGAGCTGGTGATGTTCGATGACCGGGATCGCATCCGCATCCTTCCGAGTGACGACGTTGGGCTGCTGGCACAGGTCCACGCCGAGGTAGGCTATGGCAGCGACGATGGTACGTGGGAGGTGAGCCGGCCAGTGCTCGACCGCATGTGGGTGATCGAGCAGGAGTTGCGTGAAGTCGCCGCGCCTGCGAGCGATGCGTTGGGGCTGTCGATGGGCGACCGGATCCTGTCTGTACACGGCAGTTGGCCCGATCGGGCTTGGCTGTTTGCGGGAGGGACCGGCGCGTACACCGATCGTGGCGGCACCGGCATGCCGGGAGCGGTCTTCCGACGTGACATCGATACTTGGGTCCGTGTGTACGAATCGGAGGCGTCGTGGTCATTCGTCGACATGACGGCGACTCGCGGCTCCCTGTTGCTGCTCGAACATGTCTGGGGCCACGGCACGATCGAGTCCCGCGCGTGGTTCGTCGACGGCGCGCCCTGGACTGAGATAACAGCCGAGGAGTGCCCCGTTCGCCGCCTGGATGGGGCGTTGCGCGGCGACGTGTTCACCGTGTCGGTCTGCGATGCGCCGGCCGCCGACATCACGGTGCGTCGCTTCGCGCCAGGTGAGCAAACGGGTCGCGCCATCACACTGAAGCTATCCCGTCGTCCGGGGAGGATGCTTTCCCCACCGGAGGTCTACGCCTCCGAGGATGGTCGAGCGCTGGTGTGGGGCGAGTGGTTCCCTCCAGCGAAATCGGACCACTTCGGTGACGCCGAACGATACAGCTTCCTGATGTTCTTCGACGGTCGGAGCTGGCAGACGCGGCTGACGCGTCTCTGGGAGCCACGTGATGTGCGTTGGGCGCCCGATGGCTCGGTGTGGTTGTTGACCCCGATGGGCAGTATCCATCGCGGGGACGGCTGGACGTTCGAGCGTGTCCCCGTCGCATCCTTCGTGGCCAGCGATGGCGACAACGTGACACCGCGCTACCCGCTCCAGATCGACGACCTCTGGGTCACCGAAACCCACGTGTGGGTGACAGCGAACCAAGGCCGACTCCTCCTCCGCAAGCCGTTGTGATCGAGCTTACCGGTCACGCTGGCTTCGCCTCCCACGGCGGGTGGCGCCCAAAATAAGCTTCGTGGTCTGCCGGGAGTGTGACCGCAACCGGCGGAAGTACTGCTCGGAATCGTGTTCCGAGTCGGCCGCTGAGGAAGCTCGGCGGCTGGCCCGCCGCAAGCACCAGAGCAGCGAATGGGGACGCGCCGATCACCGCGACCACAACGTCACGGCATGTTGCGCACACAGCGCAGCGCGAACGGCGTGAGCTTGTCCGCGGGGCCAGCCGTCCCGGAGGTCTGGTTCATGACCCAAATCGTGTTGGAGACGCCGTAGGAGGTCGACGAGATGAGCTCGGTCGGAGGGGGCTCGGGGAATGCTGCAACGTCGTACTTCTGGTCGGCCGCGGCGGTGTCGAGCAGCGTGTAGAGCTCCCAGATGCTCGGCACACGCCAGTCCTCGAAGCCACCCCACCGCCGGGCTTCGCAAAGCTGCAATGCCTCCTCCCAGTCGTGTGTGCTCCGTGCGGGTTGGGAGTAGACCATCGAGAGTCAAGGACAGTCGGTGTATAGCTCAGTCCCGTTGGCTTCGATTGCGGCGAGGCTCTCGGCTTGGGCCGTGCAATCGAAGGGGTTGTCGTAGAGCCCGAGCGTCGCTAGGTTCGTAAGTCCCGTCAGCGGAGCTACGTCGTCGATGTTGTTTCTTTGGAGGGAGAGGTCCCTCAGACCCGTCAGACTCGCCAGGGGGGTGACGTCCGCAATGCCATTCGCGATGGCGTACAGAGCCACCAGCCCCTCGAGCGAGGCGAGCGGCGAGATATCGACCAGCCCGTTGCCCTGGATAGAGAGGACGGTCAATCTTTCCAGGGAGCTTAGCGGCGACAGGTCGGAGATCTCGTTGTTCGCGAGGTTCAAGCTCTGAAGGTTCACCAGCTGAGCCAGCGGGGTGATGTCGGTCAGGCCGATCGAGCTGACCCTGAGCACGGTGAGGCCAACCAGCGACCCGAGCGGAGAAAGGTCGGTGACGTGGGTGGCAGCGAGGTCGAGGTCCGTCAAGCTTGGCAGCGCCGCCAGTGGGGTGATGTCGGACAGCGAGTTGTACCCTAGGTTGAGGGTTTCGAGGGCGACCAGGCACTCGAGACCTTCGAGCGATTCGATGTCGTCCACCACGCCGAAGTCGCCACCGGGGGCGTACAGCTCGGTGAGCTCGGTGACGTTGGCGGGCTCGATGTCACCCGTAAACTCCCCGTCGAGCTCGAGGCGCTCACCGAGCGCCAAACGTACCACCGTTTCGAGCGAGGGATCCTCGAAGACGAGGGGTGGGGTACACGCGCCCCCGTTTGCACCACCAGCGCCAGCCGTGGCGGTACCACCAGTAGCTACGCCACCTGTGCTGGCGCTGCCGGACGTCGCCCCGCCCGATGCGATCCCGCCGGAACCAGCGCCACCCGACGGGGCGCTGCCACCTGTCGTCGCGCCACCCGACGGGACGCCGCCCAGAGGCGCGCCACCCGATGCGGTCCCGCCGGAGCTCGCGCCACCCGATGGAGTTCCGCCGCTTGCGTTGACGGCGCCCGCGCCGCCTCCGCTCGGGGTTCCGCCACCGACGGTGACCGCCGCTGCACTCGAGCCAGTTCCACCGGCGGTCGTCGTTCCCCCTGCTTCGCCGCTGCCGCCCCCGTTGGCAACAGTCCGCGCCCCTCCCGCGTCATCCGAGTCGGACCCGCACCCGACGCTCGCCGGTACAGCGCACAAGAGGCTGGCGAGCGCCAGGATCGGCGTCGGGTAACGGCGATGCTCCCTGAAAGCACTCATGGATAGAGTGTAGTGCTGCGCCGCGAGAAGCGGAGGCGCCCTTCGGTTCACCTTCGCCGACCCACCAGTTCTGAGCCTCCGCAAACGACTTCTCGCTCCCGTGCCAGGGCAGTGCCCCTGAACCTGCACGCGAGCGCGCTCTGCGCTCTCCCGAAGTGTCCGGAAACTCGTGGTGACGCCCCAGGTAGCCTGGCGCTGGCAGAAGTGCAACAGTCCGCCGAGACGTGACCGACGTCGGATGGTGCCGGTGATCCCGTTTCGTTGCTCGTCGACGTTGGTGCCCGGATGAACTGACCTCCCAGGCCCCGACGGTACGGCGCGGTAACCGCACGGGTGGCGATCGAGCTCAGCGTCGATCCGTGGTCGCCCCCTTCTGGTCACCTGCCCCGTCTGCCCTCAGGGTCGACGCGGAGGCCATGCCGCTGACTATCCGCTACGTTCCGGATTCATGAAACTCGCGAGACTGCTCCTGTTGGCGGCGGGACTGACGCTTGGCTGCGGGAATGGAGGTAGCGGTTCGGGGGCGACGGGATCGGGGGGGGCGACGGGATCGGGGGGGGCGACGGGATCGGGGGGGGCGACGGGATCGGGGGGGACGACGGGATCGGGGGGGACGAAGGGATCGGGGGGGACGACGGGATCGGGGGGGACGAAGGGATCGGGGGCAACGGGTGATCGCGCTGACTCGGGCGGAACCGCGGGCGCCAC
>JBNLDK010000094.1:0-227387 GCA_050304295.1 Polyangiaceae bacterium
TTCGTTCCGGGTTTCCGCCGGCCCGACACGGGGGTGGAGGGCCGGCGCAAACCCGGAGACGCACCCGTCCGAACTGGGCACCCGATCACATTGGGTACGACAACCCGGAACGAACTTCCGGGTTGTCGCACTGGTGCCCCACGTCCAGTGGAGGATCGTCCGTTCCGCGGGTATTCCTCGCTATGGCGACCCCCCGCTCCCGCCCTCACCAGCTGGACCGACATCATTGACACAGAAATCGAAGCTGCGGTCCGCCGCACCGCCATCTGCCATTCCCATACCGGGAACGACTATCGACACGGATTCGATCGGCTGCCCCACGTAGGCGTCGCCGCTCTGATCCTCACACGCCGAGTTGAAGTCCTCCCACGGGATCACCGCGTCGGAACCAAACGTGCCGAGCGGCGCGCACCAGCGGTCTGTTTGGTTGGTGACCTCGCCGGGTCCTCGAATCTGAACCCACATCGCGTCGCTGCCTCCGTTGCGGGTCACGTGAACGACGAGTCCCCGTCCAGTCGGAGTCCACGTCGCGAGCGCAGAGCCTGCCCCAACGCCCTGGTTGATGTTGAAGGCAACCATCGCCACTGCGCTCCGGTCAGCGGTCACTGGGACGTTTCCCGCCACGCAGTACGGACCATCGGTGCTCAGCTTGCCAAAATCGAGGGGGAAGATGGTCGCCTGCTGGCCATCGTCCACAGCGGTCCAGGCATAGCCGTGCCAGTCCCCATTGACGTGATACCCGAAGGCTTCTGGGGCACTCCCGCTCGATCCACCCACGCTGGCGGCTCCTGCGTTGCCGCCAGCACCCCCACCGCCTCCAGCGCCTCCGCCGCCTCCAGCCCCGCGCACTCCCAGGTCCACCAAACAGAAGTCGAAGTCGACTGGCTGCGCGTTCCCTCCCGGCACGACAACTCCCATCGCCTCGATCGGTTCCATTGCATAGGAAACGCCGTTCCCGGTCCAGCACTCGCTACGGAACTCCACCCACTGGATGAAGTCCGCGAGCGGCGCACACCACCGCTCGGTGGCATTCGATCCCCGGATCTGGAGGCGCGCCCCCGGAGCCTGTCCGGTTACATGTGTGGTGACACCGCTGCCCGACGGGGTCCAGGTCAGTCGTTCGCCGTCAGTTTCCTGGTTCAGATTGATCCCCAGGATTGCCGTGGCAGATCCATCGGGCGTCGTTCCCACGGTACCCGAGACGCAGAAGTCTCCGCTCACGTGCCCCTCGAAACTATCGGGCGCGATGGTGCTACCCGTGTTCTCGGTCACTGACGCCCACGGATAACCATGAAACAGGCCGTTGTCGAAGTAGCCATTCGCGGTCGGCGCAGCGCCGCCAGCCTCGGCGCCTCCGGTCACGTCGCCGCCGGTCCCCATCCCGCCGGTAGTCCCGCCGACACCGTCACGGCCACCCGTCGCGCCCCCCGTGCCGCGAAACCCGCCAGTACCCCCATCTCCGCCGGATCCTCCGAGGCATACGCCCGCCACGCACGCAGCACCACCCGCGCAGGCGGCCCGACAGCTCCCGCAATGGTTGACGTCCGACTGAACGTCGACGCATTGGCCACCGCAGAGCGTCTGGCCCAGGACTGGGCAAGCGCAGGCCCCGTTGCGACACTCCTGACCTCCGCGACACGAGCTATCGCAATCGCCGCAGTGGTTCGGGTCCGTGCGAATGTCCACGCACTGCCCGCCGCACGCCTGCTGTCCCACAGGACAGCCACAGGCGCCCTCGGCGCAGCCCTGCCCGGGCGGACACGCATTGCCGCAACTCCCACAGTGCGTGGCGCTGGCCCGTAGATCCACGCAGGAACTGCCGCATTCGGTTTCCCCCAACGGGCATTCGCTCACGCAGGTCCCCGCTGAGCAGAGGCGATCGCTGTCGCAGGCAGAACCGCACCCTCCGCAGTGGCGCGCATCGATTGTCGTATCGACGCAGACACCATCGCACGCATCGAACCCCGACTGACACACGCAACCGCCAACGCCACCGCACGTCTGCCCCGATACGCAGGTCACCCCACAAGCCCCGCAGTTGGACACATCGATGGCAAGGTCCGCACATTCCTGGCCGCAGGCTGTGAAGCCCACCGGACACTGGCACGCGCCTGCCACACATCCCTGGGCCGCCCCGCACACGTTCCCGCACGCCCCGCAGTTCGCGGGGTCTGCCAGCTGGTCTACGCACTCTGGACCACAAGCGACGTACCCCACTGGACACTGGCATGCACCAGCCACGCACCCCTGAGTCGCACCGCAGGCGTGTCCACAGGCCCCGCAGTGGGCGGAGTCCAGCAGCTGGTCGACGCAGGACCCGAAGCAGTTCGAGAGCGGGTAGGAGCACTGGCACACCCCACCCACACATCGACTGCTACTAGAGCACGCATGGTTGCAGGCCCCGCAGTGGGACGCATGCGTCAGCGGGTCGACACAGTCGAGGCCACACGCCAGCTCGCCGGAGGCGCAGCCGGGGTCATTCGGGTGGTCGACGCTTGGCGTCGAACCCGAGTTGCAACCCGCAGCCAGCGCCAACGCCACGGGGACGATGCCAGGGACCAATCCCGAGACACGAAAAGCAATCACCAGGCCTCCAAACACAGGGGCGCGCCGAGAGCGACACCGGCTGCGTCGCAAGCTACCTGGGGTAGGGTAGCGCAGACTTGGGCCCAAGTCGGTGGGCCAGGTCGGCCTCGGACCGGTCGAACCGATGGCCGAATTCCACGGTTCTCGCAATCTGCCCGCCGCTCCGCCGCGTGGTGGGGGAAGATGGCGCCTGCGTTGCTCCTCTGGACGCCGCTGAGGGAATGCGCTATCTAATTCGCATCGGAAAAGTAAAGAACCGGTAAACTTTCGTATTCATAGCCAATCTATGAGATGGAGGTCGTCGTGGGTGCCATCGCTGAGAACATCACGCAACTCGTGGGCCGGACCCCGCTCGTGGGACTGCCGCGCATCACCGCCGGACTGAAGTCGAAGGTGGTGGCCAAGCTGGAGAGCTTCAATCCTTGCGCGAGTGTCAAAGACCGGATCGGGCTCGCGATGATCGAAGCCGCCGAGCGAGACGGACACCTCCAGCCCGGAGGCACGATCGTCGAGCCGACTAGTGGAAACACGGGAGTTGGCCTCGCGTTCGTGGCCGCGTCGCGGGGCTACCGCTTGGTACTCACAATGCCAGAAACGATGAGCATCGAACGCCGCAAGCTCCTGGCCGCGCTCGGGGCGGAGCTCGTCCTGACGCCTGGCAAGAGCGGGATGGGCGGCGCGGTAGCGATGGCCAAGGAGCTGGCGGAGAAAAACGGCCACCTGTTGCTCCAACAGTTCGCGAATCCCGCCAACCCCGACATCCACCGGCGCACGACAGCCGAGGAAATCTGGAACGACACGGACGGCTCGATCGACGTGTTCGTCAGCGGCGTGGGCACCGGGGGCACCATCACTGGCGTTGCGGAGGCGCTCAAGCCCCGCAAACCATCGCTGAAGGCGATCGCTGTGGAGCCGAAGGACTCTCCCGTACTCAGTGGCGGGGATCCCGGTCCCCACAAGATCCAGGGCATTGGGGCCGGATTCGTGCCTGAGGTACTGCGCCGGGACCTCGTCGACGAGATCATTCTCGTCAGCCACGAGGACGCGGGCGTCGCCGCCCGCCGGCTCGCCAAGGAAGAAGGCATTCTCGCTGGCATCTCCTCGGGCGCAGCGCTACACGTGGCTCTGCAAGTGGCGCAACGACCAGAGCACGAAGGACATCTGATCGTGGTGCTCTTGCCGGATACCGGAGAGCGGTATCTGTCCACTTGGCTTTACGACGAGGAATGAGCCCATGTCGAGCGATGCGACCGACTACGATCTCACACCGATCGTAGAGCGCCTGTGTGCGCATAGCCAGGGGCTGACCCGGTCGGGAGCTTTCAATCGGGGAGCGCAGCTATTGCCCTCTCGCCGGGTGCTGATCGAGGTCGTCGAGGGACTCCGCGGTGTCCTGTTTCCTGGATACTTCGGCGTTTCGAAGGTAAGTGCGGAAACCCTGCGCTTTCACGTCGGCGCCACGCTGGACCAGCTGCGACCAATTCTCGAGGAACAGATCGAGCACTGCCTAGTATTCGTGTGCCGGGACGCGCCTGAGGAGCGAGCCAAGTGCCACGCCCAAGCGCACCAGATCGTGCGGACTCTGTTCGAGCAGCTGCCACAGGTGCGCAGTGCGCTCGCGACGGACGTCCAGGCAGCGTTCGACGGGGATCCGGCAGCCACCTCACCCGATGAGGCCATCTTCTGCTACCCGGGGATCATCGCGATCACCTGCCAGCGTCTTGCCCACGTGCTGTACCAGCTGGAGGTTCCACTCCTGCCCCGGATGATCACGGAGCACGCTCACTCCCTGACGGGGATCGACATTCACCCGGGCGCCCAGATTGGCGAGCGCTTCTTCATCGACCACGGCACCGGCGTCGTCATCGGCGAAACGTGCGTGATCGGCAACAACGTCCGCCTCTACCAAGGGGTGACTCTGGGAGCAAAGAGCTTCCCCAAGGACGAGAACGGCAATCCCATCAAGGGAATCCCACGCCATCCCGTCGTCGAAGACGACGTCACCATCTACGGCGGTGCGACGATTCTCGGCCGGATCACCATCGGTCGGGGATCGGTCGTGGGAGGAAACGTGTGGCTGACACGAAGCATCCGACCTGGCACCAGAGTGGTGCTCCCGGAAGCTCGCCCCGAGGCATTCGTCGAGGGCGGTGGGATTTGATGCATCGGGTCGAGGCTCCCTGACGGCCAAGACGTAGGGGAGCCTCCGGCCGATCAGAAGGCCAATGCCGCGTCGGGAGCGGGCTCGAATACCGCCCATCCCCCTTAATCGACTGCAACTTCGGCCGTTGCCCGGTTGTATTCAACCGGCACGGGTCACACCCCACTCGCCAACGGAGCCCGACGATGGGTGAACCGAACCAACACGCTCGCCTCTTCGTCTCCCTCACATTCACGCCGGACGAACACCTGGTGACAGCAGTGTCCCGCCTCGTGTCGGACTTCTGTCGCACGCTGATGGCCAGCATGGACACGGCATGGCGGTTCTACATGGCGGCGCAGGAGTTGGCAGAAAACATCACGAAGTACTCGACGAGCGGGGATGTCACGCTGCAAGTCGAGCTCGAGGAAGTGGATGGCGCTCACGTCATGCGAGTGTTTGCACGCAACCAGGCAGCACCGGAGCAACTCGCTGCAGTTTCGAAGCGACTGGCCGAGATCAAGGAGTCCACGAACCCGACCGCGCTCTACGATCGCATCGCCCGAGAGATCGCCCCCCACGGTGACATCTCGGGACTGGGGCTGGCACGGATCCGCGCAGAGGCTGGACTCGATCTCGACTACCAGATCGAGGGGAACGAGCTGACCATCAGCGTGCAGGCGCCGGTTCAGCTGAGGAAGACCCGATGACCGCTGCCACTGTCACTCCGGTCGCCCTCGAGGGATTCGCCATCGATCCGGACCTCAAGGAGGACCGTCTAGTCCTGCGACTCTCGGGCACCGGCGACATGGCCGCGGTGCGCCACCTCGACCGCTGCCTCAAGGAAGCGCACGCGCTGGCCAGCAGCCAACAGCTGGACGCCGTGGAGATCGACATCAGGGCGCTCTATCTGCTCAACTCGAGCTGCCTCAAGGGACTGGTCTCCTACGTCTACCAGGTCCAGTCAGGCCAACCACGCTACGATGTCCGCTTCGTCACCGATCAGCAGCTGAGCTGGCAACCGCGCAGCCTGAAGGTCATCGAACGACTGGCACCCGACATCGTCTCGATCGTGGAGACAGAGACATCCAAGGGCTGAAACTAGCTCGCCGCATCTCCCGGATCCGCGCTGCCACCAGAATCAGCGCCAGGCACGCATCGTCGGGAAATCAGCAGATCAGCTGCCACGCTAGACGCGAACGATACACCGAGGGAGCCGTCGCCGCATGGCCTCCCCCTCCCCATGCGTCAGTGGGTTGCCATGCAAGGTCAGCCATTCGAGGTGCGCCAGTCGCTCCATGCCTCGGGGCAACTGCCGCAGACGATTGTCCCCCAGCTGCAGCTCCGTGAGTGCTTGAAGTTGAAGCACTGAGTCGGGGAGAGACTCGAGAGCGTTCTGGTTCACGTACAGCGTATCCAGCCGCCGCAAGCAGCCCAGGGACTCCGGAAGTGCCACGAGTCGATTGCCACTCAAGGCCAGTCGGCGCAGAGAACGCAGCTCGCCCAGACGGGGCGAGAGCTGAACCAAGTCGTTGTCGCAAGCATCCAGATTTTCGAGCGATCCCAGCTCCCACAGCTCCTCTGGTAGTACTGTCAGTCGGTTGGCGGCCACGTTGAGTTCGCGAAGCCGCACCAGCCGCTGCAGGTCTGGCGCGATCTGACGCAGATTGTTGTCGGAGACGTCCAGGCGTTCGAGAGCAACCAGGTCGAAGACCTCGTCAGGAATGCGGCGTAGTCCCAAGGCAAATATCTCGAGCTCCCTGAGCGCGGTGAAGCGAGCCACCTGTTGCCGAAACCGAGCCAGCTCCCCCGTCGCCACGCAGAGCCGGGTTGCCCGCTCGGGTGCCGCTATCGCCGCCTCGAGCGACCACTCGCCTGGACTTGCCATGGGTGGTAGTCTTACCAGCCGGTGTCGATCTCGTCAGCGCGCCCCCGCCATCGCATCGCCTTTCTCGTCGACTCGATTCTCGCCCCTTATCAGTCTCGCCTGTACGCGGGGGCGCGCCGCGCAGCGGCCCGCTTGGACGTAGATTTCGTGGGATTCTTCGGGGGCTACTTCACGGGAGAGGCCCACGAGGTGGCGCGGTTCGACGGGTCCTTCATCTACGAACTGGCGGAACCGCCAGCCGTCGACGGACTGGTCGTGGCGGCCAACGTGCTCAGCAGCGATGTCGGCCAGGAGTGGTTGCTGAGGGTGTGTGAGCGGCACGGCCTTCCGGTCGTCGCCATCGGCGATCTGACTGGTGTCCCGCACGTGGTCGCCGACAACCGCGCCGGACTCCGCGCCGTCATCGACCACCTGATACGCGAGCACCGCCTCCAAAGACTGGGATTCATCCGCGGTTCGGCGGAGAACCCGGACGCGCTCGAACGTGAAGCAGTCTTCCGCGACGTGATGCAGCGACATGGTCTGCCAGTTCGCGAAGAACTGGTCGCCGACGGCACGTTTCTCGAAGGGGATGGGACCCGAGCCGTGCGGACGCTCCTCGATGAACGCGCCATCGATCCGCGAGAACTCGACGGCATCGTGGCTGCCAGCGACGCCATGGCAGCAGGCGCCCTCCGCGAGCTGGAGACCCGTGGCCTTCGGGTTCCCAGAGACGTGGCGGTGATTGGTTTCGACGACGACGACCACGCCCGCTACGCGAGCCCGCCGCTGACCACGGTGGCGCAGCCCATCGAGTCGGTGGCCGAACACGCCATCGAGCTTCTGGTGGCCGGCCTCGCCGGGCAGCCAATGCCCCCCCGAATCGTCGTCCCGACCGAACCGGTGTTTCGTAGCTCCTGCGGCTGTGCGATGCTCCCACAGCCGTTGACGGCCGCGGTTCCCAATCCGCGCCACGCCCTGGAAAGAGAGATCGAGAGCCTCCGCGACGCCTGTCGGGAGAGGCTTCGGCGCTTGCTCGGCGACCCTGTCGATTGCGTTCCTTCGGGCGCCGACGAGCTGCTCGACCAACTGTTGACCGCACTGCGCGGACTTGACGCAGACGTGGCGCAGCTGGAGCGCCACGTCCTGGCAACCGCGGAGCGCGGCATCGACCTTCTGCGCTGGCACGACGTCGTCTACCTCGTCGATTCGGGAGTTCAGCGCCACCGCCTCCGCGACCCGGAAGGAACCGCCCGCTGTGAACGATTGCTGTTGCAGTTCCACCTGACAATCAGTCAGGTCGCGGCCCGCACGCAGTCGCTCGAGCAGCTACACACGACCCAGCGCGCCAACGCGCTGCGGATGCTCGGTGGTGCGCTGGTCATGGCTCGTGACTTCGGGGGTCTGAATCGCATTCTTTCGGCGGCCCTCCCGGGCCTCGACGTGGACTACTGCTGCGTGCTGCTCTTTGCACCCGGGGACCGCTCGAGGGTCACGGTCGCCGCACTCTTCAACCCCGAGGGTCCCACCAACGCCAGAAGCCGACACGACACCGACGACCTCTGGCAGGCCACCCATTTCCTCGCCTCTCTCACCCCGGAAGCTCGGGCTAGCCCGGACTTGGAGCCCAACGCGCTACCGCATGATGGCCTCCTGCCCGCGGGCCTGCATCACGCGGAAGGACGCCACTCGCTCGCCGTCTACCCGCTCACCTTCGCGCGGGAACCACTGGGGTACGTGGTCTTTCAAGAACCTCGCCACTCCGATCGGGGTTGGATCTACGAGGGCGTCGCTGGGTACCTGAGCAGCGCCGTCTACGTGATGCGCCAGGCCGCAAGCCTGCACCGCGCCCGCGAGGCCGCCGAGAAAGCCAGCGCCGCCAAGAGTGAATTCTTGGCCAACATGTCGCACGAGATCCGCACTCCCATCACGGCACTGATTGGCTACCTGGACTTGATCCTCGGAACCCAACTCTCACCACGCCAGGAGCACTACCTCGAGCAGGGACTGGCCTCGAGCCGTGCATTGGTGGGAATCGTCAATGACATCTTGGACTTCTCCAAGATCGAGGCCCGAAAGCTGGAGGTCGAATGCGAACCATTTCTCCTCGACGAGGTCCTCGACCAGGTGGTGTCGAGCTGTGGCATGGCCGCCACTCAGAAGAACCTGGAACTGGTGGTCGATATCTCTAGCGAAGTTCCCGACACGCTAGCGGGTGACGCGCTCCGCCTCGGTCAGATCCTTTTGAACCTGGTGGGCAATGCGGTCAAGTTCACCGAACGTGGGGAGGTCGTCTTCCGGGTGGAAGTCGCGTCGATGTCGGCGAGCGAGACCGTGCTGGAGTTCGCAGTCGAAGACACCGGAATCGGGATCGCCTCGGATCACCTGGAACAGCTCACCCGACCGTTCACCCAAGCAGATAGCTCGACGACCCGGCGCTTCGGCGGAACTGGCCTGGGGCTAGCGATCAGCCAACGACTGATCGAGATGATGGGGGGCTCGCTTCGCATCCAGAGTCAGCTCGGAGTGGGCAGCACTTTCTCGTTCGAGGTGCACTTCCCCGGCCCACCCGAGCGACGAGGGTTCAGCTCCCCTCCCGCCCGCGGCGAGCTGCGCGTGTTGGTGGTCGACGACAGCACGTCGGCGCGGTCGGCGATCGGCTCCCTGCTCTCCTCGCAAGGCTTTCAAGTCGACACCGCTGAATGTGGCGAAGATGCGCTCAGCTTGCTACTCGACGGAAACCGTCGTTTCGATCTGGTCTTGCTCGATCAGGATCTGCCGGGACTGGACGGGCTCCAGCTTGCGCGCTTCGTCGGAACCCTACCGCAGCTCGCCGCAACACCTGCGATTCTCATGGCTCCGCTCAATGCCCCCGAGCTGCTGACGGCAGACGCGGAGCAGGGAGCGATCCGGGCGGTCGTTGCCAAGCCGATTCGCCGAAGAGCACTGCTCGCACGGATCGGCCAGGTTCTTGCGGGTGCCCGTGCCCCTTCACACCAGGACGGCCGCCCAGGGCTCGATCCGGAGACCGCTGCGACCCTCAAAGGGCGTCGGATCCTGCTCGCCGAGGACAACGAGGTCAACCGCGAGGTCGCCTCGGAGCTACTCCAGCTAGCCGGTATCGAGGTGGAAGTAGCGACCAACGGTCAGGAAGCCGTGCAGCGAGCCACGACCGGAACTCACGATGCGGTACTGATGGATCTGCACATGCCGGTCATGGACGGCGTCGCCGCTACTCGGGCCATCCGCGCTCGGCTGGGTCCCGACGAACTCCCAATCATTGCCATGACGGCGAGTGTGCTCGGAGAGGATCGCAAGCGCTGTCTGGACGCGGGCATGAACGACCACATATCGACACCCATCGCCCCGTCGCGTCTCTACACGACTCTCGCGTACTGGATGCTGCACAGTACGGAGGACAAGCCCCCACCAAGTCGCGCGCAGCGAGCCGCGCTCCGAACAGCAACGGCGCAGCGAATCGTCAGTCAACTCGCCGGAGAGGCCCCCTCCGCAGCAGGCGCACTGGCGACCACGGCAGCACTCGAGCGCATCAGCGGCAACGTTCGCCTCTATCGCCGACTGCTCGAGAAGTTCAGCGAAGGCCACCAGCGATCTCCGACCGCCATTCGCGAAGCGTTGGCGCGCCGCGACACCCTTGCGGCGATCCACCGACTTCACTCCCTGAGTGGAGCGGCGGCGTACGTGGGCGCGGAACAGGTACACGACCTGGCGCGACGACTCGAACGGGCGCTGCGTGAGGAGCGACACATGGATGTGCAGGACCTCCTGGTTGAGCTGAACGATGCGATCACTCGCGTCATGCCAGCCATGGCTGCCGTCATCGACGAAGGACGCGACACGAACCCGCCCCGGTGAGAAGTGCCGGCAGCTGCGTGGCGCAGGCCGAACCCCCACCAATCATCGAGCAGCGCAGTCGTGCTCCTCCAACCAGCGAACAACGAGCGAGAACACCCGCTCCGGCGCGTCGCTGGTCGCGAACAGATCCGCGTGTCCGAACCAGTCAGCCCCGCGCCCCACCTCGACGATCTCTACGTCGCTTCCCCCCCAGACGGCAGCAACCGATCGGGCCGCGGACGGTGGCACGAGTCCGTCCCGATTCGCCAGGATGACGAGCAGCGGGAGGTCCACTGCGGCCAGCGCGCGAGTCACGTTCGTGCCCCCGATGTACAGATCACCGACTCGCAACCACTCCGCGATCTCGGCGTTCAGCTCGGACGAAGGGTCCTCGACCGTGGCCGCCATCGCCTGGGTGTCGCTCTCGGCAAGACGCCGACGATTCACGTAGGCGCCCAGGAGCCCCGCGTGCGCGAGCGGCGGCACCACAAGTCTGGCAACCCGGGCAATCCCTCGCATCGGTAGAACGCGGGCCAAGCGCCGGGACCGGAACGCCACCCGAAACAGCGGAGGCACCGTTTCCCAACGCAACGGAGCACCGACGGCGACCACGCCAGCCAGCGCGTGATGCTGTTGGCCAGCGAGATGACCATACACGATGGATCCCCCCAGACTGATCCCAACACAGAACGGGGCACGGCAATCGGCGGCAGTCTCGCTACTCACGACTTCCAGGGCCGCAGGGAGGTCCTCGCGGACGTACGCGGACAGAGAGACCTGACCGGGAGGGTCCTCGGTCCGTCGCGATCTGGACGTACCTCGCAGATTCATCGACCACACCTCGAAACCCGCAGCAACCAAAGCCGCCGCGAGGCTCGAGCGCCCAGGCTGGTAGTCCAGGACGCGCGAGTTCATCGCGTAGCCAGGTACGATGAGCACGGGATGCCGCGCCCGAACGTCACCCCGAGCACTCGCCAGCTCAAGCTCCCACCCGTCACGCGTCGTCGCGACATGGCAGGCCTCCGCGACCTCGGGTTCGCACGTAGTGGATCTCGTCGTTGCCTCACTGGGCGGCGGTTTCACGATCCCCCATTGATTTCTTCGCCAGCCCCACTCGCAGTTCGTCCAGAAGCGTGGGTACCGCATCGGCGACCGAGCAGTGAGCCCCTCGCGCCCAGGCCTCGACGACCGGGCAATCCTCGTCCGCCAGCGCCAACCGGGGACGTCGCGCCAGCGCCCGCTGGAGCCGTTGTGCGAGCCGCTCCGGCGCGGAATCGACCACCGCCAGCCCCCGGGTCAACAGGATTGCGTGCAGCTTCACGTACCGCTCGCGGTACTCCAGCGTCGCCCACTGGAGATCCGCTCGCAGCGTGTCCGGTGCGCCGGCATCCAGAGCGGCAAGATAGTCACGACACACGTCTGTCTTCACCCCCAGAGTGCAATCGATGAGCAACTCGACCCCGACGTGGGCGACGGCCAGAGCACTACCGCGACGCAGACCAAAGCTCTCCAGGTGCCGACCCGCAGCGCCCGAGAGTTGACGAAAGGTCTCGGTGCGGTGAAAGACGTCATCGGTCGCGTGGTGGTGAGCAACGCCCGCGCGCACCACAGCGCAGCGTATCTTGGGCATCGGCGCCCCTATCATGCCAACCAAGTCGGGCAACATGGCCCCGAAGAGCAGACGAGAGTCTCTCGAGCACCAGCGCGCGATAGCCGCATGCCCGAAGAAATTCATTGGCGGAGCCTAGATGAGCGAGCGCGATTGTCGAGCCCTTCGACAATCACGCAGCGAGACGCGGGAAACCCAGCTGACCAAGCCACGTCGCGCTTGGTCAGGCCGTCGCCCCGTCAGGACGACGAGTCGGTACTCCAGAGGTAGAAATGAAACCCGCAACTGCACGCCAAGCGCGCCAGTTCCTTTTCCCTCGTCAAGCCCTTTCTCGTCTCGTCGCCCTGCCACCACCAGAGTCGGTGAGTGTCGCCCCGACTCCTACCGAAGTCGCACGTCCGCTTCTCGCACCCTTCAGCGCGGCCGCAAGATGCCGTTTCATCGCCAAAGCCGCGGTCGGCGGCGCAACCTCAACGGAGACGCAATTTGGACCACTACCCCACTCGGCCAGAGGCCTCGCTGTCACTCCCCATTCGTATGGAGAAGAAGCGCAAGCGAACCCAGGTAGGGATCGCGGCTACGACCGCCGGGGTGCTCCTGGGGGCGGGCGCCGGGTACAGCTTGACGAGCAGTGGCTCGGAAGCCATCGCCGCCTACATGGTGGTGTTCTCCGTCGCTCTGCTCATTGCCGGCATCTCGTTTCTGAGCCGAGCATCAAAGCCCTGAGGCCTCTGCCGATCCTCACACGCGCTGACCTCCAGAATGTCCACAGAAAGGACGTGGCGGCACGGATGACGGGAGGCTCATCGCCGGACGGCGCGCACCAGTTCTTCGGCGGCCGGGCGCGCGGCTCGCACGTCTCTTGCGAGCTCGAGCTGCCCCTGGGCGCGAGCGAGATTGTGATCACCACGGGTCGCGAAATGGTCCGCGTCATACCCGAAGTAGCATTCCTCGAGCGCGTCGGCAGCAAACCGGGCCGCCAGCTCGAGTGCGATGCGCTCGATACCCGGCACGATGGCGTCCCACTCCTCAGCCGCGACATCGCTCGCCGCCGACGCATACCCACGAATGCCAGCAGCAAACAGGTCCGCGTCGAATCGCGCTGGAGCATCTTCTCGGGCCGGGTTGCACCAACTCCGAAAGGCATCTCCCAGCTCGGCGTCCAGGGTACCGCGCCCCACGGTGTCGAGGTCGATCAACGCCCAGGCCCGATCCCCGCGAAAGCGAACGTTGCTGATCTTGAGATCGCCATGAACCGTCCGAGTCGGGAGGCCACCAGGGCTCTCCCAGCAGTCCCAGGCGCGGCAGATCGCGTCGGCGATAGGCGCGACACGGGCGGCGAGGCGATGCGTCGGGTGGGCCGCGAGCGACTGTTGCAGCTCCTGCATCCTGCGCTCGGTGTCGTGAAAGCCACCGCGCACTGACCGGAACTCCCATTCGAGGTCAACCGTCGCGGCATGGAAGCGGGCCACCAGCTCCCCAGCGCTCGCGGCCTCGTCGCTGGACCAGATCCGCTCGATGGTCCGGTCGCCGACCCAGGAGAGGACCCGCCACACGGCCTCCTCGTCGTCGCGATACCACAGGCGATCCTCCCGGGTCCGCCGCAGCAGCGGGGTGGCGAGTCCCTTGGCTTGCAGGTGCCGCGTCACAGCCTCGATGTCTTCGTTCACCTCCGGAGAAAAGACGTTGCCGTTCAGGCGCTGCAACACGGCGAGGGGACGTTGTCGCCCCCGGACCACGAAAGTCTGGTTGATGAGGCCACCCACCAGCGGTTGCACCGTGGGAACCTCCTCCCAAGCCCAGGCCTCAAGTACGGTCTCTGCGGCAATCACCGGATGCGAAGTTTTTTCGCACTCGCTCTCCCTGTCAACCAGTCGCTACGCGGCAGGCACTCGGGCCGGAGATCAATGATAGAGCACCGTGAACTGCAGCGAGAGGGTGTCGGCGGCCCCCCGCCAATCGTAGGTTTCGTTTTCCACGACGGCACCCAGATATCGAAGCTGCACCCCCAGGGACCACTCGCGAGCCACCCACCAGTCGTAGCCGACCCACGCCCCCAGTGCCCCGCCGGTGCCCACACGCTCGTCGTCCGCGTAGTATGGATCGTCACCGACATCGGCAGGCGTGTCGAACCCCAGCGCCGCCACACCCAGCATGCCTCCGAAGTGGAACCCCTCCTTGGGATCGGGGAAGTAGTCGATGAACGGACCGACCGCGACGAGTCCGATGGCACCTGGGTCATCCCCCCGCGCGCTTGGCACGTTGGGAGGGCGCACGTCCTCGTGCTCCATTCCGGTGAGGAACAACCCTCCACCGATGACGAGGCCACGCGCTGGCGTGCCGCCAAGCTGCACATCCAGAACACCGCTGCCCCCACCCACCGTGGCGTCATCCAGCAGCCCGGAGCTGAACTTCGAACCGAACCAGCCGTTCCCGATCGACCCGCGGAGATAGAAACCATCGTGGAGGCGGCGCGTCGTCTTCTCCAACGGCGCCGGTTCCTCGGTCTTGACGACAATGACGGCGTCAGCCTTCACCGTGCGTTCGGCAGTCGTCCCCTCGGGGTCCCCGGAGCGCGGCGGAGGCTCGGATTCCGCTTCGCCAGCGTTTGCGTCAGAGGCGGCAGCGGCCGACCGCGAGCCTTCGTCACCAGCGGAGTCAGAAGGAGAGGGCTCACCAGCGACCTCGGATCCGGGTTCGGACCCATCCGCGGGGTCCACATCCGCTTCCTCCCACTGCCCTTGAGCAGTGAGGGGCAGGAGGACGACACCGAAGAGGGCAACGGGAGAGAGGGGAAATCGCATGACCACTCCGGGAGCAAAGGGTGTGCCGAACCGACCCACGCAGAATGCGGCAGAATCGTGTGGAAATTTAGAGCGTCTGCAGCTCGGACGAAAGGGCGAAGACGGCGATCGACTGGTCGCTGTGAACGCCCGTCCACTACGTCTCCCGATTCCCCCGTGGCGCCCCGGCGCACCCTGCCCCCCCCCCCCCAGCACCGAGTGAGTTCGCATCCGGCAACCGTCTTTTCTCCGCCACCAGTTTCCAGCACCACGGGTTGGTGGCGCCACCCCTCTCCTGCGCCACCCCTCGGTCTACGGTCGGGGGCGGAGGAGTCCCGGGATCGTCTGCTTCGAATCCCCGCCCAGCGCCGGGAAGCCCGCCGCTGGCGGGGTCACCTCCCGCTCGGTCGCATAGAGGTGGCCAAGGAGGCACTGGGCTGGAAAGTGGGGGCCTCCGGCCCCCGGGTGGGTATCCGAGCCAGCGCCACCACCTAGAACAACAATCAGGTTGTTTGTTGTTCCAAATCAACGACCTAGAACACCGACAGGGCAGCAGCGCCAGCTGGAAGCACCTGTCTCCGGGTGCCTCGCCCCTTCTGGGCGCCCGGAGACGGGTCTTTTCCGCGTCGGGCAAACTGATCGGGTTCTAGGGGAAATCCAGGCCAAACGGGCCAGCTCTGGGCTCGACCGCGGCCCAGTCAGTGCCTCTTCGGGCAGAGGACGGCGGCATTTCACCCAGGTCGAAGGGCTCGACAATCGCGCGAGGTCATCTAGTGTCCGCCCCGCACGCGGGTCGACCCGTGGGCGATCCCTCGGAAGGAAAGCAACGCATCGATGGTTGAGCTCGATTTCTCGAAGATGAATGGCCTGGTGACCGCGGTCGCCGTGGACGCCAACGACGGTGAGGTCCTGATGGTCGCCTACATGAACGAGGAGGCCTTCAACAAGACTCTCGAAACCGGCAAGGTGCATTACTACTCGCGGTCCCGAGACAAGCTCTGGCTCAAAGGTGAGTCGAGCGGGAACGTTCAGCTGGTCAAGGAGATCCGCGTCGACTGCGACCAGGACGCCGTTGTCATTCGGATCGAGCAGTCCGGCCCCGCTTGCCACGAGGGATTCAAGAGCTGCTTCTACCGAACCGTTGCCAGCGACGGGGCGCTGACCGAAAACCAGCCTCGTCTCAAGGACCCGGCGGAAATGTACGGGAGCAGGAAGTGAGCAAGCTGAAGCTCGGCCTACCCAAGGGCAGTCTCCAAGACTCGACCATCGACCTGTTCCGCAAGGCAGGATGGAAGATCTCGGTCTCCAGCCGGAGCTACTTTCCCTCGATCGACGACGACGAGATCGAGTGCATGCTGATCCGTCCGCAGGAGATGGCCCGCTATGTGGAACTCGGAGTCATCGAGGCCGCGCTCACCGGTCTCGACTGGATCCTCGACAAGGACGTGGTTCAGGTGGCCGAACTCGTCTACGCGAAGCAACTCAAGCGCCCGGTGCGCTGGGTGATCGCCGTCCCGGAATCGAGCGAGGTCCAGACGGTGGCGGACCTTGCCGGCAAGCGCATCGCCACGGAGGCGGTCGAACTGACGGAGAAGTATCTGGCCGAGCAGGGTGTTCAGGCCACGGTGGAGTTCTCCTGGGGAGCGACGGAGGTGAAACCTCCGCATCTCGCCGATGCGATCGTCGACGTCACCGAGACCGGAAGCTCGCTCCGTGCCAACAAGCTACGCATCGTGGCCGAGATCATGCAATCAACGACCCGACTCATCGCGAATCGGGCGGCCTACTCTGACGATCGGAAGCGAACCAAGATCGATCGCATCGCCCTGCTCTTGAAGGCCGCATTGGCCGCGGCGGACAAAGTCGGCTTGATGCTCAATGTTCCCGAGGCCGGTCTGCGGCAAGTCGAGAACATCCTGCCGAGCATGAAGAGTCCCACTGTCTCCAAGCTGCAGGCTGAAGGCTGGTACTCGGTCAGTACGATCGTGGACGAGAGCATCGTTCGAGACATCATTCCGCAGCTCAAGGAAGCCGGCGCAGAAGACATCGTCGAGTTCCCGCTCAACAAGATCGTCGACTGACCTTGCTTGGTAGCCGGGTTGCCCGCGCAGCCCGGTGCGGGGTCGGTCGCCACGAATCGCCACGAGTCAAGCTCGCCGGTCGAGCCTGAGCCAGCGGAGCGGCAGCAGGGTCGGGCTGGACCACTCGGTGCGGCCGTGAGTCCTGCTTGGCAACTTCCTGGAATTGCTGTTCTTGGCTGCCGAGCCCCGCGAGATGGGGCGACCCGCCGTCCTCCTGGCCATCCACCCAGCGAGGTCGGAGCGGGGGAAAAGCACCCGCCACGCGCGTTTTGGCCTGTCGCGAGCAGCGAGTTGCGCTAGGTGATCGAACCGAGGGGGAGCGCGAGGCAGCCATCTCGCATCGAGAACTCGAGACACGCCATGTTCGGTCCCGGCAGCTCGAAAGACTCGGAAGCTCACCGCCGTCGCTGGCTCGTTCAGGTCACCTTGGCCGATCAGCGCACGATGACGGTCGAAGAGTTGGCCGATGCGTGGCGTTCCGGACTGCTGAACGGGGGCGTGAAGTGCCGCCACGCGGGCTCTCTCGTCTGGCTCTCGCTCTGCGAGATCCCGGAAGTCAGAACCCGCCTGGAGCGCCGTACCAGCCGCCTGCCTCCGGCGCCCTCCTCACCAGCCAGAGCCCACGTCGAGGTCCCTTCCTCTACCTCCAGCCCAAGCGAGAAAGTGAGACGCCGAGGGTCACTCCCTGCAGACCCGCTCCAACGAACGGAACCCACAGCCCCCAACGGCACTCCTCAGAACATCGCGGAGGCGCTTCAGCGCTGTGTCAGCCCGCTGGAAAGCAAAAAGGCTCCGGATGACCTCGACACCGGAACGGGAGCAGAGACATCTGGCGCCACCATCCGAGGCGAACTCGGCGAGCAGCCCGGCGCGCGATTGGGGGACCCCGTCTGGCCCCCGATCGACGGCGCCAGATCACCACGATCCGCCGAACAGCCCGCGCCGCAGCCGACCACGCCCCGATTCGGAGTGGAGTCCCTGGACCCCACCCCCCCACCGGTCGTCGTTGCCCTGCGGCCGCAGCCGCCAGTCAGCGCGTTGGAGGCCGGCACCAATCGCACCCCAGGCGACCGCGGGGACGAGGAGACCTCCGCGCCATCGGTAGCGTCCGAGCTTGGGTCCCTCAGGCCCGACGGCTCACTGCGCCCGATCGCCATGAGCCAGGCACCCGGATCACCAACGCGATCCCCGCGGTGGATAGCTCCCTGCGCCTTGGCAGCAGCCGCGGTCGGACTCTTCGCCATCGGCAGTGCCGTACTTGGCGGGGCTTTCCAGAGCCCCACCGTCGGAGCCATCCCCCAGGAACTCGTGGCGTCCGCCACTCGCGTGACCGACGTGAGCCTGACCGTCACGCCGGTGGCAGAGTCTGTTGCATCGGCAGCGCGAGCTTCGCTACTCGGTCCGCCCCGACATGACACCCACCGGGTGGGACGGACTCCCCGCGGCGGGGGTCATCTGGCAGGCCCATCCCCCCCGGCGTCACCGGAACCCGAATCTCCCCAGCCAAGCGCCACGCCTTCGCATCAGACCCAAGCGACGAGACCGCCCGAGGACCACCTGCCCGAGCACACCGGAGCGCGGTTGGCCCCCGACCCCCCACCCTTCAACCCAGCGCAGGCGGTGGCGGCCTTGAACCTCGCGGCAGCCAACGCGGGTAGATGTGGAAAGCCCGAGGGACCGTCGGGAACGGGTAGCGCCCGCGTCAGTTTCGATCCCACGACAGGAAACGTCACATCCACGTCCCTCGCCCCCCCGTTCACCGACACGGAGGTGGGCCGCTGCGTCGCGCGTCAGTTCTCCGCAGCCCGGATCGAACCGTTTGCCGGTGGGCCCGTGTCCGCCAAGGTTCGTTTCGCCGTACCCCAACCCGGCGGGCCATTCTCGGCATCCTCGGCGGATCAGCTATAGTCAGGACGTGACTTTGGCGAAGTCCATCCGCCGGATGCTGAAATCCACCTGGGGAGCGGTGGCCCGGAATGAGATTCCGAGCCATCGAAACGGCGCCTCATGATGACCGTGCAGCGGGAACTGCGCATCCAGACGGTGTGCCTGCTGGTCCTGGCAATCCTGGCCGCAACCGCCGCCGCCTACTGGCTGAAGCCCGTCCTCATTCCGTTCGTGCTGGCGGTGTTCTTCACCTACTCGCTACTGCCACTCGCCGACCTGCTCAGGAAGTACGTCAAGCTGCCGAGGTGGTTGGCACTCGTCGTCACTCTCCTGGTGGGCGTCGGCGCGCTGACAGTTGTGGCACTGATCACGACCGCGTCGATCCGTAGGTTTGCCCAGAGCTCTCACCTCTACGTCGAGCAACTCGAACTTCTCCGCGAAAGCGCCGTGGCGACACTCCCCCTCGACCGCTTGGGTCTCGACCCAGCGGACCTGCAAGCGTCGGTTCTGCAGGGCTCCGAGCAGTACGTGGGGGGGCTGTTGCGCTCGTCACTCGACGGGGTACTGAACTTCTTGTCCAACAGCGTGATGGTGCTCATCTTTATGCTGTTTCTCCTGTTGGGAAAGCTGACGGGCCCCGCCCACGATGGACCGTCGACGGGCCTACTGGGCGAGATCGAGCGAAATATCGAGAGCTACATCGTTGCCAAGGTCGTCATTTCGATCGCGACGGGTGCACTCCACGGGCTCATCCTTCTCGTCCTCGGGGTTCCATTCGCGGTGGTGTTCGGTGTCCTCGCCTTCCTCCTGAACTTCATCCCGAACCTGGGACCAGTCATCGCAACCATCCTGCCTCTGCCGGTCATCCTGCTCAATCCCGAGCTATCGCCCGCGGTCAAGGTCCTGGCGCTCGTACTCCCCGGAGTGCTGCAGACCGTCAGCGGCAACGTGGTAGAGCCCAAGTGGATGGGAGACTCTCTCGATCTCCACCCGATCACGGTGCTCATCACGCTGATCTTCTTCGGCATGCTGTGGGGACTGGCGGGGATGTTCCTCGCCACTCCCATCACGGCGATCGTGAAGATCCTGTTCGAGAAGGTGGAAGTGACTCGTCCCCTGTCGCGACTGATGGCCGGCAAGCTCGACGATCTGACCCAGGAAACCGCGATCCCCATCGAGCTCGGGACCCAAAACGCCGCCGAGATCCTACCGCCCAATGTCAAGCAACAACCACCGAAGACCGGCGCTGGATCAATGTAGCTGAACGGCGTTGCGCGGGCTCGCCACGCTCGAGGGCTACCACCTCGACGAAGGAATCCCGTCCTGACTCTCGCGCTCGAGCTCGGCGTGGTGTCGAACTATGGGCACCAGGCGGTCGGGCCGATCCGTGATGACACCATCCACCCCGAGATTGAGCATTCGGCGCATCTCCTTCGGAGCGTTGACGGTAAACACGTGGACTTTCACCCCCGCTGCGTGTGCCTGCTCGACGAGTCGGTCATCGACCACGTTGAGCAGGCGATAGGACGGCGGCACCTGCAACGCATCGAATGGAGGCTTGAGCTGATGCGAAAGTCCAACCTGCGTGGCCATCCAGAAGCGAGTCGCCTCGCCGCGCCCCGCGGAGGTCGCGACCCGTCCCCTCAACGCGGAACGAAATTGCCTGAGCAGATCGTCATGTTCAGAAGCAACCACTAGCCGCTCGTGAACTCGCTCGAGCTCGATGAAGTCCACCAAGCGACCTACGATGGCTGGGTCACGCGGTTTCAGGTCAACGTTGAAGCGCAGCTCGGGATGCACCGCCAGAGCTTCCCCCAAGGTGGGAACCTGCAGCCCCTGACCCCGGTGCGGATGACCCTGACCGCGCGAGAAGCGGTACCCAGCGTCGAGTCGCCGCAGTTGTTCCAGACTCAGATCGATGACTCTTCCCGTTCCGTCCGTGGTGCGGTCGACGGTGGGGTCGTGAACCAGCACGAGCTCACCATCGCGAGTGAGACGCAAGTCAGTCTCGACGAACTCACAACCCGCTTCCCAGGCGCGGCGGAACGCCACAAGGGTGTTCTCGGGCCACAGTCCGGCACCGCCACGGTGCGCGAAGCACAGCGGACCTTCCGACCGCAGTGCCGGACGAATGCGACGAGGCGTCACCATGCGCGGTAGTCTACTGCTTCAGACGCCGGGCCAAACGAAGAACTTCGGGGTTGTTCGGTTCGAAACGGATCCCGAGCTGCAGCGCACGTCTTGCGGTCGCCTCGTCACCGTCGAGTAGCGCGAGTTCGGCGAGAACACAGTGGGCGATACTAAGGGTGGGGTCGTGGCGCAGCGCCTGCACCGCGTCGGCTCGCAGCTGCGAGCGCGCCACCAGCTTCTCGCCCGGATGACTCAACTGAAGGAAACTCGCCCACTTGACGTACAGGCGATACTCGGCACACGGATCGAGCTTCGAAGCCTCGGTGAGCTGTTCCAGAGCCTCGGACGTCGACCGCTCCCGCAGCAACTTCTGACCACAACGGAAATGGTGCTCAGCGCGCAGGCGAAGCTGGCGATTCTGGGGCGCCTTGGAGGGCATCTGCGGTTGCGAACGAGGCACCGGGAATGGCTGCGACCTTCGCGGAGGCAGGCGGGAAGAGCGCCGTGGCAACACCGACAGCGGCGGTGGGCGGCGCGAACGCGGCTCGAGCGCTTCGTCGTGAAGCTCCACCACACCAAGCAGCAACAGTGTCGTCAGCAACTGAGAAGCGCGCACCACGTCGATCGGCGCCGCGTCGATTGCGCGTTCAACGGTGCGCGTGCCGTCGAGGATCTCCAGGAACTGGTGCTGGGGTTTCCGAAGCTGCAGCGAGCGGTGCAAGTCATCCACCGACTCGACAAGCTCCGGGTACCACGCGGCCACCGGCCGCCAGACTTGCTCGCACCGAGAAGAATCGTAGTAGCGCGAGATACCGGCCAGCAGTACCTGCTCCATCGAACACGGGTAGTGAGAAACGTCCTGGAGCGAGTCGGGGTCCTCGCGAAAGGCAGACACGGGGTCGACCCACTGCATGCAACGCGCCACCTTGGCCACCACCTGCAGCCGCAATGCTTCCTGGATCTGCTCCTCGGTCAGAAACCCGAGCAGAACCGCGACCTGACCAAAACGCAGCTGTTCGCTGCCCATTGGACTGGTCGTCATGTGCTCGAGTACCTTTCGATACTCGTCCTCGGTCAGCTGCATTTCCCGGAGCAGCACTCGCCCCAAGGTCTCGCCAAGGGTTCCCTCTTCGGCGAACACGGGCACCCCATCCAGCAGGTACACAAGGGTAACCACCCCTTGTCCCTCGACCTCCAGCACTCCGGTCGCACTACTCTCCCCGAGGGCCAGCATGGTCCCGACGAACGGCGGGACGAAGATCGCTGGCTTCTTGGTATCCCGAGCCATCACTTGAAAGGTACCACATCACCGTGGCGACCTTCCTAGGCCCGGCTATCATTGTTGGGTCAATGACCTCGAGCCTCGCTTCGGTACGGGTGGACCGGTGGTTGTGTGCGGCACGCGTCTTCAAGTCCCGTACGGAGGCGCAGAAGGCCTGCGATGGCGGAAGGGTCAAGGTGAATGACGCAGCAGTCCGCTCGAGCCACGGAGTTCACGTGGGGGACCGGATCAGCGCCCAGGCCCCGCGGGGACCAGTCGTCCTGGTCGTGACCGAGCTCGAAGACAAGCGTCAACCCGCGGCCCGAGCCCGAGAACTGTACGAGGACCACTCCCCGCCTCCGCCGCCCCGGGAGGAACGAACCGCCACGCGTCTGCGCGGGGCGGGACGGCCCACCAAATCAGAGCGGCGAGCGCTCGAACGCATGCGACGCTTGTACGAGTAGCCGCCGCCAGACGGGCTATTCGTCGTCCTCTTCTTCCTCCGCTTCTTCCTCCTCCGCTTCTTCCTCTTCCTCCTCCTCGTTGTCTTCTTCTTCCGCTTCTATCGCTTCCTCGACCGGCTCGTCATCCGCAGCAGTCTCTTCTTCCACTGGCGGCGGGTCTGCAGGTGGCGGTGGCTCGGGGGCGGGAGGCTCGACAGCGGGAGGCGGCGGAGGCGGCGGAGGCGGAGGCGGAGGCGGCGGTTCCGGCGGCAGAGCATCCTCGACGGGTGGCATCGGGGTGGGCTCGTAGGGAGCCTCGAGGTCAGCGTTCTCCTCCTCGATGTGCGGCGGAGGCGCGGGTTGCCGCAGCACGCCGGCCCCACGTGGTGGTCGCCTGCCACGGCTGGTTGGAGGGCGACTCGGACGGGATGGACGGCGCGACTCGACCCCTATCGAGTTGCCGAGTCGGTCGGCAACGCCGCCTCCCTCGTCGTCCATCGGCTCGTCTGAGAAAGAAGCGGACGCGGCCAGTGCAGGAACCCCCCAGTCGTCAGGTGAGCTGGGGAGGAGCAGCAGCATGAAGCCGACGTTCAGCAGAGTGCCGACAACGAGGGCAAAGAAAGGCGTCCAGCGCCAACCAACGACGTCTGAGATCACCTGAACCCGCATCGCCTACCTCTCCGGACGGAGTCTAGCGCCTAGGCTGGACCCCGTCAGCCTCCGTCAACGATGGCCTCCTCCGTCGGCGCGGTGGGGTCATCGAGATCGTCGAGGTATCCCTGCGGAAGCGTAACCCTTTGTCTTCCCGACGTTTTTCCTCGCGGAACGCGCATGGCCGCGCGGGGGAACGGCTCGTCGGGGTCGAGTCCACTCAGGAGGTCCCGCAGTTCGCCAAGGGAAACCACCCGCATCAGTTGCTGGCGGAGCAGCGCGCTTCCTCTGAACCCCTTCGTGTACCAGGTTGCGTGACGGCGGAAGGCCCGCATCGCCGGGACTTCGCCCATCCACTCAACGAGGAGGCTCGCGTGGCGCTGCATGACGGTCACCACCTCTCCCAGCGGGGGCGGCACGGGAGGGGGGTGGCCAGCAAAAACGCTAGCCAGATCGCGGAACAACCACGGCCGACCTAGACAGCCACGCCCCACGATCACGCCGTCACAACGAGTCTGACGCATCATCCGGAGCGCATCCTGGGCTTCCCAGATGTCACCGTTGCCCAGAACGGGGATGGTGAGCAGCGACTTGAGCTCCCCGATGGCCTCCCAGCGCGCCGCACCATCGTAGAGCTGCGCCGCGGTTCGCGCGTGCAGCCCCACTGCTTGGCACCCCTCGTCCTCTCCGATGCGACCCGCGTCGCGATAGGTGAGCAGGTTGTCATCGATACCCAGACGGAACTTGATCGTGACCGGAACGTGCTGAGCAGCACTGACCGCCGCCCGCACGATCCGCCGCAGCAAGTTGGGCTTGACCGGGATCGCGGAGCCGCCACCCTTGCGGGTCACCTTGCGCACAGGGCAGCCGAAGTTCATGTCGATGTGGTCTACTCGTCCCTCACCGACGAGGCGCTTCACGGCCTCCCCCACGTACCAAGGGTCAACTCCGTAGAGCTGCAGGCTGCGGGGTGACTCGTCGGGACCGAAGTCAGCGAGGCGCAGCGTCTTCTCGCTCCCCTCGACGAGCGGTCGGGCGGTGATCATTTCGCTCACGTACAGCCCCGCTCCCTGCTCCCGGCAGAGCCGTCGAAACGGGTAGTTCGTCACGCCCGCCATGGGCGCCAGGACCACCGGTGGCCATACCCGAAGGGTGCCCAGTGAAAGGGGGAGGAACTCACCCGGACGCGCGGGCGCAACCTCCCGGTTCAGGTCGCTCGTGTAGCTCTCGTCCATCGGGCGGCGATGACGTAGCAGGTATTCTCGCCGCTCGCACGCGCCCAACTCTGCAGCCCAGGCCCACCGCAAGCGCGGCGAATCAAGTCGCAACCTGGACAGGCCCAAGACGACGCCAGTCGGCCGTCCCCAACCCCAGGCCCGCGGCCAGCGCCAGGTAGCCGACTTCGTCCACAGGAGTACCCAGGAGTTCGCACGCCCAAGCGTCCACCGCAACCGGGTCGATGCTCATCGCGAGGGCGGCCTCCTCCTTGACATCGTCCAGATTGCCGCCGCGGGGGCCGTTGCGCATCAGGATGCGGTGTGCGTCAACGACAGTCAGCGTGGGCTTCATCAGCTGGGCCAACTCGGCAATGGTCTGGTCCAGAGCGGCGTGGAAGCGACTTCGCTGATGCGGCGTGACGCCAATCCAGTTCTTCATGCCCGCGGTCACTCGAGCCGAGCCGTGGTGTTTCGCCACGGGAACGTTGATGATCTTGTCCACTGCGATGAAAGGTTCCAGCACCGGCCAATTGCCGAGGCGCTTGGAGAGCTCGACGGGTTGCGTTTGGGTCGAGGCAGGCAGCACAACCCGGGCCCCTGCGTCACGTGCCGCCGCCTCGACGCCACTGCGCTGGAACGTCCTTGCCGCGTCCTGCACGGGACAGTCGGTCACGAGCACTTCTCGTGCCCCGGCATCGCGGCAAGCTCGCACCAGCGCAGCGACGACTCGGGGCTCGGTGTTGCCCGCCTGGGCCGGCACGCGATCCCACGCCATGTTGGGTTTGATGAGAACCACGTCACCCTGGCTCACGAACTTCGCCATCCCCCCTAAGCGGCCAAGTGCTGCCGTCACGTTGCGCGCCGGATCCTGCCCCCGAGCGATGACGAGCCGGGGCGTTCCGGCGGGCACCTGCACTCGATGATCTCGAATCGCAGCGCCAGCCGAGCCAAAACGCTGATAGCGATCGTAGCCCAGTACTGCCCCTCCAACGAGCAGTCCCGCCCCGGAGGCCACGCCAGTCCCCAGGAGCCACCGTCGGCGGCCCAGCACCGGGGATCGTCCAGAAGGGGTACCCACCACGGTGGCTGGTATCGCGTTGCTGCCTGGATCTTGCTCTCTTGGCATGTCACCCAGGGTACGCCGCCGAGGATCGAAGCGCACGCCTCAGCGCTGGGACCCGAGCTCCCAAACGGCGGGCCGGAGCTGCGTCGCCAGGCCGCGGCAACCGCTGGGAAGGGTTCACCAGGGGCCGAGCATCCCTCACGAGCTGTCCTCGAAGCCAAGCTTGTGGCACCTTGCTGAAGCGATGACCGGGTCGCTTGGAAGCTTTCTCGTCGTGGAGGACGAACCGCAGGCAGCCGAGAATCTGGTGCGACTGCTGCAACGCATTCGACCCACCCAATTCGCGCTCACCATCGGGGAAGCGAAGCAGCACCTGAGCAGCCACTCAGCGTGGACCGGGGTTATCGCCGACATCGGACTCCCGGACGGCTCCGGCCTGGATCTTGTCCGCTACGTCCGATCACGGTTCCCGGTCCTTCCCGTCCTCGTTCTGACCGGACACCACGATCCCACAAGCATCAACCAGTCCCATGAACTCAGAGCGGAGTTCGTCTGCAAGCCAGCCTCCGAGACCGATCTCTTCGGGTTCGTGCGGCGAGCCATCGCCTTCGAACTGATCCCGGACCACCGCCTCGCGATTCTGATCGACGAAGTGGCACGACAGTGCGCCTTGACGACGCGAGAAACCGAAATCCTCGCAGCCGCTCTCGGCAACACCACTCGCGCCCAGCTACTCCATCAGTTTGGCGTCACCGACAATACGCTCAAGAGCCAAATCCGCGCCCTGCTACGCAAGACGGAGCACGACTCCCTCGACTCACTCACCAAGGCCGTCCTTCGGGAAGCATTGCAGGGTGGCCGAGCAAATTCCCCGCTGATCGTGCCGGGTCTACTGGAGGAGGAGTAGCCCCCCGAACCCGAATGGTCAGTCGCGCCTGCGACTCAGCTTGGAGCGGAGCAGCGCCTTCACTGCCTGCCGCGCCATCATGGGTGCGGCGAACATCGACTTCGCAAGCGAAGTCGCCAGCGCCAGCGGCGTCGTCCCCTGAGCAACCAGCGCCACCTTCTGGCCGGTCTCAACGTCCTCCATCGCCCCCCGCGCGATGGTGCGCAGGCCATCCGAGCGGATCTCGACGACCATGCGGGCAACCACTGGTGGTTCCTCGGGCGCCCCAGCCAGGTCGTCCCGCGAACACGGCACCACCCGATCGTTCCGAACCTTCTCGCTCATCTTCCCCTTGATAACGCCCTTTGACGGGCGATGCACCCAGCGCGAATGGTTTCGCCAGCGATCATGGCTCGGCACCCGGCAGGCGAGCGCGAGGAGGCTTATTTTCCCAGCGTTCCCAGCGCAACTCCTGGGTCACGGCGGCGTCACACGGAGGCGGTTGCGAGCGGCCGATATAGGGCAGTGGGCGGCCGGCCGCAGGTCGCCCGACGAGCAAAGTCTCTCGTGCATCGACCGAGTAGACCTCGGTGAAGCCTGGTCGCGCCTCGGCGGGCCATGCATAGGCGAAGAACTCCCGCTCCGCCCGCTCCTCGTCGACGGGTTGGCCCGGTCGCGCGGTCCAGTGATCGTCGGTGGGCAGGCAGATCATGAAGAGGTAGCCCCCCAACTCGACCGCAGGCCCGAGTGGCGTCTCGGTGTTGGGTTCCCACTCGTGGTTCAGGATGGGCACGTCGAGGAGACGCTGGCTGCGCGGTGGGGTGCTGCCCGCCAGCTCACCCAACCAGCCTGCCGAACCGATGCCATCGGCGTCGGCGTCGAGAAATGCGTTCTTCCGCATCATATCCTGCGCAAAGACGAGCTCGCGGAGACGCGAGATGGCGCGCCGCGAAGTCGCCGTCTGCCCGCCACCCACGATCCCTGCCGCCGCGTGCTCGATGACGAACCGGACGAGTCCCACCGCTGCCGCTACTCCGGCCAGCGCAAATGTGAGTTGGACGACGCGCCGCACAGCTGGCGACAACCGAGGCAGCGAGAGCCACCCGACCCACAACACGAACCCTGCGGGGAGAGCCAGCACGGGCAGCACGGCAGCCGTCAGTCCGAGCAGCACCAGCAACCCGATCCGGCCAATCACCAGCGCGCCGAGACGTGCCTGAGCGTCGGTTTTGGGGGCGTGTGCGGGGGGCCGAGAAGAGGCCGTCATCGTTCCCGCGGTGAGCGTGTCACCGTCTGCTCCGGCTCGAGTCCGGAGACGGAGTACCCCACCAGCGACCGATGACACGCATCCGACCGCCCCGCGACCACCGCCTTGGCTGGCTCCTGCTCGCCGCGAGCTGCCCTCCGGCGTCGCCGCCGCTGCTCCGGATCGGTGGCCGCTAGAGCGACCGCCAGCTCTGACTCGCGCCCGTCGCTTTCGCCCGGCGTCTCCGCCTCCAACGGGTACGGCAACTCCTCGTCGGTGGCCGCGTCGCCAGTTACCGCCGCTTCTGCGGGAGGAAACCTTGGGTCCACCGGGACGGAAGACGTGCATGGTGGAGCGCCCAGCTCCGCCTCGGTGGCGTGCTGCTGTCGCTCGAGCCACTCCCGTAGCTGGTCAGACTGTGCCGTAGCCGCCGCCAAGCGCGCTTCACTGGCATCGCATTCGGACTGGAGGCGCTCGAGCTCCGTGACGTGGCGGTCGCGCTCTGCGGCAAGCTGGGCCCGCACCGCATCGAGTTCGCGCTGGTGTTCGGCACGCCTCTGTTTGTCGTTCGCTGTCCGCTCGGTCGCCATTCGACGCTCGATTTCGGCGTGCTCCACCTTGGCCCGCTGTGCCCAAGCCTGCTGAAGTCGGGCCAGCTCGCGCTGCTGCTGGCCGCGCAACTCCTCGAGATCGTGGAGAGCCTGCTCCAGGCGCTCCTGCATTCGCTCTCGTTCGCGCTCGGCGACCCGACGCTGGACCTCCAACTGGTCCACTTGCTGGCTGCGCAGCTCGATGAGCTGCTCCTCGTGTTCTTCGAGCAAGGACGCCAGGAACTTGTCCTGTTCATTGAGCACGCGCTCGCGCTCCTCCTCAGCTTGTGCAAGGGCAAGCTGAGCCTGGTCACTTCGCGTCGCAAGATGATCCACGGTGCGCTCGAGCTCGCGCCGGTCTGTCTCGTTCTGGATCAGCAGTTCTCCAAGCCGGTGGAGCTCGGCGACCAGGCCCTCGTTGACCTGAAGGGCATCCACCAGGCCACGGGACATCTCCTGAACGGCCCGACCAAGATCACCGAGCAGAGAGACCGCTCGAGAGTTCGCGTCGCGTGGGCCACGGTCGTGAGTCTCATCTTCGGACAGAGCGTCTCCGAATTTCGGGGAGGTGGGCAGACCACCGGCACCCGAGGTCCCCTCATCCGCGCCAGGCCCGCCGGCTCGCCGGCGGGTGGGACGGGGGGGAAGTCGTCGTGCACCCTCCTTCCCGGTGGTTGGTTTCGCAGCGCCCATTTTGGCCCGACGTCCTGAGGGGCAACCATACTAGCATTTCCCACCTTCCGCTCCCGGGAACGCGACCTTCGACGGGACGAGGCTCCCCCGATTTTTCAACGCACTGTAACGGTGTCGCAACTGCTAGGATGCTGAGGATGCCTCGGGTCCTTGTTGTCGAGGATTCCGTCAGCATGAGGGCGTTCGTTCGCAGCGCTCTCGAGACGGACGACTCCGGCCTCGGAGAGGTCGAGGTCGTGGAGGCCGAGAGCGGCTTTGACGCACTGCGCCTGCTGCCTCGCGGCCCCTACGACCTCGTCATCACCGATATCAACATGCCGCACATCAACGGGCTCGAGCTGGTGCAGTTCATCCGCCAGAGTGAACAGCACCGGACGACGCCAGTTCTTCTCATCTCGACCACGTCGTCAGAGCGCGATCGGGAACGTGGCCTGGCGCTGGGAGCAGACGCCTACCTCGCCAAGCCATTCTCCCCCGAATCGCTCCGCGCCGAAGCGATCCGTCAGCTCGCGAAGAGGGAAGAACCGCTCGCATGACCGAGATCACGGACAAGGCGCGCGAGGAATTCTACTCCGAAGCTCAGGAGATCATCGAGACACTCTCGAGAAACCTGCTTGCTCTCGATGAATCGACGAAGCAGGGGCGCACCGACCCATCACTCATCAACGAAGCGTTCCGTGCCGTTCACACGCTGAAGGGGCTGGCGGGCCTCTTCGGCGCCTCACGAATGGGAAGCCTCTCCCATCAGCTCGAGGATCTGTTGGACGACGTGCGGCTGGGACGGCGCGAACCCACCTCGGACCTGCTGGACATTCTGTTCTCGGGAGTGGAGGTGTACCATCAGATTCTCGCTGCCGAGAAGACTGGTCAGGACGATCCGCTGGTGGCGCTGGAGGCGCTGCAGAACCAACTCGCTGCGCTGAGCGGCGCCAGTTCCTCAGGTGGTGGGGCGAACGGAGAATATGACCTCGACCCGGGAATGCTCGCAGTCCTCACGGAATACGAGGAGCATCGCCTGCGGGTCAACATCGAGCAGGGACTGAATCTCTTCCGCCTGCGCATCCAATTCGACCTGAACACGATCGACAAGGCGCTCGAGGACATCAAGGACCGAGCCAAGCTCCACGGCGAAATCATCACCTACCTGCCCACAGGCGAAACCGGCGCCGGCGACACCATCGAGCTGGACCTGTTGATGGCTGCCAGCGCCACTCTCGCGGATCTGATCGGCGCCCTCGGTGCGGACAACATCGTCATCGAAGAGATTCCACGGCAGCGCGGCACGAAGATGCCCGCGGCGGCGTCCCTGGCGCCCGCGTCCCAACGCCACCCAACGTCCACCCAGGAGCTCGGCCGCTCACTCGCCCCCGGACCGGCGCCGGCCGAGGCGGCAGATGCCACTCTCCGCTCGGTCACGCAGACGGTCCGGGTAGACATCCGGAAGCTCGATCACCTGATGAACATCGTCGGCGAGCTGGCGATCGTCCGCTCGTCTCTCGCGCGCTTGGCCGAGCGACTTCGCGGCGAAGGGCAACGCCAGCTGGGCACCGAAGTCCTGCGCCTGCACCGGAACTTCGACCGCCGACTGACCGAGATGCAGGACGGTATCCTGGAGGTGCGCATGGTGCCCCTGGGACAGGTGTTCGAGCGGCTCGCGCGGGTCGTGCGCCAGATCAGCCGCGAGTCGCACAAGGAGATCCGCTTGGTGATCACCGGCGCGGAAACCGAGATCGACAAGTTGATCGTGGAGGAACTGAGCGATCCGCTGATGCACATGATTCGCAACGCCATCGACCATGGCATCGAGGCTGCCCCCGGCCGCGAGCAAGTCGGCAAGCCGCTTGCCGGGACCATCGCGCTGAACGCCTTTCAGAAGGGCAATCACGTGATGATCGAGATCGAAGACGACGGAGCTGGCATCCACGACGACGCTCTGCTCGAGAAGGCCATCCAGATGGGCAAGCTCCACCCGGAAGACGCGGGGGACCTGAGCCGTGACGAGATTCTCGGACTGATCTTCCTGCCTGGCTTGACCACGCGCGAAGAGGCGTCCGACCTGAGTGGCCGCGGTGTCGGCATGGACGTCGTCAAGACGAACATCTCCAAGTTGGGCGGCATCATCGACGTGCAGAGCGAGCGTGGGATTGGCACGAAGATGACCATCACCCTGCCGATCACGCTCGCCATCGTGAGCGCGCTCATCATCGACGTCGGTGGGCGCACCTTCGCCTTGCCCCTGAACAGTGTATCCGAGGCCATCAAGTTCGATGAACGCAGCGTCCGGGTAGTCGACGGCCGAGAGGTGATGACCTTGCGCGGCACGACACTCCCCCTGTGTCGCCTCGATCGGTTGTTGGGCCTGGCAAACACGGAGCGCTCGACCCGCCAGTTCGTCGTCGTGGCGTCGTTGGGTGCACGCCGCCTCGGCGTCGTGGTGGGCCACCTGCATGGGCAACAGGACATCGTCATCAAGCCCCTGGGCAAGTCGCTGAGTGGTGTTCGGGGATTTGCTGGCGCCACCGAGCTGGGTGACCAGCGCGTTGGCCTGGTGCTCGACGCGGCCGCCCTCATCGAAGAAGTTCTGGCGGGCGCCGAGACCCGCGAAGCGAGGAGCGAGACATGGCTGACCTCGTGACGATGGGTGGGGGCCGACACCTGCGCCGCGGTGACGTGGCCAAGGGTCCCGTCACCGAGTTCCTCGCGTTCTTCCTCGCCGGCGAGATCTACGCCGTGCCGCTGACGAAGATTCGCGAGATCCTAAGCCCGCCGCCCATTACCGAGGTTCCCCGCGCCCCGCGGAACGTAGTCGGCGTGTGCAGCGTTCGTGGTCTTCTGGTCACGGTGATCGACCTGCGTCGTCGTCTCGTGGTGGAGGAGTCCCCGACAACGCGACGCACTCGCATTCTACTCACCGAGACAGACGCTGGCGAGATCGTCGGATTGCTAGTCGACGGCGTGGACCAAGTCATTCGCCTCACCGAAGACGAGATCGAACTCGCGTCAACGGTGCTGGGCGGCGAGGTTTCCGAGCATGTCCTGGGTATCGGACGCCCACCAGGCCTCGAGATCATCCTGCTCGATCTCTCGAGTGTCGTTCCAACCTGAACCGGGAAGTATGACGCATGTCGGTTGATAAGCAACGCCCGGATCCCCAGAAGAGCTTGGTGGGCTTTCGCGTCGGCGATGTGGCGTATGCGGTGCCAATCGGGACAGTCCGAGAGATCATCAACCCAATCCCATTGACCGTCCTGCCTCACCCGCCACCCGCCGTGGCAGGAGTAGCGGACCATCGCGGCGAGGTCGTCCCCGTCATCGACCTGCGAGCACGGTTCGGCCTAGCTCCAGCCACCGAACAGCGTCGGGAGAAGTGGATCCTCATTTCCGTGGAGGGCCGAACCGTCGGTGTCGTGGTGGACCAAGTCACCGACGTGTTCGGTACGGGCGGCTCCGAATTGCGGCCCGCACCGGAGCTCGGCGAGAGCGACGCCCGACGAGGACTTGCTGGCGTCACGAGCCATGACGGGGATCTGGTCTTCGTCCTCGATGTGGAACGTTTTCGTGATCTCACGGCGCCGCTGGACGAGGCCCTTCTGCACCGCGAGGGAACAGTTTGACTGTCCCCGATCAGCTTGTCCACGCGATCGCGTCAACAGACCCGGAAGAACGGCGACGGGCCACCACGGCTCTCACGGAACACCCCCCTGAGGCAGTCCTCACGCTGCTGCGTGCTGCCTTGGGCGACGAGGACTGGAGAGTCCGCAAGGAGGCTGCCGAGGTTGCCGTCCGCCTCCAGTCCGAGGCGGTCGTACGCTCGCTCGTCGAAGTGCTGGGTCCGGAGGATCAGAACATCGGGCGCAGGAATGCCGCCGTCGAGGCGCTCGCTGGATATGGGGTTGCCTGTGTGGACGCGCTCAGCGTCGCCGTCCCCGCGTTGGATGCCGACGGCAGAAAGCTTGCCGCGGAAGCACTCGGACGTTGTGGACAGGACTCGGCGTTGATCGTGCTCAGGTCCATGGTCTCCGACGAAGACCCCAACGTGAGGGTTGCCGTCGTGGAGGCGATGGCGACGGTGGGGGCGACGAGCGTGGATGTCGTAGCGCCGATTCTCGACTCGTATCTGGATGGGGAAGACGCTCTGCTGCGCCTGACAGCCCTCACGGGACTCAACGATCTCGGCGTCACGGTCGAGTGGAACCGACTGGCTCGCTCACTGGATGATCCGGTGCTGCGTCAGGCCGCTCTGGTGGCGGCGGGACGTCGCGCCGACCCGGCGTCGGCGCCAGTGCTGGTCACGCTCCTGGAAGAGTCGCGGGGCTCCACCTACGACACGGTGCTGGCAGCACTTGTCGACTTCCTGCGAGCGGGACCCGAATCCCTCGAGGCTGTGCGGAGCGCCGCGACCCGGCTCTCGCCTGACGCCCGGGACCGGGTCCATCGACTGGCAAGCCAGGGCGAGCCGATCGACCGACGCCGACTCGCGCTCCTCCTGTTGGGCGGGATCGCAACGGACGAGGCAGCTCGCGTCGCCGCACAAGCCCTCGGTGACGAGGCCGTGACCGCAGAGGCCGAGGAGACGCTCGAAGCTCTGGGACACCTGGCCGTGGGCCCGCTGCTGGACCACATCGCCGAAGGGCCTTCAGCCGATCGCGCCATCTGCATCGACCTGGTGGGACAGCTCGCCGACCGGGCAGTCGTCGACCGTACGGTGGCGGTGCTTCGTGACGCCCTCGCCGATACCTCCAACGACGTGGTGGCCGCCGCCCTCTCGGTCTTGGCGGTCCTCGGCGACACGTCCTGCCTCGATCCTGCTGCGCGTCTCCTCGGGTCATCCACTGCCACGACGCGACGCGCCGCAGCCCGGGCGATCTCCGGGATCGCCAAGCGCCACGCCGAGGAGGCGCTGCGTCTGGTGCGCAACGCAACCCCCAACGGCCCCAACGCGCATGCGGCGACCATCGTCATCGGGGTCCTCGACGGACCAGTACTCGGCAGTTCCGCGGCCGACATCGGCTTTCTGTCCGACGCGTTGTCACACGACGACGCCGGCGTGCGCCGTGCCGCAATCGACTCGCTTGCTCGACTCGGCTCCGAGTCCGCGGTGGAAACCGTCACCTTCGCCCTGACAGACGAGGAACCAGCAGTTCGCTCCGCCGCCATCCGCGCTCTGGGACGCATGCGCACGGAGTCGGGCGAGGCGTCCGGTGTCGATTCGCTCCTCGGGATCGTGGAACGCTCCGAGGACGCCGAACTCACGGCGGCCGCGACGCGCGCACTAGGCGATACCGGTGACATCCGAGCCCTGAAGAAGCTCCGTGAGCTGATCCGCAGCGGAAAGCCAGCGATCGCCGTTTCGGCTGTGGACGCGGTCGCCAAGATTGATCATCCGGAGCGCCTCGACGCGGTCGTCGAGGGGATTTGGCACGATGATCCCGAGGTGGTGAAGGCCGCCCTGCAGCGACTCGCGGAGGAACACGAATCCGCTCGCGCTCACCTCACTGCCTGTCTGGACCACGACGCCTGGGACGTTCGTCGCCTCGCCGCCGACCTGCTTGGGCGCCACGGGGGGGAAGGAACGATGTCCCGCCTTCGGCATCGCCTGACCCGCGAACGCGAGCCTCTGGTCCGCGAAGCCATTCAGCGCGCGCTGGTCGAAATCGAGACATCCACCGCCGGCATCCGCCGTACCACCTCACCGCCATTGCGGGGGAGCTCGGATCACTGATGCCACCCTCGCTGTCGCTCAAACGTCGGCGGCGGATTCGGCCGGAGGAGTTTAGGCTGCTGCGCGACCTCATCAACGACCACGCCGGCCTGCACTTCGACGACAACTCCATCGGGAGCTTCGACAGGCGGCTGGGTGAGCGGCTTCCCATCCTCGAACTCGGCGGTTTCGACGAGTACTACAAGTACCTGCGCTTCAACGCGCGCGGGCCCGCCGAGCTTGACGAGGCGATCGAGCTTCTCACGACGAACGAGACGTATTTCTTTCGTCAGGAGTACCAATTGCGCGCGTTTCGTGACGAGGTACTGCCGCGAATCGCCCGGGAAAACGCCAGTCGCCGTCGGCTGACCGTCTGGAGCGCGGGATGCTCGACCGGCGAGGAAGCCTACACCATTGCGATCCTGATCCATGAGTCCGGGCTCTTCTCCGGCTGGGAGGTCCGAGTCATCGGCAGCGACATCTCGAAGCGGAGTGTGGCGACCGCGCGGCGCGCCGTCTATCGCGGCGCCTCATTTCGATCCGTCGCCGCACCGGTTCTCACCGCGTATACGCGGGAAGCAGGCGACGGTCGCCAAGTCGTCGACTACATTCGCAAGAATTGCCACTTCGGCCAGCTGAACCTGCTCGATAGTGGCAAGTGTGCGATCGTCGGCAGGGTGGACGCCATCTTCTGCCGCAATGTGTTGATCTACTTCGACATGCGCTCAAGACGGCAAGTCATCGACAATCTCTACGAGCGCCTGGTGCCTGGTGGGTACTTGCTCCTCGGCCACTCGGAGTCGCTCATCAATGTGTCCACGGCGTTCGAACTGGTGCATCTGAAGGCCGACCTCGTCTACCGCAAACCGCAGTTCGCGCATCACTGGGATCGAGGTGAGAAATGACGGCCGAACGCTTGCGAGTCTTGGTCGTGGACGACTCGGCGTACAACCGTCGCAGCATCACGGAGATTCTCTCGCACAGCCCCGAGGTCGAGGTGGTTGGCAAGGCAGCCAACGGCGAGGAGGCTCTGCTCCTCGTCAGTCAGTTGAAGCCTGACGCGATCACTCTCGACCTCGAGATGCCAAGGATGGATGGCTTCACATTCCTCCGAATCTTGACGACGAAGATGCCCACACCGGTCATCGTCGTCTCCAGCTACGCGCAGAAAGAGAACGTATTCAGGGCTCTCGAACTCGGCGCCATCGACTTCGTCGCCAAGCCAGACCGATTCGACGACGCAGAGCTGAAGTCGATCCGCCGTGAGCTTCTGTCCAAGGTACTCCTTGCCCGCCAGTTGCGCCAAGCGCCCACCGCGGTACGTCCGCGAGCCGTGACCAACGCGGACCGCCCACCACCGTCCACCCGTATGAAGAAGTCCCCACCACGGTACGTAGTGGCGATAGCTGCGTCGACAGGTGGCCCCACCGCCTTGATGGAGGTCGTGGCAAACCTACCCAAGAATTGTGCCCTGGGTCTCGTCATCGCCCAGCACATGCCCGCCAACTTCACCCGAACCTTTGCGGAAAGGTTGGATCGCAGGAGCTCGCTGTATCTGGCAGAGCTCGACGGTACGGCACCACTCGAGGCGGGCACCGGCTTCGTTTGCCCCGGACGCCACTGCATGGAGCTGGAACCTGCGGGCGCCGATGGGTTCCGCGTTCGGGTCGTGGACCCCGGTCCGGACGATCGCTACGTGCCCAGCGCAGACCGCCTCTTCGCGAGTGTCGCCCGCGTCGCCCGCGAGCGTGCCGTCGGCGTCGTACTCACGGGGATGGGCGACGACGGGGCCCGAGGCGCACGCGAAATCATCGACGCTGGGGGCACCGTCATCGCGGAAAGCCAGCGTACCGCAGTCGTGTACGGGATGCCGCGAGCAGCCGTCAAGGCCGGAGCCGTCAACCGCTCCTTGCCGTTGCAGGATATCGCACCATTTCTGGGTTCGCTGGCGCGCTGAGGGACCAGTCAGTCAATCAGTTCACGCTCCAGATACGCCCCGATACGTGCAGCGAATCGACGCGGTCGCTCCGCGAAGACGCGAACCCCGAGGTCGAACGCCTGACTGACCAGCTCCTCGCGACGAAGGGCCACGAGCTGCAGTAGTAGACCGAGACCCGCGTCGATCACGGGCGGATCACCAGCGCGGCCGAGCAGGACCGGGGACAGCTCCGCGAGGTCGTGGTCGTCGCCGAGTAGGTCGCTGAGTAGCTTGAGCTCGTCGCGCAGCACACCCAACGGGCCGGGCCAGGAGACCTCCAGCAGGCGGACGTGGAACCAGTGGTACTTAACCCGCTTGCGCCACTGGTGCAGGTGCTCGACGCTGGGGTCGCGACGGGCTCGCACGAACTCGGCGCGCCCCTGCGCATAGACGCGACGGACTCCCCTACGAATCGCCGGCCACCCATCCTGGACCAGCGGCCACGCCTCGACCCGTGCTGCCATGAGTCGCAACCACCCCAACGTCTCGTCGATGACTTTGGCGTCGAGCAACGCCGCGCGGGTCCGCGCTTGCAAGACCTCACGGTATTCCCGGACGATCTCCCAGTCGACGTCAGCCAACTCGGAAGCATAGCGAGAAACGAGCGACTCGAAGGCCTCTCCGGCGGCAGCCGCTTCCCGCGCGGTAGCGAGCCGCTGAGCCGCCAGCCTCAACGTGTCGTTCTCGCGTCGATAGCACTCGGCACCCAGCTCATCGCGAACGATCCTCAGCAGGCCACGCAGGCGCTTGATCGCCTTGCGCGCCTCATGCACGCGGGTGTCGTGATCCTGGGCATCGCGGCTGTCGACCAGTTGGCTAGTCGCGTACTCGACCTCGGCCAGAGCGATGCGACGCATCGCAGTTGGAACGGGTTCGTCGCGGGCGAAGGCAAACTCCGGTCGGAGGTCTGTCACGGCGCACCCAGCCTGTGGCAGATGCGCGCTCCGTGCAAGCCCGACGTCGTGTCGATCCTAGAACAACAAACAGGTTGTTTGTTGTTCCAAATCAACGACCTAGAACACCGAAGGGCAACAGCGCCAGCGGGAAGCACCTGTCTCCGGATGCCTCGCCCCTGCTGGGCGCCCGGAGACAGGTGCTTTCCGCGTCGGGAAGACTGATCGGTGTTCTAGAGGGCAACCAGATCGCGAAGCTTCGCCGCGAGGCGCTCGCCAGGCACTCCCGAGGGGACGGCGCCAGAGGAGAACGTCTCAGCTGGGGCTCGACGTCCGGGCGGACTGGAACTGTCGGCGTTCAGCGCAGAAACTCCCGTACACGCTGCACATCCCCCGCAGGGCTGCGGTGATTGGGCGGCGAAGAACGCTTCGAGCGCAGCCGTTCGACAGGAGTCGGTCGCGGCAAAGTCGTTCACTTGCCCGGCGCGGAGGTGGTTGCGACTCCTGACATCCGCCAAGGCTCGAACGGTGCGCTCCACTTCTGCGTGAAACTCGATGGGCGTCACTAGCACGCGGACGGCCTCCCCGCGCAATTCGATCAACCCAGATCTCGCCAGCAGCGCCAGCATGCGGCGCCCCATTGGTGCATCCCCGCGCACAGACTCCAGCACGCCCGCGATGGTCAATGGGCGCTCTCCCCCGACACCGGCAACCAGGCAGCGTGCAAGGTTCACCAACTCTTCGGAGCGTGGCCACCCCGCGTCCAGTTGCTCCCTCCAGCGAGATTCGTCTCCTGGGCCCGAGAGCAAGACGCAGGTGGCAGGTTCGCCGTCGCGACCAGCAAGGTCGATCTCTCGCGCGTACTGCTCCAGGGACGGGGGCGCATGGGAGTGGATGACGAACCTGACGTCGCGCTTGTCTAGTCGGGCTCCGAGACCGGCCGGAACTCGCTCGACGGCATCGCCAGCGTCGAGATCGGGGACGAATGCACTGGTCGCGACCATCACCGTGCGCCTCCCCGGCATGACGAACCCCAAGAGCTCTGCGCTGCGCTCGCCGGGGGGCATGTCGCCGTGATAGCGATGAGCGGGAACCCGCGCCGCCCGCAGCGCTGTATGCACCGCCTCCACGTCGCGAGGTGTTGGACAGAACACGATCCCTGGACGGCGCAATCGGCTTGCCAGCGCCAAGAGCGCACGGTGCCGACGATCACCGTCTCCCCAGATCCCCTCCAGAATCAGGTTGGGACGAACCATTGGCTCCTCGATGACTGCGGGCTCGGCAAGCCGGTCCCGCAGTCTGAACAGATCGACCAACTCGCGTCGGGCGGCGGTGGTCGCGGCGGGCGCGTGAAGCAGCAGCGGTGGCCGCCCCAAACGCGCGAGCACGTTTGGAAGGGTCGCCATGGCAGGATCGAAGTTCGGATCCCAGGAAGATGCCGCGACGCAGTCGAGCACCATCGCGAATGCAACCCCGCTGGTTGCCAGGGACCGCAGCACTCCAGCCATGCGCAGGGCCACGGGACTCACGAACACCACCAGTGCGCCACCAGCAGCGATGCGCTGGGCATTCTTCTCATAATCCGCATCCGCAGGGTCCCCCCCCACGTAGACGCTCGGGATCCGACGAACCTCGAGACGCTCGTGCTGTTCCCGCAGGGTGGCAACCCGTGGCGAGACAACGAGCACTGGTTGCCGAAACAGCTGTGCAGCAACCGATGCGAGATGGCGCACCCCCGACGAGTCCGGCGCCGCCACCAGAGCGTCCCGTCCCTCAAGCATGGGGCGAAGAACCTGCCGCTGTAGCGACGTCAGTTCCCCCACCCCCGCGCGCTGAGCGGCCCGGTCAACGGAGTCCCACGTGTCGCGGTTTAGAGGGGGCGGTGGGGCGGTCGCGCGCACCCTCAGCTTCTCCTCCGGAGCGAGTGGCGCGCGCTCCGGTCCGCTCCCCGAATGTGGGTCGCGCACCGGTCGTCGCAGCCTGACAACCTCCGGCATGGGAGACCGCTCGAGCCGCTGATGGGTTCGATGTCGCGCGGAATCCGCGATCGCGAACGGTCGCGAAGGGGGCTGTTCGTCGCCATCCAGAACCGACGGTGCCACAATCGGTAAGGGGCGAGCGCGTCGCTGGATCCGGCCCCGCACCACCCCTTCCGGCAGCGCCTTGCGCGCCTCCACTAGCACGGGGCTGGGAGTCACCGGCGGATGGGACTCCCCGAGTAGTTCCGAGGACGTCGCCCCGCGCACCAACTCGGTTTCTGGGACCGGAGCGCCAAGCTCCACACCTACGGCCGACGTTCCCCACGGAACCTGGCCATCGCGTGTCGCGGCCTTCTTCACCGCGGCCTTCTTCACCGGGGCCTTCTTCACCGCGGCCTTCTTCACCGCGGCCTTCACCGGCACGCGCCGTGACGAGGTCCGTGACCCGTCCTGTCCGTGACTGGGCGTACGTTCACTGGTGCGAGGGTCGGTTCGTGGTCTGCGACGCGGGGTAGCCATTTCGGTCCTCTTTCCTGCCCAGCGCTACCACCGGTCGATAGAGCTGTGAACAAAAAACCACTGTACATGCGTCGGGGATAGAACCTAGAGTCTCCGCATCCGTCTGCCCCTGTTGGCGACGTTCAGCCCCTTCGTGGGGTTGGGGGACGTTTGTGCTCTGGAGGACCGCCCCGCAGCCCCACAGGGTTTGGTAAACGTCAGTGGTGACCTCGGCGATCCCCACCCGCGCCCTCCTGGGCAGCCGCGCGCTCTTTCCAGATCTCGAAGCGCGCGCCTACCTCGCGCACGCGGCGATCTCACCCACCTCAATCCCCGTCCGCCACGCGGTTGCCAAGATCGCTGACGACTACGCGCGGGAGGGGGTGCGGGCGTTTCCCGTCTGGGCGGCGCAGCGGGACCGCCTGCGAAACATGCTGGGGCAGCTGCTCCACGCCCGCCCGCAGGACGTTGCGCTGACCGCCGGTACCACCCGTGGAATCACCGATCTCGCGCTCGCCATCCCCTGGCGCCGAGGCGATCGCATCCTCTGCTTCGCAGGCGAGTTCCCCGCCAACACCACCCCTTGGCAACAGGCTGCGGAGCTATTCGGTCTCGAGGTCATCTGGCAGGACGCGGCCAGCTTCCGCCTCCAACCCGACTCGAGCCTGGAGCAACTCGAGCACACATTGCGACGCGGCGTGCGCCTCGTCGCCGTCAGCGCAGTACAGTTTCAGACCGGATTCCGCATGCCGCTCGAAAGCATGGGCCAGCTCTGCCGCGCTCACGGCGCGGAACTCGCCGTTGACGCCATTCAAGCATGCGGCGCGATTCCCACCGACGTCCAGGCCTGGCACGCGGACTACGTGACCAGCGGTGCCCACAAGTGGCTCATGGGACTCGAGGGTGCGGGTTTCCTCTGGATCCATCCCGATCGCGTGAGCGCTCTGCGACCCCATACGGCGGGATGGCTGAGCCACGAGTCGGCCATCGACTTCCTATTCGCCGGCCCAGGGCTGCTCCGCTACGACCGCCCACTGCGGAAGACCGCAACGGTGTTCGAGGGTAGCACCCCGAACGCAGTTGGATTTGCTGCCCTGGAAGCAAGCCTGGCGCTACTCATCGAGCTGGGCATTCCAAGCATCTTTGCACATCTTCAGGCCTATCATGACCAACTCGAGTCGGCGCTGCTCGACCAGGGGTTCGTGTCGCTCCGAGCGCCCCACGAGACTGGGCGCTCGGGCTCGCTCTGCGTCGAGCTCCCCCCGCACCTGACCGCGCCTGAGGTGCAGCGAATACTCCTGCACAGCGGCATCGTGACCTCAATCCCGGACGGACAACTCCGCTTTGCACCCCACTGGCCGAACTCCCTCGACGAGGTCCCCGCCGTGTTGGCAGCCCTGACCGAAATCGGCTGAGCGTCCCCCCCAAACGATCGACTCACCCGACGTCGCGCAGCTAGCTCCACAGCTCCACGATCCATGTGCTCGGCACGGCCAGACGCGCCAGCGCCGTCTGCCCCGAGTCGGAGACGGTGCCCGATTCTTGCCCCGCAGGCACGTTCCGAGGAACGATCGCCCGCCCGATGCTCGCGAGTACCCGGACGGCCCTGCTCATTGCCTTCGTCGGAACCGCGTGCCACCCGCTCGCGGAAGACGCGCCAGAACTTTCGCGCGGTCGCCAAGCCACTGAGCTTGCGATCGGCGAAGCCCGACCACCCATCGCGGAGAGCACCGCCGCCGGATCGTTGAAGTCGACCATCACCCGCGAATCACCACGATTTCGCGAACTTGTGGAGTGCCGGTCGAGCCGCATCCTGTTCAAGGATGAGGAGCAGACCGGGGCGGACCGTCTGATGACGATGCGCCTCCGCGCACGCCTCTATCGCCTCAGTGAACGAGTGGCAGCCGAGTGGACCGGCGTCCAGCTCCGCGTGACCGAAGCCTGGGACGAGGACGGCGAGCACAGCGGGCGGAGCTTGCACTACGAGGGGCGCGCCGCCGATCTCACGACATCGGACCGCGACCCGGAAAAGCTCGGTCGACTAGCCGCGCTTGCCGCCGAGTCGGGATTCGACTGGGTCTATCGCGAACGGACCCACGTTCACGTCTCGGTCCGCTAACGCCTGCCCGCGCGCCAGCGCTCCTGCTCCAAGCGGAGCTTGGGGGGGCCCTCGCGGGCCTCGTCTCGGGTCAGGGAGATGGCGGCAGGGGCGCCCCGAAGAGCGTGCCATGCGAAGCGTAGAACGCCAGAAAGATCAGCGCCGGAACGAGCGGGCGCCACCATCCGATCTCACCCAGCACCAGACGATTGCGACCGGTGGCGATGGCCGCGAACGGGACATTCGATGTCATCCGCACGTAGACCCGCCACGGCTCTCCAACCGCGCGATTCCGCTTGGCGTCAATGGCGAGGGTGCCAAGCAGTGCCGTGACGAGCAAGGTACCGAACAGCACCAGATCCCGAACCGCTCCGTTGGCGACCAAGTGGGCCGCCGACCACAAGCTCATGCCCCAGAGGAACGGGTGACGAGTCACCCGTTGGATGCCCACCGCCGCCGCGGGTTTGTCCCCATCCAGGTAGGCCTCACCTCCGGCGCTGGCCGGGTTGGGAAACAGAAACGCCATCACCAGAAACTGGAACGCGACGAACGAGACGGGGGTCGCCAGCATGGCCCAGGTGCCCAGATCGTAAAGCTCTTCGCGTGAATCCGCCCGCGAGAAGCCCACCCCCATCGCAACGAGGGCCCCGAGCGAAGCAAGCGAGAAGAGCCCCCGAAAAGGGCCTTCGCCCACGCGGTCCACAATCCACCTCCGGATCGCCGTCCCCGACACCAGCAGATGAATCGCGAGGAAGAAGCAGGCGGAACCCAGGAGCAGCGACATGGCCTCAGGATGCATCGGCCATACCAGCCGCGCCACCCACGGTAGCTGATTCTGCCTCCCGCCCCAGCAGCTCGAGACCCAGCTGCCCGCAGGCCGCGCTCACGTCCACGCCACCCGAGTAGCGGCGCAGCACGGGGATCCCCCGGGCACCAATCCGCTTGCGGAAGGCCAGGATGCGCGACTCCGAACTGGGCGTGAAAGGGTCTCCCTTCCCCCCCAGTGGACTGTAGGGAATGAGACTGACCCGCGGCTTGACTCCGCAGCGGTCAACGAACCGCTCCACGAGCTCGATCAGCGCCGACAGGTCCTCATCGTCGTCGTTTACCCCCTCCAGGAGCGTGTAGGCAAACAGCGGGGCGTTGCGCGTCTCCCGCGTGTGGTCCGCCAGAACCGCCACTGACTCGGCAAGAGGCAATGCCCGTTCCGCCGGAATCAACCGAACACGCTTCTCCGGTCGAGCCGCACCCACCGAAAGAGCAATACGAATCCTGGGTTCCTCGCGCAGTAGCGCCGCCAACCGTGCCGGCGCCCCTGAAGTCGAAACCGTGACATTGTTGGCGTCGATCGCCATCGCACACGGCTCCCAGAAGACCCGAATTGCACGAACCACGTTGGTGAGGTTCGCCAGCGGCTCGCCCATTCCCTGGAAGACCACCCCATGCACGCGCGTCCCATTCGGCAGCCGCTCCCGTACCCAGCGAACCTGATCGACGATCTCCCAGGCCGCCAGGTTGCGTCGGAACCCCAGACGCGCGGTCCCACAGAAGGAGCAGCCCACGCCACACCCCACCTGAGACGACACGCAGACACTGAATCGACGAGGATGCTCGAGGGGGATCCGGACCGCCTCGATGGCACCGCCGGCAGACGTTGCAAACGCGTACTTGACAAACGGGTCGATCCGACTGGGCTTCTCCGCCAGCAGCTCCAAGTGGGGGATCGTCAAGCGCTCCCGCGCGTGCTCGAACACCCTGCGTCGCATGCCAGCGGGTGCGACCGTGGGCAACTCTCCCCGCCGGTGAGCGAGCGAAACGAGCTTCCGGGCTTCGTTCTCGCGAACCCCGGGCAAAAGCTCGGCGAGTTCGAGAGGAAGGAGCGCATTGAGGGAGTGGGGTAGCGTCACGGGTGCAGGAGCTGGGAGAGCTTCGTGATAGCATCCGCCGCGCGCGGGTCCACCCCTTGCGCCGGACCCGCGAGATGACGAGAATTCGCCGCATGGCGCAAGATCCGCAGCTCCATCAACCAGTGCGCGCGGCAATGCCCGATGCGGACGAGGACACCGTCCGCATCGTCGCGGCAATTGCCGGGCTCCTCGGCGCAGTGGCCTATGCCGATGGCGTCTACGATCCGGCAGAAGCCACACAGGTGCGGCAGGAGTTGCAGCGCATCCAAGGCCTGGACGATCGTGGCGTTCAAGCCATCGTCTGCATGCTCGAGCAGCAGCTCGTCGAGCTGGCAGCCGTCGATGTCACACGAGCCACTCGGGTGCTCCGAGAACTAGGCAACCAAGATCTGAAGCGCGAGGTTCTCGCGGTGCTCCTGAGGCTGGCAGCCGCGGATGGCAGCATTGCTACCCGCGAGGTCACACTTCTGCGCCAGATCACCTCGGCGCTGGGACTGGCCCAGTCGGACTACAATGCGCTCCAGGCCGAGCACCGTCATCTGCTAGCGATCCTGAAGTCGCCCAGTTGAGCGTCTGGTGCAGTTCACCGGTCGCCTCTCACCAACACCGCAGCACCTCAGGATTCCCCTAGACGATCGATGACCGCCTGGGTGAACTCCTTGGTACCCAGATCACCGCCGAGGTCCCGCGTCTTGCAGCCGTCAGCAAGCGCCGCGTCGTAAGCGTTGCGAATCAGGCGGGCCGACTCACGAGAAGCGTCGCACCCGCGTTGCTCTCCAAGATGGTTGAGCATCATTGAAGCGCTCATCAGAAGCGCCAGGGGGTTGGCCAGATTCTGCCCGGCAATGTCGGGAGCGGAGCCGTGCACGGCCTCGAAGACCGCATCCTGGTCCCCAATGTTGGCGCCAGGTGTCACTCCCAATCCACCCACTAGACCCGCGCAGAGATCGGAGATGATGTCCCCATACAGATTCTCGCAGAGAATGATATCGAACTGGGTCGGGTCCTTGACGAGTCGCATGCACGCAGCGTCGATGATCACGGTCTCGTACTCGATGTTCGGGTAGTCGAACTCGTGGACCCCGCGCGCTTCCTCGAGCAGCATCCCGTCAGTCATCTTCATGATGTTGGCCTTGTGAAAGACGCTGACCCGCTCGCGGCGCCGATGGGTCGCATACCGGAACGTCCACTTCGCGATCCGTCGGCAGGCCTCCCGCGTGGCCACCTTCATCGAGATGACCACACCATCGGTGATGCGGTTCTCGTTGCCGCTGTACAACCCCTCGGTGTTCTCCCTGACGACCACCAAGTCCACGTCATCGAAACGGGTCTTCACGCCGACCAGACTGCGAACGGGGCGCACGGCAGCGTAGAGGTTCAGGCGCTTGCGGAGTGCCACGTTGACCGAGCTGAACCCCCCACCGACCGGGGTGGTACACGGCCCCTTGAGAGCCAGGTGGTGCTGCCGGATAGCTTCCACGGTGTCGTCGGGAAGTAGATCGGTATGGCCGTGGTCGAGTGCCGCCTGCCCTGCGTAGCGAGTGACGAACTCGACTGGTGCGCGGGCCGCCTCGAGAATCGCCAGTACGGCGTCGGATACCTCGGGACCGATTCCGTCCCCGGGAATGTGAACGATCGTGTGCTTGGCCATCGCGCTGGATCGTCGGGCCGCAGCGGCAAAGCGTCAACGCGCCGCGAAGACGAAATCGGAGGGGGGCATTGCCGATGCTCGAGAAACCTCCGTGCAACCGAGCGGCCGGCGGCCCCGCTTCACCGATGGTGCAAGCCAGCCACCCTCAGTATGCTTGGGGCCATGGCTCGGGTACATCCTCTGGCGGGCAAACCCGCTCCCAAGCACATCCTGGTCAACGTGCCCCGTCTGATGACGGCGTACTACTCGTTGATCCCCGACCCGGAGAAGACGGATCAGCGAGTCACGTTCGGGACCGCAGGCCACCGTGGCTCGTCGCTCCACTTGGGATTCAACGAGCGGCACATCCTCGCGACCACGCAGGCCATCTGCGACTACCGCAGGGCACAGGGGATCGACGGTCCAGTGTATCTGGGCGTCGACACTCACGCGCTGAGCGAAGCGGCCCGGGTCACGGCGCTGGAGGTCCTCGCGGCCAACGACATCGAGGTGATGCTGGAGAAGCGCGGCGGGTACACGCCCACGCCGGTGGTCTCTTTCAGTGTCATCGAGCACAACCGAGGGCGCAAGACCCGCCTCGCCGACGGCATCGTCATCACCCCCTCTCACAACCCGCCAAGCCATGGCGGCTTCAAGTACAACCCTCCTCACGGGGGGCCTGCAGACTCGCTCATCACCCGCGCCATCGAAGACCTGGCCAACCAGCATCTGGAAGGCGACTGTCGAGACGTCAAACGAATCTCCTACACGACGGCACTCTCGGCGGCGACGACGCACCACTTCGACTTCGCTGGACCCTACGTCGAGGCCCTGCGAACCGTCATCGACATGGACGCGATCTGCTCTGCGGGGATCACCATCGGAGTGGACCCCCTGGGTGGCTCTGGGCTGCACTACTGGGACCAGATCGCCAAGCGATACGACCTCGAAATCGACGTCGTCAACGACGAGATCGATCCCCAGTTCAGCTTCATGACCGTCGACCGAGACGGGAAGATCCGGATGGACTGCTCGAGTCCATTCGCCATGAGGCGCCTCATCAAGCTCAAGGACCGTTTCGACGTCGCCGTCGCCAGTGATCCTGACCACGACCGGCACGGGATCGTGACCCACACCACCGGTCTTCTGAACCCCAATCACTATCTGGCGGTGGCGGCCTGGTACCTCTCCCTGAATCGGAACTGGCCGAAGCGCGCCGCCATCGCAAAAACGCTCGTTTCCAGCAGCATGATCGACCGAGTGGCACGGCAACTCAACCGTCCCCTGCTCGAGGTCCCCGTGGGATTCAAGTGGTTCGTGGAGGGGCTAACATCGGGCGACATCGGTTTTGCAGGAGAGGAGAGCGCCGGGGCCTCATTCTTGAGGATGGACGGGTCGGTGTGGACCACCGACAAGGACGGGATTCTGCTGGGACTGCTCGCGGCCGAGATCACCGCAAAGACGGGTCTCGACCCCGGCGAGCACTATCGTCGCCTCACCAAGAAGTACGGCGAGCCCGTCTACGAGCGAATCGACAACCGGGCGTCCCTGGAGCAAAAGGCAGTGCTCAAGCGCCTCGAGCCGGACACCATCCCCGAGGACACCCTCGCTGGAGAGCCCATTCTGGCCAAGCTCAGCAGTGCCCCCGGCAACGCCCAACCCATTGGCGGCGTAAAGATCGTAACCGAGAACGGGTGGTTCGCCGTCCGTCCGTCTGGCACCGAAAACATCTACAAGCTCTACGCGGAGAGCTTCCTCGGCGTCGACCACGTGAAGCGGATCCAGGAAGAGGCGCAAGCCATGATCGAGCGCGCCTTCGAGGATGCTCATGTGGATGCCGCGATGCCCGCGAGCATCCCGCCCGGAACGTCCGGCGCGTGACGCCCCACCGTCGGCTCACTGGTGGAGACCTCGCCGCCGATCGAGATCCGCTGAAGCGTGAGCCGGCGCATCCTCGCCCGAAAGCCTCTGTGCCTCATTGAGCCATGAAGCTCCGCATCGAAAGCGCCCAACAGTCACAGTCAGCACTCTGGGTCGCATCTCTCAAGCGGCCCCCGCCCCCTTCGAACCGGTAGCCGTGCTGGCCCACCGAAGTAGTTGGTACGATTAGCATTTCGTTGACGGAACGCCGCGGCGCGTCAGTCGAAATTCGTCCCAGAATGGAACACCAGGGATCCCGGTTTTGGCTGGAAAATGCCTTCGGTTGGTCGAAGCCAACACGCCTGCAATAGTGGACTCGTGTTTGGGGTCGGGCTCAATGCGGGCGAGGTCGCGCGAGTCGGGTGGGGAGTCCTCTTGGTGGCGCTCTTGCTGCCGAGCTGCCGGCTTGGCGACGAGAAGGAGCTCTCGCGACAGGCTCCCTCGCATGCAACCGGCGACCACCACGCTCACAGCGGACTCGAGTTCTACGGCAGCGGTCGCTGCCGCGAGGCGCTCGTGGAACTGGAGCAGGCAGCGCAGCTCCCGCTCGCCACAGTGCAGAGAAAGATCGTCTGGGCCCACATCGGCGTCTGCTACGAGAACGCCGGGATGCTCGCCGAGGCTGCTGCCGCACAGGAGCGAGCACTAGAGCTCGATCCTGCCTACTCGCAAGCATGGGGGTATCTCGGTATCGTACGGCGCAAGCAGGGTCGCATGGCGGAAGCGAAGCTCTGCTACGACCGAGCAGTAGCGCTCGACCCGAGCAACGACGAGGCGCTCGTCAGCCTTGGGGCCTGGCTCATCCTCGACGACCGTCCCCGCGAAGCGGTGGAGGTCCTGGAGCGAGCACTGGCCATCGACAACTCGTACCCGACGCCCCACGCCAACATCGCGGTTGCCTATGCCCGTCTGGGCCGCTCGACGGATGCGCACCGCTCGGTGCAGGAGGCTGCCCGACTGGGGTATCCCACTCGCAAGCTCGGACTGCTCCGCGAGCGAGTAGCTCAGCGGTAGCCCGCTCGCTGGGGCTCTTCCCCACAAGGGGACCCGCCCGCCGGGAACTGCTATCGTCAACAGCATGCGCGAACTTTCCTATGTTGTGTGCGATGTCTTCACCGAGCGGCCCCTCACTGGCAACCAGCTCGCGGTATTCACCAACGGATCGGGTTTGGACGTCGCGACGATGCAGGCACTCGCGCGGGAAATGGCCTTCTCGGAGACCGTATTCATCTGGCCGGCTTCCGCCGGCGGGCACGCGCGCATCCGAATCTTCACGCCCGTGAGCGAGATCCCCTTCGCGGGTCATCCAACTCTCGGTAGCGCGTTCGTCATCGGCACCACAGTGCAGCTCGACGAGATTCGTCTCGAGACGGGCATGGGCATCGTCCCCGTTCGCCTGGACCGCGAGGGCCCGCGAGTCGTGTTCGGCTGGATGACCCAGCCCATACCGCGCAGCCAGCCGTTGAGGGACGAGCGAGCACTGCTGGACGCCCTGGGTCTCGAACAGTCCCGCCTGCCGATCGAGCGCTACGACAACGGCCCAACCCACACCCAAATTATCATTGATAGCCGTGAGCAGCTGGCCGCTGTCACCCCCAACCTATCCGCACTCGCCGCGATCGATGTCGACACGACCAGCGTCGTCGCTGGCTCGGGTCGAGAAGTCGAGAGCCGCGTCTTCGCCCCTCGGGCAAGTATCCCGGAGGATGCCGCCACGGGGTCGGCGGCGGGTCCACTCGCCCTGCATCTGACGCGGCACGGTCGCCTCCCGTTCGGTGAGGAGTTGCTGATCACGCAGGGACTCGCTCTTCAACGACCATCCCGTCTCCACGCCCGCGTGCAAGGCAGTGCGGAAACGGTCAAGAGCGTCGAAGTGGGTGGCAGCGCGGTGGTGGTTGCTCGCGGCAAGTTCCAGATCTGAGCCACACGAGCAGCGGAACGGAACGCGACGGCCCAGAGCCAACGCGGTGGCGGTGCCTGCCAAGACGACCGACCACGGAACCACGCAGCGCCGTCTTGGTGAGGACCAGACCTGACGAGTGGGCGAAGTCGGGCACCTCCGTATGTCATTGGTTGCACCTCCATCCAGCACGCGAGTTCGGGAGCCGGAAGCACGAGTCGCCAAGCGGAACTCGACGCCGAGTCGCTCCGACCACCCCACGGTCAGGTGGAAGAATCCAATCAAGCCTGCCGATGAACGCTGTATGCTGACCCCCCATGCTCAACTCCCTGCCCAGCTCGGACTGGGATCTAACGCCGTACTTCGAGTCGCTCGGCTGCTCCGAGTACGAGCGCTTCAAGCGGGATCTCCAGGGCGACATCGCTGGGCTCCGTTCCACGCTCGACGCGCTCTCCCCGCCAAGCCCCGAGGAAACGCCGCGGTGGGCGGCGCTGCTCGGCGAACTGGAACAGTACACGGCGCGCCTGCAGCACCTCCGTTCATACCTGAGCTGTGTCAGTTCAGCTGACTCGCGCGATGATACGGCGAAGCAGGACACTGCCTGGCTCTCGGTGCTGCAGGCGGCGGTCGCGAAGCTGCTGGTCCAGCTCCGAGCGCGGCTCGCGGCAGTCAGCGACGACGACTTCACGACGCTCTGCGCCACTCCAGAGATCGCCCCACTGCAGTTTGCCTTGTCGCGCCTCCGACAGGAAGCACAGCACGTGATGGCGCCTGAACTCGAGGAACTGGCAGCGGACCTGGGCGTGACGGGGATTCGCGCCTGGGGACGGCTCTACGACCAGGTATCGGGAAAGCTCACGTTCACGCTCGAGGTGCCGGGAAGGCCGCCGCGAACACTGCCCGCCTCGGCTGCTCGCAGCCTGTATGGCGACGCGGATCCCGAAGTCCGGCGAGCAGCGCTCCAGGGGGTCAACCGCGCGTGGGAATCGGTTGCGGACACGGTCGCTGCCTGCCTGAACGCCATCGCCGGCACGCGCCACGTGCTGTACCCGCGCCGGCGCGTCGACCACTTCCTCGACTCAGCGCTGTTCGACGCGGCCATCGAGCGCACCACGCTCGAAGCGATGTTGAGCGCCGTTCGCGAACGCCAGCATGTTCCGCAGCGCTACCTCGCGCAGAAGGCGCGCTGGCTCGGGCGCGAACGACTGGGATTCCAGGATCTGGAGGCGCCGCTGCCCATCGGCGACGAGACCCGACTGGAGTGGAGCGAAGGGGTCAACCGCGTGCTCGGCGCATTTGCGTCCTATCCGGCAATGCACAGTCTGGCCCGCGACGCGATCGACCAGAACTGGATCGACCATGCGCAGCGCGAGGGCAAGCGCCCCGGTGGCTTCTGTTCAACATCCCCCCTGCTCGGCCAGTCCAGAATCTTCATGACCTTCGCGGGCTCGCTCGGGGACGTCCAGACGCTCGCCCACGAACTCGGACACGCCTTCCACAATCGAGTCATGGCACACCTGCGTCCCTGGCAGCGCCACTACCCCATGACGCTGGCAGAGACGGCCTCCACGTTCGCCGAACAACTCGTGACAGACACCGTGCTCTCCGATCCGACCGCCACGGTGTCCCAGAAGCTCGCAGTGCTGGACACCCGTCTGAGCGACTCGACCGCCTTCCTGCTCAACATCCCCATGCGCTTCGACTTCGAGGTGGCATTCTACGAAGAGCGTCAACACGGCGAGGTGAGCGTATCGCGACTCCACGAACTGATGCTCGCTGCCCAGTGGGCGAACTACGGCGACGCGCTCCACCCCGACGAACTGGACCCGTGGTTCTGGGCATCGAAGCTCCACTACTATATCGTGGGGACCAGTTTCTACAACTTCCCCTACACGTTCGGCTACCTCTTCTCCCTGGGCCTGTTCGCGCAGGGAAAGGCGGAGGGCGACCATTTCTTCGGCCGGTACGAGCATCTGCTGGAAATAACTGGAAACGATACCGCAGAGGGCGTCGCGCGGCGGGCGCTGGGTATCGATCTCCGCGACCCGGCCTTTTGGCATGGATGCATCGATTTGATCGAGAGGGACCTGGAAACGTTCACCCAGCTCAGCGCGGATCACCCCAAGCACCCTTGACTCAAGCCGTTCTCGGTGGGCTACGCTCCCAAGCATGAGAGCTGGATGCCTGCTGTTGCGCGGCCTCGTCGCCGCCGCCCCCCTGGTCGTCGCCTGCGCTGCCACGTCGGGCGGCTCCGGTGACACCACTCCACCCGCCGCGAACAACTCCGCCCCGGCCCCGCCGCGTTGGGATCACTCCGCCGCGCTGGCCTTGCCATCGCTGGCGGCAGCGATGCAGGAACGGTTTCCGATCGGCGCCGCTGTCGAACCGCACCATCTCCGAGACATGGGCGACATCGTAGCCCACCACTACAACCGCCTGACGGCGGAGAACTCGATGAAGATGGGGCCACTTTGCCCGTCGGCACGATGCAACTACGAGACTGCGGACAGGATCGCGGAGTTCGCTCGGGAACATCAAATGCCGATGACGGGCCACGCCTTCGTCTGGCACCAGATGTACCCCGTCTGGCTATTCAAGGATGGCCAGCGGCCAGCATCTCGGGAGCTGGTGTCGGAACGAATGCGAGCGCACATCTTCGCCATGACCGAACGGTACGCGGACGTGGTCGACAACTGGGACGTCGTCAACGAGGCGATCTCGGATCAGTCCGACAAGATGTATCGCGGGGATGGAGACGACTCGGTCTGGTACACCGCGTTCGGGGGAGAAGCGTACATCAGGGCAGCGTTCGAGTCGGCAGCGGCTGCCGCTCAACTTCATGATCCAGACGTGAAGCTCTACTACAACGACTACAACGTCGTGAAGACGGACAAGCGACGGAAGATCATCGAGATGGTGCGCTCGCTGCGTGCGCAAGGAGTGCGGGTCGACGGAGTCGGCCTGCAAGCTCACTGGAACCTGCGCTGGCCATCGGTCGAGGAAATCGGCACGGCCATCGACGAGCTGGCCGCGGAGAACCTGCGGGTGAAGATCAGCGAGCTCGACATCAACCTCTACTGGAACGACGACCACGCGACGAAGACTTGGCAACCAGAACTCGAGCTCACCGAGGAGCTCCAACAGGAGCTGACCAGACGCTACGCACGAGTCTTCGAGGTGTTGATCGACAGGAGTGCCGTCATCGAGCACGTCACCTTCTGGGGTGTGAGCGACGACCGAACGTGGCTCAACGGCTGGCCCGTGCCGCGCGCGAATCACCCTCTGCTCTTCGACCGTGACCACCAACCCAAGCCCGCGCTCGAGGCAATCCTCGGACTTCCGTGAGCTCCCGGGGCGATGGTCTCAACCCGAGTCAGCGTTGGGATCAGCCGTCCGGACGGCGGCACGAGAGCCTACAACTGGAGTTGGGGGGTATCAGTCCGCCGAAACGGCCCCGGTTCTAGCCCCGCGCACAGAGCTTGATTCGCCGGCTGCCCCAAGTGACCCTCCCGCAAGGCTGGGGATGAGTGGGTCACCACCGCCCGGAGGGACAAAGCATGCAGCGTAGTACGTGGGCGGGGAAAGTCGGACTGTGGTTTGCGGTACTGCTCGTAACGGGAACTACCCTCGCGCAGCCGATCGACCGTCGCTCCATCCCACCCGACCTCGCGGAGTGGACCGAGTGGGTGCTCGACGAGCTGGGCGAGGAGGCATGCCCGGCCATCGCGGGAAAGGCCATGTGCTGGTGGCCTGGCGAGCTTTCAGTGAGCGTGGAGCCAAGAGGCGGTGACTTCCGCTATGTCATCTACGCCGATCGACCCACCTCGGCGCAACTGCCGGGCACCCACGAGCTGTGGCCACAGGACGTCCAGCTCGGCACCCGCCCGGCGGTGGTCGATGACCGAGACGGCGTTCCCGTGGTCCGGGTCGACGCGGGAAGGAACGTGATTTCAGGCAAGTTCCTCTGGGACACGCCCCCCGACAGCCTGACCATCCCGGAACGCTGTGGGTTGGTCTCGCTCGAAGCCAACGGCAAGACCGTGCGGTTCCCCCGACGGGAGAAGAGCACTCTTTGGTTCGAGGGGATCGAGAGCGAGGTGCCGCGGCCAGCCGAAGGAACCACCACGCCCGGAGATGAGCGGCCCGACAGCATCGACCTCGAGGTGACGCGACAGATCGTCGACGGCACGCCCCTGGTAGTCAGCACTCAGCTCCAGCTCCGCGTGGGCGGCAAGCCCCGCGAGGAGGTCTTCGGTCGGGTCCAGCTCACCGGCAGCCAATTGCTCGGGGTGCAGAGCGACTCGCTCCCCGTTCGTGTCGAGGACGAGACGCTAGCCGTCCAGGTGCGACCAGGCACCTTCACCGTTCGACTGGTGAGCGCTTTCGCCACACCTCCGGAAAGACTGGTCGCACCACGACTGCCTGAGCCCTGGCCGCGCCGTGAGTTCTGGTCCTGGCGACCCGACGAGGCATTGCGCCAGGTGGAAATCAGCGGAGCCGGATCCATCGACGCCAGTCGCACGACTTTGCCTCAGGACTGGCGGACGGGGCGCGCCTACCAGCTGCTGCCGGGAAACGAGCTGACGATGGCGACTAGACGCCGCGGTCAGACCGAGCCCCCTCCAAACGAGCTACGTCTCGAGCGCGAGATGTGGCTCGCCCTCGACGGCCAGCAGTGGACCGTGCGTGACACTCTCACCGGCAGCATGTCGCGCGACTTCCGCCTCGACCTGCGGGAAGGGCAGCTGGGGCGGGTCGCCTCGCCCGACCAGGACTTCCTGCTCACTCACGACCCAGGGAGCGGTACCGCCGGGGTCGAAGTGCGGCAGGGATCGCTGCGTCTGTTCGCCGAATGGGTGTTGGGGTCCCGAACCAACCTTCCCGCTGTTGGGTGGTCCGAAGACGTCCGGTCACTGAAGCTCGTACTCCACACCCCCCCGGGCTGGGAGGTGGTCTCGGTGCGGGGCGTCGACAACTTTCAGAGCGGGCTCTTCCGTCGCCTCGGGCTGACCACGCTGATCGCTATCGTCCTGCTGGCGCTGGCGGTCGGCAAGCTCGGCATGCCATGGTGGGGTGTCCTCACGGGAGTGGCGCTGATCCTGGCGACTCGAACCCTGGCGCCCGAGCCGCCATCGCTGACCCCGTGGTTCGTCGTCGTCGCCGCTGTGGCGGGACTGCGCTACGTGCCCTGGCGTGGCCTGCGACCAGTCCTCTGGGGAGGGGCCGTCGTCGGGACGCTGGCGCTCGGAGCTCGCCTTGCGAGCTACAACGTCGATCTCATCGTCTCTGCGCTGGCACCCCAGGGCGCCCGCAGCATGATCGCCGAAGCGGAACTTGAGGAGAAGGAACCCGAGCTCATTCTCGAGGAAGACGCCGACAACAAGGAAGGGGGCACCGGCACCCGTGCCAAGGGCGAAGAAGGTTCGATGGGAAGGGCATCCAGCGGGGCCACGAACAAGCGCTACGCGATCCAGGGGCCCAAGGATGCGGCGGGATACGGAGGCGGTCGCTACCCACACCCGCGGGCGGATGAAGAGGAGGCAGACCGCACCGCACCGCACCCTCCACCACCGGCAGACGTAGTGCTGCAGATGGGGCCGGGTGTACCAACCTACGAGTTTCGTTCCTGGGAGCTGCCACTGGACGGTCCTGTCAGACGAGACCATCGAATCCAGCTCGTGATGATCTCCCCGCTCGTCAACGCCATCCTAGGGATGCTCCAGTCGGGACTGCTGCTGGCAGCGTTTGCGTTGCTATTGCGACTACTGTACCGGGCCGGTGACTCGACGCCCGGACGACGAAACCCCGCAAGCGCAGTAGTAGCCGTTGGCGCTGCCGCGCTCTGCATCGTTTGGCCCGGCGTGGCCCGCGCCCAGGTGCCCACACAGGAGCTACTCGAGGATCTCAAGGCTCGCCTGATCCGGAATGACGACTGCGGTTCGTGCGTCTCGGTATCGCGAATGACCCTCGAACTCGACGGTCCCACCATCAACACCCAGGCCGAGGTACACGTCACCGGAATCCGCGGCTACGAGCTACCTGGACCGACGGATGTTTGGACCCCGACCCAGGTTACCGTGGACGGTCAACCCACGAGCGCCCTCGCGCTGCAAGGGGACACGCTGTTCGTTCGCCTCCCCCCTGGCAAGCACGTCGTCAAGGCATCAGGGGACGTGACGCGGGCCAATCTCACGTTCTCGTTGGGCACATCGCCACGACACGTTGACGTCCAGACCAACGGCTGGTCCGTGGAGGGTCTCGGCCCCAACGGCGTCCCCAGTTGCGCGCTCAACCTGACCCGCACCGTGCAGGCCACCGAGACCGAAGACGCGGAGCAAAGGCCACCCTCCGCCGGCGATGCGACAGTCGGAGCGGGTAGCTGGCTCCGCATTAGCCGCACGCTGCAGATCGACAACCAATGGACGGTGGCGACGCGCGTCGAGCGCGTGGGACCCGGTCGCGGCGCCATCAGCATCGAGTACCCCCTCCTCACGGGGGAGCGGATCACCGACCCGAGTGTGATCAGTCGCGGGGGGAAGGCTCTCCTCTCCCTCGACAAAGGTCAAAGTGAGCGCGTCATACCGTCCACTCTGAAGGTCCGCCCCAACCTTGAGATGACGGCCCTCAAAGGCGCGCGCGCAAGCGAGGTTTGGTCGCTCGCGTGTAGCGAGATCTGGCGCTGCAGCTACGCGGGTCTCACACCGGTCACGCTCACCCAGGGCGGAATGCTCCGGCCACGTTTTGCGCCATGGCCGGGCGAAAAGGTCCAGCTGCACCTCGTCCGCCCGGAACCCACCCCGGGAGCATCACTGACCATCGACAGGGTCAACTACAAGGTATCGCCAGGTCCCCGCTCGCTGGAGGCCCAGCTGAGCGTGGCGGCTCGCACTAGCAAGGCGCAACCGCTGATCGTGACCCTCCCGGATGGGTCTGAGCTCACCGAGTTCCGATTCAACGACGACGAGGAGCCAATCCAGCGATCGGGTCGGGAGATCACGGCCAACCTCGAGCCCGGCGGAACGGTGGTCACCGTCCGGTGGAAGCAAGCTATCCCCCTGGGACTGTACTTCCGAACTCCAGAAGTACGATTGAGCGCCCCCGCTGCCAATGTCGAGGTGAACCTCGAACCGCGGGGCGACCGCGTGTTCCTCTGGGTCGGAGGACGAGCCTGGGGCCCTCGAACGATGATCTGGTTCGATTGGCTGATACTGCTGGCGTTTGCAGTCGTTCTGGGGACCCTCCCGAACAGTCCGCTCCCGATCTGGCAGTGGGCCGTACTGGGGTTCGGCTTCGTCGGAGAAGCACCCTGGGGCGTGCTTGGCACCCTGTGCGTCTGGTTCCTTCTTTTCCAAGCGCGGGGAAGGGTACCGCTGGCACAGGACCTCTGGCACAACCTGCGACAGGTAGGGTTGGCGGTGGTGACCCTGATCGCCGCGGTGATGCTCGGAGCCGGTGTCTACTCTCGGCTCAGCGAGGAGCCGCGCTGGATCGTCGGCGGTGGGTACTCGAGGTATGGCTTTCCAACTCTCACCTGGTATCGAGACGCCGTCGACGGTTCCTTGCCCCGGCCCTACCTGGTGTCGGCGCCAGGTAGCGTCGCGATGGCCCTGTACGTCGTCTGGGCGGCCGCCGTCGCCTACCTTTGCTGGCGCTGGGGCAGGTGGGCCTGGCAACAGTATGGGGAGGGCGGATACTGGCGAGGCCCCCTGGTCCCCTCGTGGCTCGACCGTCAGCTGGGTACCGACCCGAAGGCGGCAAGTCCAATGACCACGCCTCCCCGGGAAGTCCCACCCGACGACGCCCTAGACGCCACGACGACGACGGAGGAGCCGCTCGAACCGACCTCCGCCGAGGCTTCCCGCAATCGATCGTCGAACTCGCCGGTTTCATCGGGTGAGGGTTTGGAAGGCGACGATACAACGCCGGACGACGACGGGGTCGACTCCGAGTAGAGGAAGCCAACTCTCATCGTTGCGGTCTGCGCGGCGATCACCCGAACCGTCCAGTCGCGAGCAGAACCAGTGTGCAGGCCTCGACAACTTCCACCCCGGCAGCCGCCAGCCGCTGCTGCAACTCCGGAAGTTCGCTGCCAGGATTGAAGATGACCCGCTGCAGCGGGAGCGCGCAGAGCTCGTTGGCCAGGCGCGCGCTGCGTTCCGGGGCCAGGTAGACCGTCAGCGTGTGAACATCGCTCGGCAGCTCCGTCAGCGCTCGGACCACGGGCACTCCGCCGAGATCGGGCAACCGCGGGTTGACCCCGATGACGTCGTGACGCGCTTCGAGGAGACGTGATAGCACCAGGTTCGCGTATCTGTGGGGCCGGTCCGAAGCGCCGAGCACTGCAACTTTCATTGGCAGAGGGTAGCGGAAGTCGCTGGTTGGGGGGATCGGCGGGGAGGGTACGATCTCGTCGAGGGTCAGTCGACCGATCATCGGATCACCGAGCGGCGCCGGGTGGACTTCTCCCCGCGACCACGCCAGCTGCACGGTCCGAATGGCCCGCCCCTTGGACTGGCACCATAGCTAGGTCCAGATCTGCGCAGAGAACCTCGCGCCGGATGTCCCTACATGGGCGCCGCGTAGAGATACCCCGAGCACGACGGGTCGCTGACACAGTCGCTGTCGGCGCAGTCGACGTCGGAATCCATCGACGGGTCGTTGTTGATACCGTCGCTGCAGTCGAACTCGTATTCCATGGGGATCCCATACGGGGGTGGCGCAACGCAACTCGGACTGCTCGCGCAGTCGCTGTCAGCACAGTCGACGTCGGAATCCATCGACGGGTCGTTGTTGATACCGTCGCTGCAATCGAACTCGTAGGGGATGCCGTACAGGGTCATGGCGCCCCCGGTGCTCCCCCCTAGCCCCAGTCCACCCACGCCGCTAGCCGCCGCCCCCCCGCCCGTTCCCCCGGCGCTGGCGCCTCCCAACGCACTGCCACCCACCCCACGCGTGTCCTCGTCGGTGTCGCCACCGCACCCGACCGCCACTGCGGTCACGCCCGCAGCGACCCCAGCGCACCAGGCGCGCCAGGTAGGCCCGTCACCACCCACCCAGGCAGCCAGGAACCGTCGCATGTCGTCGGCAGGTCTTGCAGCCATGAGGTACTCCTTGGGGGAAAGGATACCAGGTTCTCCAACCGATGCCGCCCTGCAACGCAGGACTCGGGCAGGACTTCCTTTCAGAAGCACAGAGCCTCCAGTGGCACCGCGAAGTGCGACTGGGCAGGCAGACCCCTCGGTTGTTGGCGCGCGGCTGCCGGGATAGTCTCGAACAACCAAGGCCCCCAGTGGCTCAGCCCCACTGCAAGTTCCGTAGCGCCCCGCTGGCCACACCGCCAGGCCGGATTTCGACCACCTACCTCACCTCGCCCGGGGTCATCGCGACGCACGACCATGAAGCTCTCCCTCGGCTCGACGACTCTCTGCTACGAACGCTGGACGGGGCCGGGGTTCCCCATCGTCCTCGCCCATGGCCTAACGGACAGCCGGGAGTGCTGGACTCGCCTCGTCGAGCGTCTGGCACCTCGTCACGATGTCGTTGCCTACGATGCCCGGGGTCACGGAGGCTCGCCACCGCCCGAGCCGAGCACGCCACCCGATGCTGCGGCGCGCGATCTAGTAGCCCTGGTCGATGCGCTACGGCTCGAGCGTCCGGCGCTGCTCGGACACTCGATGGGCGCCGTCACGGCCGCGGTCGCCGCCAGTCTGCTCGGGGACCGCTGCCGCGGCGTGGTGCTGGAGGATCCTCCGGTGTGGGCCGCTCCGGGCGACGGAAGTGGCCACGCGCCGAAGAACGACCACTGGCGCGAGTGGCGGGCGCGCGTCGTTCGCCGACGGGCCCTCCCTGAAGATGCCATGAGAGCGCTGCTGAGTGAGGAAGCGCCGGACTGGCATCCACTGGACCGGGAAGGCTGGATCCGAGCCCAGCTGGCCGTCGATCCAATCGTCTTCGACACCGCCCACGAGATGCATGCCGACTGGTACCGTCACCTCGCGCAGGTCACCTGCCCCGTTCTACTTCTCACGGGCGAGGTGGAGCGAGGCGGTCTCGTGGATGCCGCCGCAATCGGCCGCCTCTCAGCCTGCTGGCGCGAGGCACGAGTGGTGGTCATTCGCGGCGCCGGACACTGCATCCGGCGCGATCGGTTCGAGACCTACGCCGCCGCCGTCGAGGCATTTCTGGGCGACTGCTGAGCACCGCCGCCGCGCCGGCTACTTCTCTACCAAATTGGGCGACGCCACACACTCGAGCCGCCCCGCGGAGACGGTGCAGTCGACGCCGCGCTCCAGCGTGACTTCCGCGACGCCGTCACCATCCAGATCGGCTCGTGCCCGAGCCACCCCGGAAGCGGCACTGGTCTGCTCCCACTCGTACTGGAAGTACTGCGGGGAGCTCATCTGGAATTGGATGCAAGTGAATCCTGCCGCCTCCCATTCCTGGGGTGAGCTCATGTACTTGCGGCCAGATACGGCGCCGAGCGCCGCCGGAACGGACTGCGTGCTGGGCGGGAGCGCCGCCCGAGGTGTCGGCTCCGCCGCCAGTTCCTCGCCCAGCGTCTCAGCGTGCGCGCAAGCCACCACCGCGTTCGCCAGCTGGCCCACCCCGGTCTTCCCCTCCGCGGTCTTCGCCTCCGCCACGTACTTGCGAGTACCGTAGATCGCCAGAGATGCCGCGACCCCGCCGCAGACAAGCAGCAGGGCGACGACCGCACCCAGCACGATGAGAACGATAGCGACGGTACTCAGGCCCCCCCGACCACTTTGCGCTGAATCTGGATTCTCTGTCATTGAGACTCGCAGTGATACTAGGCGACAGCCCCCCAAAGCCCAAGTCTCCCGACTGGCCGCCCGCGGCGAGGTTCCTCCAACCTGGATGGGCGATTCTTGATGACCTCTCAGTTCAGAGCCTGGCATCCCTCCGCTGCGCCTGCCAAAGCTCGGGAGGCAACATGCTCCCAATCCAGCTCCGCCCGACCGTCCCATGCGCACCCCACGCCGACCTTGGTGTGACTCGCGTCGCCCCACTCCTGACGCTCATCGGTGCCTTCCTGATCTCCGTCGGTTGCCAGGACGGCGACGTATCGGGCCGGCGAGGGTCCGGGGGGGCGGCACCCGGCGGGACTCCAGCGACTGCGGCAGGTAGCCCGAACCAAGGGGGCAACGACCCGGCTGCTGGGGCCCCAGCAACGGGCGGACTCCAGGGCGAGGGCGGTGGGGCCGGAGCGACGAGCGCCACCGGCGGTGGCGCGGCGGGATCGGAAGGTGGTGAGGCCGGGGCCGCCGGCGCGGACTCGCCAGCGACCAAGGGCGGTGCCGGGGGCCAGATGGCGCCGACGGCGGGTGCGCGAATGGTCGAAGGAGGAGCCGGAGGGGCCGCGGGCACCCCCACCCAAGCGAGCGGCGCCGGCGCGGCGGGCCGTGGCCCGGACCTCCCGAACCAGCCCCCAGTGCCGGTGCTCTTCTACGAGATCGATCTCAACATCTGGGTTCCGGTGCGAGAAGGCGACGTGGTCGTTCGGCCGCTAGACAGCGACATCAACTGGGGAGCCTGCACTTCTTACGACCCTGACGGAACCATCGTCCGCATTACCCTCATCGACGGCCTGACCACCCAGATCCAACGCCCTGGCGGCGAGTGCATTCTCGAGCACACGGAGACAAATCACGACCCACGTGATCTCGTCGCATCGTTGCGCGTGGAGGACAACGACGGCGCAGTATCGACGCTCCGGTTCACCTATCGCACCGAGTAGGAGAGATGTGCTGGCTTGCTCGTTCAGGGGATCCAAGCGGACACGCCCAACGACACCGTCACGCCAAGCTCCGACCCCTTCACGTCCACGTCGCCCAGCGTGGAGTCCTCGACGTCACCCTTGAGGGTCGCCCAACCCAGGGCCAGTGCCGGGTCAATGCTCACCCCCGAAGTGGGAAAGAGGCGCACCCCACCACCCGCGCCAAGCCTGAAACCCGTGTACCGCGTGTCCTGCGTCTCCACTTCGGTCGAGACATGGACAATGCCCATCTGTACCGTCACGAAGGGGCGCGCAGCGCCCCCCTCGACGAACATGAGGTCGAGCTTCGGACCAACTGCGACCTGGAACCGCGACTCGTCGTTGTCGTATCCTAGATCGTCGATCTCGGTGCTGGCCGACGCTCCACCGAGCTGGACGAAGCCGCCCAACACGATCAGCTCGTCGAGCCCATAACCGAGCTCGAGCATGACCGGATTGTCCGCCACCCCCCAACGAGTGCTGGAAAGGTCGACATCAACATCGCCGAGCACGTCGACATCGAACTCGTAGCTCGACTTCGTGTAGGCAACGAGAGGAGTGCCCAGCGCCAGCTGGAAGCGCTCGGCCACGTCCTGCGCCGCCGCAGGTGGAGCGATCAAGGTCGGGACGACGAGTACGACAGCCGCAGTCAGGGTTCGCTTCATGACAGTCCTCCGATGTGGTGAGCCCCAGCAAACCAGAGCTCGTGGTAGTCGACAAGCTGGACTCCATGGCAACGACCACCCTCCAGTGGAGAGTCGATGCCTCCGAACCCGCGAGCCAAGCCGGGCCAAGCGCGTCGTGCCCCAGAGCTCACCGGAAGCACATTGCAGCTCAACCACCTTCGGCGCTGACAGGGTGGCGCGAACGGGATCTCGGCCAGAGCTCGGATTGGCTTGGCGAATACGTCCACGTTGGTTCAGTATAGTCGCGAAAGGTTGGTCATGATGATTCTATCGCGTTCGGTGCTTGGTGCGGGTCTGGGGCTTGCACTGCTGGGATTCGCTTGCAGCCCGAACGATCATGGGTCCGACGCCTTCGCGCCCGACACCCTCGACCCCATCCTCCTGAGTCCAGACTCGGACTTGGGACTCGGTCAGATGGGGGGCTCCGGCAGCACCACCGAACAGTACACGAAGGCGGACGTAACACGGAACGGCGTCAACTACCGATTCATGGCGAACGGCTGGGGGCCGGGATGGATGTCGCACTCCATTGCCTGGAGTGGCACCTCGTTCACCATCGAGACTCTCGAGGGATCGGAGGGCGCCGACTACGAGCCGGCGGCGTACCCAACCGTCTTCTGCGGCAACTACTCCCGCGAGCAGTCCGGCGCATGCGGATTGCCGGCGGATATCGACTCGCTGGCGTCACTGCGAACCGGCTGGTGGTGGGATCCTCACGGAAACGACGGCGAATACAACGCCGCCTACGACGTCTGGTTGGGCGACAGCAACGGCACGTTCATCGGGTACTTCATGGTCTGGTACCGCTTGCCCGCCGGACAGTTTCCCGCCGGAGAGCGCAAGGAGGGGGTGACCGTAGGCGACATCCCAGGAACCTGGGGCATCTACGAGGGGACCGTGTGGGATGGCCGCCCGATCATCAACTACGTGAGAGCCCGGCACGCGGACACTCACGCGCTGGAGTTCGATCTGTTGGACTTCTTCCGCGACGCGGAAAGCCGGGGCTACGTAGTCCCGGGGACAAGGATCCTCGCTGTCGCCGTCGGCTTCGAGATCTGGAATGGGCCCGTCTCCAACCTGGAAACCAAGGACTTTTACGTCGACGTCCAGGCGCGCTGAACGCGGGAGAGGGACGATGAACGAGCGCCTCTCCCGGTACATCGCGCAAGTCGTCCGAGAGTTCACCACCATCCCCGATCGGCGGAAGCGTGAACTCCAGATGCTCGCCCGTTTCGTGCAAAGTCGGCGCGACACCCAACGAGCAGCCCAGCTGACGTTCATCTGCACGCACAACTCGCGCCGGAGTCACTTGGCGCAGATCTGGGCCACTACGGCGGCTCGACACTTCGGCATCACGCAGGTGGAAGCCTACTCGGGGGGCACCGAGGCGACGGCCTTCGAACCCCGCGCAGTAGCGGCCGTGGAACGCGCAGGCTTCGAAGTCGAGGACCCGGGCGGGGAGAATCCCCACTACCGACTGCGAGACGGCAGTCAGGAGCCAGCCCAGATTTGCTTCAGCAAGCGGTACGATCACCCCACCAACCCGACTCGGGACTTTGCTGCGGTGATGACCTGCTCACAAGCGGACGAGGCTTGCCCACACGTAGCGGGAGCCGCCCTGCGCCAAGCTCTCCCCTACGACGATCCCAAGCAAGCCGACGGAACCCCAATCGAAGCGACCACCTACGACGAGCGCTGCCGTCAGATCGCACGCGAGATGCTATTCGTCTTCGGGACGGTTGCCGGACCAGCGCGCCAGCCCCCTCGATAGCGCCGCGAGTCCGCGCCACTGCCGTGCGGCACCGGCATCGCCCGCCCCCCATTGCTGAACCGCAAGCTATTCCCCTCAACCTACCGCCCGTACCGAGCCGCCCTCACGTTCCGATAGACTGCTTCGTCAATCGTAGCCGACGGTTGCCCCGCGGTGATGGCGCCTTCGAAGAAGGTTCCGAATGACCAGTTGCTGTTGTCGCCGCCCACTCCCAGCACGATGGCACCTTGCAGGTTCCAGTTGATCTGTGTGGCACCGTCCCAGGCGGTCGTCAGATCGCCCGTGGTCGCGTCCCCCATCCGCAGCGCATAGTCGCCGGGCCCAGTCGTCAGGATCCCGAAAGCGTAGGGCACTCTTAGGGACGGGTTGTACGGGTTGTTGATGTCGGATGGGTCGGGCGCTGGCTGGTCGTCCATGCCAAAGCTCGGGAAGCTCCCTCCTGTCCAGACCCCCAGCTCGAAGTCCCCCATCATCCACGGGCCCGAACCCTCCCCCGTACCCCAGTACCCCCAGCCGAACATCAGCGCCGACATGATGCCGGTCGGGCCGTAGCAAACGTCGCGCGACGCCGTTCCAAAGTCCCAGCAGCACGCAGAACCAGCGTGGGTACCATCCGCCACCATGTAGACCCCCTGCGACTCCTGTCCCTCTGCCGTGCCCACTGCCTGGTTGTTTCGATATCCCTCATGGGGATTCATGTAGAGCCCGTACACCGGATGGCCATCGACCGTCAGCGGTTGCCGCGCTGCGTCCGACTCGTAGTCGTCCTCGGTCGCTGCCCCATCGCCACCATCGTAGCAGCCCCCCGGCGCCACGGTGAGATGGTTGCCCGCTGCGGATTGGTCGTAGAGGATCGAGACGGTGCAGGTCTCTCCACCACAGAATGCGTCCTGGGCGGCGGCGTCCGCAAATCCTTCTGCGTTCGCAAAGATGTCCTGGGTTGTTCCACCCGATCCGGTGTTCGGGTTCGGTCCACCCCGTCTAACCTGGTACAGGGGACCGCCGTAGTTGCTCGCGATCAGCCGCACCATGCTGTAGGCACCCACGCAAGGTGTGTCGCCGGACGCATAGATATCGCAGGGCCGCTCCTCGACCGCGATTGAGCCCGTACCACCCGTGCAGCAAGTCCCACCCGCACCCGGATCACCACCCGTGCTGGAATCGCCACCGGTGCCCACCCCGCCAGAGGCCGCCCCTCCGAGCTCCGCGCCACCCGTCGGCGCGCCACCGGTCCCAGGCGCCCCGCCAGTACCGTCTGTTTCCCCTCCGCAAACCCCACCTTGGCAGAACTTTCCCGCAGCGCACGCATTGGCGCAAGAACCACAGTGGGCCGGACTTGTCGACAGGTCCACGCAAATACCTCCACAAGTCGTCATCCCTTCCGGGCACCCGCAGAGGCCGGCGGTGCACTGCTGGCCCATGGCGCACCGAACTCCGCAGGCACCGCAATTCAGCTCGTCGCCGGCCAGGTCGACACAGCTCTGACCGCAAGGAGATTGGGCAGGATCCGCACAACTCGTTCCACACAAGCCACCGGAGCAGAGCTCGCCTGCCGCACAGGCAACGCCACAACTACCGCAGTGGCTGCCATCGGTCCGCACGTCGATGCAGCCGCCCTGGCAGTCCACCAGACCAGGCAGGCAGGTGCATTGCCCGTCGACACACTCCTGACCGATCGCGCAGGATCTGCCGCACGCCCCGCAGTGGGAGGGATTCGCGCCAAGATCGACACAGCCGGGACCGCACCGAACCAGGCCCTCAGAACAGGAGGAGCCGCCCCCACCACCGGTCGCGCTTGCCCCACCGCCTCCAGTTCCCACGGGATTCCCCCCGTCGGAGCTGTCACCGGGATCGGAGTTCGGTGATGAACAGGCAACAAGAAGCGTGGCTAGTACGACAACCCGAAAGTTCGTTCCGGGTTGTCGTCCCCAATGTGATCGGGCGCCCAGTTCGGACCGGTGCGTCTCCGGGTTCCCGCCGGCCCTCCACCCCAGTGTCGGGACGGCGGAAACCCGGAACGAACTTGCGAACTGCTGTACTAGCGCGACGAGGTGACCAAGCGCGCAATGGGATGAGAGGGACATGGGCTCTCCTCAGGTCTTTGAAGACCTGCCTTGAGCCGAGAAACGAGCTGAAATGCTGAACTTCTCGGCAAAACCGCTACCCCCCGAACACGTGGGGCACAGACGAACTCCTCGGAGCGAGTCCGCTGCCGGCTTAGTGGTCCCACCTGGCTACCCCGGGCGGAGGAAATTTGCTGGCCTCTCGCCCGTCGCGGCTCGGTCGCTGGCTCTGCCAAATCAGCCGAACCGGCTCGCCTCGGTCACGGCGCCGGTCGATCGAGCTCACCCATCAGGTAGGTCATCGCCGGTCGCGATGACCCGCTCCGCACCAGGCCGCTGTCCGGTGCCCGGTTCCAGGTCGATCCGTAGATCCAGCCCCAGATGGTAATCCCAGGAATGAAGTCCTTGCTCCAGAAGAGCGGGAAGTAGGTCTGGTAGGCGGAGAGCTGCTGCTGGTCGTTGGAGTAGCTCAGGTCCATCTCCGTGATGTAGACGGGGAGTCCGGTGTCGTTGTGCAACTTGTTGAGCAGGTTCTCGACATTCTGCGGCGTCATCGAGCCGTGGTCCAGATCATGAGCCTGTGCCCCCACGGCGTCGATCGGGCCGCCGTTTGAAAGCACCGTGTTGACGATGCCAATGAAGCGCTGGTTGTCGCCCGACCACTCGATGTTGTTGAAGTCGTTGAGAATCAAGATCGAGTTGGGACAGTACTCACGGGCCCAGATGAAAGCGTTCGTGATCCACTGCCAGTTCCCGTTGGTGCCCCCGCCGATATTGTTCGTGTAGTTCGCTTCGGTGTGAGGAGGCGGCTCGTTCACCACGTCGATTAGCGGGGTGTTTGGATAGCGCTCGCAGAACGCCGCAATCCACTCAATGACCTGGTCCTGGGTGGGGACACCGTTCGGCTGCTGGGTGCCCCACACGAATGCGTGCTGCTTGAAGATGACGCCATGGCTCTGCGCGTAGTCGTAGATGGAGTCCAACGTATCCCACCGGAATGCCGAGCTTGGAGTGGACTGCACCGACCCCCACTTGCCAGCGTTCTCGGGCGTGATCTGGTCCCAGTAGTCGGAGTAGGTCATGCCATCTGCGTCAACCCGGGTTCGGGTGGTGATGTTGCCAACAAACCTGGGCAACTCCCCCGGCGGAAACCCACCTGTCGATGCTCCGCCCTGTGTTGCTCCACCCGGCGATGCTCCACCCGGCGATGCTCCACCCGGCGATGCTCCACCCGTTGGCGCTCCACCCGGCGATGCTCCACCCGTTGGCGCTCCACCCGTTGGCGCTCCACCCGTTGGCGCTCCACCCGTTGGCGCTCCACCCGTTGGCGCTCCACCCGTCGGAGCTCCGCCCGTTGGCATCCCACCAGTGGGCATGCCACCGGTAAGCTCCACTCCGCCAGTCGCGGGCGCGCCGCCAGTCGCGGGCATGCCACCCGTCCCGACCGGACCGACGCAGGCACCACTCACACAGCTGTGCTCACTCGGGCAGGCATAACCGCATGAGCCGCAGTTCGCCGCGTCCTGCTCGAGCCTCACACATTGGCCGGCGCAGTCGGACTCGCCGGCGGGGCACGATTCACCGTCAGCGGCGGGCTGGTCTCCACAGCCAAACACCGCGAACAAGCCCAAGATCGACGCCCATCGGAACCCAACTCCAGTGACCACGAGCAGATCCTTCTTCGAATCGTTGAAAGGGGGCGAACTGAGGCCAATCAGAACCGTCCTCGGTCGCATTGTGCTGGGAGCGTGCGTCGCAGCGTGCGCGAACGACAGAGGACCTCTCGCACCCCCACACGATGGAGCATTACACGGTGACCAGAACACCCGCTTGCACCAGGCAACCGAGCGTCACAACCCACAAGGTGGGATAGCGCCATACCTTGTCCCCGTAATCAGCTCGGCGTTCGCCGGATAGCGCTCCCGCTCCCACTCGTTCCCGCAGGGACGCGAACAGATACAGCGGGGCTACCGTGCAGCGTCGCAGGCGCCCGAGCAACGCAGAGCCACACCTCGCGCTCGTACCCCACTCGCCTCGGATCTCGCCAATCGTTCGCCGATTGGTGTATTGGCCTGGCAAGGTCCACGGCGCGCCCGCCAAGCGCTGCGCTGGGTACGGAAGATCACATGTCGGCAACTGACCAGCCAAGAACCCGAGAGCTCGACCGCTCCTTCACCGTAGCAGCGTGGGTGATCTTCGTCCTGACGCTGATCAAGGGAATCCGTCCGCCGGGGCGCTGGGGAGCCACCCACTTCGCCTTCAACTACAGCCAGGGGTTCGTCCGCCGCGGTCTGGTCGGGGAAGTCGCACGCAGGATCGGCGGCGACAACGTGTACCACTACAACACCTACGCGATCTACGCCGCGATGCTGGTGGTGGTGGCGACCGTACTGATGGCTATCGTCCTACGGAAGGCGCTGCGTCACCGACCCGGTGATCTCGGACTTCGAGCCGCCATCCTGGTCTTCCTCGCCTCGCCAGGGCTCATCTTCCTGAGCCACATCATTGGCTACTCGGACTGGATCGGCGTCCTGGGACTGGTCTCGTTCTTGGCCATCGCCGCGACTAGCAAGAATCAGTTCGCTCTCTACTACTGGGGGCTGGGCCTGAGCGTCGTGTTGACACTGGTGCACGAGGGGCTGCTGGCAATGTTCGCCCCCACGATGGGCTTCATCATGCTGTGCCACATTGCGCGCGAGGCGAAGCAGCGGGTGCTGAGCGTCCGGAGTTGGATACTCCAGTTCGTCCACGCTGTCGTTTCCTGCATTCTCATGCTGATTCCTTCGGTCTGGCTCAGCGTGAGCGGCACCGACCAACTCGCCCGCGTGCAGGCCATGCAGACCTTCATCCGGCAGCACGCAGACTTCCAACTTCGGCAGGATGCCATCGATGCCCTCACACGGTCGTCGCACGAGAACATGACCGTGCTGCTCCCGTGGTTCTGGTCGCAGGAGCGCTTCCTTCACGTGCTCAGGTATGGGGAGGCGGCCTTTCTGCCAGGTTTCGCCTTCCTGCTCATTTACGGCGGCTACTCCATCGGGCGCTCGAGTCTCCCAAGGTGGCAGCGATGGGGTTTGGCCTCAGCGTTCGTGCTCGCCTCGCTGATCCCACAGCTGATGAACTTCGTCGGCTGGGACTGGCAACGCTGGAACAGCGCCTCGATGGTGTGCGCCGCCACGTGCATCGTTGCTTTCCATCTCTTCCTTCCCCGGGTCGAAACGGCGGAGCTCCCCAAGTGGATGGTGCCCACGGGACTCGCGCTTGCCGCAATCGGGCTCGCGTCCACCGCTCCGTTGTTCGATGGGTTCACCGTCCAGCTCATGCCCTTTGAGCAACATGTCGAGTTCATCCGGCAGTGGATCGAAGGCGGGTTCACCCATCGGCCTGCTTCGTGACCGCCCCTTCACCCCGCGACGGAGCATCCTTGACCAGGCATGCCTGGTAGTGAGCACTGAAACGGCGCCAGCGAGATCGCTCCAGCCAGCGCTCCATCGCGCTCACCCAACCCGGCACGCTCGCCGGCAGGAAGTCGGGGAGAAACGTGAAGTACTTCACGTCCGCCAACCATCGCCCACCGACGACAGTGGGGAGCGCCGTCGGCAGGATCCACTGCTCGTTGCCCTCGTCGATTTGCTTGAGCAGCGGGAACACGTAGCCCATGTAGAAGCGGAACAGCGGGTTGTGGGTGTTGATCTCGTGCAGCACCAACACGCCGCCGGGGCGCAGAACTCTCACGACCTCACGAAAGGCGTTGGCCTGGGCCTCCGGCGACAGGATGTGGTGCATCGCGTTGACGGTGTAGACGAAGTCGTAGCTGGCGTCCTCGAAGGGCAGGGCTTGGGCATCTGCCTGGACGAAGCGGGCAGGACCACAGCCACGTTCCGCCAAGTGTTGAGCTGCCTTCTCGAGTTGTCCGGCGGAGTAGTCAGCGCCATCCACCCGGTAGCCGAGGCGAGTCAGCTCGGCAAGGTACCACCCCTGACCGCACCCCAGATCGAGCCCACGAGCCCCCTTTGCGATCCCCCGCAGGGCCAGCAACTCGTCGATGTGACGCACCTTCTTCGCCAGTAGCAGCTCGCGGACGTGCTCGGGGATCTCGTCGCGATACGCCTCGGCTATCTCGTCGAAGTGGGCATCGACCTCGCCGCGCAGGAGCCTAACCAGCCGTCTTCGGTACGCGATCAACGAGGCAAACCCAAGGCACACGGCAAACCACGCGGTGCCGGCTCGCACCACGAGGATGGTCACCACCCCATCGCGAGCGGTCATCCCGAACGACAGCAACTCGTGGATCATTGCCGACCCGGTGACCGACACCCCGAGCGGCAGACCGGTGACACCACCAAACAGGGTGCCTGCCGTGAAAGTTCGGACAGCACCTACCGGACTCAACGGCTGGGCGAGCAAGCCAGCTACCCCGGCGAGCGCCAAGATGGGCAAGACCCAGGCCACACAGGTCGTGAGAACCACCGTCGTCGCGGTGAGGACCGCTGACTGCTGTGGATGCGCGACCAGCAGACGCCGAAACCAAATCCAGCTACCGAAGAACAGTGCCATGAAGGCGACAGCCGCCCACCGGGTGTCCAGCGTCCAGAGCAGACCGGCACCCAGAACCACCGCGTCCAGGAGGCGCTCGGACAGCCAGATCCGCACCAGATACATCGACGGCGTCCGAAACCGACGACGCAGGATCCAGACCCGCACAAGCTCCCCCAGAAAGAACGGGGTCACGATTGCAGGCAGAGTCGCGAGGTAGGTCGCCAGGCTGTCCCGAGTGGTCAGCTGTGGGGTGAAGCGACGGATCAGAAAGTGCCAGCGGAACCACCTCAGCAAGATGTTGAGTGCGGTGAGAGCAGAGCAGAGCCCAACACCCACCAAGGCTGGCGCCGACAGCAATCTGTCGCGAGCGTGGGGAAACTGCACCGCGCCCAGCCACAGCCCGGTGCTCACACCACCGACGAGCAGCAGCGACGCGAAGAACCACAGCCGCCTCGGTTGGAGCCAGTTCATCCGCTCCGATCCCTGACCTGGCCCACCGAGCTGGTCGCGACGGAGCGCGGCAGGCAGACCCCGCTCGCACCCGAGGTGGGGTACGCTGACACTGCAGATAGCCAATCCCACCGTGGGCGTGACAAACCGAAACGAACCTCCGGGTTGTCGTAGTAGTGCCCGGTACGGGAAGTCGCAATCGCTATCCCAGCACCACCTGCCCCCCGCAGTCCGGCCCAAACCGGGGGCCGGCCACGTGCCCGCCGTGTCCTTGGCGTGGCGAAGGGACCGAGCAGGCTCGCTCCTGCCGGGTGCTCCGCAATTTCATACTCGACCCGTTCTGCAGTTTCCACCCGGGCCTCGCCGAGCGCCCATTCTTTCGCACTCCAGAAAGCCCCGCGCCATCGTCACCGCCCTCAATCATCGCGCCCTTCTGCAGGGGCGATAGGTCGCCGCCGCAGAAGGGATCTCACCATCACCGACATCCCCGGCATATACTGCGGGAATCCGCGGGCCAACCCGCGGGATCCGAGGTTGAATGCTCATGAGCGGACGAGACACGGCCACGGTGAGCGCAGCGTTCGCGCTGGCGATCGCTAGTGCGAACCTCTCCTCGCAAACGGCGGCGGCACAAGAGAGTGCGCCGGGTTTCGCGCTCAACCGCTTCGAACCCGCAGAGCGCGGCGGGCATTGGTTCACGGCAGACTCGCTCGACCTGAGGGGCAACCAACGATGGTCAGTAGGCGGCGTAGTGGACTGGGCGCATCGTCCCCTCGTCGCGTACGACGCAAACGGCAACGTTCACGCCCCGGTGATCGCGAATCAGGCGTACGTGCATCTCGGGGGGGCGTTCATCCTGGCCGAACGCGTGCGCTTTGGCGGAGACATCCCATTCCTCTTCCATCAAGACGGCCAGATGGCGGTGATCGCCGGACGACCGTATGAACCAGCCCACGCTGGAGCGCTCGGCGATGCTCGTCTCGCCAGCGATGTCCGCTTGCTGGGTGGTTATGGCAAACCAGTCACTGTGGCGCTGGGTCTCGGGGTCCATCTTCCATCTGGAGACCGCGCTTCCTACGCCGGGGACGGCAAGGCGCGATTCGTTCCTCGCGTACAGGCGGCGGGACAGTTCTCGGAGTTCGTCTACGCCGTCCGTCTGGGCAGCCAGATCAGACTGCAGACGGAAGAATTCGCGGAGGAGCCGTTCGGGTCGGAACTCGCTTGCGCCGTCGCGGCGGGCGCACGACTGGTCGACGACCGCCTCGTGGTCGGCCCTGAGCTGTTCCTCTCGACGGTCCTTCTCGCCGGAGGCGCGTTCGCCCGCAAGACGACGCCCGCGGAGCTCGTCCTCGGTGCCCACTACGAATTCGCCCACCAGTGGCGGCTGGGTCTTGGGGTCGGCGCCGGGCTGAGTCGGGGCTTCGGCGCGCCGGCGGCGCGGGGACTCCTCAGCCTCGAGTGGGTGCAGCCGCTCGCGGTCTCGCGCGGCCCCGTCGCGGAACCGACACCCGAACCCAGCGGAAACGACCACGGGGCGATCGATCCCTGCATCGACCGCTCCGGTTCCCCTGGCGACAACCCGATCCGCGGCGGCTGCCCCGCGCCCACCGACCGCGACAGCGACGGCATCGAGAACGAGGTCGATGCTTGTCCCGATCTGCCCGGCGTTGCCGATACCGCGCAACCTGCGCAGCACGGATGCCCAATTCCGGACACCGACGAGGACGGGATCCTCGATCCAGTGGACGCCTGCCCCACCGATCCAGGAGTCGCAAACGTCACCAACCCCGAAGTCCATGGTTGCCCGCTCCGCGACCGCGACGGCGATGGGATCCTCGACCCCGTCGACGCCTGCCCCGACGACCCCGGTGAACCACAGCTCGAGATGCCGGACCAACACGGCTGCCCGACGGGCATCCTCGACCAGCACGAGCGCAGCGAGCAAAGCCCAGGCCTGGAGGACCAGAAGTGATGACCACGAACGCGACCCACCGCCGGCGGCTACCTCCAGGCTGGCCAGCGTGGGCGCTGACCGCGCTGATCTCCACGTTGGCCATGGCCATCTCGCCACCCGCGAGCGCCCAGAACTTCGCTGCGGTCGCATGGCAGGATCTGACGAGGGGCGGCGGCCCCCTCATCGATGTGGCCGGCGACGCGAGCGGGCAGTCGTTTCTCGATCTCGTGGGCGACGTCGGCTTCGCAGCCATTGGCCTCGCGCAGGACGACGCCTACCTCTACTTCCGCCTTCGAGTCGACGGTGACCCACGCGAAGACGGAGGTCTCGCGACTGCCGGATGGGGATGCGGGATCGACACCGATGGCGCCTACAATGGCTACGAGTACCTGGTCTTCGTCAACGGCCAGACCGAACGGGTCGAGCTGTGGCGCAACCTGACCTTCGGGGCCCCCTCCGACCGAGGAGACGTCGAGGTGCTCCCTGGAACGCGCCCCACCACCACCTTCACCCGCGTGGTCGCCGCGAGCGGACCGGACCTGGGAATCGCAGGAGCGCCGGACCACCTCATCGAGTTCGCCGTGCCACTCACGGACCTGACCGGGGCCGGCTACGCACCGACCTCGCCCATCGTTGCCTTCTGTGGGACCAACTCCAGCGCGACGGCGCACTCGCTTTCCGTCGACTGCGCCGCGACCGAGCTCGGATGCAACGCCGTGACGATCGCGGCGATCGGCAGTGACCCCCTCACCTGCACAACGAGCGGATGTGTCGCTTGCAACACGAACACAGCTTGCGGCCCAACGTGCCGATCGTGCGCCAACCCCAGCCCTAGCTGCAACCCGGATACACTTGCCTGCAGCGCATGCGGAACCGATGCAGATTGCAGCCAGCCAACTCCCCACTGCATCGAGGCGGGCGCCGAGCTCGGGTGGTGCGTCCAGTGTCTCGCCGACCCGCACTGTCTCCCTGGCGAAACGTGCAACCTGGCTACCCACACGTGCCAGACGGGGTGCGTCGGGGACGACGACTGCACGCTACTGCGGCCGGCTTGCGATACCGGCACCAGCGTCTGCGTCGAATGCGTCGACTCGACCTACTGCGCTCCAGGACAGGTATGCAATACGGGTACATTCTACTGCGTCGATTGTCTCGCGGACGCCAACTGCAGTCCGCCAACTCCAATGTGCAATATCGCGACGCAGACCTGCGTCGAATGCGTCACCAGTGACCAGTGCGGCGGCGGACAAGTTTGCGACCCAAGCCGGGCTGTCTGCGTCGAATGCGTGAGCGACGCGAACTGCGCCACGCCCACTCCGGCGTGTGATCTGAACAGCCAGACTTGTGTCTCCTGCACCGACCTGCAGGACACGGAGTGCACCGCGAGCGGCCAGGTCTGCGACGGGAATACCCACGAGTGCGTGGGATGCGTGGTCGACGCCCAATGCGACACTGGCACGCCCGCCTGCGAGCGGACGACCCGGACGTGCGTCGAGTGCACCGCTACCCATTCTGCAGAATGCGCCGCAGCGGGGGGGGTCTGTGACCCCACGAGCAACGTCTGCGTCGAGTGCACCAGCGACAACGACTGCTCGGCGCCAACTCCCGTCTGCGACACCGCCACCCAGACCTGCGTCGCGTGCTCCGCCACCAACTACAGCCAGTGCAGCAACAACGGTCAGCTCTGCGATGTCCGCAACCACGCCTGCGTAGGGTGTTTTCGCGACAGCGATTGCTCGGCGCCCACTCCCGTCTGCAACACTGCCACCCAGACCTGTGTCGAGTGCACCGCCGCCAACTACAGCCAGTGCAGCGACAACGGTCGGATCTGTGATGTCCGCAGCCACGCCTGCGTAGGGTGTTTTCGCGACAGCGACTGCTCTCCCCTCACCCCCGCCTGCGATACCACCACCCAGACATGCGTCGAGTGCACCGCCGCGAACAGCGAGGCCTGCAGCACGGACGGCGGCGCCTGCGACGTGGTCACGCACACCTGTCGGGGGTGTCTATCCGACTCGGACTGTGGCTCCGACACCAGTGGCCGTATTTGCCAGCCCACCGGCAGCTGTGGCGACGGCTGTCGCGGAGCAGGTGGCAACCGTTGTCCTCCAGCGCTCGTGTGCACGTCGCTCGACGCGTCCATCGGAGCGTGCGTAGCTCAAGGCGGGGACGGCGGGGCTGGCGGCGGTGGCGCGGGAGGAACCGCCGGAGCAGGTGCGCCCGGCGACGCAGGAGCAGCCGGCTCCTCGGGAGCCCCGGCGTCGGCGGGAGTGCTCGTCACCGCGGGAACCAACGGCTTGCCCGAGACCGGCGGAGCCCCTGGGGGCGGAGCCAACCACGGAGGTGAGGCTCCCCAAGGCGGAGCCAGCCACGGTGGAGCCGCGCTCACCAGCGGCGCACCAGCCGCTGGCAAGCACGCGGTGGCTGCCAACGAGCTCAGCCTGGAAGGGGGGGGCTGCAACTGCACTGCCCCGAAGCAGCACCTGCCAGGCTCCACCGGGCTCGTCGCTGGACTTCCGTTGGTCACGTTCATCCTTCGCCGGAGACGACGTCGACGCGGTGCGTCTCCTGGCGGTGAGCGCAATTCCAGTCGCCGACGCCCCCTCCCCTGACGGCGCGAGACTCGGCCGTCGACCGCACTCGGAACTCCCCGCAACGCACCGAACCGGGACTTACGAACCGGTCGACTCCGACCTGCCTGGAGATTTCCTCTGGCAGCATTCCATATGTACTGTTCTCGCAGGAGATTGACTTGCCCCGCGCAGTTTCCGCTGGGATCTTTGGCATCATGCGTCAGCGTCCTTACCCTCGCTGGGCGACTCCCGCCCTGTTGACCGCCTCGCTCGGCTTCGTGATGTGTGCTTCCGAAGGAGCCGATGGCATTCCCCCCGGTGGCGGCTCGAACAACTCGACCGGCGCGACGGGTTCAGCCGCCACGAGCAGCGGTGGCTCCGGCTCCTTCGCGACCGCTACGGGCGGCATCACGATCGTCCCCATCGAGCCCGAGGGCAACCCGTGCGAGCGGGAGGACGCTCCCCCGGAGTGCAAGGTCACGGCCCCTCCCGCATGCGGCGACGGCGAGATCAATCTGGAGCCCCCCGAGGCCTGCGACGACGGCAACAGCCTGCCCGGGGATGGTTGCTCGGGCGCCTGCATCGTCGAACCCTACTTCGTGTGTCCGACAGCCGGCCAGCCTTGCGTCTCCACGATCGTGTGCGGTGACGGAGAGGTCGGTCCGGGCGAGGCCTGCGATGATGGGAACCAGACTGCGGGGGACGGCTGCGCCGCCGACTGCCATCAGATCGAGCGGGGCTACAGCTGTCGGACGCCTGGCGTCGCGTGCATTCGCGTCTACACCTGCGGAGACGGGATTGTCGACCCGAACGAGGGCTGTGACGATGCCAACGACGTGGTGGGAGACGGCTGCGACACGCGTTGCCGGATGGAGAACGGGTTCAAGTGCGAGGGCAATCCCAGTGTCTGTTCGCCAACGAACTGCGGTGACGGCGATCCGGAAGGGGCAGAAAGCTGTGACGACGGCAACACCACGCCGTTCGATGGGTGCTCGGTGACCTGCCAGGCGGAACCCGTCTGCGAGACTGGAAAGCCCTGCTCCTCTCGCTGCGGTGACGGGATCATGCTCAATGACGAGGACTGCGACGACGGGAACCTGCGAGATGGCGACGGGTGCTCGAGCACCTGCCAGGTCGAGGTCGGGTTCCTCTGCAGTCAGGCCGAGGCCGAGTGCGTGGGCGAAGATTGCTTCCTCGAACTCCCAATCATCTATCGCGACTTCTCCGATGCGCACTCCGACTTCGGCGTGCAGTGCAGCACCATCGAGCGAGGAATTCCGAACGCGATGTTGAACGCCGACGGAAAGCCCGAACTGTCTGCCCCCACCTTCGCAGATGCGTGCATCGCTTCGTTGGCCAGCTACGCCGAGTGGTACACCAGCGCGATCACCAACGCCGAGGCGGTCGGCACCATTCGCCTCTACCCCAACGGCGAAGGCGGGTACGTCAATCGTTACGGCGAGAACGGCGAGCCCTACGTCACGACCATCGACACGGGAAATGAACAGGGCGGCTACGGAACCGATCTCGCCAGCTGCGAAGCGACCTGCACGCAGCGAACTCGCGACAGCCTCCAGTGCGAGAACGTCTGCCGCTCTGACCACGACGCGGTCGACCAGACCACGCGTGAGCTCACCCAAGAGCAGGACGCCCAGACACCGGACCCAGATCGCATCGCCGAGTTGGAGGCCGAGATCGAGGCGCTCGAAGCAGTCGCCGCCGAGTGCGACGCGCAGTGCGCGACGGATTTCGCGACCCGCGAGGCGGAATGCCAAGCGTTGTGCGGACCCTGCAGCTACAACCAGGAACAGTGGTGCATTGGTGGAGTGGAGGTAGCGCTCGACGGCAACCCCCTCTTCTTCCCGGTTGACAACCTGATGAACTCGACCCCCGACATGGATGTCGCAGCGATCCCTCAGGAAGTCTACGGGGGCCGGTGGGAGGAGGACCCCAGTGGCACACTGCGCAACTTCTACTTCACCTCGGAGATCGCCTACTGGTTCGAGTACACGGAGGGAATGACCGCCGAGCTACACTTCATCGGCGACGACGACATGTGGGTCTTCGTCAATGGGCACTTGGCGGTGGATCTCGGCGGTCTGCACGTGCCGGTCGAGGGTCGACTCACGATCAATGCCGACGGCACCATCGATCAGGTCCACGGACTCGATGGAACCGAGGACGAGAACGTGACCGCGACCAGCACCGTGGCGGACTTTGGCCTCGTTCCTGGCAACGTCTACGAGGTCAAGGTATTCCAGGCGGAACGGAAGAAGACGGGTTCCACCTACAAGCTCACACTCTCGGGATTCAACGCGGGAGCGAGCTACTGCGTCACCGACTGCGGCGACGGTGAAATTGGACCCGGGGAGGAGTGCGACGACGGTGTCGGCAATAACCTGGGTGGGTACAATCAATGTTCCGCCGACTGCACCCTCGGCCCGCACTGCGGCGACGGGGTGAAGCAGGAGGAAGAGGCCTGCGACTACGGCGCCGCTGCGAACACCGGCGCGTACGGCGGGTGCGCGGCAAACTGTCAGCTGGGACCATACTGCGGAGACGGCATCACCTCCGACGGCGAGGCGTGTGACGACGGCATCAACGACGGCGGGTACGGCGAGTGCGCCACGGGCTGCGTCTTGGGACCGTTCTGTGGCGACGGCGGCTGGCAGCCCGACAACGAAGAGTGCGACGACGGCAACAACCTGGACTTGGACGGCTGCAGCGCAGCATGCCGAATCGAGATTGCAGACGTCTGGTGAGGACGACCGTCTGCCGCGGTTGCCTCAATTGACCGGCATGTCCATCCGGTGCGACGCGCCGGGGCGGCCCCGCGCGCTCGCTGGGTGAGTTCCAGAAATCCGCCAGCCCTTACCTGCGGGGGGGGCCGGCGGAATCTCGGAAGGGCACGCGCCCGAACTGCGCACGCAAGCTCCCGTCAGGTGCGACGACCCGGGGCGAACTTCCGGATTGCCGTACCGACGCGATGGTTCGGCCCCCACCGATCCCCCCCATCCACGGCGGCGCGCTCAGCTGGCGCGAATGGCGCGGCTCTGCGCCTTGCGGGACGCGCAATGATCACAGAGCGAGTAGCCTGCCGACCCGCTCCCACAGACCACGCACTGGCCGTTCGAACGCCGCTCGTAGTAACGCTGCCGCATCTGCTCCGATGAACGGGCCGCGCAGGGATCACACAGCTGGTACCCGTTCGACGGCTGTCCGCAATGCAGGCACAGTCCCTGCTCACGCCGCTTGCGACGATACTCGCGAAAGTAGTTGAGGTGGTAGTCGCACTGCTTGTGGCCAAGAGCTGCGGGTCGCCAGCACTTGGTGCACTTCTGCGCGCTTCGACGGGTCGATCTGGTTCGCATTTCGTATCCCATGGCAATGGCGCGCCGAAACGGATCTCTTCCCAAAGACCGTCACGACCAGACCACTCTGCGGCTTCCCAGAGCTCCTTGGTACAGGATCATTTTCTCCTTACACCGATGGAAATGTTCGCGAGGGGGGGCGAAAACTCTCCCCACGTTGCTCCCAGGGAAGATCACCGAAGTGACCGAGTGGAAGCGGAACGGACAGGAATGGCAACGCGTGCCAAGTCGTGAACCCATCCAAATGTGCCGGAGGCGCTCCCTGTTCCTCGCCGGCGAGCAGCAGAACTGGGCAAGTCCACAACCCGGAACGAACTTCCGGGTTGTCGTTCTACGTGGTCGCCTTCGCCCTCCGGTCGGAACGGAGTCGCCTGCTGGCGCACTTGGGATGACGCTGGATTGACCGACAGGACTTGGTAGGAGTCCAAATGCAAGTAGATGCCTCGGCGCTGTTTCGCCGTCGTGTCAGGTGTTGAGGCACTGCGTCGTGATCCGCTCCCATGACCATCCTTGCACCACCGTACGGCGGTCCAGCTGTGCGCCGAACCGTCGCAACGAGCAACAATCCCGGGAAATCTCGCCCCTTTGGCCCTGGGCACCGAGGGGCGTTCCTTTCTGACTGAGCATCGACTATTTGGATTGTCATGACGCTCATCAGCAAGACAATCCTCGTGGGGGTACTGGGGCTGGCGATTGGCGGGTGCACAGCGCAGGCCTCGATCGGCGGAACCGGTGAAGCCAACTCGCCGCCGCCGGCAACACCGCCGCCACCGCCACCAGCCACCGCCCAACCGGCGCCGGAGCCCAAACCTGCACCCAAGCCGGAAGCCAAGCCGAAGCCGGCGGCAGAAGAAGAAGATGACGACGCCGTTGTCGAAGACGACGAGATCAAGATCAAGAAGAAGATCCGTTTCGCGGTGAACAGCGCCGAGATCCTCCCGGAGTCGAGTGAGATCCTCGACAAGATCGCGAAGGTGATGAAGAAGAACCCGCAGATCAAGAGGGTGAAGGTGATCGGCCACACCGACTTGAACGGCGATGCAGTGGCCAACCTCACGCTGTCGGAAGCCCGCGCGGCGTCGGTCGTGAAGGCGCTGCAGGATCGCAACGTGAAGACCGATCTCAAGCCGATCGGGAAGGGCGAGACGCAGCCGCTGTGCGAGGAAGACACGGAGGACTGTCACCAGCGCAACCGCCGCGTCCAGTTCAAGATCGTCGACTAGCAGGAGAACGTACCAGGCAGTGAGGCACGTGGGGCCCACTGCCTGGTGCAGCTCCGGAGCAGGGGGCTCGACTTCAGCGAACGCGCCCCACGACCCGCTCGTGCCTAGCTCCCGCCGCCCAGCCTGGGCGCCGGGGTCGCGGGCACGTCGCGGTTCATCTTTGGCGTGTTCCACGCCGGCTCGAGGATGTCGCGGACAATGGGTCCCAGCATCGTGGTGTGCGCGCAGTGCGCCTTCTCGTAGCGACCGGCATACCCCCACACGTGGAAGTTGCCCTCGTCGGCCGTGGTGAGCTGCTGCATCAGTCCGTCCTGGCGCTCGCGGGTCTCGCGCGACAGACCCAGCTCGTGGAGCAACAGGTCAGCGCTCTGCTTCACGCTCGCGTAGTCGGGCGGCACGATGTTCGAGTGGGTGAGAACGAAGATCTTCTCTCCGCGCACCGCGCGTGCGGCAAAGTCGAACGTGCCCCGCAGCGTGGCGGAGCTCAGTGACTCGATCGTCCCGTCATGGGTGGGGCGCGTCAGGTTCTGTGCCGCGTGCATCCCATCGAGGAGAACGACCGCATCAATGCCCTCGTCACCGTTGCGCCGGAGGATCTCGTTGACGGCACCGTAGCCGGCGCTCCATCCCGTCAGGGCGAGGTGACGGATGTGAGCACGGTCGTCACCAGTGTGCTCTCGCAACGCTTGTGTGATCTGCTCCCGGACCTGAGGCCAGCGACGCTCGGGCATGAATGCGCGCATGTATGGTCCGCTGAAGAGCCCGAGGTCGATGGCCACGAACACCACGCCGCGGGATACCTGAACCAGGTGTTTACGAACAGCGTCCCCACCGTGGAAGTGAACCACCACGTCGTACCCGAGATCCTCGGTGTGACCCCCCTCCTGGGGGATGGCCACGCGGACGGGAATGACGCCACGAGGCTTTCGGTATGCGGCATAGGGCCCCAGCCCTAGCGGATCTGGCAGGTAGCATTCATTGTAGCCATGATGCCTTTGCTCGGGCGTCAGCGGTTCGGCCTCGAGCCGCAACCACGCGCCGACGAAGACGTCGTCGAGGTCGATGCCCTGAGAAGCCAGCGCCGGCCGCAGATCCGTCGCTGACGGCATTTGGCCCCGAGCCACGAGCCCCCCGGCGATTGCACCTAGTACGCACATCGCCGCCGCGAGTGCGGTCATACGAACACGACGACGACTCGGGTCGCGGTACGCACCAGCGGGCGGCGTCTCGACTTCCCAGCCCGGTGCGCTGGGGGGACCCACCAGCGGGTCGCTGACGGGGCTGGACGGTTCACGACCAAGCCAACTCACGAGGCACCTTACTAGCATGTTCTTGGGCCCACCGCGTACAGAAGGTGGCGGCACGCTCACGTTGCCGAGCATGCTGAAAAGATCCATTGAGGCGGTGGTCTCACTAGCTGATCGCAAAGGGACCCCGCGCGTCCGCTTCGCGGCCGCCGCGGGTAGCAACTTCATCGTCCGCGCTCGAACTCCTCGAGCCAAGCCGGTGTGGGGCAACCCTGCGTCGTGTTTGCACAAGGAACCCGGAACGAAAGCGCCTGCGGTCCTCAGATTCCACGTGGCTGCACGCCAATTCCCAGGGCATATTCGGGACGAGGAGAAATGATCCGATGAAGGCGCTTTCCACGAGTTCTGCTTGCCTGGCGTTGCTCGCCGCAATTGGTTGTGGCGGCACGTCCCTCTGGGAGGAGCTCGAGACAGGCGGAACGACGACCGGAGGATCTGGCGGCGCTGGCGCGACAGGGACAGGCAACTTTGGTGGAACCGGCCTGGTCGGCTCGGGAGGCTGGCCGGCAACTGGTGGATCTCCGGTGCCGGGTGGGCGTCCCCCGATGGGAGGGTTCAGCGGTGGACCGGTCGGCGGGTGGGGGCCAGGGGGGGCATGGCCCGCAGGTGGATTGGGCGCCTGGCCCAACCTCGGCGGGTGGGTTTCCAGCGGCGGGTATTCCACCGGTGGTGTCCCGCCTGCCGGTGGTGCACAGCCAGCAACTGGAGGCATTTACGCAGGCGGCTCGCCGCCGCTGGGAGGCAGCCCGGCGGGTGGCACCCCACCCACCGGCGGAAGCGCCGGCACCCCTCCGGCAGGCGGCGCCGGCGGAACCGGGGGCATGGGCGGCATCCCTGGCGATTGCTACCTCGAGTCCCAGTCCAGTGGCTCTGGCCATTGCACGATGCAGTACATCTGCGCCGACGACTGGCCCTGGCTCTCGTGTGACGGTGGGGGCAACGAGTCGTTCTGCTTCTGCGAGTCGGCCAGGTTCGCGAGTGAATACGAGGTCGTTGGGATCCCTACCCCCGCAGCTTGCGACGTCATCGACGACTTCTGCGTCCCGGGAAACCGGGTCGAGTTCACCGATCCCCCGTTGTGCAACGTCACCTGGGAGGATGTGGGCCCACTCTGGTGCTACGTCGACCGGGAGTGCACCCAGCGGACCATGGTCGCCGAAGGGGTGTCCGTCGTATCGCGTACCTGGGAGGGGACCTCCTGCGACTACAATGACGACTCCTGGTCCTGCTACTGCGAAGGCGGACAGGGGGGCATGAACTTCGAACTCCCCGCCGACTTCGTCTCGGACACCGCCTGCAGCGACGCAGCGCGGATCTGCGAGGGACCACCGCTCGAGCCAACCGGGCCCCGCGAGTGCGCGCGCACCTACCAGTACGCATCCACCACCGACTGCAGCGCCGATCTCGAATGCGAGCAGCCCGTAGCGCTGGGCGACCGCGAAATCCACATCAACGAGTGGAGCAACGTTTCCTGCCGAACCACCGAGGCGGGCTGGTACTGCGACTGCGGGGAAGGCACCGACTACGCCTCCTTCGAGCTCGGCGAGGGGGTCGACTCGTGGAGCGCTTGCGCGTTCGCGGCAGACCGTTGCATCGAGATGCTGCAGGAGTAACCCCCCTCGTTTATCCCAATCCAGATGAGCGGGTTGCCGACCCGTGACACCGAGGTACTCTGGATGAACCGTCGATGCGCATCCTTTTGTCCACCCTCCGCACGCTCGGTGCGCTCCTCGCTGGGATCACCGCGAGCGCGCTGACCAGCTGTACACCACCCGAAGAGACCGACTCACCCGAGGAGCCAACCCCACCGATCGACGTACCGGAGGCGCTCTGCAGCGGCACGATCTCGACGCGCGAGGTCCCTCCACCTGCGAACCGCTCCGTCGCGACCGCCGACGCCACCTTCACCGTCGATGTCGAGTTGAGCCCCGCCATGGCGACCGTCGGGATCGTTACCTGGGCCGTGGACCAGCCGATTCGCAGCGCCCATATCGAGTTCGGGCGCGATCCCGATGTCCCCGAGTACGTTGCCTCGGCGGACCTGACCGAGACGGACTTCCGAACCCTACTCCTAGGGATGAAACCCGCGACCGAGTACACGCTGCGAGTGGTCGCCACCGGCTGTAACGGGGAGGTGTACGTCAGTCCCGACCATGCGCTGACAACCAACTATCTGCCCAACGGCTTGCCCCCCATCACCGTTCACGACGCCGAGTCGGAGGGGCTCTTCGCCGGATTCACCATCACCTGCAACGGGTACGGCAACGCGCGACAGTTGGACCCCAACGCCGAGACGAGCTGGATCTTGATCTGGGACAGGGACGGTGACTACGTGTGGGCGCACAACCTGCTCGAGAGCCCGGTCTACGGATGCAGTCGAGCGCGCATGTCCGCCGATGGCAAGCATGTGTGGGCCGGCAACACGAGCACCATCAATCCCACGGGCGCGCTCCGCCGCGTCACGCTGGATGGGCTGGAGGTCGAGGACTACTCACTGCCGGCCCGCCACCATGACTTCACGGTGCTCCCGAACGGGCACGTGCTGTACTTCGAACAGCAGAACGGCGGCGGCGTGTTCGACGAGACCGAGGGACCGGACAGCATAGTGAGCCTCGATCCGGAGACGGGCCAGAGCACGCTCATCTACGACCAGACCGTGCACTTCGCTGACCTGATCGCAGACAGTGGCGGGGCGCACACGAACTCGATCACCTACATCCCCCACCTCGAGGCGTTCTCCTTCTCGATGCTGTACGCCGATACGATCGCCCTGCTCAGCTACCCAGACGGAGAGCTCTTGGGCGTCTTCAACGGGCCGCGGGACGAGTTCGGGGTGAGCTGGGACACCCAGCACGGACACCAGTTCGTCGAGGACCGGCTCCTCGTATTCAACAACTGGTCGGCGGAAGGCAACTCAGCCCTGCTCGAATTCAGCTACGATCTGGCAAGCAAGACTGCTGGTCCAATCGAGACCTACCGACCGGTCCCCACGTTTGGAACGATCGCGTTCGGTGGTGTCCAGCGACTACCGAACGGCAACAGCGTCGTCACCTTCTCGAGCAACGGGGTGATCCACGAGATCGACCCGAACAAGAACCTGCTTCGAGAGACCGTCATTGCCGACTCGATTGGCTACGCGACCCAGCGCCGCACCCTCTACGGTCCCCCGCCCCACCTGCGCGCCGACTGAGCAACGCCCCAGATTCCCCGACCGATCCGGACCTAGTCACCGGCTGCGTCTCGGGGCCGACTGACCGAGACGAGAGGGCCAAGTCGGCGCGAGCTGAGACCGCGATCGAGAGCAGGCAGGTATGCGGTGGAGACAGCGCCATCGAGGTACAGCCCGTCCCGACACCCAAGCTCGACGAGGGCGCGAGACAGCTCGAAGAAGCTGACGGGCTCCCGGGAAATGGCGAAGACGGCTGCCCCCTGCGGGGTGATCCCGACCGCGTTGCGCACGAACCGGTGGGACGAAGCCGGGTCGGCCGCGGAGTGCCAGCGACCGTTGTGCAGCAGCAGCGGGCCCGACTGTGTCGCTTCCCGAAGTAGTGATCCACCCGCGGCGTGTCGTCGCCGCTGTTGGGCGGCCACCTCGGCGCTCGGACCGAGAAGAAACGCTTCCTTCGTGACCCCAAACACCCCGTTGGGCTTCAAGAAGAAGTTGCCGCTCCCGGCGCCCAGCTCGACCGGGCTCTCCACAGTGCCCGCCGACACCACGAGCCCCACCGCACGATACCCCGGATGGAACATGCCGGCGTTCATCACCAGGAACACCTGCTCACCCGCGGCCTGGAGCTGCTTCGCACGCTCCGCGACGGTGGCTCCCATGCGCCCGGCCGGCGTCACTCGAACGTCGTCGGTGCGAGCGGTGGTGAGCACGTCATAGGCCCGCTCCGCCACCAGCACCCGTCGGGCATCGACCCCGGGCGCGAGCTCGATACGACGCACTTCGATGAGCGAGGACCCCTGCACCATCCGCCGTTCCGAGGAAGTCAGGGCCCGCGGCACGCCGCCGAGCGATCGTCCCACCGGCCTCGCGCTCCCAGAAGAAATGGAGCGGCGCGCCGATTCTTGAAAAACCTGGAAGGTGGCGCAGAGACCCAACCCAATCATCAGACAGCCGACCCCCACCCAGACCGCGAGTCTTCGCATCCTGTGTCGCCCTTCGCACGCGACGCCGCATGCGTCCACTTGCCTGACGCGCGAGTCGTCCCCAGGAGTGGAGGACAGGCTAGAACTTTCCTTGGACGAGGGAATACTGCGATCCTAGGGGGCGTACAGAGGGAAGGCAGAGGGCAAGGCGAGGATCACAGCAGGATGGACACACCGCTTCCCACATCGAGGAACGTTCCAGCCGCGCGCCGCCGAGTCGCGCGAGGCCGGCTCGCCCGCTGGACAGTCGGGCTCGGCGCCGGCGCCACGGTCGGAGCGCTGGGCGGAGCGTGGTGGCTGGTGCACTCGACAGCCTGGGCGGGCCCGCTGCTCTCGGACACCGTGCGCTCCATCGTGGGACCCACCGTGGTGGCGCGGGTACAGGACTTCGTCTACGGCATCGAGGATCAGGTCAACCTGGCGACCCGCGCCGACGAAGCGCCCGCCGCGCACTGGGAGGTCCCACCGGTCGACTCTGCCACTGCCACTGCCCCGTCCGCCGCCGCCCCCTACGAGTATCGCCCCCGCGACGTGGGGCCGGTGCACGCCGACCACGCCGCGCCGGGCGACGGCACCTGGGTCGCGGCCCGCGTCGATGACCACGAAGGTCCCCCGCTCATCTACAAGACCCTCCTCCACCCCGATCCCAAGCGCTCGTGGGCAGAGGTCTTCGTCACCGCCATCGATCTGGAGCGGACCGAGCTCCACCTCGTCTCGGGAACCCTCGAGCCGCAGGCCACCACGGTCGCCACTCGCCGCTGGGCGCGCTCGCAGGGGGTCATTCCCGAGACCGATCGGACTCGGGTCGTGGCCGCTTTCAACGGTGGATTCAAGGCCCAGCACGGGCACTACGGGATGCAGATCGGAGAGCACCGACTCCTGCCACCCCGCGACATCGGCTGCACGGTGGCCCGACAATCCTCGGGAGCGATGACGATCGGCACGTGGAGCAACCTCCAGAGTCAGGCCGATGACTTCACCTGGTGGCGCCAGACGCCGCCCTGCATGGTCGAGGCGGGCGAACTCCACCCGGGCCTGCGCGACGACGCCACCACCTGGGGAGCCACGCTCAAGGGAACCACCGTCATCCGTCGGTCGGCGATCGGCCTCAGCGAGGACGGTCAGACGCTCTTCGTGGCGGTCTCCAACCACACCACTGCCCCCGCCATCGCCACCGCGATGTTGCACGTCGGTGCGCGCTCCGTCGCGCAGCTCGACGTCAACTGGTCCCACACCCGTTTCGTCGTGTTCGACGAAGACCACTCGGAGCGACGCACGGCGCGTGGCCTGTTCAAAGGCTTCGTCAGCGAGCCGGGCATGTACACCCAACAGTCGTACACACGAGACTTCTTCTACGTCACGCGCCGACCGGTGGCTGAAGCGCAGCGCTGACAAAGCCGATCGGGGCCTCACGGAACCGCGGCCACCAGACGCCAGGTCGGCAAGCGGGCGCTCCGCGCCCCGTCTCGACTTCCGCATGTGACGGAACCCATGACGAGGGCGCGAAGCGCCCACCCCGAACGGCACGAGAACGAGAACGAGCGCCGTGAGTTCGTCTCCCACCTCCCCGCTATTCTGCCGGCACCGGCACCAGCGAGGCGTTCATCTCCTCGCGAGCCACGTCCTCGTCCCGCTGGCTGAAGCGGACGAAGAAGGCCAGCGACGAGCAGCACGCCACCGCGATCCCCAGCAGGAACAGCGCCTGGCTGGTGGTGATCGATTCGCTACGAAAGAGGAAGCCCGCAGCGACGGCGCCGGCGTTTCCTCCCGCCCCGACGATCCCGGCCACGGACCCCAGCGCCTTCTTGTTGATGAACGGCACCACCGAGTAGGTCGCCCCTTCTGCCATCTGCACACAAAGACTGAAACCGATGAGCGTTGCGACGGCGAGAGCCAGCACGTTCATCTGCGAGAAGAGCATGAGTGCGAAGCCTTCGGCCAACAGCACCCCCCCCATGAAACCCACCCGACCCTTGAGTCCCCAGCGGATGCCAGCGCGGTCACCCACAACCCCGCCCAACGTTCGGGCGAAGATGTTCATCAGCCCAAACAACCCCGCGATCACACCCGCCGTTTGGACGTCGAGGTGGAAGTCGTCGGCGAAGTAGAGCGCCGCCACGTTGTTGATCGTCAGTTCGACCCCGAAACAGGCCGCATAGATGAAGAATAGAGCCCAGACACGATAGTCCTTCGCTGCAGCGAGGAAGGACCCGTTCTCTCCCGACACCGGAGGCAGCTCGCCCCGCTCGCGGAGCTCGGCAAAATTCCCCCTCGGAGCGTCAGTGGTGTAGCGGTAGTACGCTAGCCCCGTTAGCACCATTGCAATCCCGGGCACGACCATCGCCAACCTCCAGCTCAGTCCCGACGACAAGCCGCAGAAGAGAATCGCACCCATGATCAGCGGCATGAGCATCTGCGTGACCCCGCCCCCCAAGTTGCCCCAACCAGCCGTGGTGGCATTGGCCGTTCCCACCGTGTTCGGCGCGAACATGAGGGAGGTGTGATACTGGGTGATGACGAAGGAAGCGCCGATGGCACCGATGGCCAAGCGGAACAGGAGGAAGCTCTCGTAGCTGTTCGCAAACCCGATCCCCATCACGGGTAGGGACCCCAGCACCAGCAACGTGGTGTACACCAGTCGCGGCCCGAACCGATCGCACAGCCAGCCCACGACCAGTCGCGCAACGATCGTGATCGCGACCGACGCGATGATCGTATTGCCGATCTGCGCCTTCGTCAGACCGAGGTCGTCGCGAACGACGACCATGAGTGGCGCAATTCCAAACCAGCCAAAGAAACACAGAAAGAAGGCGAACCACGTCAGGTGGAACGCGCGCATGTGTGGTGACGAGAGGGAGAACAGCTCTATCTTGGTTGCCTTGCCGATGGTCTCCATGACGACTTCCTTTCTAGAAATCCCCCTGACTACTCAGCAGCGATGATCTCTTCGGGCTGGGTTTCGAGCTCGCAGCTGGGGGCCGCAGCCACCATCGTTTCGAGCTCCGCCGCGCTCGGCAGGTCGAGGTACACCTCGCCCCGCTCGACCTTGACCGGGAAGGTCAGGATCCCGAAATCGTCCCCCGTGAGGCTCGCTCCCGTCTCGAGCGAGAAACACCTCTTGTGGTGGGGACAAGCCACCTTGGGCTCCCCACCAGCGTCGCCAACAATGCCCCGGCCAAGCACCATGTCTCCCTTGTGCGGGCAGCGCGCCTGAGTGGCATACCACCTCCCCCGCGAGGCGAGGTGGAAGACGGCGATCTGCGCTTGCCCGTGGCGAACGGTGATCCCACCTTCCCGAGGCACGTCCGTCGCAGTCGCGACCCTCACCCAGCTGGTGGCGACCACTGGCAGCGAATGCCGCCGGTTCGGAACCGATCGCGCGGGCCAGTCCGCGGGTCGCCGCTGACCGCGCTGGGCGACCAATCGAACCGTGGGATCCTTCCCCCCCTGCTCAGCGAAGTGGCGAAACTTGGCTCGTCGCTCCGGGTCGCGCACGACCGCCGCCCACTCGCATTGGAAAGACGCCACCAGCGCTTGCATGTCCCGTTCGAGTTCAGCAGCAATCCCCAGCGTGTCGTCGATGACGATCGCGCGCAGCTTCTCGATCCCCCCATCGAGCTGTTCGAGCCACTTCGCGGTCCGCGTCAGCTTGTCCGCGGTGCGGATGTAGAACATCAGGAATCGATCGAGGTAGGCAATCGCGGTCGCCTCGTCGACGTCGGTCGCCAGCAACTCAGCGTGACGCGGGGTGGTTCCGCCATTTCCGCCGACGTAGATATTGTATCCGCGCTCCGTGGCGATCAGACCAAAGTCCTTGCAGCGCGCTTCCGCGCACTCGCGCACGCAGCCGCTGACCGCCGACTTCAGCTTGTGCGGCGCGCGAATGCCCTTGTACCGCTCCTCGATCCGAATCGCGAACCCGACGGAGTCCTGGACCCCGAAGCGACACCAGGTGCTGCCCACGCAGCTCTTCACCGTGCGCATCGCCTTGCCGTAGGCGTGACCGCTCTCGAAACCGGCCTCGACCAGGACCTCCCAGATGTCCGGGAGCTGGTCCAGCCGCGCGCCGAACAGATCGATGCGCTGCCCCCCCGTGATCTTCGTGTAGAGCCCGAAACGCTTGGCAACCTCGCCAATCACAATCAGCTGATCTGGGGTGATCTCACCGCCGGGGATCCGGGGCACCACCGAGTAGAGCCCCCCGCGCTGGATGTTCGCCAGGTAGCGGTCGTTGGTGTCCTGAATCGTGTCGTGGTCGACGACGCAGTCGTTGTGCACGCTGGCGAGAATCGAAGCGATGGTGGGCTTGCAGATCTCGCAACCGGATCCCGATCCGTGGGACGCGAGCAATGCCTCGAAGGAGCGCAGGCGGGTCGCCGCCACGATCTGAAACAGTTCTCCTCGTGTGAAGGGGAAGTGTTCGCACAATCGCGGCTGTGTGGCGCGCCCAGTCCGCCGCAACTCGCGCTGCAGCAAGTCGGTCACCTGGGGCAAGCAGCCGCCGCACCCGGTGCCGGCACGCGTCGCCCCCTTGACCTCTCCGATCGTGGCGCATCCCGACGCCACGGCAGCACAGACCGCTCCTTGCGTCACGTTGTTGCAGGAGCAGATCTGCGCCGAGTCGCCCAACTCGAGGGTGCCAGTGCGACTGCCAACGACCAGCTCCTCGGCGCTCACCGGTAGCGGCTCGCCCGAACGGGCGAGCCCGGCAAGCTGGACGTAGCACGCAGCGTCGCCAACCAGAACGCCTCCAACCAACCGCGAGCAGTCGTCGCTCAGAACGAGCTTCTTGTAGACCCCGTTGACCAGGTCCTCATAGACGATGGACCTTCCAGTCTCGGCCTCCGCAAAGGGGTTACCGAAGCTGGCCACGTCCACGCCGAGGAGCTTGAGCTGGGTCGACTGATCCGCACCAGCAAACTCGACCTGTTCACCAACCAGTCGTCGAGCGAGCACATCGGCCATCTCGTAGCCAGGCGCCACGAGGCCGTAGCAGAGTCCGTGGTGCGACGCGCACTCACCGATGGCGTAGACGCCCGGAGCGGATGCGGTCAGCTTGTCGTCCACCATGATGCCGCCGCGCTCCCCCAAGACCAGACCGGCATCCCGCGCCAACTCGTCCCGAGGTCGGATCCCCGCCGAGACGACCAAGAGCTGCACCTCGAGCTGCGTCCCATCCGCCAGCTCAAGACCGGTGACCTCGCCGCCACCGAGAACCGCCGTGGTCAGCTGCCCGAGGTGAACGTGCACCCCCAGCGCCTCGACGCTGCGCCGCAGCAGGCGAGCGCCGGCCTGATCGAGCTGCCTGGGCATCAGGCGGTCGTTGGTCTCGATGACGTGCGTCTCGAGTCCGAGATCATGCAGCGCCTTCGCCGCCTCCAGTCCGAGAAGTCCCCCACCCAGCACGGCCGCCACGCGAGCCGACGTTGACCGGGTCCGGATCGCATCGAGGTCGTCGATCGTCCGGTAGACGAAGACCCCCTCCTGGTCGATGCCCGGGATGGGCGGGACGAAGGGTCGTGATCCGGTCGCCAGCACCAGCTCGTCGAAGGCCAGCCACTCTCCCGCTCCGGTTCCCACCTGGCGTCGCGCCAGGTCGAGACTGACCGCGCTCCGGCCGAGCCGCAAGTCGATCCCACGGGCGCGGTACCAATCCTGGTCCGCGAGCGCGAGCGCCCCGGGAACCGCGGCCTCGAGGTAGCTCGTCAGGTGCACGCGATCGTAGGCGACTCGCGCTTCTTCACCCAGCACGGTAACCCGGAAGAGCCGATTCTCGTCCAACTCCGCGAGCCTTTCGCAGAACCGGTGCCCGACCATCCCGTTGCCGACAACCACAATCGATCGGGAGCGTGTGAGGGGGACATTCATGAGGACTTCTCCGTGGCGCACGACAACCTTTCACGCCGCGCCGCTCGATCGACAAGCGACCAACCGCAAGCAAACCAGTAAACTTCTGGTTTCAGAAACCACCACGACCCGAACCCGGAAAGGGCAAACCCATCAGCAACGAGCGAGCAACCACCCCGAAACGCAGCGCGGGCGGGTCGAGTGCCTGGCGACGTCGAGGACCAAGCCGACGCCGCCAGGCCGGTCACGATGCCGCGGCCTCCCGGCGCTTCACATGGAGACCAACCAGACGCGCCAGCTCGCCTCGGCAGCTGCCGCAACCCGTGCCAGCGTCGGTCCGCGCCGACACCTCGGGGACGGTACTACTACCGTCCTCGATCGCACGCACGATCGACGACTCGCGAACCCGATGGCAGTTGCAGATCTCGCGATCGGATCCCTCCCCACTCGTTGTGCCGAGCACGTCCTCGCTGCAGAGCGCGTCCAGTCGGTTCGGGGGCAGCGGATCACCGCGATCCCACATCTGCACCACGCGAGCCGCGGCGTTCGCGTCGCCAACGAACTGGGCCCCGACCAACCGGTCCGAACGAATGACGAGCTTGCGATAAGTGTATCGGCGAGGCTCACTAACAACGAGCACCTCGTCGTCCTCCCCAGCACCGTCAAGCTCGCCCATGCTGGCAACATCGACACCTGCCACCTTGAGGCGGGTATAGACGCGAGCTCCCGCGAAGCCGCCGGTGGGGCGGCCGGTGAGCACGTGAGCCAAGACCCGAACCTGCTCGTAGATGGGGCTCACCGTGCCGTAGACGCGTCCGCGGTGCTCGGCGCACTCACCAACAGCGTACACGCCGGACAGCCCGGGCACGCTGAGCTCGTCGTCGACGTGGATCGCGCGCCTCACGGGGATCCCCGACGCCCGCGCCACCTCCACCCTGGGCTGTACCCCGCAGGCCAGAACCAGGACCTGACACGGGAGCAGTGAACCGTCGTCGAGTTCGACCCCGGTCACCGCTGCCTCACCGCGAACAAGCCGCACCTGTCGCCCCCCGATACACTCGATTCCCAAGCGCCGCATCTGGGCGGCCAACATCGTTCCACCGGCAGTATCCAGCTGACGTTCCATCAGTCCTGGAGAGCGGTGCACGACGGTGACCCGTGCTCCCAAGTTCAAGAGTCCGCTGGCCGCCTCCAGACCGAGCAGCCCTCCTCCAACGACAACCGCCACCACGCCCGGCCGCACCGCGTCCCGGAGTTCGAGCGCGTCGCCGATCGTGCGCTGCACGAACACCCCCCCCTTCAAGGAGTCATCCTCCCGGAGTCCTTCGATGTGGGGCAACGCCGCGCGACTCCCGGTAGCCAGTACGACATCGTCGAAGGGGACGCGTGAACGGTCGGAGCAGATAACCTCCCGGGTCTCCAGATCGAGGCGAGACACCCGGGTGCCAGTGCGCAGGGTGACGCCATGGCGAGTGAACCAGCTGCGGTCTTTCATCACGATCGCTGCCGGTTCCGCACCCGTCACGATCTGGTTGAGCAGAATCCGGTTGTAGCAGGGGTACGGTTCGTCGCCGATCACCGTGATCGCGAATCGGGCTAGGTCACCACGACTGACGATCTCGTCGAGGAGCTTCGCGGCGGCCATGCCGTTGCCAACGATGACGAGTCGCGAGGGGCGGGTAACACGCTGGAACGGAACAACGTTGCTCACGATGACGACCTCTCGGGCAGCAGCCGCACGGCACAGATCTTGAATTCCGGCATCCGACTCTTGGGGTCGAGCGCCGGGTTGGTCAGCAAGTTGGCGGCGGCGCGACCGCCCCAGTGAAACGGCGCAAAGACGGTGTCGGGTCGCATCTCGGGGCTCCTCGTGACCACGAACGACACACGGGCGCGCCGACTCTCGACCACCACCCGATCACCTTCCTGGACCCCCAGTCGTCGGAGCAACGCTGGGTGAACCTGCAGCCGCGGCTCGGGGCAGCGCTCGCTAAGCGCGGGCACGCGCCGCGTCTGCGCGCCGCTGTTGTACTGCTCTCGGTAGCGACCCGTCGTGAAGAAGAGCGGGAATTCGGCATCTGGCATCTCGGCAGCATCGCGGTGCTCCACCGCGATGAAGCGCGCCTTGCCGTCGGCGTGGGCGAAGCGGTCGAGAAAGACGCGAGGGGTGCCTGGGTGATCGGGCCGAGGACAAGGCCAGAAAACACCCGCATTCCGCTCGATCTTCGCGTAGGTGATCCCGGAGTAGTCCGCCCGTGAACCACGAGTGACCTCCGCCAACTCCGCAAAAGCCGCTTCCGGGTCACCAAACGCGACGGCGTCCTCGTTACCTAGGCGACGCGCCAACTCGCGTAGGATCCACAGATCGGAGCGGACGCCAGCCGGGGGCTCCACGGCCTGCCGGCGCAGAATGACGCGCCCCTCGAGATTGGTCATCGTGCCGGTCTCTTCTGCCCACTGCAGAACGGGGAGGACAAAGTCCGCGTACTCGGTCGTATCGTTCGGAAAGCAGTCGCACACCGCCAGAAGGTCGAGCGCCGCCAGACGTCGCTGCACGTGCCCCGCGTGGGGGGAGGCCACTGCCACGTTGGATCCCATCACCAGCAACCCGCGAACTGAATCGGTGCCCTCCCGCCCCAGGGAGTCCAGGAGTTCATAGGCGCTGCGTCCAGCCCCCGGCAGCGAGTCTGGGTCCACCCCCCAAACGCGGGCCACCGCCTCACGATGGACCGGGTTCTCGATCAGTCGGTAGCCAGGAAGCTGGTCCGCTTTCTGCCCGTGCTCGCGTCCCCCTTGCCCGTTTCCCTGCCCCGTCAAACAGCCATACCCACTGCCGGGACGGCCGATCTTGCCGAGCGCTAGCATCAGGTTGATGAAGGAAATGCACGTATCGACTCCCTTGCTCTGCTGCTCCGGACCGCGACCGCTGAGCAACATGGCCGTCTCGGCCGCGGCGAGCATCCGTACCGCACGCCGCATCCGCTGTTCTCCCACGCCGGTCAAGCGTTCCACCTGGGCGGGCCAGTAGCCCAGCACGGACGCGCGCACCTGCTCGAACCCCACGGTCCGCTCGGCCACGAACGTTTCGTCGATCAGGCCCTCCTCGAGTGCGACGAAGAGCATTCCATTGGCCAGCGCCAGGTCGCTCCCCGGAGTCAGCTGGAGGTGCAGATCAGCGCTCCTCGCCGTTGTGCTGACGCGCGGATCGACACAAATCAGCGAGCCTCCGGCAGCGCGCTGCTCGGCAAACCATTGGGCGATCGGGGGGAGGGTGTCTGCCCAGTTGCTGCCCCAGGAGAGCACGCAGCGCGCACGCGCGATATCGCTCACGGGAAACGGCAGCCCCCGATCCAGACCCAGGGTACGGTTGAGCGCCCCCGCCGCCGACGCCATGCAGTACCGTCCGTTGTAGTCGATGTTGGGAGACCCCAGCACCACGCGGGTAAACTTGCCCAACGCATAGGCCTTCTCGTTGGTCAGTGCTCCCGAACCGAAGACCCCGATGGTCTCCGGTCCCGACTCGGCCTGCAGCGCCTGAATCCTCGCGGCCAGCTCGTCCAGCGCGCCGTCCCAACTGGTGGCAACGAGCCGCCCGCCGCGACGTACGAGAGGAGTTGTCAGTCGATCAGGATGATCCAGCAGAGCCGCCGCGGTGTGCCCCTTGATGCACAGCTGGCCCCGATTGACGGGGAAGGCTTCGTCGCCACTCAGCTCGACGCCAACAGTCCCATCGTCTCTGCCCACCACCAGGCACATGCCGCACTGGAACGCGCAGTAGGGACAGTGCGTTCGCGTCGCCGCCGCGCGAGCGGCGGGACGCGGACGGCGGGAGGGGCCCGATGCTAGGGACGACGTTGGCACAAGAGGCATCGTTCTCGTACCTGCTCATGGGACCGAGGGACACCTCATGACAACGGTCGCCCCCCGCAAACGACCAAGGCCGGAGCGTTTCGGAAAACGGTCGGAAACCGCGGGCGCGACCTCTCCCCACCCCGAAAGCGGAGCGAAACACGACCGAAAACTCACACGGACAGCTGCTCGCTGACCAGACGCCCGGCGGCCCGCAGCTGCAGTGCGAACCCGCCGTCGCACCGTGGATCTCGCCCCCCGTGCGTAGCTGCCAGGCGATCCAGCATCCGCTCCACCGCCTCGATCAGCCGATTCGACCCACACACATAGACGGGCGTTCGATCCACCAACCACCGCCAAAGCACATCTCCACTACGCTCGACCGCCGCATCGAAGTCCGCCGGATCGAAGTGATCAATGCGGGTGAGGACTCCGTTTCGGTGCCACTGATCCATCTCGGCGCTGAACCCGGGGCCTGCCACCCAGAGCCAGTTGCGTCCACGCGCCTTCCTCGCGGCTCGAGCGGCGAGAAAGGCGCGGAACAAGCCCACCCCGACACCGTCAGCCACCATCACGATCGGCTCATGGTCGTCCGCTGGCAGAGCCATCGCGCCAGCTTCGACGAACACAGGGACCCACTCTCCGACGCGCAGCCGCTGGGCGAAGAAGCGACCCCCGCCTCGCCCTCGGTCGCTGTCGCGCACTTCTGCCCCAACGAGCACCTCGACCTGGTGGGGTAGAACCATTTGCGCCGAAGCGATCGGGAACAGCTCCGCTTGCAGAGGGCGGAGGCTGGCCACCACGTCTGCCGCCGACGGGCGCGCCGAAGGGAACCTCCGCAGCAGCGCCTCGAGCGACAGACTCGGCTCGAACCCCGCCGCCGCCAGCGCCGCAAGACTGTCGCGTTCAGCACGATTGCGGGCGACCCGCGCCAGGAGTTCGACGAGCTGCGGTGTAGAGCGGACGAGGTCGAGCTCCTCAAGCAGCGCGCGCCACAGGGGGCCACGGCCTCGCGCAGACAAGACCTCGTCCTGTCCTCTCACCCCGAGTAGTTTCAACACCTGACGCACGGTCGCGGGATCGTTGTGGGGGAAGACGCCAAGCCAGTCCCCCGGGCGATAGCCAATACCGCTTCCCTCGATATCCACCGCCGCCAGGCACCACCGCGACGCGGCCCCCGGGACCCGGTTCACGGATTGGATGCGGGCAGCATACGGGTTGTCACGATGGTAGGCCCTGCGATGTGCGGACGAGACCGCCGCCGCATTCGCCGCCGCCGCAATCTGACACTGCCGGCTCACGGCGCCCTGCGCGGCAAGGTCGATTCCTGACTCGAGCGAAGGGCGCGCTGCGCCAAACAACCCCGAAAGAAAGCCATCCAGCCAGCGTCGCTGGCGCTCGGTAAATGGAGCGTCGGGCGGTAGATGGGGAGCCGCCCGCTGTCCAGCCGCCAGCCCTGCCGAGTAGGCCTCATCGCAGAATTCGTCAGAATCACCACTCATTGTCGTTGCTCGTCAGTTCAGCAGGACCACGACCGACTCGACCCGGTCACCCCGCAGCACCGGCCACCCCACACCCAGCTCGAGTTCCGCGCGAGCCGCCGCCTCGGCACGCACGAAGTCGCGTGGCGTCAGCTCGTCGATCACCCATGGCAGCCCGGTCGCCCAAACCCGACCTGGCAACCCCTCTCCCCGAGCCATGCTCACGCCCCTCGACGCCGCGGCAAACGCCTCGAGCCCGGCGTAGGCACTCGCGACCAGGTGCAGGCGGTCGTCGGCGGGATCGGGGCGCCACACCTCGAAGGCTCGCGCCAGAGGCAACCCGACCCCGGACAGCATCGTCAGCACCGTCGCGACAGTCGCGCCACGAAAGACCGGAACCCCGACGCCCTGGGTGAAACCGACCGAGCGGGCGGCGACAGCACGCATGAAGTCGTCACTGTTCGCGAGGTCGGACAAGATCACTGGCTGCGCCTCGCGGTACACCCGCCCTGGAAGGCCCACCCCACCGGAAAACCGCAGGCAGGCGCTCAGGCGACGGAAATCGTCATGAGCGCCGTAGTAGCCACAAGCCAGACGCAGTTCCTCCCCGGCTCGCTCCCAAACCTCGATCGCACCGCCTCGAGTTCGTGGCGAACCACAGTACAGCACCATCACGGCGGCCAGCTCTCCCCCACGACAGAGCGGGACGCCCACCGCGGCACCGATATCTGCTTCCGCGATCAGGGCTGCGCGGGCGGGCTCTCCGCCGAAATGATTCAGCACCAGGGGCTGCATCGCCACCGCGACCCGACCCACCAGGGCCTCGCCGGGGCGAAAGCGCAGTGTGCTACTGGCCTCGCCGAGCGCCTGATGCCGCCCGTAGGAACCGCTGTGAAGAACGAGCACACCACTGGTCTCGGGAATCCAGATCTCCACTGCCTGGATAAAGCTGCGCGAGGGGCGGTCCATCACGCTCAACCCTGGACCGCCAGATGTGTCCAATTCATGTCGGGCTGGGAGTCGCGAAGTTTCCACGCGACTCGATCGCGGAGACCGGACATCAACGACTGCGGCGCCGGCCCGCCCAAGCCGTCACCGCTCCCCGCGTAGGGTCCCCTACTCAATCGCCGAACGACGCTGGGACACGCACCGACACTGGCGCGACAGCAACCGCAAGCCGCTCGCCCACCAACGACTCGTTGTCGCCTCGCCCCCCTAAGGCGCCGCAAGGGAGCGAGCCCCCGAGTCCCCCGGACGCACACCTCCCCCCTGCAGCCACCACGCAATGTGCCCGTGACACTGCATTCCAGAAGCTTCGGGACCACGACTTTCCCACGCTTTTCTATAAGTCATCTCCCGGCGCTGGGTCGAACCCAACGCTAGGTGGAAGGTCCAATCCTCCCCATTTCGGCCGAAATGCTGGGAGTCGAAGACACCTCCTCCACCACCGGCGGAGCGAAGAAATCGGGGCACGAGGCGCATCCTGGCCAAGCCCGTGGAGTAGGTATTTGCTACGGTAGACTCCGCCCTCCTCATGGACCCCCAGATCCTCATCGACGCGATCGTCCGTCAGACGATGGTGCTCATCGCTCGACTGTCCACCGTGGACGGGGTTCGCTCGCCGCTCTCCCATCTCGCCAACGAAGTATTTGTGGGCCTTGTCCGCGAACTCGAGAGCCAGGGCGTCGGGAAGAAGGTCATTGCCGATATGTTCGGCCTCGCCCTGCGCTCGTACCGGCAGAAGGTGCAACGACTCAGCGAGTCGGTAACCACCCGTGGAGTCACTCTGTGGAGCGCGGTTCACGCCTTCCTCGCCGAGCGCGAGTCAGCCACTCGCGCGGAGCTTCTGACGCACTTCAAGCACGACGAGGAAAGCACGGTTCGCAGTATCCTCAATGACCTCGTCGAGAGTGGGCTCGTCCTGCGCAGCGGCCGCGGTCGCGACACCCGCTACCGCGTGGCCACCGCCGAGGAACTCGAGGAGCTGGGCTCATCCGCGACGGTGAATTCGCAGGAGACGAACGCGGCGCTTGTCTGGGTGCACGTGTATCGCGAGAGCCCGATCCGCAAGGATCGTCTGGCCCAGCTCCTCCCCCTGCCCCCCGACGTCCTCGACGAGGCGATCCACTCACTGGTCGCCGACGGTCAGATCCGTGTCGAGACCCAGCCCGACGGGGTCTACTACGCCACCGAGCACTGCCTCATCCCAGTCGGACAGGCCGCGGGATGGGAGGCCGCGATCATCGATCACCACCGCGCCGTGCTCAACGCGCTCGCCGCCAAGGTGAGCAGCGGCAAGCACGTTTCGGCCGCAGACGACGAGGTGGGAGGCACGACCGTGACGTACGACCTGTGGCCAGGGCACCCGAGAGAACAGGAAGTTCGCGAGCTGCTCTCCAGCCTCCGGGATCGGGTCATCCCCCTATTCCAGGACATCACGGAGCACAATCGCGATCGGATGCAACAAGTCAGCTATCATGTGACCTTCTACTTTGGACAGTACGTCGTGAATGAGGAGGACAGCTCGTGAGCACCGCAACCCTCGGAGGACGGCTCCCGGTGCTGCTCCTCAGTCTCGCTCTCGCGGCCTGTGGCACGAGCGGCGGTCCCCAGACCGGTGGTCTCACCAACTGGATGCGCACCTGCGAGAAGGACGCGGACTGTGGTGATCTCAGCTGTGTCTGTGGCGCGTGCACGCGACCCTGCCGGACCCAATGCGCCGATCTGCCGGACGCCAGCTGCGTCGCGGCCGACGACGCTGGTGCCGTCGCACTCTGCGGCGGGGACGAACCCACCAGCGCCGGGATCTGTCTGCAGACCTGTGAGCCAGGTGAGTGTCCTGCCAGCACGACGTGCGTCGCTGGGGTCTGCAGCCCGCTCGGAGAACCGAACGCGCACGTGACCGTGGTTCCCTCCACGCAGCACCAGTCCCTGGTCGGCTTCGGCGCGTCCCTGGCATACATGGAGGACAACATCGTTGCCCACCCGAGCCGCGCCGCGCTCTACGATGCAATGTTCGTCGACCTGGGGCTCGACGTGGTCCGGCTGCGCAACCGCTACGACGGCGATCCGGCAGAGCTGGCCGCCCCCAGCGAGATCCTGGCTGCGGCCACCAACCGACTCGGCCGCCCCCCCACCACCTTGATGGTCTCCGCCAGCCCGCCCGCGGAGGTCAAGGCCAACGGGTCACGTGAGTGCACGGGCAACCCCGACACCTGCACACTGGCAACCCTGGCCGACGGCACCTTCGACTACGCGGGAATGGCCGCCTACTGGCGCGAATCGCTCGACGCCTACGCCGATGCTGGAGTCTTCCCCGACTACATTAGCATCCAGAACAACCCGAACTGGGTCCCCCCGGCGTCCGAACGTCCCCAGGAAGCATGCCGCTTCCTCCCCACCGAGGGGAGCACGATGGTCGACGTCGACAATGTCACCGAGGAGGTGACCTATCCGGGCTACGCGGAGGCCCTCGCGGCCGTGGTCGACGCCCTGGATGGGCTGGACTCGGTCCCGGCGATCGCCGCCCCTTCGGTGACCGGTTTCAGACAGCTCTCGGACTACCTTCCCGCCCTCGATCTGGCGCAGATCGACGCCATCGCGCACCACATGTACGGGACCGATCCCGCAGCAGTCGATACGGCCGCTCTCGAGGAGCTGGGGCAGCTGGCGCGGGAAAACGAGCGTCCTCTGTTCCAGACCGAGATGCAGGCAGACGGCTTCGAAACCGCGGTCCTCATGCACCATGTCCTGAACGACGAAGGAGCGGCGGTGTACCTGCAGAACGACATCGTCGGCGCTCCTGCCCCAATCGGAACGCTGATCGCATTGCAATCCGACTCGTTCACGGTCCAAGCGCCCTATCATGCCATGCGGCACTTCGCTCACCGCACCGATCCCGGCTGGGTGCGCGTCGACGCCAGCTCGGACCTCGAGACGCTGCTCGCCACCGCATGGCTCTCCCCGGACAGGGACGCACTCACGATGGTCTTCGTGAATTCCGCCACCGACGCTGTCACCGTGCAGCTCGACGTCGATTCCACCGACAACAACCCACTGGACAACTCGGAAGTCACCCGCACCTCCTTCGACGGGGTCGAGCGATCGGCTTCCCTCGGTGAGCTCTCCGCAGCCAGAATCCTGACCCTACCTGGTCGGGCGATCGTCACCGTCGCACTGTGGCGGTAGCTGGCTTCGACGTCAGTGGCGTCAGCCGCCACGCTTTGCCTGGCGCTGGGTGGGCGCACTTCCGCTCAGCAACGCCAGCAGCACCGAGCGCTCAGAGGCATTCGTCACCACGCCAAGCGCGCGGTTGATCTCCGTCGCCACCGCGGCCACCAGCACGTCGAGCAGTTGACGCCCCTGCCTGCTGCGACCATCGAACGCCTCGAGAACCGGATGCTCTTTCGCGAGCAGCAGCAAGCGGTTGCGCGCGTCGTAGCGCACGGCGCGCCGCGATGGGCGACGCTCGATCGAGGCGACGTGGGAGGACAGCACCACGTGCTTTTGCAGTCTTTCACGGAGAGCCTCGACCAAGACGTCGGGGACGTCAGCCTGAGGGGGAGACGGGGGCGAGCTGGCAAGGTGACTCCCGAGCAAGAATTCGTGGAGCCATCGCGCGACGCCAGGGTAGTCGCTGGGAGGCGCCGAAGGGGCCGCGGACGATAGTGCTGGTGGCGCGGCCGGCTCCCTCTCCCCGCCGAGTCGGCGCAGCGCTCCGGGGGTGGTCCGGTGGCGCAGCACGTCGAGCGCGGCTGTCTCCCGGTGTGGAATGATCAGTCCCGCCTGGCCCGCCGGCAGCGCCGCGGCGTCAGAAAGCGCTCCGTCGGACCACCAGAGTTCGCCATGCGTCCCGAGTTCGGCGCGCACCTCGGCCCACGAGGCCCGACCTCCGGCGGCAGTCGCCACGGACTGCGACTCGTCCACACCGAGCAAGCCCAGATCCGCGCGATACCGTGCCAGCTCCGCCTCCTCGCCCTGGGCAGCCGCCAGCAATTCGAGCGAGAGCTTCCGCAGTCGCGCGAAGAGGCTGCGTTGCACATTGTGCGTGAACTTTCCCCACACGACGAGGTGACCGAGCACCGGCACGGCGCCGGTCAACTGCGGGCCGACAGCGGTGACGGGAGTGAGGCGTACCCCCTGTGGGGCATCGGCGTGGCACACGTCGACGATGGGCGCCACCGGCCAACGGCCGGGAAGCCACACCCGTCCCGAGACCGTGGCGCTCTTGCCCAGCGACACGCGCTCGAGCCACTGCGTGGCGCACGCATCCGCAGGTGCCGGCAGCCACTCCGCAAACGCCACCCGCACCGTCTCACCCAAACGCTCGAGAAGTCGCTGACCATCACCCGGACGTTGCAGTCCATCGAACCACTGATTTGGTTCCATGGCATCGTCATTGACGACCCCGGTCACCGGCCAGACGGGTTCCGGATGGAGCATCGTCAAGGGGCGACGTCCGACCAGAACCTCCACAGTGGGTAGCGCTTCCTCGCTCGGTCTCAGCAGCCCCACCTCACCGCTCAGAGAGTCCGCGTTCACCCGCACCGTGACGAGGCATTGCACACGCATCCCGGACCGCATCTCCACCACCGTCCGTGGCGCCACCCGCGCGCGTTCTTCACCGCGAAGCTGACGCTTCAAGCGGTTCGTGGCGTGGTCGAGAGGGAGCCACTTGGCCACCAGCGCAGCCTGTTCCGCGGTGAGTCGCAGCACCGGAGCACGAGGAGGAACCTCGGGATAGGGCGGTGCCAGCTCTGTGTAGCCCAATCGACTGGGACCGGCGTAGCGGACGAGCTCACGAAATGAGTGGCGTCGTCCCTGGGTATCCGGAAAGAGCGGCGCGCTCGCGAGTGCCCGAGGCGCTCCCTTCGATCGCGCGACGCGGTAGAAGAAGAGCGCCAGACTGCAGTCCGCCGCGACGGCCGGCAACTCTTCCAGCCGCGGCGCCAGTCGATCGAGCAAGCGCGCGCCGCCGCGAGCAATCGCCTGAACGACCCGATGCGCCACCTTCTCGTCGATGACCTGCACCTCGACGCGCGCCACCGCCCGCAGCGGAAACGGCAACTCGGTCACGACGTGTCGCGTCTTCCCTTCGAGATCGATCAGTGACACGCCGGGCTCGCCCGCGGTCAGCTCGAGTTCCCCTTCGGCCTCGGTCACGTCGACCTCGGTCAGCCCCACCCGCAGGTCGGGGTGGTCCGGCTCCCCCGTCAACCGGGGCACCGCCACCGCTCCGCCGGCCGCCCGCTGCTCCTGGAGTCGGGCCAGCGCGGCGGTGACGTCCACGAACTCGTAGCCCCCCGCAGAGAAGGTCGCCGCAAGCGCCAGACCCGCCGGCGTCGTCGGTAGGTGGAGCGTCGGCTCGTCGAGCGGCGCGTGCCCCCTTTCACGGGGGTACCAGTTGTCGTAGCGGTCGCGGCCAAACCATAGCTTCTTGCCCTGGCGGCGGAGCTGTCCGAAGGGCACCCGCTCCCCCTGCACGGTGGGCCAGGCACCACAGCGGCGCGCCAGCTCGGTCGTGGCGATCGGCCAGGCCCCCGTGCGCTGGAGCGTTTCCAGCAGGTCGAGCACCGGCACGTTCTCGACCAGCCAGGTACCGCGAGCGGCTGCGTGCTCCAGCAGCTGGGCCATCAGCTGCTTGACGGTCTCGGCCACGTGCAGCCGCACGAGCTCGCGCCCATCCTCCGTGAGCGACGCCCACTGCTCGACCAGCTCGGCGTCGAACAGCGACACTCGCGCCACCACCGGAAGCCCCAGCTCGGCCCGCGTCAACCACACCAGCGGATGTCCGTCGAACAACACCTCGCAACAGGGAGAATCGAGCGCCACCGGCGCCGCAGGGAGGCCCACCGACAGGCTCGCGCGCGGCGCCTCGGAGGCGTGGTGGGTAACCACGGGTGTGGACGGATCGGCAAGCGCCGGCAGCTCGTTCACCGCCAATACTGGCTGGTCCATGACGTGCCGCCGCGCTCGGTCGAGCTCGGCCTGGCGGCGCCGAGTCCCGAGTTGCGCGACGGCGAGCACCGCTCGCGGCACACAAGACCGGATGGCGTCGAAGAGCCGCCCCTCCGCCACTATCGGGAACCAGTCCAGGGTCGCGAAACCCGGCACCTCCCGAAGCAGCGGGAGGTGTTTGCGGCGTCGCTTCTCGACCTCCTCTAGCGAAACCCGACGGGGTACTCCTTCCTCGTCGAGCTCGTCCACCAGCGGCAGCTTCGCGATCCGTCCCGTCAGGGGGTCGAGCGGACCCAACTTGCGCTTCGAACGCTGACGCCGCTCGAGGCGGATCCGTCCCAGCCATTCGAGAAGAAAGACACGAGCAGTCAGGTCAGCTGCCGGGTGGCCCAGCTCGAGCTGGGCCTGCGTCTCGGTATCGCCCTCCAGCGCGACCGTGAGCCTCTCGGCGAAGTCCCGCAAGAATGCCCCGAGCTTCCACGGTGAGTGATAGAGGACGCCGCCCCAGTCCGTCATCGGTACCAGCGTGTCGTCGTCGATGACTACGACCACCCCCGGCACCGACTCGACCCCCGCCACGACGCCCACCTCCACGCCCGCGTGAACCGCAACGACCTGCTCGCCGTCCGGAGCCAGGCGCACGAGCCCCCGCACCTCGCCCTGGACCAAGGGCAGCGTGGGTGCGGGATCGGGAGCGAGACGTTCGATCACCGCCTGGCAGGTGCGGGCACTGGTCCGACGCAGCTCCGCGAGGCGTTCGGGCGATCCGATAGCCTCACCGTAGGGAACGAGCTCGACCCCAAGTCCCTCGCCAAGTCGCACGAGGTCGTCCCCGAAGACGGCGACCGGTCGCCCGTCGAGCGCACGGGCAGATGCGCCCCCTGAGGTGACGTAGCAGAGCGCGCCGGTACGTCGCGCGTACTGGCACAGCTGGACGTAGGACGCCCAGCTGCCATCGCTGAGACGCCAGACGCGAGCTCGCCTCATGGCACGATGGCGTTCCACCGACAGGGCGTCATCGAGGTTCACCGGATCGCCCTCGGACGGTTCGAGACCAACGGTCAGGATCGCGGCTCGCACGATGGCCGCGACCACCGCCATCTGGGCGGGATCGAGCTCGGATAGCCGCTCGGTCAAGTCGCCGACCCGGTCGATCGCGGCCCGGACCGCCCCCCAGATCGCCTGGTCAAGGCGATGACCCCGCATCACCCCATCCCACCCCCACGCGGGCAGGAGACGCTGCGGCCATTGAACCGCCACGTCGACACAGAGCGGCAGCGCCGCCGGGGGGATGGTGATCGTATCGAGAAGACGCCCCTCGAAATAGACGTGGACCGTACTCCCGGGATGCCCGACCGCCGGATCGACCATCCCCACCGCTACCTCGCCGACCAGCCCCGCCAACGCGCCTTCCGCATAGGAGAAGGACGTGCAGACGACATGCTCCGGGCGGTCTGCCACTCGCGGCTCGGTGGCGGCGTGTGCCATCAGGTGGACCCGCCGGCGCTCGCCAGCCTCCGCTTCCGCCTGGACCTGCGAGACATTGATCTCTTCGACTCCAGACAGCGCGCGCTCGACCACCCGCCCCCGGAGCCAGACCACCTCTTTCACCCAGGGAGCCAGCGCCTCCGGCAACGGTTCGTCACGGCGCATCACCGACACGCGACCCCGACGCAACACCTCGATCACCGGAATCGTCCGACCGGTGGCGTCACGCAACAAGGGAAGCTCGAGCAAGTGCTGCAGATCCGGCGCGACCATGCGTCCCGCGCGAATGGCGGCCACGACGGAGCAGACGATCGCGCCGAGCGCGTCTTCAATCACTGCAGGCCGCGGGTCGCGAATCACCACCTCTGGATCGGAGACGTCCCGACCGCGGACGATCTCCGCCAGGGCGGCCAATGCGCGCCGGAGCGCTTCGGCACCTTCGATGTGGGCTTGCTGGATCAGCGACGACTCCTGCTGGAGCGCCGAACGCGAGGCATTGGTCGGCAGATCCAACGCGTCGACGACGAGCCGCGCGGGAAGGGCCAGGCCGTCCCAGGGGGGCAACGTAAGCTCGGGTGACGGCGTCCACTGCGACGCCACCAGCAGCACGCCATGCTCGAGGTACTCGGCGGTGGTGGGCTCCCCAGCAGCTCCGATCTCGACCCAACCGCGACGCAAGCCGTGGACGTCAAAAGGGACGACGAGCAGCGGATGTCGGGACGCAACCCGTACCGGGTCACCATTGCAGGTCACTGGCACGTCGAGGTCCGCAACGGCCTCCACCAGCCGCACCACCTCCCGGGGGCGACGGTCCGAGGTGGCGCGGACAACGACGTTCCACCCCACGCGATAGCGCAGGTGAACCCGGACCCCGCGCGCAGGAGCCCCCCGCGGCCGCGCGACGGTGGCCATGGCCGGTTCGACGCCCCGCTCGAGCAGGTCCGGCGTGTAGCGAACGCGCTGACACCCCTCCGGCGCCAGGTGGACGAGATCGACCCAGTGCGGCGCCAAACCCAGCGCCGCGTTGACACCCAGGGCAAGACGCTGCAATCGCAGCTCTTCGGGCGTCGAGGCGTCCACCAGCAGGTAGTCGAAGAGACGCGCGAGCACTCCCGGCACCAACTCCAGTCCCGACAGATCGACAATCACGTCGTCGGCGTCGAACTGGACGTCGATCCCCGGTGCCCCCGCGGCGACTCCGCAGCGCACCAGCTCGCACAGGTACAGGTGCTGATCGACGAGCAGGTGCTCGCGGAGCTTCCCGATCGCGCGGGTTGCGTCGACCCGCAGCCTACCCCGCGCGAGGGTGCGACTCATCGTCCCTCCCGGGCCAGCACGCAGAGCAACGCCTCGTTCTCCCCCGCCGATGGGGGACTGCCTGCCTCGAGCAATACCAGCCGAGCGAGCAACTGCGCCGCAACGACCCGGCGGTGCGGTGCCATCTGGCGCGCGCGCTTGACCGCGACATGGCCCGCGTCGAGGGCAACTGTCATGCGGGACGAGGGGCGGCCAGATCGTGCCCCAGCAACGAGCAGCCACGGACCCTCGCCGGCTAGAACCGAGCTCACCGCCGACCTGGGACGACCGTCCTTCACAGCCAGGATCACCCGCGCACAGCGGACCCCCGCCGCGAGCAGCGTGTCGCGAATCGCCGACAGCAACTGCTCATCGCTCTCGGTGATGTCCGAGATCGGCACCACCAACGTGTAGAGCGAGGACGCTCGAGTGTGGGTGACCCCCGCCAGGATCCGCTTCGCGCGGAGCGCATCCGCCACGAGCTCGACCACCGCTCCTCCGTGATCCCAGAGCACGGGATGGCGCTTCGCCGCCAGCGTGCGAGTGAGGGGAGAAGAACCCTCAGCCACGAGCACCGGCGCTGTCCATGGGGTCAGCCAGGCCAGTTCCTCGAGCGTCAGGCAGCGCCGGCCCTGGACCGCATCGGTGAGCGCAAGGGTGAGCTCCGAGGCGCGCAGATGAAACGGCGGATTGAGGGCCGAGGTGAGGAGCGCCAGATAGCGCGATGGTGCGTCACCCAGTACGGCGGCTGCAGCGGCCAGCTCCTCCGCCAGCTGCCGGCGCAGGTCAACGCGAACCAGCTGCCGCACTCGCGCAATGGCGCGATCGAAGTGAGCATCGCGTCGCACGTTGTCGCGACTCAGAGTGTGCGCGAAAGCGGCCGACGCGATCTTGAACCGAACCCCATCCAGCCCGGAGAAGCGCTCCTTGTCCGTCTCGTAAAGGGTCAGGCCGCGATTGTAGAACCCCGCGAACTGGTCATCGAGCTCTTGCGGGATGACGTGGTCGTCGGGGTCGAGGAAGTTCGACCCTGCTGAGCAGCCCACCACATAGTGTTCATCCCCGTCCTGTCGAACACACACGAGGGGCGAGAACACGGTGAACGGCGCATTGATCGGCCCCGCTTGACCGCCGCTCGGATCCCCTGGGTCGACCACACTCAGGAGGATCGGCACGCGTGCGTGGCGGCACCACCGGCGCAGGGAATCGGCGACCAGCTGAGCATGGTCACCGAAGGCAGTACGGTCCATCGCGTTGACCAGGGTGACCCGGGTTCCGCTCTGCCCACGCTGCGTTCCCTGGCGCAGCTCCCACGTGTGATCGGCATGCAGGGTCAGGACTAGCGCCACTTCTGCGTGCCAAGTCTCGACCTCCACCCGATCGGGTTGCACCGCCAGAACCGACACGAACCCGACCCCATACTTGCCGACCTTGCTCGCGTCGTGTTCCTTCGTCGACGCAAACAGTGTGCAGAGATTGTTCTCGAGGATCTCCTGCGTCATCCCCGAGCCATCGTCGGAGACCCGCGTGTGAGCCGTGTTGCCACCCACCAGTTCCACGGTGACGTCGATCCGCGTGGCGCCCGCATCCACCGAGTTCTGCACGAGTTCTCGTAGAAAAGCGTAGGGATCGGCGAACTGCCGCACCATGTCGGCCACCAGCCCTCGCTGGGGCGCGTCCGGGCGCCCCCGACGTCTTTGCGATCGATAAGGCATCAGGGGGGCCCTCCTGGACATGGGATTCCTCCGGCTTGCCGGTCCCCCCGTACCCACCCGCGCCCGGGAAGTGTCCCAGCAGCTTCATCCGCGTGGCACTTGCCGCAGGAATCGTCCAACTTCGTCCTCCGTTTCAGCGGGAACCGTATCACAGTCCATTCCCCGAAGCGGGACGAGGTGGTGCTGGCATGTACGCCACCTCGAGACCTATCGCGTGGTAGCGCCGCCCCCCAGTCCAGCCACCGGGTCCAGCGCCCACCAGCAGACGAGCGTGATGACGACCACGCCCAGCAGATTGAGCACCAGCCCGTGACGTACCATGCTCGGTATCGTGACCCGGTCCGAGCCCCCAAAGACGATGGCGTTGGGCGGGGTGGCGACCGGAAGCATGAATGCACAACTCGCGGAGAGCGCAGCCGGGACCATGAACAGCGTCGCGTCCACCTCGGACGCGGTGGCGGCGGCGGCCAGGATCGGCATCAGCAGGCTGGTCGTCGCCGTGTTGCTCGTGACCTCCGTGGTGAAGGTCACGACCAGACAGATGAGACCGATCACCACCACGGTCGGGAGGGTGCCGGCGACGAGTTCGAGAACCGCTCCCACCTGCGCAGCCAAGCCACTGTTCTGAAATGCTCGGGCGATCGCCAGTCCGCCGGCGAACAGCAGCAGAATCCCCCAGGGGATGTTACGCGCGGTGGGCCAGTCGAGCAGCATCTGGGCTCCCCCACTCTCGTCGCGCTCCCCGCTGGGGATGACGAAAAGCAGGATCACCGCCAAAAGGGCCACGGTAGCGTCGTGGGCCGCCGGGAATCCCAGCCAGACGCTCCACCCCCCCAACCCAGCAGGAAGCCGCCTGGTGATCCAGAGACCGGCTGTGACCACGAGGACTCCGACCATTCGGCGCTGAGCCGACGACCAGGGTCCCAGGTCGTCGGCTCGGTATCCGCCCCCCCTCCCGATCCGCGCCGTCAACAGCACACCGCACCCGAGTAGCAACAGCGCGCTCACGGGAAGCCCGACCTTCGTCCAGGAGAGAAAGTCGATCGCGTGCCCGGTTCGTTGCTCGTAGACGGACGCCATCACTCCATTGGGGGGAGTGCCGATGAGGGTGGCAACGCCACCGATGCTGGCACCGTAGGCGATGGCGAGCAGCAGGCTAACGGAGAATCGATGATGACCGGCTCGGTTCTGGATGACCGCAGTAGCGACGGGCAACAGGATGAGCGCGGTGGCGGTGTTCGAGATCCACATCGAGCAGAACGCGGCCGTAACCAGGAAGCCCAGAATCAGACGACGATCCGATCGGGTACCAACCAGGCGAAGGATGAGGTGGGCAACCCGGAGGTGCGCTCGCGACTTCTCCGCCGCCCGACTCAGCATGAATCCCCCCATGAATAGCAGAATGAACTTGTCTCCCCAGGCGCCCGCGAGCTGTTCGTAGTCGAGCACTCCCAACAGCGGGAAGACCACGAACGGCAAGATCGAAGTCACGGGGATGGGAATTGCCTCGGTGGTCCACCACCATGCACACAGCACCGTCACCACCGCCGTGGTCGCAGCCGGGGCATCCATCTGCGCCAGGTGCCGACTGACGGCGTACACACCGACTGCCGCGACCGCCCCGCCGAGTTGATGAAATCGCGTACCCTTCACGCTCGCTGGTTTCCCATCGTCAGATCCGCATCCCGAGGGACGATTCCGCGCCTCTCCCCGAGCAGGAGCCCATCACCCGAATCCCTGAATCTCACAACAACCAGAGCTTCCCAACAAACCCGCCCCCACGTCCATCGCCCCCCTCGACCCATCGGTCACGTGCCTCCTTCGGGGTGCGAAACCTGCCCGCCGACCTCCAGACACGCACCGGACAACGTTGCCAGGCCAGCATCACTCCATGACGACCTCTCCCTCGCGCACGGACTCCTCCGCGAGCATTGCTCCGCCGGGCTCCATCGTCGACTTCCTGGAATCCATGCCAGTCCGATACCGGCAGCGGTTCGACTCGGCTTCGGTTCGCCAGCACGCCCGCATCGCCCACGAGCGCGGCACGCAGCCCGCACGCGTCGGGCGCTTCGCGGTCGGCCAGCCCGAGGGTCCTGCCCTGTGCGTCGTCGCAGTCGACGCGCCAGGGGTCCTGGCCGCGATCAGCGCCAGCCTGATGCTGGAAGGCTTTGACATCATGCAGGCAGAGGCGTTCACGCGCCGCCCTCCCACCGGGGAACCAGAGGCGGTGGACCTCTTCTGGGTGCGCCGCACGTTGAGCGACCATCGCGGCCCCCTCGCCGACGAAGACGCGCAGGCCGTCCAGGCCACTCTCTTGCCGCTGCTACGGGGAGAGGTCGGCATTCGTCGGCGCACCATGCCTCCGCGGGCCGCGACTCCCGCGGCAGCCGAAACGTCGATCCACTTCGTGGAGCGAGAAGCCGAGCCGTGGCTGACCCTGGAGGTTCAGACGAACGATCGCTCGGGCCTCCTCCTCGCCATCACCGCCGCGCTACTCGGAGAAAGCGTGCAGATTACCGAGTCACGAATCACCACCGATGGCCACCGCGTGCATGACCGCTTCGATCTCGTTCACGCCGACGGGTCGCGCATTGGTCAGGGGCGGCTGCAACGAATCCAGCTCGCTGTCCTCGCTGCCATCGACGGGTACCGAACGTAGCCGGGTCCGTCGGCTCCTCGAACTGGCGGACGGCACACCACGCGCACCGCCCGCCTTCGCTCGAACCGACTTTGCCGAGCCCTGCTCGATGCGGAAGTGGTCCAGGTCATGCCAGCGACCGAGCCAGCCGCGGGGACGTCAGAGCGAAGCCGCTGACGACCTCACGGCAGACGCGGTGCTTCGGGAGGCCGGACCGCGGCCACTGCCGGAGCTGGGCGACGGAAGCTGCGGCCCGCCACATAGCAAGCAGCGCCAGCGAGAATGAGCGCCACGACCACCAGCGGATAGTTCTGCGACCGCAGGTTCTGCGCCACGAGCCAAGCGATCGCGCTCAGTGTCACGACAAACATCACGACCGCAGGGATCCGCACGAACCGGTTGTCGACGGCGCGATGGGAGAGAAACGCCGCAACGGTCATCAGCGCCAGCGCCGCGAGCATCTGGTTGGCAGCACCGAAGACCGGCCAGATGCTCATCGTCCCCCCTCGGTTGAGGGCCAGGGCCGCCCCCGCCATGACCGTGATCAGCGTCGCGACGACGCGGTTGGAAAGCCAGCGCTCGTGGCGCGACCCCTCGAAGATCTCCTGGAAGGTGTAGCGACCCAACCGGGCCGAGGTATCGAGCGTGGTCAAAGCGAAGGCGCTGATGGCCAGTGCCGCAAACGACGTTCCCACTGCCAGGGGGACCCCGAGCGTCACGGTGAACGACCCCAGCCCGCGGGAGAACAGCGCAACCGGCCCCGCCTCGGAGAGAGTCGCAGTGTAGCTCTCCCGCGTCAGCATGATCGCCGTGATCAACGCCACCATGGCGAGGACGCCTTCCAGCAGCATGCTCCCGTACCCGATGAACTGGGCGTCGCTTTCGCGGTCGATCTGCTTGGCGGTCGTGCCCGACGCCACGAGTGAGTGGAACCCGCTGATCGCCCCACAAGCCACCGTGACGAAGAGAATGGGAAACATCGCGCCGAGCTTCGGATCGTACCATCCCGCGAACGGCTCGAGCTGGACGCCGGGGTTGGTGAAGAACAGGCCAACGAAACCCGCAAGAAGCATCACGTAGAGCAAGAACGAGTTCAGGTAGTCGCGCGGTTGCAGGAGGATCCAGACCGGGACCACCGAGGCAACAAACACGTACCCGAGGAGGATCGCCACCCACGCGTCATAGGGCAGTGAAAGGGGGAAACGCAGACCAGCCCAAACCGAGGCGAAGAGCAAGATGACGCCCACCACCGTCGCGGGAACGAAGGGCGCTTGACGCACGTGCAAGGCATACCCGAACCCGAGAGCCAACAACACGAACAGTCCCGAAGCGGTCGCCGCCTCGGGGTGGGCCACGAACGTCTTGGCCACCACGATGGTGAAGACAGCTATGACCAGCACCAGCGCAAACCAGCCAAAGACCAGGAAGACCTGCTTGCCCGGACGCCCAAGGTAGTGCTCAGCGAGCGAAGCAATGCTCTTTCCGCTGTGTCGGATCGAGGTGACGAGAACCGTAAAGTCGTGCACGGCACCGATCAGGATATTGCCCAGCACGAGCCACAGCATGGCTGGCACCCAGCCATACGTGGCGCCCAGGATGGGTCCGACAATTGGACCAACACCAGCGATGGACGCGAAGTGATGGCCCAGCAGCACACTCCGCCGCGACGGAACGTAGTCCACACCGTCTGCATGGGCGTGCGCCGGGGTGGGCTCGTCGTCACTCACCCGGAGCTTCCGGGAAATCCATCGACCGTAGGTGAAGTAGGCCGTGACGTACAGAGCCAACGCCACCACCAGCAACAGGGTTCCCGACACATCGATCTCCGTGGGCCGCTGCCTGTCAGCCCCGTGGTGAGCTATGGGGCGAAATCCGGGTGGGTGTCAACCGAGGCCCCCGGCTGGCCGGAACGCGAGTTGGCTGCCCCCACTCTTCAGCCACGCTTCAACCACGCTTCAACCACGCTTCAACCCCCCGTCAAACTGCCCGTCAAACTGCCCTTCAAACCGCCCATGAACCCCCCTTGGGAGCCACGTGCACAGAGACCTCTTCCCCCGGGCACTTCGAGTGCAAACCGAAGAGCACTCCGGGACCAACCCGGACAACCCGGGTCGGACACGACGTCACCCGGCCTGGATCCCGGAGAGCCGCGGAGCCGGCGGCCGGCGAGCCCCCAACTCAGCAAGGCCCCCGCCCCCCCCGCCACTGGCGCCAGCTTCCTGGACCTGAGCCCCCGGGCGCGCCTCACGAGTCGGAGTGCCGGCGGGCCACGCACCGACCCGCCGCTGCGCCCGGCAACTTTTCGCCGCCAGGGGCTCTCGTATCTCTCGCCGGTTCGAGGTAGCCTTCGCTTGGGCCAAAATCGCAAGGCTACTGGAGCGGGCGACACCGACCTTTCACCTTGGTGCCGTTCTCACTGGGTGGCGGTTTCAGGGAGTTGGCATGTCGTATCGTTTCACCCCCGTCGTCGTTGGGTTGGTGTGGGTTTCTTCACTCCTGCTGGGTTGCCAGAGCTATCCCGAGGTAGTTCGGCCATTCGAGGCAGAGGCGTCGGACGCGGGCTCGGACGCCGAGCGCGATGCGAGTGACTCGCCGGACGTCTCGTTCAACCTGGACGCGGAACCGGACGGCAGCACCGAGGGAGACGCCGACGTCGACGCCGAAATCCCGGTGGTCTGTGGCGACGCCGTTCAGGCCGATGAGGAAGACTGCGACGACGGCAACGAAAGAAACGGCGATGGCTGCAGCGACACCTGCGAGGTGGAAGATGGCTTCCGCTGCGAGGTAGCTGGCGGAGCCTGCTACGAATGCGGCAACGGAATCGTCGAGGGCACCGAGTCCTGCGACGACGGCAATCGCGACGAGGAAGACGGCTGCGATTCCAACTGCGATCTCGAGCGCGGTGGTTGGGTCTGCCGCACGGCGGGTGAGCCCTGCGAGCTTTGCGGCAACGGCGTCGTCGAAGCCAGCGAGATCTGTGACGACGGCAACGCAGAGGGCGGCGACGGCTGCGCCGCAGACTGCTCGGAGGTGGAGGAGTACTACGACTGCGCCGAGGCGGGCGCGCCCTGCGAGGCCTGCGGGGACGGGGTGCTCGACGAGAACGAGGCTTGCGACGACGGCAATCACCTCAGCGGTGACGGCTGCCGGTTCGACTGCGACTTGGTCGAGACGGGCTGGGTCTGCCCCGAACCCGGGCAGGACTGCGCCAAGTGTGGCAACGGTGTACTCGAGCTGGCCGAGGTCTGTGACGACGGCAATGTAGTGGGCGGCGATGGCTGTGCCGAGGACTGTTCAGCCGAGGAGCGCGGGTTCAACTGCCCCATCCCCGGCGCGCTGTGCGAAGAATGCGGCAACGGGATTCGAGAGAGCACCGAAGCCTGCGACGACGGCAATCGGGACAGTGACGACGGTTGCCCGGCGAACTGTCGGCAAGTGGAGCCGGGCTGGGTCTGTCCCGTTGCCGGGCAGCCGTGCGGACTGTGCGGCAACGGTGTGGTGGAGGCCAATGAATCCTGCGACGACGGCAACACGGCCGCGGGTGATGGCTGCGATGCGACGTGCACCGGACTCGAAACCGGATTCGCTTGCCCAGTGGCGAATGCCGCGTGCGAGGAATGCGGCAACGGCATCGTCGACGACCACGAGGCGTGCGACGACGGCAACCGGCTAAATGGCGACGGCTGTCTGTACAACTGCCAGGCCATCGAAACCGACTGGACCTGCCCTCAGGCCGGCGAGCCGTGCGCTCGATGCGGCAACGGCGTGCTCGAGATCACCGAATGGTGCGACGACGGCAACGCCGTGGGCGGCGACGGCTGCGCCGCGGACTGCTCGGGAGAAGAGCCCGGGTTCAATTGTGCAACTCCCGGAGCGGCCTGCGAGGAGTGCGGCAATGGCATCGTCGAGAGCACCGAAGCCTGCGACGACGGCAACCGCGATGAGACCGATGGCTGCAACGCCGAGTGCAGCGAGGTCAGTCCCGGGTTCGTGTGCCACGTCCCCGGCCAGCTGTGCGAGGAATGCGGCAACGGGGTCATCGACGCCAACGAGACGTGCGACGACGGCAATGCGATTGGCGGGGACGGGTGCAGCGAGCGTTGCAGCGCCGTCGAGCCCTGGTTCACCTGCGTGACGGCAGGCATGGCCTGCGAGCAATGCGGCAACGGCGTCGTCGAGAGCTCCGAGGTCTGCGACGACGGCAACAACACCAGCTTCGACGGTTGCCGCGATGACTGTCAGGTCGAGGAACAGGGTTTCGCGTGTCCACCAGACGGCGGCCCCTGTACGCGGTGCGGGAACGGCACGGTCGACCTCGTGAGCGGCGAGACCTGCGACGACGGCAACGAAATCGACGGGGACGGCTGCGACGCGCTGTGTCAGGAAGAAGGCCCTCCCTACGTCTGCGCCACGCCAGGGGCACCGTGCGATCGGTGCGGCAATGCCGTCCGCGAGACCAGCGAGGACTGCGACGACGGCGGCCGCTGCAGCGGTGGCTCCAGCGACGGAGCTTGGTGTGCGACCGACGCTGCGTGCGGAGGAGGTATTTGCCTACCAGCGAGCGGCGACGGGTGTGCCACCGACTGTACGGTCGAGCCGGGCTGGGTGTGCCCGGTACCCGGACAACCCTGCGGGCTGTGCGGCAACGGGACGGTGGAGCCAAACGAGATCTGCGACGACGGCAACCTCACGGGCGGCGATGGCTGTAGCGGTGACTGCTCCACGGTCGAGCCGAACTGGGCCTGCCCGACGGCGGGCCAAGCCTGCGTGCGGTGCGGCGACGGCGCCGTCCAGCCGCCGGAGGTCTGCGACGACTCCAACAACACGAGCGGGGACGGCTGCAGTGTGGACTGTCGGGTCGTGGAGACCGGGTTCAGCTGCCCCAGCTCAGGCGGCCCCTGTACCAGCTGCGGCAACGGTCGCCTGGAGGCAGCAGCCGAGGTTTGCGACGACGGCAACCGCGTGGACGGCGACGGTTGTTCGGATCAGTGCACGGTGGTCGATCCCGGGTATCGCTGCGAGGTGCCGGGTGCGGCTTGCTACCGCTGTGGGAACGGAGTTCGGGAGGGGTCGGAAGAGTGCGACGACCAGAACACTTCCGCGGGCGATGGCTGCGACGCCTCCTGTTCCGTCGAGTCGGGATGGGTGTGCCCGGTCGCCGGTGTCCCGTGCGGGAACTGTGGCAACGGGGTCATCGAAGCGATCGAAGTCTGCGACGACGGCAACCGTGTCGGCGGGGACGGGTGCGACGCCACCTGCACCGCGGTTGAGACCAACTTCCAGTGCCCGAGCGCGAACGCTCCCTGCATCGAGTGCGGCGACGGGATCGTCACGCCCCCGGAGGTCTGTGACGATGGCAACGCCACCAGCGGGGATGGCTGCCGCTACAACTGCTCAGCCCAGGAGCCGGGCTACGAGTGCACAGTCCCGGGCCAGCCCTGCTTCGGCTGTGGCGACGGGGTCCTCCAAGACGCCAGCGTCGGGGGCACCGAGGCCTGCGATGACGGAAATCGCGCGGGCGGCGATGGCTGCAGCACCAGCTGTACGATCGAGCCTGGATACACTTGCCCAGCCGCCGGATTCCTCTGCGAACAGTGCGGCAACGGGGTGGTCGTCCCCCCCGAGGTCTGCGACGACGGCAACAACGTCAGCGGCGATGGCTGCGACGACACCTGCCAACCCGAAGGCGACGGCTGGGCCTGCCCCATCGCGGGGCAGCCCTGCGAGCAGTGTGGAGACGGCAACGTCGACCCGAATGAGAGCTGCGACGACGGCAACCGAACCGGCGGGGATGGCTGCAACGCCACCTGCACGGGCGTCGAAACCTACTGGTGGTGTCCGCCGACCGGCGGCAGCTGTCAGGCCTGCGGCAACGGAAGCATCGAGAACGTCGAGGTCTGCGACGACGGCAACAACGTCAGCGGCGACGGCTGCCGCGCCGACTGCAGCGCGGTCGAGCCGTACTGGGATTGCTCGAGCGGCAGCTGTCTGAGGTGCGGCGACCGCATTCTGAACGGCACCGAGGTCTGCGACGATGGCAACAACGTCAGCGGCGATGGCTGCGAGGCCGACTGCGGCGCCATCGAGCCCGGGTACAACTGCCCTGTCGAGGGCGCGCTCTGCGAGCAATGCGGCAACGGCGTCGTGGTCAGCCCCGAAGCCTGCGACGACGGGAATAGCGCCAACGGGGACGGCTGCAGCGCCAGCTGCGCGATCGAGCCGAACGGCTGGGCCTGCCCCGTTCCCGGTCAACCATGCGAGCGCTGTGGCAACGGATTCCGCGATCTGAACGAGACCTGCGACGACGGCAATCGGGTTGGCGGCGACGGCTGCAACGCCACCTGCACGGGTATCGAAACCTACTGGTGGTGCCCTGCGTCCGGCGGGGCTTGTGAGCAATGTGGGAACAACTCCGTCGGCGGCGACGAGGTCTGTGACGATGGCAACAACCTGTCGGGAGACGGGTGCGCGGCGGACTGCAGCCGAGTCGAGCCGGGCTGGGACTGCTCGAGCGGCAGTTGCTACCGCTGCGGCGACGGGATCATCCAGGGCGCCGCTACGGGTGGAGTCGAGGTCTGCGACGACGGCAACGCCCAGGGCGGTGATGGTTGCAGCGCCGATTGCACCATGGTGGAACCGAACTACGCCTGCCTCAACGCGGGTGAACTGTGCGAGGAGTGCGGAAACGGCATCGTCGGCAACGGCGAGCAGTGCGATGACGACAACGCGACGTCCGGCGACGGCTGCTCCAGCACCTGCCAGCGCGAAGGCGGAGGCTGGGCGTGCCCGGTGCCCGGGCAACCCTGCGAGCAGTGTGGCAACCGCGTGGTCGATCCGAACGAGACCTGCGACGACGGCAACACCACGAACGGCGACGGCTGCAACGCCAGCTGCACCGCCGTCGATCCCTATTTCTGGTGTCCCCCCACAGGTGGTACCTGCGAGCGGTGTGGAAACGGTATCCTGGAGACCACAGAACAGTGCGACGACAACAACAACCTCAACGGTGACGGCTGCCGGGCGGACTGCAGCGGCGCCGAGCCAAATTGGGACTGTTCGAGCGGCACCTGCTACCAGTGTGGAAACGGTGTCGTCGACCCCGGCGAGGCCTGCGACGACGGAAACGCCCAGGGTGGCGACGGTTGTGCGGCGGACTGCTCGGACACCGAGACGAACTACCAGTGTCCGGTGGCGGGCCAGCTGTGCCAGCAGTGCGGCAACGGGGCCCGAGAGAGCGCGGAGCAGTGCGATGATGGGAACATCAACGACGGTGACGGCTGCTCTGGCACCTGCACTATCGAGTCGGGTGGCTGGCTCTGCCCGATCCCGAACCAGCCCTGCGAGCTGTGCGGAGACAACACGGCCACCAGCAACGAGGTGTGTGACGACGGCAACACCACCGGCGGCGACGGATGCAGCGCCGATTGCCAGACGATCGAGCCCTGGTGGGACTGCCCCCCTGGCGGCGGCGCCTGCAGCTACACCGTGGTCTGTGGGGACTCTCGCATCAGCGGAACCGAAGACTGCGACGATGGTAACGCCGCTGCCGGCGACGGCTGCGACGCCAACTGTCAGACCGAGGCGGGTTACTTCTGTCGCGTCGTGGGCCAACCCTGCGAGGCGCTACCGGCCTGCGGCGACGGCACACAGACGCCCGGAGAAGCCTGTGACGACGGCAACACGGGGGACGGCGACGGCTGCAGCGCCGACTGTGGCACCATCGAGCCGGGCTACTCCTGCCCGACCCCGGGCTCACCCTGTATCGAGACCACCGTCAGCTGTGGAGATCGTGCCCTGGGAGGCACCGAGCAGTGTGACGACGGCAACACCACCGGCGGCGTGAGAGAGTGCTTTGGCGGGAGTCAGGATGGCCAGCCCTGCATGGAAGCCACCGACTGCCCAGGAAGCACCAGCGGCTCGATCGCCGTCGTGAATCAGAGCGTCTACGCAGACGCAACCACCAGCTTCAGCCAGGACATCACCCTCACCGGAACCGGCGCGTACCGGATGCTGGTGGTGGGGATCGCGATCGAGGGCGACGCCACCGGCGGGGTCGTGAACAGCATCACGTTCAATGCCGTCGACATGCTCGAAGCGGCCACCGAGGTCGCCGTGGAGGGCGGCACCAACCAGCGGGTGCACCTGTATTTCCTCGGCGAATCATCGCTACCGGCAGGTCCGGGCACCTACACGCTGGCGGTGACGCTCAACCAGGCAGGCGGCGGCACCTACCACGTGCTGGAGCTGGGCGGAGCGGCGGACGCGGCACCTCTGACGACCGCCACCAACTCCACGACGGCGGACGGGACCAGCGTCGACGTGACACTCGCGAGCGTGGAGGCGGGCGCCTTCGTCGTCGACATGGTCGGCACGGGGCAGACTGTCTCCTTCGCACCGACGGGAGGCCAGACCGAGCAGAACGAGCTCGACGGAACGTCAATGCATGGGGCCATCGGGACCTACGAAAACCCCGCCCTGGGCGATGTCACGCTCGGCTGGAACACCAGCTCCGCCGGCAACCGCTTCGCGATCGCCGCCGCCGCCTTTGCTCCCGTCCCCATCCCCGCGGTCTGCATGTCCGTCGGTGGTGACGGCTGCGATGGCAGCTGCACGACGGATCCCGGCTGGGTCTGCACGGCGCCCGGCGCCCCCTGTCTCGCCGCGGCCTGTGGCGATGGCATCGTGGCCGGCGCCGAGCAGTGCGAGCCCGACCGAACCAGCCCCCGGGAGGCGTGTACGTCGAGCTGCCAGATCGACCCGAGCTACGACTGTTTCTGGAACGCCGCCGCTCGCGAACTGGAGTGCGTCGAAGTGGGCTCCACGTGTGACTACGACGGCGCGATCGAGTTCGGCGAACAGTGCGACGACGGGATGCGCTGCCGCGGCGGGCCCGACGATGGGAACGTCTGCACGAGCGACAGCGAGTGCGCAGACTACGTCATCCAGTGCATCGGCAACATCTGCAGTGGCGGGCCGGACAACGGGAACTCCTGCGGGAACGACAGCGAGTGCGCCACCGTGCCCGCGAAATGCGCGCCGCGGGACGGCGATGGCTGTTCGAACTGCCGTGCAGAACCGTTCTGCGACAACAGTGACCCGAATCCCGGCAGCCGCACCTGTCAGAGCGCCTGCGGGGACGGCATCATCCTGCCGAACAGCACGACAGAGGAGTGCGACGACGGCAACAACGTGGACGGCGATGGCTGCAACGCAGACTGCACCTGGCCCGACGCCGACAACAGCTGCACCGATCCGTCGGTCCCGTGCGTCACCGACGACGGCTACATCTGTCAGAATGTTGCTGAAGAGCCGGCCGTGCTCGAACTCCCGGTGGTCTACCGAGACTTCATTGGAGCGGTCGACCAGATCCTCGGTCCCAACGCGACCTATCCGAACCGCCAGCACCCGGACTTCAACGATTGCAACCAGAACACCTCCGGCATGGTTCAGCCGACCCTGGTGAACGGAAAGCCGAAGCTGGTCACGAGCAACCCACCGCTGTCGAACTCCTGCACCCACGGGGATGCCTGGTTCGACATGTGGTATCGCGACAGCAACTATGGCCAGAGCGTCGTCTCGACGCTGACGCTCCCGGGCACCGGCACGCCGGGCTTCTACCAGTACCAGAGCACGGTCTACTTCCCCGTGGACGGTCTGGGTTGGATGGACCTCGCGGGAGAGCAGTGGGAGGCTCTTGGCACCGACCACAACGGCGACCTGCGCAACTTCAGCTTCACCAGCGAGGTTCGCTACTGGTTCGAGTACGACGCCGGGACGGCACCCTCGCTCGCGTTCTTCGGTGACGACGACGTCTGGGTGTTCGTCGCCGGCGAACTCGTCGTCGATATCGGCGGCGTCCACAATGCCCAGAACGGTTCCTTCGTCCTGATGGGCGGCGACGCGAACTACACCGATCCAAGGGGATCCGGCACGGTCGACTTGAACCTCCAGGATGGCCAGGTCTACGAGATCGTGGTCTACCAGGCCGAGCGTCACGAGACCCGCTCTCAGTACCAGCTGACCCTCGGTGGGTTCACCTCCCGGCGCACCAGCTGCACGCCGGACTGTGGCGACGGAGTGGTCACCGCCAACGAGCAGTGCGACGACGGCACCAACAACGCCAACGTCTACGGCGCATGCCAGCTCAACTGCACGCTGGGCGAACTCTGCGGCGACTCGTCCGTCAACGGTCCCGAGGAGTGTGACGACGGCATCAACCAGAGTGGCTACAACAGCGGCGGGTGCGCTCCCGGGTGTGTCTGGGCGCCGGAGTGCGGCGACGGGACCGTGGACAGCACCTACGGCGAGACCTGCGACGACGGCGACAACGACAACAGCTACGAAGGCTGCACCAGCACCTGCCAGATTGGCCCGTTCTGCGGCGACGGGATCCCCAACGGTCCCGAGGACTGCGACGACGGCGTCAACGACGGCTCCGGGGTGTGCGCCCCGGGCTGCGTCTTCACGGAGCGCTGTGGGGACGGCATCGTCCAGGACGCGCGCGGTGAGGAATGCGACGACGGCAACACCACCGCGGGCGACGGTTGCAGCAACACGTGTCTCTGGGAGTCCATCTGCGGCAACGGCACCACCGAATCCGGTGAGAACTGTGACGACGGCAACGTCGTCAGCGGCGACGGCTGTAGCTCACTCTGCGAGATCGAGGTGTGCGGCGACGGCATCGTGCAGGCATCGCGCGGCGAGCAGTGCGACGACGGCAATACCACCGCTGGCGACGGCTGCTCCTCCAGCTGCACGCTCGAAACCTTCTGCGGCAACGGTAGTCGCGAGGGCGTCGAGGAATGCGACGACGGCAACTCCACCAATGAAGACGGCTGCAGCGCATCCTGCCTGATCGAGGTTTGCGGCGACGGGGTGTTGCAGGCGGGGTTGGGCGAACAGTGCGACGATGGCAATACAGCCAGTGGCGACGGCTGCAGCAGGACCTGCCGATTCGAGGCCCTGTGCGGTGACGGCGTCGTCGGCGGAACCGAGGAGTGCGACGACAGCAATACCACCAGCGGTGACGGCTGCAGTGCCGGCTGCGTAATCGAGCGCTGCGGCGACGGCACCATCCAGTCCAGCCTGGGCGAACAGTGCGACGATGGTGGGATCGTCGCTGGCGACGGTTGCTCTGCCACCTGTCAGCTCGAAGAGTCCTGCGGAGATGGCATCATCCAGGCCAGCCGGGGCGAGCAATGCGACGACGGCAACACCGCCAACAACGACGGTTGCAGCAGCACCTGCCTGACCGAGCGGTGTGGCGACAACGTCCAGCAGGTCGGCGAACAGTGCGACGACGGCAACACCACCAGCGGCGACGGCTGCAGCAACACTTGCCAAACCGAGTCCATCTGCGGAAACGGACAGCTGGAATCCGGGGAGGGTTGTGACGACAACAACCTGGTCTCGGGTGATGGCTGCAGCGCCGGCTGCATTCCGGAGGTGTGCGGCGACGGCATCGTCCAGGCCGCGCTCGGCGAACAGTGCGACGACGGCGGCACCGCGGCCGGCGACGGTTGCAGCGCTACGTGCCAGCTGGAGACCGCCTGCGGCAACGGCGTGCTGGAGGGCAGCGAAGAATGTGACGATGGCAACAGCGTTGACAGTGACGGCTGTAGCGCGCTGTGTCGCACGGAGTTCTGCGGCGACGGCACCCAGCAGAGCAGTGAAGCCTGCGACGACGGCAACACGGTCAGTGGCGACGGCTGTTCGCGCACCTGTCAGCTCGAGACGGCCTGCGGCAACGGCACCCCGGAGGGGGCCGAAGAGTGCGACGACGGCAACAACGTCTCCGGTGATGGATGCAGCGCCAACTGCCGGACGGAGGAATGCGGCGACGGTATCGTCCAGAGCGCCCTTGGCGAGCAGTGCGACGATGGCAACACCACGGCCGGCGACGGCTGCGGCGCAACATGTACCCTGGAAACGGCCTGTGGCAACGGCACCGTGGAGGGCGCCGAGCAATGCGACGACGGCAACAACGTCGGTGATGACGGTTGTTCGCCCACCTGTCAGCTCGAAGCGTGCGGTGACGGCACCACCCAGCCTTCGCGGAACGAACAGTGCGACGACGGAAACACGACTAGCGGTGATGGCTGCTCCAACACATGCCGCCTCGAAACTGTTTGCGGCAACGGCACCACCGAGGGGGCCGAGGAGTGCGACGACGGCAACAATGTCTCCGGCGACGGCTGCAGTGCCGCCTGCCGCACGGAGGAGTGCGGTGACGGAACCGTCCAAAGTGGAGTCGGCGAGCAGTGCGACGACGGAAACAACGTCTCCGGCGACGGCTGCAGTTCCACTTGCGCGCTCGAGGTCCAGTGCGGCAACGGCACCGTAGAGGGCACTGAGCAGTGTGACGACGGCAACACCACCGCAGGCGACGGCTGCAGTTCCACCTGTCAGGTGGAGGTCGTCTGCGGCGACGGCGTCCGGCAGGGCGGAGAGCAGTGCGACGACGGAAACGCCAGCAATGGCGACGGCTGCAGCTCGACGTGCCGCTTCGAGATCTGCGGCGATGGAACCGTCCAGAGCACCCTTGGCGAGCAGTGCGACGACGGAAACAACGTCTCCGGCGACGGCTGCAACGCCACCTGCCGCACCGAGTTCTGCGGCGATGGAGCGCTGCAGTCCAGCCGAGGCGAAGAGTGCGACGACGGAAACACGACCAGCGGCGATGGCTGCAGCTCCACCTGCGCCATCGAGCCGCCCGTGTGCGGCAATGGTCGCCTCGAGGGGCTCGAGCAGTGCGACGATGGCAATACGACCAGCGGCGACGGTTGCCGGAACGACTGCACCCGGGAACGGTGCGGCGACGGTCGAGTGGACCCCACAGAGGCCTGCGATGACGGCAACACGGCCAGCGGCGACGGCTGCAGCGCCACCTGCCAATCGGAAACCTTCTGTGGCAACGGCACCCAGGAAGGCGTCGAGCAGTGCGACGACGGAAACAACAGCTCCGGCGATGGCTGCAGCTCGATTTGCCGCACCGAGTTCTGCGGCGATGGCACCCGCCAGCCGGCGCTGAGCGAAGAGTGCGACGACGGAAACTCCACGAATGGTGACGGCTGCAGCTCTACCTGCCGGGTCGAAACCGCATGCGGGAACGGCCTGATCGAGGGTGCTGAGCAGTGCGACGACGGAAACGCGCTCAGCGGCGACGGGTGCAGTTCGACCTGCTCGTTGGAGGTGTGTGGCAACGGCGTTCCCGACCCCGGCGAGGAGTGCGACGACGGCAACACCGTCAGCGGCGACGGGTGCTCGAATCGCTGCGACCTGGAAACGGTGTGCGGCAACGGCCGAGAGGAAGGCGCCGAGCAGTGCGACGACGGCAACAACGTCAGCGGTGACGGCTGCAGTTCCACCTGCGCCGACGAGTTCTGCGGCGACCGGGTGACCCAGGTAGGCCTCAACGAGCAGTGCGACGACGGCAATACCAGGAACGGCGACGGCTGCAGCTCCACCTGTCGCCTCGAGACCGCGTGCGGAAACGGCAACATCGAGGGCGCCGAGCAATGCGACGACGGAAACACGAGCGGCGGTGACGGCTGCAGCCCGACTTGCCAGATCGAGTACTGCGGCGACGGCGTGCGTCAGAGCGGTGAGCAGTGCGACGACGGAAACACCCGCAGCGGTGACGGCTGCAGCTCCACCTGCACCACCGAGGTGTGGTGCGGCGACGGCGATGTGAATCAGTCGTCCGAGGAGTGCGACGACGGTGGCAACGTGTCCGGCGACGGCTGCAGCTCCACCTGCCGTGATGAGTACTGCGGCGACGGCATCACCCAGGCGCCTCTCGGTGAGACCTGCGACGACGGCAACTCACGGACAGGCGACGGATGCCGACCGGACTGCACCTCGGAGATCTGCGGTGACCATATCCGAGATCCTGGCGAGGAGTGCGACGACGGCAACAACGTGGGTGGTGACGGCTGCTCTCCGCTGTGCCTGCGCGAGGTTATCGAGTAACCGAGCACCGAACCGGCAGCCGTCGCCGCGGGCGGCTGCCTCGGTCGGACTCACCTCGTCTAGAAGTCGATCCCGGGCTTCTTGTCGATGTGACGCGGGACCGGCTTCGGAGGACGAGGACGTGGCTCGATGGGTCTTGGCTTCGTGGGAGCGGGCTGGGCCGATGGAGCCGCCGACGAGCTCGATGTTGGTCCAACACTCGAGCTGGGGGCGGCGCTCACCGCGGAGGCCGCCACCGAAGCCGTAGCTGTCGCGGTCCCTCGCGTCTCCGGTCGCGGCGCGGGGGGCTCCGCAAGCGCGCTCGGGGAGGTCGCAGATTCCGCTCCGGTGGACTTGCAGGCGGCAGACGCCAGCACCGCCCCCATCACGGCCGCTGCGGCCGCACCCCGGGCGGCATCGAACATGCCAGGGGAGGGCATCGACTCGCGCTCCTCCGGCGGCAGCCAGCACGGCTCGTGCACGGCCTGCGCAGGACCGTGGACGTGAACGATGAACGTCCGGCCCGCCACGTCGACCGTGTCGTCCTGCACGAGCTCCACCGGGCGCTCCACGGGGATGCTCAACGAACGCCCCGCTCGCGAGACGACAATCTCCCCCGCGGACGTCAGCCGCTCGATCATCAGACAGTTGTCCTCGGAAACCCAGAGCTCGCACTCCAGTGCGCCCTCGAGGCGCCAGCGAACTCGACCGTCAGTCCCGACGCCGAGCCCGGGCAAGCCACCGGCAAGCGCCACACAGCAAAGAAAGCGCTCGTCCGTGCCTCCCGCGTGCTGGTCTTCGAGGCAGAGCGCGATGGGGCGCGGTAGGCTCATGCGACCATGATAGCGGAGCTGCCAGGCGACTGCACGCTCTTGGCGCTGGCGTCGGGGGCCCTGCTGGTGTCCCGGGAGTACGCTACGTTCTGTCGCATCCCGCCCCAGGATGTGGACGCCGTGCGTGACGTGCTCCAGGAGCACAGTCCCGCCACCGTATTGCCTTCTGAACTGTACGCAGCACTGGAGAAGCACGGGTTCTTCGCGGGGCCACGCCCCGCCGAGGCGCACGTTCCCACTGTCCAGCTGCAGGTCACCAACGCTTGCAACCTGCGCTGCAGCTACTGCTGCACCGACTCGGGCAACCCGCGCCCCACCGAGCTCGATCTGGAGACGTTCCGCTCGGTCGCAGAGCAGATCCACAGGGCGTTCGGCTCCGGCGCTCGGGTGGCGCTGATGGGGGGAGAGCCGTTCATCGTGCCGTGGGCGATGGATCTCGCGGAGCACATCGTCGAGCTAGGGCTGCAGTTGGTCGCCTACACAAACGGCGTGGACGTTCCAGGCGCTGTGCTGGATCGCCTGGCGGCGCTGGCGGAGCGGGGTGCGGAGCTGCACGTCAGTCTGGCGGGCCCCACACCCGCTCTGTGCGACGCCGAATCCGGGGCCCCGCGCTTCGCCGCGGCGCTGGGGACCGTACAGGCGCTGGCCGACCGCAATGCGCCCTGTATCGTCGATCTGATGCTCATCCCCGAGCACGTCGCTGCGATCGCGCAGCACGTACGCCACCTCGTGCGCCGACTGCCACCCACCACGTCATTCACCCTCGGACTGCTCTACCGCGGCGGGCGCGAAGCCGGACAGCACCTCTTCGCCTCGTTCGCAGAGCTCGACGCAGCCCTGGATCACATCGCGTTCTCGGGAGGTCAGATCGTGCCGGCCATCCGCCAGCGCGTACCCCTCGCCTACCGGCGCGAGGGGTGCGACTGCGCGCTCGGCCATTCCCTCAACGTCCGCAGCGACGGCAAGCTCTACTCCTGCTTCCGCATGGAGGAGTGCATCGGCGATCTCCGGGAGCAGCGCTTCGATGAGCTGGTGAAACGCTTGCGTCAGGCACCCGCCCGAGCAGCATCGCTTTCCGTCTGCCGCGAATGTGCGCTCAACACCCTGTGCGGCGGCGGTTGTCGCAGCGAGAATCTGCTCTACACCGGAGACGCGAACCGCCCGCTGTGCGACACGTGGCGGGTCCGGGTGCTCAGCGAACTGCTGGCGGAAGACCGCGTGGACGCCGTCGAGTGGCCCGTCGCCCACCTCCTCGCCGAGGCACGAGCACGAGGACTCCCCGCACCCCCACTGTTGATTCCGCGTCGGGCCAGCCCCAGCTGGCGAACCTGACTGCCAGCAGCCCAGTCCGGCCCGAGCGACTCCAGAATGTGTGCAAAGTGTGAAGCGCGCATCCGGGTGCACGTGCAGGGGGGGTGTGCTCTGCACGTGCAGTTCTTGGGTAGGTGGCCCTCGCTTTTCCACTGATTTCGCGAAACTGGAGTCAATGATTCCGATGGCACGGCGATTGCTTTTCAGACGCACGATAGCAGACGGCGCCGGGCTGCTCCCGAACCATGCTCCCTCGTTGCTGGTTCTTCCCCGGTACCGCCCCCAACCCGTACCGATTCGGAGAGAAGCCGAGCGATGGACCCGACCAGACAGACCCACCCGGGAAGCCCCACTGCGTCGTCACCCGGATTCGAACCCGCACCGACGGCGCCCCGCTCGCTGACCCCTATCCCCCTGGCGCCAGCCCGCCGCCGCTGCATCCCGAATCCAACCGCGATGAAGGCGGCGTATGCCAAGTCCTGCCGACCGAAGCTCGCCGACCTGCTGAACACCTTCCAGCTCGATGTCACCTACGAGCGAGGAGCTGGTAGCTACCTGTATCTGCGCAACGGGGCCGGTGAAATGCTGGCGCCGGTCCTCGATCTGGTCAGCGGCTTCGGGGCATGTCTTTTGGGCCACAACCCCCCCGAGCTCAAGCAGGCACTGCACGAACAGCTCGACCGAGACACCCCGACATTTGCACCGGGCTCTATTCGTGGCGCCGCGGGGCAGCTCGCCACCCTGCTCAACGAACGCCACTGCGCCCCAGGACACTACCTGTGTCACTTCACGAACAGCGGAGCCGAGGCCCTCCAGACGGCACTGCAACATGCCTACCAGGTGCGACGAGACGCCGTGCAGCAGCTCCACGACCACACGATGCGCGAGCTCGACGAGCTCTGCGCTCGGATCGAGGAGGAAGGGCTGGAAGTCACCTGGTCCGGGCAGCCGAGGCCTCTCAGTCAGTTTCACGACGTGCTGGCGGAGCACAACACCGCGCAGCTCGATCGTTTCCGGAGGGACCCCGTTGCGATAGCGGTCACCGGCTCGACCCCCGCGCGCGCGAACACGGGGCTGGCTTGCGGTGGGAGCCAGCGCACTGGCGACGACGATCTGGCGGCGGTCGAGTTGGTCCGGGTGGATCCGTCGGACGTCGCTCGACTGCCAGAACTGGTGGAGCGGCACCGCGTCGAGTTCCTCGTGCCTCGGCTCGAGGGGCGGTGCCTGCGCATCGAGCGGCACCCGATGACACGAGTCATCGCCCTCGTCTGCGCCGTCGTGGTCGCCCAGCGCGGCAACCGCGAGCTTCCCGTCACGGCCACCGAGACGCTGGCCGCGCTGCATGGCCGACTGGGCGTACCCTTCATCATCGACGAGATCCAGACCGGTTGCGGTCGAACGGGCGCCGTTTTCGCGTCCACGCAGACGGCCCTTGCAAGCATCGAACCCGAGTACGTCGTCCTTGGCGAGGGACTGGGCGGAGGTCTCGTTAAGATGGGGGCTGCCATGATCCACGAACGTGTCTATCATCCGGCCTTCGACGCACTTCTCACCTCGCCCCTCGCCGAAGACGACGTCTCCTGCGCAGTGGCTAGCCAGGTATTGAAGCTGCTTGGTGACGATGACAGCGCCCTGCTGCGGCAGGTCCGAGACAAGGGCGAGTATCTCGTCACGCGACTTCGCGAACTCCAAGCACGACATCCGGGAGTCATCGCCAGAGTGCACGGTCAAGGACTACTGATCGGGCTCGAGCTCGGCCAGCTTCCCGATCGCTCTCCGTTCATTCGACACGTCGCGGGGAGGGGACTTCTCTCGCTGCTCATGGCGAGCTACCTCCTGCACCACCACCGCATTCGCGTCCTCGGTCCGCTCCCCTCTCAGCTCGAGGGAAGTTCCGTTCGAAAGTCCGTATCGGTGCTGCCCCTCTATCCTCCAGCAATCGTCACCAAGGCCGAAACGGATCGCATCATCTTCGCACTCGATGAGGTCTGCGAGATCATCGACAAGAACAACGAGTATCTCCTCGTCGCCCATCTGATCGGCGAGCGCATCGGCCGAGCCGATCGCTGCTCACCACGCCCCTTTCCCTCGCCCTCTCCCTCGGAGCAGCACCGAAGCATCGATTCTGGCCGGGGGCTCATGAGCCAACCACTCACGCTTTCTCAACTGGTGGAGGGCTACTTTCCGTCCTTCGCGAGCTACTCCTGGAACCCGCAACGCCTGGCCCAGTGGTGGACGAGCCTGGCACGGATTCTCGAGCCCGACGCGCAGGAGCGTGCCCCCGACGTCATGCGGTCGCTCGACCTACTTCTCTGAATGGGAAGAGGTACTGTCGGACCGCTCGTCGGGGAACCCAACACCGGAACCACCAGGCAGGCGAGACGGCTGCCCCGCGCGACCGCTCACCACGTCCGTGCTCCAGCCGGGCCGTGCACCCACGACAGCCAGTTCCGTACTCTTTCTGAAGGTCAGGGGCGTGCGAAGCGAGTAGTATCGCAGAGATGCTCTGTCGGACATTCCAGCAACCAGCCGTCTGCGCTCTACTCACTCTCACCATCGCGCTCCTCGCGTGCAAGAAGGGGGATTCCGAGACCTCCTCCAGCGACGACAAGGAGTCCAGCGGCGAGCAGGCAGAGGAAAACACGGGACCGCTCTTGACCAAACCGGTCGATGATATCAGCGACGAGGATCTCAAGGCGGCAATCCCCAAGCTTGGCTGGACATACGGTATGTCAAGCACCTCGAAGAGCGGCCCGAATACGATCATCCTGGTCACCGGTACCCAGGGCGAAGGTGACGAGCGCCGCAATCTGCGCCTGATGGTGAAGAAGTACGACGAGGGGGACGTCAAAGAGAAGGTCAGCTGGCTCGAGGACAACGAGGCTCACGAACTGGGACAGCACGCGCTGCTCGTTGCGAGCGTCAGCAAGGAACCGAAGTCCGCCGGCGAGGAGGTGCTCGCGAAGCTCCGCGGAAAGAAGTGAGCGGAGCCCAGACCCGGCGCGGCAAGTACGAAACGATTCTCGAAGGGAGGGCGGTCGGCGCCGCCCTCGGCAGTTGAGCGCGAACGCCGAGCCCGACCCGGTGTCGACGACGGGTAACCCCACGAACACGCACCGGCCTTCCTGTCCCCGCCACGCCCCGCACTCAGCGATCCGCAGCGACGGCGCCAATCGCGCCACGCCTGGAGCACGCTCGGCAGCGTCGCGTTCGGTAGCAGCTGTGGGGTGCTCGCCCACCTGACCGCGGTGGTTCCTCGGCCAGGTGCGGGCCCCACCGCCTCCACACCCAACCACCGAATCCGGCCCCCGAGCGTCCAGGTCGTCGCACTCGCTCGGTTCGAGACGGTCCCACGCAGCGTTGAATTCAGTCCCTCGAGGCTGAGCACAGAAGCAAGCACTCGTGATCGAGCAGCAATCGTGAAATACTGAGAGCTTCGCCACGAGGGGAAGGATGGGTTACGGGCGCTGCTGTGTGTACTTCTTCACCGGGACGGGGAACTCCATGCGCATCGCCGCGTGGTTGGGTGACCTGGGACGCCAGCGGCAACTCGAAACGATCGTCTCCCCGCTGCGAGACGCCAGTCCCACACGCGATCTCGAGCCTGGGCCGCACCAGCTTCTGGTGATGTCCATGCCGACTCATGGGTTTACTGCCTCCTGGCACGTCATCAAGTTCGCTGCGCGTCTCCCGCGAGGGGCGGGAACCCACGCAGGCGTCGTGGCGTCGCGCGCGGGCGTCCAGATTGGTTCCTGGCAGCCCCCCGGCGTGAGTGCCTCGGCCACCTTCCTGATCGGTCTGCTCCTGGCACTCCGCGGCTACCGCATCCGCGGGCTGCTGAGTGTGAACATGCCCAGCAACTGGTTCAGTCTCCACCCCATTCAGGGAGAGCGAGCGCGGCGGTTCATGCTCGAGGCCGCCCAGCCAACGGTGCACCGCTTCGGGGAGCGCCTGCTGGCGGGCGGGACCAGCTTCGTCACGCCGAGCAACGTCTATGAGCTCGCCCTCACGCTATTGCTCTGGCCCGTGTCGCTTCTCTACCTGCTCGTGGGGCGCTTCTACCTGGCCCGCCTCTTCTTCGCCAACACGCACTGCTAGGGCTGCGGGGTGTGCGCCAAGAGCTGCCCGGTGGGAGCCATCTCGATGCGGGGTAGTCGTGAGCAGGACGGACGGATCGACCGCCGGCGACAGCGACCATTCTGGCATCATCACTGTGAGAGCTGCATGCGCTGCGCGGGATTCTGCCCCAGAAGCGCGATCGAGGCCGGGCACTCGTGGGCCGTCACCCTCTACCTGGTCGTCACCATTCCGGCCTTCTCGCTGTTTCTGCAGGGGCTCTCGCGCTGGATTCCGGGAGCCAGCAGCTGGGAGAGCCACTGGATCGCCTACGTGGTCGCCCTGGCCTGGCTCTACCTCTCGCTCGCCCTCGCCTATCGTCTCTTCCACGAACTGCTCCGCCTTCCCCTGGTAAACCAGCTGTTCGCGTACACGACCCTGACCCACGCCCCCTTCTGGGGACGCTACCGCGAGCCCACCGCCAAGCTGCGGCAGCTGACCCATCGGCAGCCCCCACCGTAGCGAGCCCGGATCTTCCGCGGTCGCGCGATCCCGGCTCCTGGCCCGACACGACGCGAGTTGCGTCGCGGGGGCTGTCCTCCGCGAACGGGACCGCTACAATGCGCCGTCGGAGACGGGATGATGATCAAGCACCCCACAGAGTCGCGCGTGATGGCGCGCCAGGTCCATGTGAGGAAGTGGACCGCTGCGCTGACCATCGCGCTGGCCGCGTTGTGCGCCACGACCACTGCGGAGGCGCAGGATATCGCAGCTCGGTCCACGGCGCGCCAGCTCGCCGAGGAAGGGCTCTCGGCCTACGACGAAGGAGACTACGCGACGGCCGCGCGCAAGCTGGGGCAGGCCTACGACGTGGTCAAGGTCCCGACGCTGGCGCTGCACACCGGCCGCGCGCTGGAGAAGCTCGGGCGGTGGGTGGAGGCGGCGGAGCTCTACCTCGAGGCCACACGCCTCGACGCCACGGGTAGCGACGACGAACTACAGAATCAGGCGCGCCTCGATGCGGCCGACGCCCGCGAGACGCTACTGCCAAAGATCCCCCGGATCTCGGTAGGCGTCGCCGGCGCGGCCCCGGATGACGTCGAGGTGACGATCGATGGGGTGGTGGTGCCGACGGCACTGCTGGCCGCGGGAAGACTCGTCGATCCGGGGGAGCACGTCGTGCTGGGGAAGCTCGGGGACCAGACCATCGAGGAGCGCGTCACTTCCGTCGAAAGCGAGAACGGCACGACCACGCTCACCTTCCGGACATCGAACGTCGAGCCGCCCCCTGCCCCTGGCGCTGCTCCCGTTCCTGCCCCGCCGCCCGGCGCAGTCGTCGGCTCGCCCGCGCCCGGCGATGCGACCATCGACGGCGGCAACGCCCAGCCGCGACCCGGTCGCGGCCAGCGAAGGGCTGGCTGGGTCGCGCTGGGGATCGGGGGGGCGGGACTCGCCGCCGGCGTGGGTTCGGGGGTCGCCCTGCTGGCGATGAAGAGTTCGCTCGACTCCGGGGACTGCCTGGAATCGCTGTGTGGCCCCAGCGAATACAACCGGGTCACGAACTACAACAATCTGCGCCCCGTACCCACGATCGGCTTCGCTGCTGGCGGGGCTGGTATCGTTCTCGGCGTCACCCTGCTCGCCACCGCGCCAAAACGGGAAGCAAATCGCCACGTTTCGCCGTGGGTGGGATGGCGCTCCGCAGGGATCACGGGGAGGTTCTGATGCGTGATTCATCTCCCACTCCCACGCCGGGACGAGAAATCGCGCTACGCCCAAGCCCGAAGGCGGCGGCTGTACCGCGATACCCCTGGGCGGCGGCCGCCCTGGTGCTCGCGGCGTCTTGCGCGCTTCCGGAGTACGAGACGCTGGCGTATTCGCCCTATGCCACGGGAGGTGCCCCCACCGGCGGCCGAGGCTCGGGCGGAACACCACCCGGCACGGGAGGAGCGAGCACCACGGGCGGTGCGGCTACGACCGGAGGTGCGAGGGCCACGGGCGGTGCGCGACCGACGGGGGGGCGAGCCTCCACGGGCGGAGCTTCGGCCACGGGCGGAGCCCGCGCCACCGGGGGCGTGAAGGCCGACGGGGGAGCTCCGGCCACCGGCGGCGATCCTCCGACTGGTGGAGCACTGGGGGCGGCAGGATCACCCATCAACTACCTCGACGTAGGGCCCATCCATGGGTACTGCTTCGGCGTCGAAGTCATCGATGAAGTGGAGGAAGAGCACAATGTGGAGAGCGAGCTCTGCTTCCCCTACTCGCTCCCCGGCACGTCCTGGGAGGACGTCGCCATCCTGGGCTGCAACCTCAACCAGCCCATCGAGGGCGGCACCGGCAACGAAGGCACCTGGTCGCCCGATCTGACCCAGAGCATCTGCGTCGAGGGCACGGGATTCACCCGCATCCAAATCCAGGGCCCAATGGGGAAGACCGATGCGCTGGATCGCTGGTGCGCCAATGTGCCTCAGGGAGGCGGCTGCGTCGGCTTCGCCACGTTCAACACCGAATGCTGGGACGGAACCGGCATCGATTACATGGGCGAGGAACTGCAAATCGCGATGGCGCTCCAGCCTTCGCTGAGCGACGGAGTCGAGGTTCTGGTGACCCCGATCAGCGGCGAGATCTGCCTGCACGCGATGTACGTTGAGTAGCCGGGAGGCAGAACCCCGCATTCCCTCCGCTCCCTATCTGCGAGCCGGAAGCCTCGTGTCGCGTTCGGTCATGCGGACCCACGCCATCGCCATCGGAACGGTGCTCGGATCGATCGCGGTCTCGGTCGGCAGTGGCTGCCGACAGTCCAGCCCCGGTAGCCACGAGCGAACGCCTCTCTCCGCGGCATCAGCCGCGGAGTCTGCTCCGTCTCCCTCGACGCCCCCCCCGGCCTCCACTGCTTCCCCCGGCGCACTTCATCGCTCTCGGGTCTTCGTCGAACGCCTGCCAGTGCCGGGCGACCAGGAAGCATTCGCCCTGCGCGGCTCGGCGCCGGATGCCGAGATGGCCGGTGTCTTTCTGCATGGGTGGTGCGGACACGGCCTGGGGTACCTGCAGGCCTTCCAGTTTGCCGCCGCCGAGACGGGTCGATACCTGGCCCTGCAGGGCGATCGGCACTGCGGCGCCACCACCAAGCGCGCCTGGTCGATGGATCCCGACGCGACGGACCGAAGGATCCGCGCGGCACTGATCGCCTACCTGGGCGAAGACGTGCCCGGCGAACTGCTGCTCGGCGGCTCGTCGCAGGGGGTGGAAGTAGCGGTCGCGCTCGCCCGCCGGTTCCCCGAACGCTATCGCTGGCTGGTGCTGCTCAGTCCGTCCCGGCCGCTGCCAGCCCACGGCCTGAAGCGACTGCGTGGGGTATACTTTCTGGTTGGCGAGCACGAAAACCAGTGGCCCGCGCGGGGGATGCAGCACACCTGGCGGCACCAGGGGATCCCCACCCGCCTCGAGGTGATCGCCGACGCCGGTCACGCCGACTTCCACGGGCGTGGCGATGACCTGATGCGAGCAGCGTTTCGCAACCTGGGATTGGCGCCACGTGGCGCCAGAAGGCCAAGGTAGCCCCCGACTTCTCCGTCATCCCCCGACGGTGGCGTGGAAACGAAATGGCAAAAAAGAGCTCCCGCAACCCTTGCGTACGAAGGGCGAGGGCCCGATCTCCACCACCACGGAGGGGGCGGAGGAACAGATGAGCAAGAAGATCATTGTCATTGCGGGCGGCACGGGCGCCCAGGGCAGCGGGCTGGCACGCGCCATCCTGGCCGACCCGAAGAGCGAGTTCACGCCACGCGTGCTGACGCGAAATCCCAAGTCGGACAAGGCCCAAGCCCTGCAGCAGGCGGGGGCAGAGGTGGTGGCCGCCGATGTCGACGACCCCTCGACCTTGAAGCAAGCCTTCGCCGGGGCCCACGGCGCGTTCTGTGTCACCTTCTTCTGGGAGCACTTCTCGGCGGAGAAGGAGAAAGCTCAGGCCCGCACGCTCGCCGAGGCAGCCAAGGAGGCGGGCGTGCAGCACGCCATCTGGTCGACGCTCGAGGACACACGCCAGTGGGTGCCCGTCGAGAGTGACTCGATGCCAACGCTCCAGGACAAGTACAAGGTGCCCCACTTCGACGCAAAGGGTGAAGCCGACGCCTACTTCGCCAGTCTCGGGGTGCCCACGACCGTGCTGCGCACCTGCTACTACTGGGACAACATGATCCACTTCGGTACGGGTCCGAAGCCGGGCCCCGACGGCAAGCTGGCGCTGACCATGCCCATGGGCACAGCCCGGCTCCCAGCCATCGCCGCCGACGACATCGGCAAGTGCGCATACGGCATCTTCAAGGCGGGCGCCCCCTACATCGGAAGGACGATCGGGATCGCGGGGGAGATGCTCACCGGAGCGGAGATGGCCGCCGCCCTGGCCAAGGCCCTCGGCCGAGACGTGACCTACAACGACGTCCCCGCTGACCTCTTCCGCAGCTTCGGGTTTCCCGGCGCCGACGAGATGGGCAACATGTACCAGGTCAAGCGCGACTTCAACGAGCAGTACTGCAACAACCGCAGCGTGTCCGCGTCGCGAGAGCTCAACCCGGAGCTACTCTCCTTCGAGGCGTGGCTCGCCGAGAACGCTAGCCGCATTCCGCTCGAGTAGCGGGGTGTGGGGCCACGGGCACGCGGGGGGCCGCTCTCCCTGCTCGACGGCCGCGCGCAGTTTGCGCGCGGCGGGGCTCGGGACGTGCTAGATCCCAGCCCATGCAGTGCCCGAAGTGCCAGCACTCCATGCAACCGGTCACGCACGAAGGTGTCACGGTCGATCGCTGCGCGAACTGCGGCGGCATCTGGTTCGACGCGCACGAACGGGAGGCGCTCCTAGCGACCAGAAGTGGCGCCCGTGCGGTCGACACGGGAGACCGCGCCGTGGGGCGAAGAATGAACGAGCAGGACCGGATCCACTGCCCCCACTGCACGACGCAGATGATCCGCATGGTCGACAACGAGCGCCCCGACATTCGGTACGAGCAGTGCGCGGCATGCGGCGGGTCGTTTCTTGACGCGGGCGAGCTCCGGGACCTGCGTCGCCTCACGCTGACCGGCGTGCTGGGCAAGCTGCTGTCGCTGTAGCGCCCGGTCTCACGCTGTCACGCGAGCCGCTCACTCCGGTGGAGAAGAGCGACCGAGCGCTGCCGAGAGGGCTCCGCGTAATCCAGCCACGGTGAACGGCTTGGCCACGAAGCCCGCTGCACCCGCGGCCAGGAGGCTCTCCACGCTGGTGTCGGCGGTGTATCCGGACATCACGACAACCGGAACCGTCGGATCGATGTCACGCAGCTGTACCAGCGTGTCCATCCCCGACAGACGAGGCATCGACAGGTCGACGAGCGCGACGTCGAACGCACTAGAGTTGGCGCGAAACACCTCCACCGCCCGCTCCCCGTCCTCGCAATCGCGGACGACGCACCCCAGTTGTTCGAGAATTGCGCGAGTGGTCTCGGCCACGATCGGCTCGTCCTCGGCCATGAGCACGCGGAGACCAAGCGCGGATGGTCGGCTCTGTGACTGCGACTGCGAAACCGGGGAGGGCTCCTCCGCCAGGGGCAATCCCAGACGGAACCGCGATCCCGCACCGGGCTCGCTCTCCACCTCGACGAAGCCGCCATATCCGCGTGCCATCCCGTAGACGGTGGCCAATCCCATCCCGGTCCCGCGTGGCTTGGTGGTGAAGAAGGGCTCGAAGATGCGCTCGCGCACCGCCGCACTCATTCCCGCTCCGTTGTCCACCACCTCGACCACCGCATAGGACCCAACCCTGGCGGCGTCGACCAGCGCCGAGCGTCCGGCACCCTCATCCGCGAGCCGCCTCGCCCCTTCGTCGTCCGCCTCCAGAGTGAAGGTGCGAAGGGCCAGCACGCCGCAGTTCGGCATGGCGTCGCGCGCGTTCAGACACAGGTTGAGGATTGCGCTGTGGGTCTGGGCAGGGTCAACCCGAACCACCAGTTCGGAAGGAGCGGGCTCGAATCCCACCTGAACGGCGCGGTCGATGCTGCGCCGCACCATTTCGACCACGTCAGCCACCAGAGTATTGAGGTCCACGTCCTGGGTCTTCCCGGCGTCCTCCCGAGCAAACGCCAGGAGCTGACGCGTCAAGTGGGCGGCGTGCTCCGTGGCCTTGAGTACCTGCCGGGCGTGGGAAACGACATCGGAGAAGGCATGCGGCTTCAGCGCCAGGAGCTGCGCGTAGCCCGCGATCCCCGCCAGCTGGTTGTTGAAGTCGTGCGCGATCCCCCCCGCCAGCTGCCCTAGCGCACGCAGCTTGTCCGCCTGGCGACTCCGCCCTTCCGCCAGCTTGCGCGCATCAATGTCGCGCACAACCGCCAGCACTCGGCCCTGCCCACCGATGTCGGAGCGTCGCAGGGTGACCTCGGCCCAGAACACCGACCCATCCTTGCGTCGCGCTCGCCATTCGAAGATCTGCTCCTCTCCGGCGGCGGCGCGCGCCATCCGCTCTCGGAAGTGATCCCGGGAGAACTCGGGCTCGTCAGCGCTCAACGCGGCAGCATCGATATCGGCCAGATCCCTCCGGGTGTAGGAGTACATCCGGAGCATGGGTTCGTTGACATCGAGGATCCGCGCCGTCTGGGCATCGTGGATGAAGATCGCCTCATGCGTGGCGTTGAAGATCTCGGCATAGCTCTGCTCGCTGCGGGCAAGCGTGAAGACGAAGTAGTGAAACAGGCCGCCAAGCGCCGCCAGGATGACGACCGCAAGGTATGCGTCGGCCGCGTCGTTCATGACAACTTCGTCATTGGGCAACCACCGGCGCTGTTCAGCGACTCCGAAGCCTGCCACGGTGGCCAGCATGACGAGCGTGAAAGCGATGGCTTGACGCTGGGGCAGCACCACGATCGCCAGGAGGAGAACGACGGAGAGCTCCATCGTGGCGACATCGTGGATCCCCTGGCCGATGTACATCGCGTACTCGATCCCGATGAGCACCGCGCTGAGCGCGATCAGTGCCCCCAGGTGCTCGCGACCCGCACGGGCAATGAATAGCGCGCAAGCACAGGCGATCCCGCAGAAGGTCGAGACCGCGAGAGTGGTGGCCCCCCCCGTCAACACGCCCACCACGATCTGAGCCAGAGCGCCCACCACCATGAAGTGCAGCATCGGACGGACCAGCGGATGGGCGGGGCGATCCCTGGTGAGAAACAGCGTCCTGCTGTCGACCGGGTTCACCATCGCCCAGCCCGTCTGGTCCAACCTCGTGGATGGAGTCCCCTCGCCCGTCTCGGACGCACCCGATCCTGAACTGATAACCGATCCCACATTGGGCAAAACAACCCGGACCTACTTCTGGATGATTGTACTCGGGGCTGACTCGACATGGCCAGCAGCTCCCGCGAGTTGGCCGGATCGGAAATGCGAAGCGTGCGTCCGATGCCTGAAAAGGCCTCGCCGTGGACTTGCCCCGCCCCAGGCGCCAACGTCTGGCTCATTTGCGGTGCCCGGCGCGGTGCGGCAGCTGTCCGCGAGTCGCACCTGCCAAGCAAGGTGGTCCCCGCACCTGCCGAAGTGTAGGGCCTGTGCCGCCACTCGACCTGGTGCACCATGGTAGGCTGGCGCGATGCTCCCTCACCGCGGCGTGGCGTTCGCCTTCGTGATCCTCTCCAGTTGGGCGACGGTCGCCGCTGCCAATGACGCCAGCTTCGGGGGCGCCGGCGCCGATCTGGTGCCCCTGACCGAGACCCGAGTCCGCCTGCAGAGTGAGGACGTGCTGATCGTGTTCCGCGAGGGTCGCTGGCACGTCGAGGCCCGATACGTCTTCGTCAACGACGCTCCCGACCCCGTCACCCTGCAAGTCGGGTTTCCGGAGCTACGCTGCCTGCGCGAGATCGACTGCGCTGAGTCCGCTTTCGACGGCCTGGCGACCGTGGTGGACGGCAACCCGGTCGAGCATCGCCAGGGGCACCTCGACGCGTCGGCCGAACTGGCGGACTACCTCGGAGTCGTATGGCTGTACGACGTCACCTTCCCGCCTCGCGTCGAGCTGACCGTCGAGCACCGGTACTCGATGCAAACCGGGGCAAACATGATGTTCTACCGCTTCACGTCGTACGTCACGCGCACGGGCACGCGCTGGGCGGGGCCCATCGGGCGAGCCCGCTTCACGGTCCGATTCCCGCCCTACGCGCACACCATCGGCCGCACCCAAGGCATCACCTCGCAGGGCATCAAGCTCGTGGAGACGGGCGAAGGGGCACCCTACGTCGAGACTACCTACGAAAGTCGGGACTGGGTGCCGACGAGCGACCTCCACTTCTCGTTCAACGCATCGACGGAGATGGCCCAGGGCCGCTTACCCGAGACGACGCCGCCAGGCGCCCAGTGCCCGAACCTGTTCGACCCTGCGGAGGCTGAGAAGCCGGACTGTCGAAACGTCATCTATGGCACGCGCGGCTACCCTTTCGCGAACGAAGCGCTGCGCGAATACTTCTTCGGACAGGGAGCGGAGTGGCGGCTCACCCCGGATCCGCACGGGATGAGCCCGGCGTGGGCGCGAGCGCCGCGCATGTTCACGGCATTCGAGGAGTCCTGGATCGACTACCCCGACGACAGCCTGCTCGAAAGCTACGAGCTAGCGGGCGAGCCACCCCCGCGCTGGATGCCGGACGCAACTACGGTACCGGAGCCCGATGCCAAACCCGAAACCCCGCCGAATACCACGCCGCCTCCCACCATCGCGCCGCGCCAGGGTCGCTGTGGTTGCGGCGTGCCCGGGGCACCGACCCGACCCGGCCTGGAGTGGCTGGGACTGGGACTGTTGGCCATGAGGCGCCGGCGCCTCGCATCGTGAAGAACTACTCATGGTGGCCCCACCGGGAACCAATATGGTCGGACGCCGAGGACCAGCCGCCGTGAGACGACGTCCCAGCACCGACGCAAGCCCGCACCTCGCTGCTGCGAGGTTTGCAGAGACTGACTGACGTTCTCGCGAAGGAAGGCTGAAGCCCGGAGCCCGGAGTCCGGAGCCCGGAGCCCGGAGCCTGAAGCCCAGCAATCAGAATCCGCCCAACTCGAGACTAGCGAGTGGTTCCATAGCACCCAACCACGGTCGCGAAGGGTTGGGCGAACCTCCGAGTCGTGGTATCCGGATCCTTGGGGGATGGCGAAAGCGGCCGGGGCGCGACGCTCCGGCAAAGGAGCAAACATGGCGATTCGATGGGTGCATGTCTTGTTGAGTGGGGTGCTGGCGGCCGGTATCGCGTCCGGCTGCGGCGACAAGGACGACGAACCTTCGACCTGTGACGAGGCGTGTGGGTACTTCGCGCAACAATGTGGCAACGACACCCGGAGCACGTGCCTCTCCGAGTGTGCCCAAGCGGTGCCCGAGATGAGCCAGGCGGAGATCGATGACGCACTGAGTTGCATGCGCTCGGCGCAGAGCTGCAGCGAGATCGAGGCCTGCGCTCCATAGCGGTGGCGACGGTCGCAGTGGGGACGACGCCGCCCGCCGCCCTCGGCGGGAGTCGCGGCGGCGTCGTCCAGTGGCCAAGTCCAATTCGCGACCAGGAGTGCACCTCACCGAGACGGCATCCAGGTCGCGCGCCGAAGCAACCGACGTCCCCAGCTCGACTCGTGGAAAGGACCGGTACGGGTCAGTGCGTCGTCGGAAACCCGGCGTCGAGCCAAGCCTGGGTGCCACCGGCCAGATAGGCAACGTGGCGAAAGCCGCGATTGGCCAGCTCGTGAGCAGCGACGGCACCCATGCAGCCCGCCTGGCAGGCGGTGATCACGCGCGTGTCGGGGTCGTCGAGCTCGACGGGTAGAGCCCCACGGGCAATGTCTTTCAGGTCCACGTTGGCGGCGCCCGGGATCAGGCCAGTCGTCGACGCGATGGCGGCGGCTGGTCGGGGATCGACAAAGACGACGCGCCCAGCCTGGGCGAGGTCGCGTGCTTCGACGGCGGACACTGAAGCGATGGTGGCCTTGGCCTCGGCGACACGTTGATCGAATGACTTCTGCATGGTGCTTCTCTCCGGTCTGGATGTTTCTCAGTCGTCCGCGTGACCATCGCCCCGCGGCACATCCCGAAGGTGGGGGGACTCCGTGGCAACCAGCGTGTGCAGGTCCGTGGAAAACGATGGTCAGGCTGAGGTCCAGTCACCGCGACAGCAGGCCAGGCAGATGCAGCTGGTCCCAGACGATCGATGGCCCCTGTCGCATGCACCGGGTCGACTTGGAGGTCGGACCGCGGGCGCAGGCGGCCGCGGCGCGTGCACACGCTCCGTCCCATGCCGTCCCGTGGGCGAGATCTCAGATGGAGGCACGTCCAAGCGAACTGCAGAGCGCTCGTCCCAGGGCGAGGCAGCTGTGAACCGTTTCGGCATCAAATTGCATTGTGCCGGTCCACACGCTGGATGGTGTCATCGCGCCCCGACAAACGCGCACCTGCGCGTTGCGGAAGTAGCGACGATACTTGCTAGAAACGCCAATTGCGCTAGTTGAACCAGTATGTCGAACCCGTTGTCCGATGTCCCCGGGGCCAGCGCACTGCTGTCCTTGAAGGACAAGTTCGAGCTTGCGAAAGCGTACGAGGGTCTACCCTACCTGGCCAGCATTCCTGGTTCCGCTGCCGAGCGATCGGGCCTTCAGCCTGGCGATATCGTGGTGCGCGTCAACGGACTGCCGACACCGGACGCTGATGCCTTCGTCCGTGCCCGCTCCACCGTGGAGGGGGAAGCCCTCGTCGCGTTCGTGCGCGACGGAGTCGAGCGCGAAGTTCGACTCGTCTGGGACACCGGGCGCGAGTAGTTACTCGTTCGCCCGCGTCACAGGCGCAGGCGCTTGTACCCACCGGTAAGCCACGCCTCCAGGTCGGTGACGTAGCGTCCGGAGAAACGTTGCTCGGACGGTCCACCTGGAATGACGGTCAGCGCCTCGGTAGTGGAAAGATCCGTGATCAGTCGATTGGACGGGCAGTAGCTGGTGTTGCGCCCCGCGTCGCGGAAGACAGAGCCCTGGCGCGGCGTGTCGGGAGAGCCTGGCATCTCGAATGGCCCTCGATCCACTCCCAACCAGCGCGGGAGCTTGCCGCCGAAGAAGACGTTCTCCATCACCATCCGGTTCTTCTGACCCCAGCGCACGATGTCCGTCACGTCCACATCGTCGAACGCGGACGCGAGGACCTGCTCGAGTGTTCGGTCACCAAACCACGACCGCGACTGACCGCTCAGCACTCGCTCGAACCCCACGTCGAGTCCAATGGAAAGCCCCGACTCGCGGTAGATGTGCTCGAACGTGGCCTCGGGAATCGACCCCTCCCCGCGACAGAAGATCTCCCGCAACGCCCGGTAGTAGAGAGTGTCGAACAGCGTGGCAGCGCGGCTGTCGGGATCGAACTGGAAGTCCCAGGAACGCAAGAGCTCCTGGGTCGGGCCAGCCGGTAGAGCAGCCGCAAAGACCGGGGTCCACCGCTCCGCCTTGAGCGACAGGACATCGAGCTGAATCCCCTTCATGTCCTCGACCGTAAGCTGGGGTTTGGTCTCGAGCAGCTGAACGATCCGCGCGTAGCGATACCGGTTGGGTGGGCAGGTCTGTACCCGCGCTCGCCCGAACTCGGATGCGTCCTGGTTGGCAGAAGCAATCAGTCCCGACTCCGGATCGAGCTGCTGAGGGAACAGCTCACGATCGACGAATCCCCGCCAGTCGTTCTCGGGATCCCAGCCGGGTACGGGATAGAGGCCACTTTGGCCTGGTCGCCGGTGAGGAACGAGACCCGACATCTGGTATCCGATCGAACCGCTGTCGTCGGCGAACACCCAGTTCAGTGTAGGGTAGTGGATGTCGCGCACGATCTGCTGGGCGACCGAAACCTCTGACGCGGTCACCAAGTCGTGCATCGCTGCGACAACGTCTCCAATCGAACCCCGCCACCCGGTCCAGGCCAGGCACAGATACCGACCCGGCTCACCGGGCTCGCCCTGCAACACGCCGTGCTCGTTCTCGTAGACCGTGACGGTCTCGTCGGCATGTCGCTGGCGCCGGATGGTCTCGGTGATGACCGTGAACCGATGCCAGTCGTCGCCTCGGCGATACTTCCCATCGCGGCAATCCTCGACAAAGAAGTCGCACGTGTCCGCCGCCGAATACGTCGCCCCCCAAGCCAGGTGCCTATTCCGCCCCGCCACGATCGCCGGCAGCCCCGGTACCGTCGTGCCGAGCACGGAGTGGCCCGGCCAGGAGAGGATCGCCTCGTACCAGACCGCGGGCAGCCGGTTGACCTCGAGGTGCATGTCGTTGGCCAGGATCGGCTTGCCCGATCGACTCCGTCCCGGCCCCACCGCCCAGGCATTGGATCCCGCGAGGCTGCCCACCACGCGGGCCGCTCCGCGAACCTCGGGAGTCAAGCGCGTGACCAAGACGATCGAGCGCAGGAGGTCGAAGTCGCAGCCGTCCAAGTCGGAACCAAAGAGCTCTCGCAGCTTCTCATCGGCGACGCCGGCCTGCGCAAGCTCGACCAGAAGCGTCTCACAGGCCCACTGCGACGCGGACAGCCCCACCCAAGCCATCAGTCGCGCAACGGTAACCACATCCGCGGGAGTCCACGGTTCCCAGCGATACCCCCAGGCACGAAACGCCAGAGGTCGGCGACGGCGCGCCATGGCAGTGTTCACGCCGGCGCAGTAGGCCTCCACAGCTCGGCGTTCACGCGCCCCGAGCCCGGCCACCTGCACGTCAGTGCCGCGGTGTAGCCCCAACCAGCGGAAGTAGCGGTCGATGGCGAGCAGCGCATCTTCGTCCGCCAGGCACTCGGTAGCGCGCCCCGTCGCGATGATGCGCATCAAGGCCATCTGCGCCGGACGGTCCGTCGCATGCGCGACCCCGAGCTGATGGAGGGCCGCGGGGAAGTCCCCGGCGTCGATCTTGACCACACCACCCACATCTCGCTGCATCGCTGGCCTCCAGTGTCCGGAGTCGCGAACCTACAGCGAGCGTCGCTCGCGATGGTCGCCAATGTGAATTGCGTGACCCTTTTTTTCTTCGGGGAGTCTCCACAGGAGGGGGCCAGGCGGAGAATGTCCATCGGGGATTGGCTACCCCGTTCACCTCGACAAACTCGGTGCGCTCGGTCCACGGCGGGCGTGGCGCCGAGCCATCGCAGCAACTCGATGGCCTGTCGCTCGGAGAGCGGTCGACCGGAGCGTTCGTACAGGTGCGCCCGGAGGAGCACCTGCCGCTCAGTCGCCACCGCGTGTGCCCCTGCGGTCACCACCCCGCGGGAGGTCAAACCTTCCCAAACGGGATCCGGATCCGCGTGCCGTGGGAGAACCACTCGCAACCGAGGAACAGGGCCGAAGAGATCAATCTGCTGCAGCATTTCTCATTGGCGGCGCCGGCCAAGGCGGACACGTTCCCGAGTCGCGCGACAAAGCGGAATCGTGAGTGCAAACTCACAGTCGGCGGATGCGCCTCTCAACCCCTGCTACCTCGAGTGACTCGAGGTACACTGGGAACGAACAGGAGGGCGTGTGCAGACCATTACCCATCGAGTCCGAACGTTCCTAGCGCGCGAAGGCGTCGCGGTCGAGCCCTGGACGGGGCTCGGCGAAACCTACGGCGAGCTGTACGAGCTACTCCAACAGCGCCGTGACGATCCGAGCTTCTGGCCGCCGCTCGAGGCGCTGCTGCGTGCCGTTATCGAGCACGCAACAGACCCCGACACGACCGTTCGCCTCGCCGCCCCTGAAGCAGAGCTTCTGACAAGCCAGGACGTGGACGAGCTGGTCCAGGCGCTACGGGACGCGCTGCCCACGACCGATGCGGAAGCGACCTCGCTGCCCTTGGCCGCGTTCACCCAGCAACTCTCGCCCGCTGTCCTCGGGGGGTTCCTCCTCTTCGGCTTCGTGGCGGCCGGATGCGGCGACCCCGATCCGACCGAAGAGGCCGCGACGACCGGTGGAGCGTCGGGTCATCCGCCAGCAACCGGTGGACACAGCGAAGAGACCGGAGGAGTCTTTTCGACGGGCGGTCACACCACCGGGGGCACGGGCGGCCTGGCGAACACCGGCGGCACCGGTGGCCTGGCGGACACCGGCGGCACCGGCGGTGTCGCAGACACCGGTGGCGCCGGTGGCATCGCGGGAACGGGGGGCTCGAGCGGTGTGGCGGACACCGGTGGGGCGGGTGGCGCTCCGGAGACCGGCGGCGCTGGCGGATTCGACACGGGCGGTGCGGGTGGCAACGTCGCTGGTGCGGGCGGGCTGAACGCGGGCGGGGCCGGCGGCGCGAACGGCGCGGATGGCTGCCAGCTTCCGGGAGCTCCCACCGTCGCTGCGGCCATCAACGCTCCCGATGCCCCCGCCTACTACCAGACCACGCTGTGCGCTTGCCTGAACGCCATCGATCAGAGCTGGACCGACGGGCTCGCCGCGCTGTTCGAGAACGCTTCGGACAGCGAGATCGCGGCCCAGCTCCGGCAGATGGTCGAGTGCTGCAACACCGGCGACGTCTATCGCGGCACCTACCCTGGCTACATTCCGTATTGCATGATCGCGCCGGCATACAAGGGCGTGTCCTTCTCTTGACGCCATGAGACAGGCGCCCCCTTCCCCAGCGGGAAACACCTACAATCTGGCCGCGACGGTCGAGCGGATCCCGGCCCATTGCTTTTGGGAGATCACCGACGCCTGCAACCTCCGCTGCATCCACTGCGAGGCCGACTCCGGTCGCGTGGATCCCGATGAGCTATCTCCGGACGAGGCGCTGGACCTCGTGGACGACCTCGTGGACGCGGGCTGCCAGCGCGTGTGTCTAACCGGCGGAGAGCCTCTCGTGCGTCGCGACTGGTCCGACATCGCGCGCCGGTTCGTGGAGCGCGACGTCGATGTCACCGTGATCAGCAACGGACTGTGCGTCGACGACGACGCGGCGCAGAAGATGAAGGCGATCGGCGTGACCGGCGTGAGCATCTCGGTCGATGGTCGCCAATCGGTCCACGACGCCATTCGGATCGGAGCCCGAGAGCGCGATGGATCGGTCTACGAGCGAGCCATCGCGGCGATCGCGCGGGGCAAGCGGGCGGGACTGAAGGTGGCGGTCATCACACAGATCCACCGCCACAACCTCGAGGATCTACCGATGCTGCACGACCTGTTCGCCACGCTCGCGGTGGACGCCTGGCAGCTACAAATCTGCATGCCCCTCGGCAGACTGGTTCGGTTCCGGGAAAAGTATCTGCTCGAGCCGCGCCGGCTTCCCGAGCTCGTGGCCACGATCGCAGGCTTCATCCGGGCCGGCCGGGTTCCCATCCTGGTTGCCGACAACATTGGCTACTATGGTCGCACGGAGCCGCTACTCCGTAGCTCGATGAAGCCCCAGCCAGTCTTCTGGGCGGGCTGCATGGCGGGCTGTCGCGTCGTCGGTATCCGCTCCAACGGCGACGTCAAGGGGTGTCCTTCGCACCCGGCACCATTCGTGGTCGGCAATGTCCGTCAGACGTCGTTCGCAGAGCTCTGGGGCGACGCGAGCCACTTCGCCTACAACACGGCCTTCGACTCGAAACTGCTCGAAGGGCGCTGCGCCACCTGCGCCTACCGCGAGATCTGCCGTGCCGGATGCACTTCGATGGCCTTTGCCGTCACCGGAACGGTGTATGACAACCCCTTCTGCCTGCAGCGCGCCGCTCCACGGGCCAAAGAGCGACACCGTCCGGGAGCGCTCCACGTCCTCGACGCGACCCCGGGCCGCGCGAAGTGATGGATCCAGTGGCCCCGGAGACGACCCATCGCGGATCGTGGGCACCGCGGGTCGCAGTGTGGGAGATCACGCTGGCCTGCAACGCTCGGTGTCGCCACTGCGGTTCGCGGGCGGGAGCGCGGCGACCGAACGAGCTCGACCTCCGCGAGGCGCTCGAGCTCGTCGCCGCGCTGGCCGAACTCGGCTGCGAGACGGTCACGCTGTCCGGGGGAGAACCGCTGGTCCGTGACGATTGGCCCGACCTGGCGGGCGCCATCACGAAGCACGGCATGCGCCTCGAGATGATCACCAACGGCCTGCTGGTCGCGGAGCAGGCCGACCGGATCGCGGCCGCCGGATTCGACGCGGTGACCTTCTCGGTCGACGGTCTCGCCAATTCACACGATCGGCTGCGTGGAGTTGTCGGCGGCCTCGCGCAACTGCTGGACGGAGCGCGTGCGCTCCTCTCACGAGGGGTGCGCGTCGCCGCAGTAACGCAGCTCAACCGCGAGAACCACGAGCAACTAGCGCCAATCCACGACCTGCTCGTTGCCGAGGGCTTCGCGGGCTGGCAGCTCCAGCTCACAATGGCCCATGGACGCGTGCGCGACACTCCCGCGCTGTGCCTCGATCGAACGGCTCTGCCGGCCCTCGAGCAGCAGATCTGCTCGCTCCTGGAGACCAGCCCCCTGCACGTGCAGACGGGCGACAACATCGGATACATGAGTCGACAGGAACCTCGGCTGCGCTCCCCGAGCGGCCCTCCCAAGCATTTCTGGGGCGGTTGCCCAGCGGGGCTGTCGGTGATCGGGATCCGCAGCGACGGAAGCATCCTGGGGTGTCTGTCGTTGCCGGACACCTTCGTCGCCGGGAACGTCCGCGACCAGCCCCTGCGCACCATCTGGAACGACGACGCGCCCTTCGCCTACAATCGCCACTTCGATGCCACCCAGCTCGAAGGGGAGTGCGCTGGCTGTGCATTTGGTCCCATCTGCCGCGGCGGGTGCCGGAGCCTCGCGGTATCCGCCACCGGCAGCCCCTTCGGCACCGCGCACTGCCTGCACCAACTGTCGCGCGAGAGGACTCCTTGAGCTTCATCCTCGTCGTTGCCGACAGCGTGCGCCACGACGCCCTCGGCTGCGCGCAACTCGGGCCCGCTTCTCGGCCCCATCGGATCGAGCCCGCGAACACGCCAACCGTCGATGCCCTCGCAGACGAGGGCGTGCTCTTCGAGCGAGTCATCACTGCGGCGCCCTGGACCGTCCCGTCACTCGCCTCGATGCTGACCGGGGTCTTCAGCCACCGGCTCGGCCTGGCCAAGTGGGAACAACCGTTCCCAGCCGAGTTCGCCAACCTCTTCTACCAAGCCAAAAAGCGCGGTCTGAACGTGGCATCGTTCGTCTTCGACCCCACGCACCTGTTCCGGCGGGTCCCGGAGGCTGGCGTCCAGGGTAGCTCGCAGGACGTTGCGTCCGTTGTGGAGTGGGTTCGGGAACACCGCAACGCTCCCTACCTGCTCTTCGTCCACTACTGGTGGACGCACGTCCCCTACGTGGCGCAACCGATGGACACCAGGGCCTGGCGGATCGTGAGCAACCAGGTGCTCGCGGCACTGCGGCGCGGCCCCGCCGCGCGGGCTGGTGTCCAGCGCCTCTACCGGCACGCAGTCACCCAGTTCAGCGAGGATTTTCTCCCACGTCTGCTCGAGGCCGCCGACCTCGATACGACGTGGATCGCGGTAACCTCCGATCACGGCGAGTCCTGGGGCGAGCGAGAGCAGAGCGCTCGTCTGCGCGACGTCTTCGATCTACACGGGACGAACCTCTACGACGAGGCGCTGCGGATCCCCCTCGTCATCCGACCGCCGGGGGGCACGACCGGCCGCCGCATCCCCCGGCTGGTTCGGTCGGTCGACTTCGCCCCCACTTTCGCCACGCTCCTCGATGCGCCGATACCGGAGGATGACGACATCGACGGCGTGGACCTCGCCGCCTGCATCACCCGCGATGCACCGGTGCCCGCGCTCGAGGCGCTCTCCGTCGCCAGTCACGACTTCGTCGATGCCCCCGAACTCCCCGAGGACCCGCACGACCTCTACCAGGCATTCGCCCTCACTACCGAACGCCTCAAGCTCGTCCGAGAGCTCCGCCCCGAACGCCAGCTGGCGTTCGATCTCGAGCTCGATCCTGCCGAACAGCACGATCTCGGGCTCCGATCGGAGTGCGACGACCGCCTCCGGCCGGGCTGGACGCGGCTCGAGCGCGAGATCGGGCGCGCCCGGGTCGGTGACTGGCTGCCACAGGACGCTGAGGTCCTTCGGCAGCATCTGCGTGAACTCGGCTACCTCGAGTGAGAGCGATGCGGGTGGTAGTTCTCGGTCTCGATGGCATGATCCCCGATCTGGTCTTCGACCGGTTCGCCGGCAAACTGCCCAACCTGCAGCGGCTCATGGACGATGGCGCCTACGGTCGTCTCGAGAGCGTCGTGCCAGCGGTCACCGTTCCGGCCTGGGCCTGCGCCATGACCGGGTGTGATCCAGGACAGCTCGGCATCTACGGCTTCGCCACGCGAGATGCTCGAGGATACGGGCAACGCATCGTCGATGCGACCGACGTCCGCTGCGACACGATCTGGGATCGCGCCGGTCGCGCCGGTCTGTCAGTGATCGTCGTGGGGGTGCCACCGGGGTACCCGCCGCGTCGAGTCGAGGGCTGTCTCGTCAGCTGTTTCATGTCCCCCGGACCGCACCGCCCGTACACCTATCCGCGGTCGGTGGCACAGGAGGTGGAGCACGCGGTGGGGCCCTACGGATTCGACGTGGCGGAATTCCGCCGGCGTCCGAAGCGCCAGGTGGTCCAGGACATCCACAACATGACCCACCAGCGCTTCCGCTGGTTCTCGCACCTGCTCAAGACTCGCGACTGGAGCCTCGCGATCCTCGTCGACATGGGGCCTGACCGGATCCAGCATGCCCTGTTGAGCCATCTCGATGAGCGCCACCCGAAGCACGTCGCCGACAGTCCGTGGAAGAACGCCATCCCTGACTACTACGCAGCACTGGATCGGGAGGTGGGAGCGCTCCTGGACCAGCTTCTACCCGACACCGCCGTGCTCGTGGTCTCGGATCACGGGGCCCGCCCCATGCAGGGCGGCGTGTGCCTCAACGAGTGGCTCGAGCGAAACGGATACCTGGTGTTGAAGGACGGTACGTCAACGGGCCCCTTCCACCCGGAGCGAGTGGACTGGGCTCGTACCCGTGCCTGGGGACTGGGGGGCTACGCGGGGCGGGTGCATCTCAATCTCCGCGACCGTGAACCCCGGGGCCTGGTCCCAGACAGCGAACGCGACGCTCTGTGCCACGAGATCGCCGAGGGACTCGCGAGCATCACGGCACCCGACGGTGGCCCCCTCGACACCCGGGTGATGCGGCCCGAGACGCTCTACCGCGAGTGCTGCGGTCACCCTCCAGAGCTGCTCGTCGAGTTCGCAGATCTCGACTACCGCGCGCTGGGCGTGGTGCGTTCCGGCAGACTGCAGCTGACGGGCAACGACGGCGATCCCGACGACGCCAACCACGACCGGTACGGGGTCTTCATCCTTCGCGATGATGGTCGCGCCGCCTCGGGCCAGGCGAGGGACCGCCAGCTAGTGGACTGCCACGCACTGATCGCGGGGCTCTTGAACCTCGATGGGTAGCTCGGCCGGGTGACGCGGGAGAACCTGGCCGGACTCCCATCATCATCCTCCTGCCGCCGAATCTCCGCTCGCGGGGCTTTCTGCCTTCCAGGGCTCCACATGGACCATCATTCTGATCCGGGGAACAGCTTCACCTACCGCACGCTCGACCGCGTCAGCGATCTCGTGCGCGGCAGAGACCTCGAGGCTCGAGGCAACGAACACGGTGATGTCCGCGTAGCAGTCGGGGCCACTCCGTCGCACTCGGGCTTCCCCGACGCGTACCACTCCTGGTACGCCCGCGGCGATTCGCACGCGGTCAACCATCTCGGGATCGACCGCGTCCAGGAGATCATCCACCGAACGCCGCGCGAGGCGTAGGCTCACGACGAACACGATGACAGCCACCCCCAGCGCCGCCACCGCGTCAGCGCTATGCAACCACTGGAGACCGAGTGGCTCCGCGAGTTTCACCGCAGCTAGCCCCACCAACACGACGCCGGATGACCAGATGTCGGTCGAGAAGTGCAAGGCGTCCGCCTCCAGGGCCTGGCTATCGTACTTGCGGGCGACGCGCATGAGTGCCCGGGACCGCGAAACATCGACGACGATGGACAACACCACGACAGCGAAGGCCCAAACGGATGCGTCCACCACGGGGCCTTCCTCGCTCGTGAGTCGCTCGACGGCCTCGTAGACAATCCACCCACAAGTGCCGAGCAGCAGGAGCGTCTCGAAAAGCGCCGACAGATTCTCGACCTTGCCGTGTCCGTAGGTGTGCCGACGATCGGCGGGGATCCCGGCGGCGCGCACCGCCCAAAGTGTCACTCCGGCAGCCACGAGGTCCAGACCGGAGTGCGCCGCTTCGGAGAGGATGCCCAGGCTGTTGGTGCTGAAACCAACGACGAGTTTCGTTACGGTGAGGAGAATCGCGGCGATGACGCTCGAGAACGCGACAGCGCGTTTCTCCCGGTCCATGGCTTCGACGTTTCTTTCGCCCATTTGTCGTCCCTTGGGTGCGAGGTATCGCCCGCGAACCGACAAAATGCGAAGGCCCGCGGGTTCCTGTCCCGCAGGCCATACCTGCTGCCCCACCAAGAGGGCCCGGCTGCGCCCAATCAATCAGGCCGCCTGATCAGTGATCCCACGGTGGCACCTCTTCCGACCGCCGTCTACCCCCCAGTTTGGTTGTGTTGAACCGACTTGAGGGACTACAGCACTCTTCGCTCGGATCGAGCCGCAGGTCGCGGAGCGACCGAGGACCAGGAGGCGGCGGATGACTCCGCCGACTCCCAGCCAAGACAGCACCGGACGCAGACTGGCCCCTCCGAGCGCAGCCCCCACCCTCATCCCCTCTGTTGTGGGGGCGAAACGGCCAAGTCCACGACCGAAGAGTGCTCCACCTACAGTGCCGACCACTTGCGGCGATTGATTTCTCAGTTCTTGCCCCCCAGGGGCGGGGGGCAAGAACTCCGAAGAAAGCCACAGATCAAGTGGGCACTCCTCTACACTTGCTGTCAACGCAAGCGTTGCCCGCTGTAGGTGGGCTCGAGCGCGGGCCACTCAGGCATCCGTCGATGAACTGCCGAGAAGACCCCCCGCGCGGCCCCATCGAGCGCCCTCCAGTGCGTCACAGGACGAAGCCGCGATGGATCTGGAGATCGATGAGGGGGTCGCGAAGCGACCTCCAGGTCGTTTCATGACAAGCGGGTGGGTTCGCGGACGGCTTGTCCGCGATTCGCTTCGAGGTCACGAATGGGTTTCGCAACCGGAACCGAACTCGCCCGCAGAAACGGCCCTCCTTGCGACTCGCCCGCGAGGCTCTACGAACTGCGTCAGGAGGACCAATCATGGGGCTGCGAGATTCCACGTGTATCTGGTGGTGCGTCAGCGCGCTGGTCAGTGTGACGGCGTGCAGTGACAAGGGTGACGCGGGCAACGCGAAGCGAGACCCGTTGGAAGGAGGAGCGGCGGGCTCGGCGGCCTCGATGCCGCGCGCTACAGGAGGTGCGCCCACCACTGGCGGCAGCTCGCTCCAGGGAGGGGCGAAAGCGAGTGCGGGCAACCAGACCAACGGGGGAGCAGAGTCGGCCGCTGGTGCCGGGGGTGCGGTCGGCACCGCCGGTTCGGGCCCGCTGGCGGGGGCAGCCGGTGGCCCTCCGATGGGGGGCGTTGGTGGAGTCGGAGGCTTGCCCGGAATCGCAGGTCGTAGTGGAGCGAGTGCGGGCGGCGAGGGTGGACGCTCGGCAGGGGGACTCTCCGCTGGCGGAGCCTCGAACGGCGGAGCCTCGAACGGCGGAGCCTCTGCTGGAGGAGGTGCCGGCGGCGTCGAGAGCTGTGGGCTCGGTGACCCATGCTGCGCGGGGAGCACCTGTGGAGATGACCTCAACTGCCTCGGTTCAGTGTGCAGCTGTATCCGCAGCGTCGAGTCGGGCTACATCATTCGCACCGACGGCAAGCTGCTCCGCTCGATCTCGGGGTCGCAGACGCCGATCCTCAGCGGGCTCGACCCGATCGATGGAGTTGAACAGGCCTGGGACGGACACAACCACGGCTGTGCGCTGAAGGCCGATGGCACAGTGTGGTGCTGGGCCACCAGTAGCTCGAACGGCAACGCCAATGGGCAGCTCGGCAACGGAACCGTCACCTCGTCCGGTACCGTGCCGGTCTCGGTGGCGAGTCAGGTACAGGTCGATCCCGGCAGCTCCAGCGGCCCAGTGTATCTCAGCGACATCGTGAGCCTGTCCGTGGGGTCGCTGAGCGGATACGGCACTTACACGACCTGCGCGCTCAAGGGCACCGACGGATCGGTCTGGTGCTGGGGCAACAACACCGGCGATGTCATCAACTCGGTGACCGACTACAACGTCCCCTATGCGACGCAGATCCTCGCAGCGGCTGCCAGTCCGCTCACCGGCGTGAGCCAGGTGGCCCTCGGTGATCGTCACGCTTGCGTACTGACGGCGGGCCTCGTGTACTGTTGGGGACTCAACGTGGGTGGACCACTCGGCAACGGAACTGCCGAGGCCGAGCAGTACCCGGTTCGGGCCGGAGTCAGCGGACTCGACGCGGTGAGCAAGATCGTGGCAGGCTACGATGCCACGTGCGCCCTGCGCAGTGGCGCCGTGTACTGCTGGGGGTCGAGCGCGAGCGGGCAGATCGGCATTGGCGACCCTGCCGCCAACACCGACGGCTATCCTCCCTGCATCAACTACTGCAAGCTCAACCCGACTCGAGTCAGGACAAGCGAGTCAGCCTACCTGGATGGGGTCGTCGACATCTGGGCGGGCTACCTGGGCATGTGCGCGCTCCGCGACGACGACGCGCTCTGGTGTTGGGGCAGCGGGGTGGGCGACTTTGCTACCCCGATGTTGCGCCAGAGCACACCCATCGAGAACGTCGCCGACTTCGCTTTGCGCTCCTTCGACGTGCGCTACGTCGACCATGAAGGCAACTACTACGAGGACACGGCGGCCCGGCAGATCAACTGCGGTTTGCTGTAGTTGGCGAGAAGAGGACCGCAAGGCTCACGAGTCTCGTGAATGTCACCCCGCGCTCCGCGAGTGTCACCCCACGCTCCTGGAGCGCGACCCCGCGCTCCGTGAATGTCGCCCCCGGCTCCCCGACATCACGCCCCCTCTCCCGACGTCACCCCGGGCTCTCCCGACGTCACCCCGGGCTCCGCAGCCCGCAATTGGTGGCGGGGTCAACGATCGGGAGTCCAGGGTCCCGAGGTCGGACCAAGGCGCATGCGCCCACGCCCAGGGGGTCACGCCACGCGCGGGCCATGCCGAGGGCACTCCCCTGCCGCGGCAGCGCGCTCGGGTTGTGTGGGAACGCACCTTCCAGGTTGTCGAGTATCCGTTCAGCACCGACAGCGCGGGTATCGCGACCGCGCCGCCAGCGCGACACCATCGTCTTGGCGGCGGCGCCTTCCGTCTCGCCGAGCTTCGCCTGGAACGCTCGGTTGAACTCAGCGAGCGAGCGCCGCTGGCACCGCCGGATGGTGGGCGAATCGCGCTGCCGTGAAGATCAGGACAGGCAACCCGTTCGAGTTGGTCCGCACCCACCGCTGGAGTACCCTGCGCAAGACCATGAACGCCCACCGAGTTCGTGAATACCCCCGAGCCCGCATCGCTTGGCTCCTCGGCCTCGTCGCAGCCTGCAGTTCTGCTCGCGCTGGGGTTCCTTCCCGTTCCACCGAGGCCACCACCTCGCCGCTGGAGACTCCTGCGCCCAGGACCACAGCGGCAACTTCGACCGATACCACCAGTGGCGAGCCACCCGAGCTGCTGGCTGGTGTCACGGTCGACGGCGAGACCTGTGAGCTGCGGCGCCTCGCCGCCTTCCCGACGGGAATGCGCGGGGTCGAGCTGGGCCATCCGCAGGACGTGCCGCTCAAGGACCGGGGCAAGGGCGGCGGGGGCAGCCCGCTGTGCGCCACGGGACACTTCTCGACGCTGGCCGCCGCAGGACACGTGCACACCATTCGCGCTGTGCAACCCTGTGAGGAACCGGTCGACCTACCGGCTTGCAATGCCGGCTACGTCGCGCTGCTCGAGACCGCGCTCGGAGTCGCCCACCAGCCCGCGCCAGAGCTTGCGCTCGCCACCGCACCGACGGAAGGCAGACGCGCTCCGGTCGTCTTCGACTCCGACGCAGCCGTGCTTCGCGTCGACTTCGACGCGGGCAGCGAGGGCGTCGAGCTGACGGAGTTGGCGCTGATCGCCAAGTCTCCCGGCAGCGTTTGTCACTCCCGCGACGGGTTCGCTGAGTTCTTCGCCAGCCTGCTGGACGCCATCGAGAAGGACGACCGTGAGCGCGTTGCCGATCACTTCGCATTTCCGTTTGCCGACGAAACGCAGCAGGGAGACCTTGCCTTCGACAACCGGCAGCAGTTCCTGGCCCGGTACGGGCGGCTCATCACCAAGCCTCACGGCGGCCGCGACGGTCGTCCGCGCCGCTATCCCACCCACCCTGTCTGCCGGGTCTCCTGGGGCGGATACGTGGACCATTCGTGGACCACCGGTGCGATGGTGGCCCGCCGCGCAGACGGCGAGTGGAGGTGGGTCGCGAACCGCTACGTGCCGTGAGTTGGAACGCTCCATCCGGAGCCGAGCATCCTCGGGCCCTGCTGCCCAGAGAAGCTCCAGGACCGAGTAGGCAGCGGGCCGGAGCCCGGAGTCCCTCGACGCAGCGCTCTCGCGGTGTACGCTTCTCACCTGTGCTCGGCTCACGGCAAGCAGAAACCGGCGACCGGCGGCGCCGCCCCCCCCGCTCCCAGGTGCGGGGGCAGCAGGCCGCGTCGCGCTCCCGCTGGCTGCTCGCGGGGGTCGCGGGGGTCACGCTCGTGCTCTACGTCGTACCCTTTGGGAGATTCGCCCTCTATCCTCTGCTGCTGCTCTCGACGCTCGTGCACGAAGCCGGACACGGACTGGCCGCCCTCCTCGTCGGGGGTAGCTTCGAGTCCCTGGTCGTGTTCGCCGATGGATCGGGGGTCGCCCGCACCGCCACCACATCGCGAGCGGCTGCCGCGTTCGTGGCCGCGGGAGGACTCGTGGGACCGGCGCTCCTCGGAGGGGTGCTGTTCGGCCTCGCCCGGTGGCAGGCCACTGCGCGCTGGGTGCTCGTCGGGCTCGGCGCGCTGGTGGTGGTGGGGTGCCTGACCGTCGTCGCCAACCCCTTCGGCTGGATTTACAGCGCGCTCGTCGCCGCGGCCTGCCTCTACATCGGCCTACGACGTCCTCGGTTGGCCCATCATGCGCTCGTGTTTCTCGCGACTCAGCTGGCACTCAGCGTCTACTCGAGAAGCGACTACCTCTTCACGCGCTGGGCGGAGACCGCGGCAGGCCGCCTGCCTTCCGACGTCGAGCTGATGTCCCGTGCCCTTCCCTTGCCCTACTGGGTGTGGGGCGCTGGCTGCGCTGCCTTCTCGCTGGCCGTGCTAGTGGCGGGACTGATCGGCTACCTGCGCGTCCCACTCCCCCGACGCAGCCGCACCCCTCGGCCGCGTCAGCGAGTGGCGGCGGCCCCCCTCCCGCAGCCTGCGATCTCCAGAGCAGGCGAAGACAGCAGCGTCGACGCCGAGCTCGAGCAGCTGCGCCGGAACCTGCGCGGAAGCTGAGCCCGAAGAAATCCCATGGCGCGGGCGACGGGAGCCCCGTGGTAGACTGCACTCATGCTCCCATGTGGTGAAGAGCGAGCGGGCTTCGTGTGCCTCGCGGCACTGGGACTGCTGGTGCTGGTGACCGCGTGTGGCGCGGACGGGGGAGACGCCCGCGAGCCGCCCGGCACTGGCGGCCAGGGCGCCCAGGCACCGGCGGGAGGGAGCTCCGGCACCGAAGGCGACACGGGCGGAACGGAGTCCGCTGGTACTGGTGCAACACCGGTAGGCGGGCGCACTGGCGGCAACGCAGCCACCGGTGGCTCCCCAGCCGGCGGCGCAAGCACCGGTGGCTCCCCAGCCGGCGGCGCGGCGACCGGCGGCTCCCCGTTGGGTGGCGCGAACGCCGGCGGCGTGGCAACCGGGGGCGCTGCAATCGGCGGCTCCCTGACGGGTGGCGCGAGCGCTGGCGGCGCAAGTACCGGCGGTTCCCCAGCTGGCGGAGGGGATCCCGGAGGTGCGCCCAGCACCGGCGGTGCGGGGGCCGGCGGCAGCGGCGTCGACGTCTTCGGGATCCAGGAGCTCTACCCGTCGGCGCCCTCGGGCGCCCGGTGGACTTCCCAGCACTGGGCCAGCGGCACGGCGTACAGCATCGACGAGCGGCTCGACACCAACGATCCCCAGGGTCTGTCGGGGATGCGGGGCACGGGGACCCTCGACATCACTGGCACCGGGGAGCTCATCATGGGGGGCTCGCAGCCCCGCATCTACGTCTATCCCGGCGCGGAAGGTCCCTGGCGCGACGTCGAGGTGACCGCGTACTACATGCGGGTCGCCGACGATGCGACGGCGTGGGGCGGGCTGGTCATCGGCGCCCGGAGCGGCCCGGAGGGGCACTCCGCAGAGGTATGCGACGCCCACACCTACTACAACCGCCTCCGCCACGACGGGGCCATGGACTTCGAAAAGGAGCTCATGCACACCCCAAGCAGCACCCAGAATCGCATCGACCCGACCGATCTGTGGCCCGACGGCAACCTGCCCTTCGACACGTGGATCGGCCTCAAGTATGTCATCTACAATCTCGCGAACGGAGGCGTGAAGCTCGAGTCGTATCGCGATCTGACCGAGGGCGCTGGCGGGGGCGACTGGGTGCTGATCAGTGAGTACACCGAGAACGGCGGGTGGTTCTGTCAGACGACCTGCAGCGAGCACAATCCCGTGAACGGCGAGTCCGACCTGGTGTGGCTCGAAGGCGGGGTGACGTTCATCCGCAACACCGGCGTCACCGAGGCCCGCTACAAGTGGTTCTCGGTGCGCGAGATCGCCCCCTGAGTCGACGCTGACCGCTGGCCCTGACTCACCGCTGGTAGAGGCGACCGAGCGCGACCAGCAACGGATCGGTGGCGCCACGCCAGCCACACGGGGAAGACCAGGAAGGGCAGCGCCAACAGATCCGTCGGGTCCATCGTGTGCTGCACCTGCGGCACCCGGGACAGATCGGTCGTCGTGGCGGAAATCAGCGCCTGACGGAGTCCAAAGAGCCACTCGTAGGCAGCTCCCGCCGGTGCCCAGATCTGGATGGCCGCGAACGCGATCCCCGTCACCAGCGCCGCGACCCCGACCCAGCGCGCACCCATGCGCTGCCGCGAACCGCCAAGCCAGGCGCCGATCTCCAGCACGCCCACTACGAGCAGGGGGAAAAGGACCACGCCGCAGACGTCCGAGAGCTTCCCGGTCACCCATCCGGGGTACGCCGGCTTGAGGACATGATCGTTGGTCCACAGGCCCACCGTGGCGAAGAGCGCAACCGGGTGCAGCAGCAGTCCGCCAGCTACCTGGTACGGAGACGTGCCCTCAGTCGATGACATCAACACGCAGGTCCAGATCTGGAGGTCCATCGCAGCTGTCGCCGGTCAACTCGGCGTCGAATCGCAGCGTGTCGGTGTTCGTCTCGGTCCGGCTGAGTCGAAACACGATGGTGTCGGTCTCGCGATTCGGACGCACCACAGTGGCCTCGTTGGGAGGCGAGTCGTCGGGATCTGAAACGGGCACCGGATCGATCTGCTCGACGACGGTGCCCTCGGATGCGCTCACATCCAGCACCCAGTATCCGTCGGTGGTGGACGCCTGGACCTCGACCAGACGCTCGGTTTCCCCGGCGGAGAAGACGATGTCGCGCCCCGCGGTGATCGAGTAGCCCATCGTGCAGTCGGAGGTACCGAGGCTAGCAAGACCACTCGCCCCCGTCGCCAGCAGGGCCAGACACTGGAACATCGCTCGTTGCCACCGCTTCATCGTTCCTTCTCCACCGCTTCCACGTCCACCGTGAGGGACAAGCTCGCCCCCATCGGCACGCTCTCCCACAAGGGGATCCCCATCAACTCCAACGAGGCTATGGCTCCGATCGCCACTCGGTGCTCGACGGGGAAGCGCACCCCGATCGACGAGCGAGCCACCGGCCATTCCTCCGTACGGGAATACGAATCCGCGAAGCCACCACCCCGGAACTCGGCACGATTGGCCTGCTCTGCGGCCCCCACTGCCTGCGACACGAACACCCGTCGCCGCAAGAACTGCAGCTCCACTCCCACGTCCGCGAAGGTCCAGATCGAGCGTCCTTCCAGCGAGTAACGATCGATGGCCGTCGCAATCTCCGTTTCGAAGCGCGTCTGGGTCCAGGCCAGCCCCAGTCGCGGGCCAATCGCCCAGCGATCCCGATGGCCCCACATCGGCGCAATCTCGATCCGCGGCCGGAACGTGAACGCACTCCTGTCGAGGACCGCCTGGGAGTCGAAGGCAGCTCCCTCGCGCGCGCCCTGGACGTGGTAGGAGAACGGGTACTCCAGTACCAGGCCCTGCGCACTCCCGCGCAGGAACAGGACAAAGAGTCGTGTCGGGTTCTCATCCGCCTCTTCCGATGCTTCATCGGATCCCGGTTCCGCTGCATCGGGAGAGGGCGGCGGTGAAGGCGTCACGCCTTCGGACGATCTCGCTTCCCCATCCTCCGCGAGCGACACCGCAGGGCTCGCGAACGACCCCACGTCGATTTGCCCAGCGGTCCGCCCAATGTCGGCCCGCGCTTCCGGCGCGGCGAGCAGCACGGCTACCCCAACCGCGACACGCATGTCGCACCCTCTCACCCATCCATCCTGCATTGCGCCTCGATTCCCCAATCTGCGGATTCCTTCTAGCAAACCCCAGGCCATGAAGTTGGCAGATTGGTGAGCGAGCGAGCGAGGCAGCACACCCGGCACGCCGGGCGCGACCCGGCGGCGCTCGGATGCCCGCTGATACTGCCGGGGATCTGAGCTGATACTTCGCTGCCGGTGTGGCAAATTTTGGCCCCTTTCCGCGCCCGGGCGCTCCGGAGAAGTCCCGGCAAGGGGCTATACTGCGCGCCATGCGCCCCCTCCCCAAGCTGCCACTCGCCGCTGGTCTGTCCCTTCTCGTGAGCACCACTGCCCAGGCCGCCGACGACGACCTCCGGATCAACTCCATCGGCTACGTCTCCACCGCAGCGAAGCGTGCGACGGTGCTGGGAGCGGCCAGCGGGGACTTCGTCATCCGATGGACGACCGACGACAGCGAAGCGTTCGCGGGCACGCTGACCGGTGTGGGCGCAGACGGCGTCGCCGATTTCTCCGCGCTCGAGACACCCGGCTCCTACTACCTGGAGGTCGCCGGCGTGGGTCGCTCCCCGGATTTCCCCGTCGGACCGGATGCCTACGTCGAACCCTTCCGTACCGCCATGCTGGGCCTCTACGCCTGGCGCTCCGGGGTCGATGTCTCCTTGACCTACGAGGGGCAAACCTACGCACACCAGGCGGGCCACACCGACGACGCCCGCCTCGACTTCGTGGGTCAACCAGGAGTGGTGAAGGACGCCACCGGCGGCTGGTACGACGCCGGCGACTACGGCAAGTACATCGTCAACTCCGCGCTCACGATGGGCGCCCTGCTCGAGGCGTGGGAGGACTTCCAGCCCGCACTCGCCAGGCTCTCACTGCAGATCCCCGAGAACGACAACACCCAGCCCGACTATCTGGACGAGCTACGCTTCCAGCTCGACTGGATGTTGAAGATGCAGTTCGACGACGGCAGTGTCTCGCACAAGCTGACCCCGGTCGACTTCGCTGGCTTCGTGCTGCCCGCCGACGATCCCTCGGTGCGCTACCTTTCCCCCGCCGGCACCGCCGCCACCGCCGGCTTCACCGCGACACTGGCCAAGGCCGCTCGCGCTTTCGAGCCGTACGACCCCGACTATGCGGCGACCCTGCTGGCCGCCGCGGAGCGCTCCTACCAGTACCTGACCGAGCATCCCGACAACCAGCGCGCCGATCTGTCGGACTTCGGCAACGCGCAGTACCAGACGGACGACCCCGACGACCGCATCTGGGCCGCCGCGGAGATCTGGGAGACCACCGGCAGCACCCCCGCCCTCGCCGACTTCGAGGCGCGCATCGCGGCGTTCGGGTTCGACGTCTACGCGGACTGGGACTGGGGCGATCAGGCAAACTTCGGCGTCTTCACCTACCTCGAATCGACCCGCCCGAACCGCGACGCCACCGTGGTGACGACACTCGAGGATGCTCTGCGCAGCACCGCGGACGAGCTGGTCGCCAACGCGAGCTCCCGCTACGGTCGCGCCATCCAGTCCGTCTACTGGGGCAGCAACGGCACGGTCGCGCGCAACTGCATCACCCTGCACGTCGCCGCCCGCCGCTTCGCCGAACCGGCCTACCTGGACACGTGCGCCGACCAGATCGCGCACCTGTTCGGGCGCAACGAGTACCGCCGCTCCCAGGTGACAGGGCTCGGCCTGGAGCCGCCACGCTTCCCCCACGACCGCCGCTCGAGCGCGGACGGTATCGCTGCCCCCTATCCGGGCTACCTCGTCGGCGGCGCTTCGAGCGAGGGCAACTGGGAGGACGTCGAGGAGAGCTACTCGACGAACGAGATAGCGATCAACTGGCAGGGCGCCCTGGTGTACGCCCTGGCCGGATTCCTGCCCGAAATCCCGAACACAGGGGGCACGGGCGGAGACGGCACCGGTGGGGGCGGCGCGACGAGCACGGGCGGGAGCGGTGCGGGCGACACCGGAGGCGTCGGCGCCGGAGACGCGAGCGGAGGGGCCCCTCCCACGGGCGGGGCAGGGAGCGCGGCGAGTCCCGCCGCTGGCGCACCCACGAGCGAGACCGGCGGCGGCCTCACCGCGGAGTCGCGCGACGCGGCGGACGGCGGCTGCGGCTGTCGCGCCACCTCGCGACCCAGCCCGGGCGGATTGTGGCTCGCGCTCGTGCTCGCGCTGGGCATCCTCCGGCACCGCAGTCCCGCGGCGCGCGGGCGCGGCGAAGCTCGTCGTTGAGCACACCGCCGCAGTGCTGGCGCTCCGGGACGCACGATTAGGATTGCAGAACCCGCGCGCACCGAGTTGGATGCGCGCATGCGCGATGAGCTCCTGCGAGTCGACGTCGACGGCACCGGCGTGAGCGTCCGGCTCGTCGGCACCGGACCCGAACCCGTCCTCTTCGTGCACGGGCTCGGCGCGAGCCGATGCTGCTGGCGCGAGGCGCCGGCGCACCTGGACCTCGACCGCTACACGTTGATCCTGCCGGACCTGCCCGGGTTCGGCGCCAGCGACCGACCCGACGAGGCCGACTACCAGCTGCCGAGTCTGGCGGCGGCGCTCCGCGGCGTGCTCGCTCACCTGCGGCTGAGCTCGATCCACGTCGTAGCCCACAGCATGGGCGGGGCCGTGGCGCTGCTGCTGGCGAACCGGCCCGGCCGGTTCCGGTCCTTCCTCGCCGCCGAGGGGAACCTGGTGGCGGGCGACGCCTTCATGAGCTCCAAGGTGGCGCGGATGAAGGAGAGCCTGTTCTTGCGCGTCTACTCGAAGTGGATCCACACGGTGCGCCAGTCACTGGAACCGGAGCTCTCGCCGATCCACGAGGCGTTCCTCGCTTCGTTGCGGCAAGCGGCTCCCCACGCACTCCATCGCGCCTCCGTCTCGTGCTCCACGGTGACGGCGTCCGGCGAGCTGAGCGAGCGCTTCGCCGCCCTCACCTGCCCCCGCGGGTACATCGTGGGCGGCAACACCGAGCGCGCGCTCGCCCCCGTTCTGCGAGCCACCGCCACCGAATTGATGACCGTCCCCGCCCAGGGCCACTTCATGATGGGCGACGCTCCGCGATTCTACGCGCTGGTGCGCGATTTCCTCGCCCGCGCCACCGCCGAGGTCCCCACGGCCGCCACCTCCGCGTAGCCGCGGCGCCATCGGGGGATGGTGGGGGCGGCGCCGCCGCCCCTCGTCTCTGTCACGATGGCGTGACGAGTGCGACCACCAAGAACCACGCCCGGGAGCGCGCGATCAGTCAGACGTTACGACTCGAATCGGGACGAGTGCGCTCCCCCCGTTTGCTCCGACCCCCACCAGCGACTATGGTCCCGCGCCTTCATGACAGAATCCTTTTCCCTGCTCCCGCCCGAGCTGCAACGCACCGTCCTGGACCAGGGGTTCACCGAATTGACCTCGGTCCAGCACGCCGTCGTCGCCGCCGACGCGGACCGCGATCTCACCATTTCTTCCCAGACCGGCTCCGGTAAGACCGTCGCGGTCGGGATCGCGGTCGCCCGCGAGTTGCTCGCCGCAGGGCCACGTGAGCGCGACGACCGGCGCCCCACCGTGCTCACCCTCACGCCCACTCGGGAGCTTGCTGCGCAGGTTCAGCGGGAGCTCGCGTGGCTGCTGAGCGAGATCCCCGACTCCTGGGTGGAGGTCGTCACGGGCGGGACCAGCGTCGGAGCCGAGCGCGGTCGCCTCGCCCGCGGACCGCGCGTCATCGTGGGCACTCCGGGACGCCTGCTCGACCACCTGAAGAGCGGAGCCTTCGACGGGTCACAGGTGCGCCTGGTCGTGCTCGACGAGGCAGACCACATGCTGGACATGGGGTTCCGCGACGAGCTGACCGGCATCCTCGATCACGTTCCCGATCGCCAGCGGACACACCTCTTGAGTGCCACCTTCCCTCGTGAGGTCGCGCGCATCGCTGCGCAATACCAGACCAACGCGCAACGCATCGAGGGGTCCCCCCTCGGCTCTGCCAACGAGAACATCACCCACCTCGCACACGTCGTGGAGGGACGGCACCGCTACGCGGCGCTCGTCAACGTCTTGCTCCTGGCCGCCGCACGGCAGCAAGACGATGAGCCGGTCCGCACGCTGGTCTTCGTGCGCACCCGGGCAGACACCATCGAGCTGACGGAGAAGCTGCAGCGCGACGGCATCAACGCCGCCTCACTGAGTGGTGATCTCCCACAAGCGCAACGCACACGGACGCTGACCGCGTTTCGCTCCGGGCAAGTGACAACGCTGGTCGCCACCGACGTGGCCGCACGTGGTCTCGACGTCTCCGGGATCCAGCTCGTCGTCCACGGCGATCCCCCCGGCGACGCGGACACCTACACTCACCGCAGCGGGCGCACCGGGCGGGCCGGCCACACCGGAACAAGCGTCCTCCTCCTGCCGGCTCCGTCCCGGCGACGCCTCGAGCAACTGCTGGCCCAGGCCGGAGTGCGGCCCTCTTTCGCCCCAGTGCCGACCCCGGAGCGCATCGCCAAGGAGTACCGCCGGCGGACCCGGCGCCGACTCTACGAGCTGCTGGGCCAGCCCCCGACCGAGGAGCAGCTCGAGTACGCTCAAAAGCTCCTCGAAACGCACTCCGCCGAGACACTCGTGGCCACCCTACTCACGATGGCGTCCGAGACCCCGCCCTGCACGCCGCGCAAGATCAGCACCAGCCTGCACCGAGATCCGCCCCCCCCCCCTCCTCCGCGAGAATGGCGCCCGCGGAACCACCACGCCCCGCGCCCCCGCCGCGGAGGCCGACGCCCCTGATCGAAGTCGCGACCTAGGCCGAGAGCTGCGGGGCTTGGGGTCCCGCGCGTGGCCCCGACCTCAACTCCTGCGGCGACGGGCTGGGAAGGCGCGCCTGCACGCGAACAGCAACCACCCAAGGAGAGCCCACGGGGCAGAGCCACCACCGGAATCGCGGTCCACGCTGGCGCAGGCGCATCCCCCTTCGTCCAGCCTGGCGACCGAAGCCTCTTCCAAGCACTCGCCACTGCTGGTGCAGACGAGCCCACCAACGCACGCGCTCGGCGCCGCCACCAAGCGGCGGGAGCCACCACCGGCACAGATCCCGTCGGCGCCACAGCTGGCGGAAGAATCCGTATCAACAGGACACTCGTCGTCTGGGCGACCACGGCTCAGCGCGTCACGCGGACGCTTTCCCGCAGACCCCGGCCGTAGATCGACGGGTCGTACATCGCCTCGGCCATGGCAGCCGGGCGAATGAAGGAGCCGGCGCGGGTGGCGCGCACCAGGTACTCGGCTTCGTGTACACCGCTGCTCAGTTCGTCGGCGAAGAACGTGACGCGCTCGTCGTGGAGCTCCCGCCACACCCAGTCCCAACCGACCCCGTTGTCCTGCGCGGACTTCCGTTCCGTGGCCAGCGAGGTATCGACGGACTCGAAGCCGGCCGGCAGGCGATCGATGAGCGCGACTTGCTTGGTGGGGCTCTGGGCCACAAGCCTGAGCTTGACACGGAGCAGTTGTCCCACCTTGGGGTCGCTCACTGCCTTGCCGGTTTCAGCGTCGACGAGCTCACGATCGACCTTGAAGCCCTGCTCGACCCGGGACCTTCCCTGGTCCGCGTCCACGTAGCTGAGTCGCGCCGTGAAGCGGATCCTGGCGCTCTCCGCGGCCTGGAGCGTCAGTGTCGTGCTGCCCCCGGGAGCAGGCAACTTGCTCGCCGGGAGCTCGAGTTTGAACAGGTGGGACTTCCGGTCGAACTGCACCTGCTTCTCCACCTTGCCATCGAGCAGGATACGGACCTGCGACGCGGCAGAAGGCGCCGAGGCCTGGACGTAGTCCGCCAGTGCGTAGAGCGCCCAGAGGTTGTTGTAGGTCGTGCCCCAACTGCCATCGCCGGTGCGCTGCGCCAATATCCCAGCCACGAGATCATCGGCCTCGTCGCGGCGCCCGGCCTCGACCAGAGCACGCACGGTGGCCGCCGTTGCCCGAAGGTCGCGCCCGAAGTGGAGGAAGTCGACGCCCTTGCTGGACTCGCGAACGAGCGTGCCGTCCCTGCCCCGCTGGCGAGCAGCAGCGAGCGTGCGGAGCAGTGGCCGGGAGGCATCGCTCTCGGAGCTTGCCAGCGCTGCCCCCAACAGACCGGTGGTAAACCGGCTCAGCTGGTCGGGATTCGCCGCGAATTTCTTCCCGAATCCCGACTTGTCGCGTCCGTTGGCGCCCAGTACGAAGGCCGCAAACGGACCGGTCTCCCCATCCGAGAACTGGCCGTGCATGTCGTTGCTGGCAAGATCGTGCTCGTCCAAGTAGGCGAAGCCCGCCTCGATCACGCGGTCCGGGACGTCGTATCCGTGGGCCCTGGCGGTGGTCAGGCCCCACAGGCCGTAGGCCGTCAAGAAAGGCTCCGACTCCGAGGCGGGCCACAGCCCAAATCCGCCATCACTGTTGCGATGCTCGAGCACGTGGGCCACCGCGGCCTGCATGCGTTGCCGGTGCTCGGCCCCCGAGAGCCGGGCGTCCCCCGATCCTTCGAGCAGGTCCTCCAGCATGACCATCGGGATCAAGCGTGACGTCGTTTGTTCGAGGCAGCCGTGGGGATACTCCATCAGAGAGTCGATGCCGCCGCTGAGGCTGGCCAGCACCCCGGGTGACACGCTGATGCTGAGCTTCGCGAGCTTCGGCAGAGCCGTCTTGGGCAGGCTGATGGTCACGCTGCGCTCACCCTTGAGCATTCCGTCACCGACGACCTTGGTGTCCCACAGCGCCGGGGCGTAGAGGGGCAGATCGACCTGAACGCCGTCGCTCTCGCTGCCGAGCCGAGCGCTCGCCTGGACGCGCACGCTTCCGGGATCGCGCGCCTCGAGCTGGAACGACACGAGCCGCTGTGCGCCCTGCTCGAGCTCGACCTTCTGCACCCGGTCGCCGACCGCGCGCGCACCGGTCGCCGAGAAGCTCACCGTCGCCTCACCGGCCTGCCCCGTCTGATTGATGACGAGAAATGCCGCGGAGAGATCGTCACCCACGGTGAGGAATCGTGGCAACGCAGGTTCGATGCTGAGCGGCTTGGAGGTGGTGATCGATGCCTCGCTCGACCCGAAGCGCTCACCCGTGTCGGCCACCGCCGCCATCACCCGCCAGCGGGTGAGATTGTCGGGCATCTTCACTTTCACGGTGGCCTGGCCGTGCGCGTCCGTCACCACGGGCCTGCTGAAGAACGCCGTCGAGAGAAAGCGCGAGCGAAACGCGGTGGTGGGTCCGCTGCCGGGGTCAGAGTCACCCCCCGAGCCATCGTCCCAGTGCATCGGGTCGCGCTCCATCCAGCGCAGCAAGCTGGATGACGTTCGGACGCGGTGGGGGTGCTGCGCATAGGCAGGGGCAAACGGGTCCGGTGTCTGGTATCCGGTCAGCTTCAGCACGCCTTCGTCGGCCGCCCACAGCGTGACCTCGGCGGACACGGGATGGTTCTGCTGGTCGCGCACCTTCACCAGCAGCGCAGCCACCTCGCCCGGCTTCTGTTCGGGGCGCTGGGGGGTGATGCTCACCTTCAAGCGGCGCCACTCCGGGCTCACGGCGAGCGTCGCATAGCCCACCTTGAGGGGCGAGCCCGCGGCGGGTGTGGTCCCCGCAGCAAGCTGCGGGACCAGCGCGACGGACGCATACACATTCGGCAAGTAGCGTCCGAGGATCGGCACCACCACGCCGTCCGGAGACAGCTGCTCGACACGCGCCTCCATCACTCCATCGCGCTCCACCGTGACGAGGGCCGTGGCCTTCGCGTAGGGCGACTCGACGAACACCCGAGCGCGGTCACCCGGCTCGTAGCTCGCCTGATCCGTACGGAGCGTGACGCGCGGATTGTTGTCCCAACCGCCCGCTCCTCCATAGCCGTAGGCCCAGACCGACTCCTCCGCGTATCGGTCGGACCCAGCGACGTGCACTCGCGCCCGGTACTCACCCCCGTCGTGCAGTGGGAAGTGCACGTCGACGGGGGCCTTGCCACTGGTTACGGTCCGGGAGGTGACCGACACCATCTGCCACTGGCCCTGGTACCGCGTACCCGTGCTCGTCTTCTGCCCGATTGCCGACCAGGTGCGCTTGAAGAGCTCGACGACCAGCTTCTTTCCCGGCTGGGGTTCGAGGGCACGATCCTGCGCGCGCACCTGAACGGTCCAGCCGCGCTTGGGATCGACGACCCAATCGTTCTTCTTCACCGAAACGAGGGTGTCGGAGGTCGCGCGCGTGAGCACGCTGCGCGCGCTGACGGATTCGCCACCACGGTCCTGCACCGTGGCTTCGAGCGCCACCTCGACCACCTGCGGGTCGCCGGTCGAAGTTCCCAACTCTTCCACGGGCAGCGTCAGCCTGGCATTTCCTTGTGGATCCAGCGTGGCCTCGAGCGTGGCCCGCTCCTGCCAGTACCCCTGGACGCCGCTGGCCCCATAGACGAAACCGCCAACATCGGGTTCGCCAGCGCGCGTCGACACGCGCAGGGCGACCGTACCACCCGCCACCGGAGCACCGTGCAGATAGTGGGCCGAGATCGGGAAGATCGCGACACCCTCGGTGACGTCCAGCGGTCCGGTCTTCGGGAGCTCTACCTCGAAATGCACGGGGCGCGCTTCACCCACCTCGAACTGGCTGCTCAGCGACTGACCACCGTGGCGAACGAGCAGCCCGTAGCTGCCGAGACGCGCAGTGCCCTTCAGCTCGTGTTCAGCGCGAAAGGTCCCGAACGGCGAAAGGGACGTCTTCTTCTTGAACACCTGCTGTCCGTCGGGGTCACGCAGCTCGACCTCGACCGTGCCGCCGGGCGGAGCGAGCCGGCCACTCATCACCCGCTTGCGCAACGATCCAAACAGATGGATGGTCTCGCCTGGCCGGTAAATGCCGCGTTCAGCGGTGACGAGCCCGCGCAGACTGTCCTCTCCGTACACCTCGGGTAGGCCATAGTTCCAGCTTTCGAGACCCGTCTGCCAGTACTCGCTCGCAAATGCCACGCGCTGCTTCGACGTGGCCCCCGCAATGAGCGGACGCGCGTGGTCATGGACGCCTCGGGCCGGGCGCTGGATTCGGAGCCGCGCTTCCCCCGGCAGCCGCAGCAAGCCACTGGAATCGGTAGTTCCCCGGAAGCGCAACGACCGCCCCTGGCTGATCGTGACCGCCGCGTTTGGCACGGGCTGGCCGCTCTCGGTGTCGGTCACCCAGACGATGCCGCCACTTCTGCCGACCTTCAGGACGGTGCTGAGCTCACCTCGCTGTAGAATCGCCGCTCGGGGGTTGGCGCCGGGCGCGTCGAGTACGGCGTAGACGATGCTGCTCTTCGTCTGCGCGAACGGATCAATCTCCCTTTCCTGCGTGGCCCGCTGACTGGAGGGCTCCAGCGAAATCACACCACCGTGAATGTAGCTGGTCTGGATCGCCCTCGACTTCTTGCGCAGAACCTCGACCATCGCGAAGGGGTCCGCCCCCGCTTCGAAGTAGCCGAGGGCCGACTGCGCCTGGTCCACCTCGCCCAACTCGAGAGGAACGACGCGTAGCCTTGCCCACTCGGCGTCGGTGATCCGCACGGGCAGCTTGCGTCCCGGACCAACGACGACATCGCCGATGGGCATCTCCACCGCTGGGGACAGCGGTCGCGGGACCTCCTGCGCTGGCGCATCCGGCTCCCAGGTCTGCGGGTCCTCGCGAGCGATCGTGAAGTCGGGCTCTCCGGGAGCACAGTCAACCGCGCCCAGCAATGCCAGCGACACAACGAACTTGATGACATGTTTCATGAGTCGTCTCCCTCCACGGAGAATGCGATCGGGTCGCTCCTCGCCAGCTCCTCGCCCGACTTCGAGACCAGCACCGCTGCCACGCGGTGTTCTCCTCGCTCCGGCATCGCGAAGTGCTCATACGGCGCACCGACTTCGGCATGAGATGTGCCGTCGATCAGCCAACGCACACGGGCGCCGCCGAGGCGTTGCTCCCGCGCCACCTCGGCACGAAACGCAAGCTTCTGCTGCGCAACAGGCAACAGCGGGTCGAGCACATACTCGCCACCGGCAGCGGGGCTCACGACCCGCAGCAGATCCGCAAAACCAGAGGCGCCATGACTCACGCCAACGGCATGCATCGGCAGGGGTCGCGGCCGCCTCCCGCGCATCGCAACCTCCATGACATCACGCCAGAGCGGCGCGGCGCCTTCCATGGCGAGCAGGCCCCTCATCGGCGAACCATCGAAGTTGCCGACCCACACCGCCACCGTGAATTCTGCAGTGTATCCGATCACGACGTTGTCGCAGAACGATTGGGACGTGCCGCTCTTGGCCGCGACCGGGAACTCGAGATCCAGGGGTGTGTCGACGCCAAACGACATCCGCCGAGCGGATGCGTCCGACAGCATGCCGGTGATGACACGAGCCTCGCGGTCACCCAGCACGCGACGCCGCGGACCACTGGGGCCAGCCGTCAGCCGCCAGTTCCCGTGCATCCCGGAACTGGCCAGCGTGGCGTATGCGTTCGCGAGATCGATCAGACGCACCGGGACGCCGCCGAGAGCTACGGCAAGTCCAGGCGTGAGCGACGAGCCGTCCACGACGCCAAGCTCATCGAGCAGGGCCACGACCCTGGCTGGACCCACCCGCTCAGCGAGCTTCACCGCGGGCAGGTTGAGCGAACTCCCGAGCGCGGTCTTCACCGGAACGGCGCCGTGATACTGACCATCGGCGGATCGCGGAGCGTAGTTCTTCCAGCTGACCGGTGTATCGAGAAGCGTCCCCTTCGGGTCGAGGCCTGCCTCGAGCGCGAGGGCGTAGATGAAGGGCTTGAGCGCAGAACCCGGCGGGCGCGGCGCGAACGCAACGTTGGTAGCGGCGCGTGCGTAGTCGCTCGACCCGATTAGCACGAGGACCTCGCGAGTTGTGTTGTCGATCACCACGACGCCGCCCTGAGTTGCACCGCGGTCCCGCACGCGCTCGAGGTGGGCACGAAGACGCGTCAGGGACTGCTTCTGCAGCTCGAGGTCGATCGTCGTGACCAGGTAGTCTGGAGCCTCGGTGAGCTCGCCTCTGCGTTCTAGCTGGTCCAGCAGATGCGGAGCCATCCGTTCGCCTCGGGGGTCGACCAATCGGATCGGCATCTTCGCAGCATCGTCGGCCTGCTCGCGGGTGATGAAGCCGCGCTCTACCATCAAGCTCAGCACGTGGGCGCGTCGTGCCCTGGCTCGCTCGGGGTGGCGCGCAGGATCGTAGTATCCCGGCGAGCGGGGCAAGATGGCAAGGAGCGCCGCCTCGTCCAGCGAGAGCTCGTTCGCGTGCTTGCCAAAGAAGCGCTCTGCGGCTGCCTCGGCACCGCAGGCGAGTCGGCCGTAGCAAACGCGGTTCAGATACTGCTCGAGGATCTCGCGCTTGGTGAGCGTGCGCTCGAGGCGGATCGCGTCGAGCGCCTCCAGCGTCTTGCCCCACAGCGTGCGCGGCTGGCGGTCGAGGCTCTTGGCGAGCTGCTGGGTGATGGTGGACCCGCCGTAGACCAGCTGCCCCGCGTTCAGGTCGAGCCACAGGGCCCGCACCACCGCGCTCGGGTCGATGCCCGGATGGCGGTAGAAGAAGGCGTCCTCGCCGGCGAGCGTGGCCTGAACCAGCGCGGGCGACACCCGGTCCAGCTCGACCGGGTGTCCGTAGCTTCCCACACGAGAGCGTCGCTCGTAGAGCTCGACACCGTGTCGGTCGGTGATGATCGTCGAGCGACGAGCGGACAGATCGAGCGCGTCGGTCGGGTAGCGGCGGAGCAGCACGGCGAGGGCCGTGACCACCGCCAGCAATGCTGCAAGAGCCCGCGCACGTGTCCACACGGCGCCAGGATGAACAAGTTGCGTGCCAGAGGTGGGCACGCGAAAAACCCGCAAAATGGCGCGGCGGACGCCGTCTGGAACGTGTCAGCCAGCACGCACGGCTGTGTGCTGACGGACACGCATTCCAACGGGCGGCAAGAGCGGGAATGCACCTCGTGGTCGAAGCGTTCCAAGACGCTGACAAACGCGCAAGTGCTCCCAAAGGAAGCTCCGCGCCCCACAATCAGTGGAACACGTAGTTCAGCGTGATCGCCGTCTGGAGACGCGACGACCAGTAGTCACACCAACTCGAGTCTGTCTCGCACAGCTTCCGTTGGTCGAAGTTCGTGACCATGAACATTGGATCGATCGACAGGCGACTGGGTCCGTTGAGCATCTCGAAGGTGAAGCCGCCCGCGTAGGCGAAGCCAATCGCGGCAGAATCGCTCATCGCACTCTGTGCAACGTCCCCGCCACCACCGAGCGCCAGTCGAGCCCCCACCCGAGGGTGGAAGAAGTAGTCCATTCCGATTCCGTTGATGAACTGGATGCGCCACTTCCCCGGTGTTAGCCCTCCGAATGCCGTCGGGGACTTATACCAGTGATTCTGGGCGTAGTAGAAGACGCGAAGGGCAGGTGTCACGGTGCCGCCGATCTTGAAGATGGTGGCGATCCCCGGAACATCCCACCCTCCGCTCGGCCCCAGCCCGAACGCCAGATGAAACCCGGTTTGTCGGGGGTGCGGGCCTCGATCGCCGTCGATCTCGTCCTCCGGATCCGGGCCGTAGCTCTCATCCTCCGAGACCAACGTTGTCGAACTGGCGTAGGTGGTCGGGGACTGGGAAACGGCGAGGGCCGGAGCCGACGCGGGCGCGGGCGCGGGCGCGGGCGTGTCGGCCGCAGCGGCCTGCGACGGCGAGTCGGGCACCGCAGCCATCGGTGCTGCAGAGGGTGGAGTCACTGGTGGAAGTCCAGCCTCCGCCGCTTCGGGAGCGTCAGATGTCCCGGTGGGCGCGGGCGTCTCCTGCGACCTGGCGTGGGAAACGAATAGCCCGGTCGTGGCCGCCCACAGAGTTGCATGCGCCCAGCGTCTGGTGAACCCAAGCGCACGTGTGGTAGAGCGAGATAGCCTGTGTGGCATGTTGGTAGTCATACTTGGTAGCTCCAGCTCAATCTGATGATTCCCGACCCTTCGGGACCCAACGCACTGGCAGGCGCCCGCATGGGCGACTTCCCACGCCAACCCGCCAGCGTCCCACCTGTGACGGCACGAAAGTACTCGATGCGGGAGGGGAGCTCAACGTTCGTGGTGACCGAATCGACCCGCTTCCGACTCGCGTCTAGGGCCCGGTGAGCTCGAAGGATGTACCTCGACTCGGTTTGGCCCCGGCTGTAGTGTCGGACACCATGCTTCGACGGGTCGCGCCATGGGTCATGCTGGGGTGGGTGGGCTGCACAGCCCCGAGCCCTCAATACCCACCCCCGGAAAGCGTGGTGGGGTTTCCTCCCGCACCGCCGGAGTATTCGCCCACGGTCCGGCAGCCGCGATCCAGTCTCACCATTCCGAACCGCGTGGTTCCGGAAGGCTCCGACGGAACGTGGCCCGTGGACTTCGACTGACGATGAACCCACCACCAGGGGGCGCAAGCCTGGCACTGAGATTGGAGCTCGTGCCAACGAGCTACGAAGAGCGCGCGCTCTTCGACGGCGGTCGGATGTTGACGCGACGAGTCCCCCTGCAAGGTCGAACGCCACTCGTTGAATCCATCACGGCGTCCTTCCTCGACCCGAACACAGGCCAGCCGACAACTCAGGCTGCCGTGTCCGTTCGTCTATCGAGAGCGCACGGGTACGCCGCCGGCGAGTACCAGCTCACCGTTCGTGGACCCGACGGCGTCCCGTTCGGCTCGCCCGCGCAGCTCACGTTCCTGGGAGTCAACCCGGCCATCGACCGCCGCTCGTCGGTCTTCAACCCGTAGTCGGAACCGCATGGACGCCGCGGACAGAGGGTTCCGCCATGCGGGCAAGCCGCACGAGAGCGGCACGACCTTCACCCTTGCTGCCCACTCGGTCTCGGCGCCTCGCAGGTGTCGAGCATGGGGACCTGGGCAATCTCCTTCGGCTTGAAAACGTTCAGTGGGATCTTCAGGTAGGAGTGCTCTCCCTCTGGCGCGGGCAGCCGCCCCGCGTCGACGTTCACCTGAACCGACTGGAACAGTAGCTTGGGGGCGGCAAGCGTTGCGTCACGCTTCTCGCGGAAGCTGACGAACTCCTCCTTGGATGTTTCACTGCGGAGGGCCACGTTGCCCTGCTTCTGCGCGGCCACGGTCGTCTGATAGCGGACCTCGCGCCCTCCGGGCTGATAGTCGTGTCCAACGAAGATGCGCGTTTCGTCGGGCTGCGCGTAGATCTTCTCCTGGATCGATTGGTAGAGATCCGTGGCACTCCCACCGGGGAAGTCACACCTCCCCGTCCCGGAATCCGGCATGAAGAGGGCGTCGCCGGTGAAGAGGGCGTCGCCCACCTTGTAGGTGGCGCAGGCGGGTGTGTGCCCCGGAGTGAAGACCGTCTCGATCTTCAAGCTGCCGGCTTCCAGCACATCGCCCTCGTGCAGGAGGAGGTCGAACTGGCTGCCGTCGGTAGCAAAGTCCTCGGGGAGGTTGAAGATTCCCTTGAAGACTTCCTGCACCTTGGTGATGTTCGCGCCGATCGCCACCCGGACGTTGGGGCAAGCCTGCTTCAGCTGGGGTGCGCCGGAGAGATGGTCGGCGTGGGCATGGGTCTCCAAGACCCAGTGCAGCTTCAGCTTGTGCTCGTTCAGGAAGGCGACCACCTGGTCCACGGACTCGCGCCAGAGGTTCCCTGAGGCAGGATCGAAGTCATGAACGGGATCGATGACGACCGCATCCTTCGTCTGTGGGTCGTACACTACATACGTCAATGTGCTGGTCCGCTGATCGTAGAAAGTCTTGACCTGCATGGTTGGTTCCCTTCGCAGTCCTACTCAGACCGCCGCCATGGAGCCGATGCGCTTTGCCAGTCCTTCCGCGTGCCGCTTTTCCTGCTGTGCAAGGTCGAGCAGCACACCCTTGGCGTCACTGGCTTCCGCGCGATCAGCAAGGTTCTTGTATAGGTCGTAGGCCATGAGCTCGATCTCGAGCGCCATCTCGAGCAAGGCGAGAGAGCCCTGTGCACCAATGGATCGTGCTCGCGTCACGCTCTCCTCGAAGGTAACACCATTCTCGAGGAGGTCGCCGGACAGCTCTTCGAAAAGCTGTTCGAACGTTGCTTCTGGTTGCCCCGCCAACTTGGCGAGAGCACCGTAGATGACCTTGCCGTGCCCAACTTCCGCGCGGGCCAACTCCTCGATGACCGACTCCGAACCGGTTCCCTTGAAGTACGGCACGAGCGAATCATAGAGTCGGTGTGCTCCCTTTTCGAGCTCGAGCGCACTCCGCAGGATCTCGTCAATGCTCCCTCCCACGTTCAGCGCCTTGAGCTTCGGGAAATCGGGCAGCTGGTCGCCGTTCCACGCCGAAATCCCGCCCAGCAAGTTGTGGACTTTGGGGATCCCCAGAGTACCCGCTGCCATCTGCGCAGCGCGAGCGGACCGACCCCCGCTACGGCAGTAGAAGAACAGGGTCTTCCCGCTCAACTCGGCGAGCTCCGAGCTGCGGAGGGGTATCTCGGGCAAAGGCAGGTGCTTGGCACCGGGAACGTGTCCGGCGGCGTACTCTTCTGGCTGTCGCACGTCGACCACCACGTACTCTTGCTCCGAGTGAGCAGCCATGTAGGCGCGAAGCTCGTCACTGGAAATGTCCTGAACGCTGGTCATATCGGCTCCTCGTTTTGGTCGTTAGAGATAGTTACGTAGCGGAAGGGTTCGCGGATTCGACGCTACGGGTGAGAGGCAGAAGTCGTGCCGAATTCTCGCATGGTTCTGGATGCAGAAACGGGTACGCCCCCCCATCGACCCCGGTGCCAGGTGTCCTCGGAGCATCCGGGAGAAGCACTCGGCAAGCCCCGAGGTGCCCAGTCGAGTGGTCCCCGATCACTCGACTGGTGAAAACCACGAAAGCCACGCAGCTTCTCGAGTAGTCTACTCGTCCCCCCATCACCAGTTGGTACACCTGCGGTGAGGGGCCGGCGGGATCCCTGAGGAGCACTCGTCTGAACTGCGCACGCGATCTCACCTCTGATACGACAGCCCGGAACGAAGTCCGGGTCGACGTATCGGAGGTTGGGGCGCCCACCCCAGAGTCCAATGGTCTCGAGAACTTGTCGAAGAGTCCGACCATCACGCTCGCTCATCTACAGCGAGCAGCGCTTGCGTTGCTCGCCAATGTGGACCAGTGCCACTCGAGAGAAGTGGCACTCTTCGGCGACTTTGCCTCTCACCCAGAGAGGGGCAAAGTCGGAGAGCTCAGCCAGCTCAAGTGATTGGCACTGCAGATTCGGCACACAGCCATGTCTTCCGAAATCATTCTCACCTTTGCAGTCCTCGCCGTCACGGTCTTTCTCTTCGTCAGCGAGTGGCTTCGCGTTGATGTTGTCGCACTGGTCGTGATGCTGGCGCTACCGTGGCTCGGATTGGTCGAGCCGGCCGAGGCGCTCGCAGGACTGTCGAGCAACGCGGTGGTCTCGATCATTGGCGTCATGATCCTCGGGCACGGGGTGGATCGGGCGGGCGTGATGGTGAAGCTCACCCGGCCGATCTTGCGCATTGCGGGGTCGCAAGAACGGCGGGTGGTAGCGCTGGTTTCTGCCGCGGTCGGTGCCATTTCGGCGTTCATGCAGAACATTGGAGCCGCAGCTCTGTTCCTCCCGGCGCTGCTTCGCATCTCCCGACGGGTCGGACTGCCAGAGTCTCGGCTGCTGATGCCCGTTGGCTTTGCTGCGATCCTCGGTGGCACCCTCACGATGGTTGCGTCGGGGCCGCTCATCATTCTCAATGATCTGCTCCGTCAGGGCGGGCAGGACCCATTCGGTCTGTTCGCCGTGACCCCCGTGGGGGGCCTGCTATTGCTAGCCGGGATTGTGTACTTCTTTGCGCTGGGCCCGATTGTGCTGCCGGACCGGCGCGGGACGGGAACCATGCCCGGAGCGCAGGAGCAGCTGCTTCTGGCCTGGGATGTACCCCGCCAGGTGATGGTGGTGAGGGTGGTGGAGAAGAGTCCCGCCATCGGCAGGTCCATCGAAGAGCTCGACCTCTGGCGCACCTACGGACTCAACCTGCTGCTGTTGCGTGACGAGTCGCAGGTGCAGCCTGCCCCGTGGAGGCAGACCCGCCTGGCCGCGGGGCAGGAACTGGCTCTGCTGGGGGGACCCGATGACGTGGCACGCTTCGCTGGCGACCATGGGCTGACAGTCCGCCGGGAACTGCCGGACGAGATGCGAGCCGCGCTCGCGCCAGAGACTGCTGGCTTCGCTGAGGTCGTGGTCGTTCCGCGAGCACCGCTGGCGGGTCGTACGTTGCGGGACATCGCGTTCCGCAAGACCTACGCAACGGAACCGATCATCTTGCTCTCGGGTGCCGCCCGGCAGCCCGCTGACTTCTCGGACAAGCCACTCGCGGTGGGGGATGTGCTGGTGGTCCACGGAACGTGGAACCACATTCGCCAGCTCGCCCGGGATCCGAGCTTTGCTGTGCTCTCTCCCGTCGAAGGTGACGAGACCGACCCTTCAAAGGCGGCGCTGGCCGGGCTGTGCTTTGCGGTGGCCATCGGGCTGGCTATTGCTGGCGCCCCGCTCTCGATCAGCCTGATGTCTGGCGCTGTGGCGATGGTCCTGCTGCGCGTGCTACCCATCGACGCGGCCTACCGCGCCGTGGATTGGCGTACCGTCTTCCTGCTGGCTGGATTGATCCCACTAGGTACCGCAATGGACAAGAGCGGGGCAGCGGCCTACGTGGCAACGACCCTCACCTCAGTACTGTCCGGAAGCCCACCGTTCGTACTGATGCTGGCGATCGGCCTGCTTGCCACGCTCTTCTCCCTGTTCATGTCGAACGTTGCAGCGACAGTTCTCCTCGTTCCGCTGGTGATGCTGGTGGGACTGGAGGCGGGTATCAGCGGGCGTGCCCTCGGACTGCTCGTTGCCATCTGCGCTTCGAACTCCTTCCTGCTCCCTACCCACCAGGTCAATGCCCTCTTCATGTCTCCTGGTGGGTACCGGAACGCCGACTACCTGCGCGCCGGGGGAGTCATGTCCCTGATGTTTCTGTTCATTGCGGTGACGACAGTGTGGCTGCTCTTCGCCAGATGAACGGCTCGCGCTGCCTGCGAAATTCCACGCCGCGAGGAAGTGAGCGGTCCTGGAATGCGTAGCGGGACTGCGGGCACACGCGGAGCCAGCGACGGAACGCACCACTGAAAAGGACTGGAACCCCGCCACGCAACCTGGCACTGTGCCGAGGAGGCTCGAGCGTCGGGCTCGACCATGGGAAAGACGGGCCGATGACGCGATACGGTTGCTTCGAGATTCAGGCGACGTGCAAGCACTGCGGACAGCCGCTGCCCGTGAATGGCCCGATGCGCGTAGTCACGTGCGCTACGTGTTCGCAGGCGACTCAGCTGCCCGCCGATCACATCCCCGAGTTTCTCAACGATCTCGAGAAGGAATACGACCACCTGGAAGAGAAGCAGGGCCGAGGTGGGCAGCTGATGGGTGGCGGGCAGAGCTACCACTACGGTTACTATCGGCTCGCCCCTCGCTGCGAGAAGTGCAAGACCCCGTTGTCGGAGGTGCAACCGGGGACTGACGGCCATGTCTTCTGCATCGAGTGTGGGAGGCGCTACCATACGTACCCGGCGCCGGATTGGCTGCGCGCCAGGGTTCCCTCTGTCGTCCAGATCATCAGTCCGGAGCGGGAGATGTCCGCCGCGGCGGGATCCCAGCAGCTTGAGCTCGACCAGGAAAAGCCGCAACCCATCATGATGACGTGCCCCGGGTGCGGTGGCGGGCTCACCATCACTGCGGATACCCATCGAACCTGCCTCTGCCAGTTCTGTCAGGGACAGGTCTTCATCCCCGACGAACTGTGGTCACGACTCCATCCCGTCAAGACGAAGCAAGAATGGTTCGTGCGGTTCGAGGGGCAGAGCCAGAAGAGGCTGAACGACGAGCGACGACGGCGCGATCAGCAGGAGGAGCGCGCCGAGATCGCCCGACTACCGAGGGCGGCCAGGAAAGGGGACAGGAACAAGTCCAAGCCCAACATATTCACCATCCTGGCCATCGTCCTGGGTGTTCTCGTGGCAGGCGCGGGGACCATCGTGGTGGTGGGATTGCAGTTGCTCGGCTTCGCCCTGGAGGAAGAGCTCGCCGCGGTGCCGTTCGCACTCGGTTTCACCATCGCCCTGGCCGGAGTTCTGCTACCGGCGCTTGTGCCGGCCATGCTCGGGACCCGAGCGGGCCCGTGGAAGGCGAGCAAGCAGGCAATGATCGCGATCGCACGCCGCCACGGGATGGAAATCCATGGCGAACACCAGCACTCCTACATCGGCAGCGCACGGGGAAGGATTCAGGGTCGGGACGTGAGCATCAGCCCCTCCAGCGACGATGCGATCGAGGTCGACCTCGACGAGCGTGCCTTCTACCTCAAGACCGACCCCCGCTATCCCCACCCCGATGAGGGGCTCTGGCGCTTCACGACCCGCGATCCTCGCTTCGACAACCTGTTTCCGATCCGCTACGCGACCCCTGCAATCGTGCAGCGCGTCGAGCAGGGGAACTTGACCGATCTGGCCCCCCTCTTCTGGTTCATCGAGCGGTGGGGCAGTCGTCTCGCCCGGATGGACGTCGACACCGACGTCGAGCTCCACCTTCTACCGGGCGGGGCCGAGCGAGAGAACCACACCAAGTACCTCGCCGCCGAGGACATGGAGCCGCTACTGAACGACACGCTGGTGCTGGCGAAGGCACTCGAAGCCGTCGCCCTGGGCAAACAACCGCAGCTGCCCGGGCCCACCGGACAGGTGGGTTCCGCCCCCCATCCTCAAGCACCGGGGCAGTACTCCCTGCCGCAGTACGGAACGCCGCCAGGATAGCGCCCCGAGGCGCGACACGAGGACCGCGAGGCCTATTCCTCCGCGTGCGCCTCTCGCCACCAACTCAGGCACCCGAGTGCGACGCCGCCGCCCACCAGCCCGCAGAGCCCGAGGGCCGTCCACCTGAGCGCCTCGAGCTGAACCGAAACGGCCGCAGCTCGCGCATCAGCAGCGCCGCCCCGGTCGATCACCAGCGTGATCGCCGCCCAAGCCGCGCCAACCAGCGCAACTCCGGTGGTTTGCCCCAGGGTCCGTGTCAGCGACAGCAACCCCGACGCGGTACCGAGTCGCTCGCGGGGCACCGCTCCCATGATCGCGCTGTTGTTGGGGGAGTTGAAGATCCCCATTCCCAGCCCGAGCCAGAAGACGCGGACGAGGTACTCCCAGGCGGGAGTGTCTTGGCGCAGACCACTCACAAGGACGTAGCCCACCAGCAGCACGCTCATGCCCAGCACAGTCAACGGACGCGTCCCCACGTAATCCGAAAGCCACCCCGAGACAGGAGCGGCAAGCCCCATCACCAGCGGCGGAACCACGAGTAGCAGCCCGGCCTCGGCCGGGCTGCGCCCTTGCAGATCCTGCAGGTAGAAAGGGACGAGGAACACCAGCCCTGAGCTCGCCACGAAGACCAGCGAACCGGTCACCACGTTCACACGGAGCGTCGAGCTGGCGAACATGCGCAGGTCAACCAGCGGATGGGTCACAGCCCGCTCGACCCGCACGAAGAGCACGCCACCGACCGCGGAGACGAGTCCGAGCGCGAGGATGTGGGGAGCGCCGAAGGAAACGCGCGGCCCCAGCGTGACGGCGAGCAATCCGCTGAGGAGGGTGACGAAGAGCAGGACCGTTCCCCACCAGTCAAAGGGTTGACGCGGGGGCGCCGGACGTGTCGGCACCACCCACCAGACGAGCGCTGTCCCGAAGACGCCGAGGGGGAGATTCACGAAGAAGATCGCTTGCCAGGGCAGCACCCCCAGGATCAGGCCGCCCAGGCTCGGGCCCGTGACGAGCCCCACCGATACCATCAGTCCGATGAGGCCCAGCGCCCGTCCCCGTTCCTCGCGTGGGAAGGCCTCGGTCGTGATGGCTGCCCCGAGGGCCATCAGGAGCGAAGCGCCCATGGCCTGCAGCACCCGCGCCGCCAGCAGCCAGCCAATGCTGGGCGACAGCCCGCAACCCAGCGATCCCAGGGTGAAGACGAGATAGCCCGCCGCGTACAGGGGCTTCTTTCCGCGCACGTCGGCGAGTCGCCCCGCAACCATCATCAGCGTGACGAGGGTCAGCAGGTAGCCGAGGACCACCCACTGTACGGCCACGAACGGCGCGTCTAGCTCGTACGCCAGGGTCGGCAGCGCGACGTTGACAATGCTGCCATCGATAGTCGACAGAAACACGCCGATCGCCACGGCAGCCATCACCCACCACTTGTTGCCCGATCGGGAAGCGTTCACGCCGCAACCGGTAGGTCGAAATGCGCGACAGTACAACCGCAACCAGCTGCCCTGCGGCACGGGCCAGGCAACGGACATGCGGCGAGGACACCGATTCGTTCCTCGCGACTCCCGCGACGAGTTGGTCGCGACCCGATTTCGGCGCTAGGCTGCCGGCATGCTGGAAGGCGGTCGCGCAACAATGATCCTGCTGGGGCTCACGGTTTCTGGACTTGGATGCAGCGCGGAAAGCGACGACGCACCCCCGGGGGTCACCGTGGGCGATGGGGGCACGTTGAATGGGTCCGGGGGATCCACGGGCGGCGGCGCTACCACCACGGGCGGCACGGGCGGCGACGAGACGTGCCCCCCATGGCCCCAAAGCCAGCTGTTTCCGTACATTGGGCCGTGGTTCTACGGGCCGCACCCCGGTCCTTGCTCCATGATCGTTGGCGACCCAACGAACCCGTCCATGATCCGTGAGTTCTCCTACGACAGCGCCACCGGTCGCGTGCTCAGCGCCAGCGACGACGCGACCTACGTCTGGCAGGACGATCTGCTGGCTGCCGAGATCACGCCTGGGGCGACCTACACCTACAGCTACGAGCCAGACATGGTCAGGATCGACCGAGACGGCGCCCCGATGTACGTCTTTCACCTCGACGCCAACGGCTACCCCGGGGACGTCGAGATGGACGCCGACGGGCAGCCCGGGTTCGATGTCCTGATGCGCTACAACTACGAGAACTGTCGCGCCGTCTCGCGCACGGTCATCGAGATCACACCCCAGGCCGCAGCGCTCTCGAGCGGGTTCGAGAAGACCATGAGCTACGATGTCGCGGGAAACCTCGTCGGCCGCAACGATCTGGCGAACAGTGGCAACAACGAGACATTCAACTACGATTGCTGGGAGTAGCGAGACCTCTGAGATTCGCCCGCAGCGCCGGACGTCGGGGGCTCGCTCAGAGGAACGATACGGCGAGGACCACACCCGCAATAGCGAGGACGGCGAGCAGAAACAGTGCGACCACCAGGTTCGGGCGGAAACCTGAGCGCGGGCGATTAACCGACTGGGTTTCTCTCGACTCCGATTCGTCAGGGGCACCCCAGGCGATACCGTCCAGGTGAACGACACGGGGTCCCGCCGCGTCATCGATCCGCACTGTCATCCCCTCTCCCGCTCGGGAGATGAGCCGCGCCGATTTCTCCTCGGTGGGGTCTCGGGGCAGCTTCAACGCTGCGCGGCAATAGGCGCAGGCTCCAGCCACCAGGGCGTCGTTCGTGAGGGCGGCCCCACACTGCCCGCACTCCAGCGCTTCCCGTTCCATGTCGCTTGAGCTGGGGCCGACTGGTCGGATCGGAAGGGGGGTCCTCGAATTATGTCGCCCGCGAGCATGTTCAGGGCGAAATCTGCAAGTCCGGCACGTCACCGCGCACGGCCGGACGAGTGCGACCCGTGGCTCCCCCCGCCGACGGGCCTGGGTCCGAGGCTCGACTGGGCCATCGATCCAGGATTCCTCAACGATCTCCGAGGGGAGCGGGCGGGGGGCATGGACCGGCGAGGACGAGCATGGATCGCCCATGCCCGCGCGAAATCTGGCATCGTTTCCCCTCTTGTTCCACAAGCGGAAGAAGAGCGACATTCTCCTCCCGATGTACCCGGATTTCTGTCAGGATCCGTCGCGGAGAGCGGGGCTTCCAGTTCATTGGCTCGCCTCGGCCCCCCACTGATCAACAGCCCGCCACGCCCACGGGGACCAAGCTCCGCGCTGCGTTGCAACTCACCCAGGCGAACAGGTTCTGCCATGCGAGATATCCTCTTCCTCTGCTCCCTCCCTGCACTGCTGGCCATCTCCCCTGCGCGCGCCGCCACGCTCTACGTCTCGCCAACGGGAACCGAGACCGCCGACTGCGCCACCCGCGCGACGCCCTGCACACTCGGCGCCGCGGCGAGCACCGCGGTGGCAGGAGACACTGTGGTCCTGATGGACGGCGTCTACCACGAGTCGCTGTACGTCTCGAACTCCGGGACGCCCGACGCCTGGATCACCTTCGAGGCCGACGAGTGCGCAACCCCCATCATCGAGGGTGAAGGGTCTGGGCCGAACGACGACAGCCAGTCTACTGGTGTCGGCTCCGAGGTGGCCGAGTACGTGCGTTTCCGGGGACTCGTCGCTCGCGGCTGGAACATCGGGTTCGGCAACGGCTGGGCGGGCGGCACCGATTCCGAGGAGGTGTCCAACGGCCACTGGGAGATCGAGCACTGCGTGTCCTACTCGAATGGCCGCACAGGATTCACCTTCTTTAGCGCGCCCGACTTCGCCCTGCGCCACTCCATCGCCGCGCACAACGGCAGCAGCGTTTTGCACTCATGGTCGAGCGGCGTCACGCTCTTCGAGGCCACTGGCACGAACGTCGTCGAGGGCACGATCTCGTTCGAAAACACCGACGCCGAGAGGAACACGGATGGCAGCGGATTCATCGTCGACGAGGAGTCGCACGGCGCCACCTTCGTCAACAACATCGCCTTCGGCAACGCGGGATCGTGCTTGCGCCTCACTAAGAGCTCCGGCACGACATTCGTCAACAACACCTGCTACCGCAACTCACAGTTCGGTGCACGAGCCACCGGGCCCACCAACCCCGGGGAACTCTACTTCACCAACGCCGGCGTGACGCAGGAGAACGTCACGTTCATGAACAACGTCATCGTCGGGACGGGCGATGCGCCCGCGGGCCCCCAGCCCGTCGTCAATCAACCCCCTTCGGGCTGGACGAACAACGTGGTGACGACCGGATTCGCGACGTTCTTCGCCGACCCCGGCGGAACCAATCCGAGCTTCGTCCCGACGGGTGGCGAGCTGGTTGGAGCGGGCACGAGTGGGGGCGCTGTCCCGGGCGCAGACGTCGGATTCGACCCGCGCTGCATTGTCCAGCGCGCACCGGTCATGGTCGGTGCCGTCGCCAGCGAGAGCTGGTGGCAGTACGACATCGATATCGAGTACATCCAGAGCATCGGCGGAGTGGCCGCGTGCTTCAACGGCAAGGCTCGCGGAGGAACTCCCGACATCGGCGCCTATGCTGCCGGCGACGTGACGACGGTGGCCCCCGGCAGCTGCGTGCCCCCAGTCGTCGATCCCACCGGAGGGACGGGCGGCACTGGCGGCACCCCAGCCGGGGGAACCGGCGGTGGCGCCGCGACCGGGGGTACCGGCGGCACGCCCGACCCGATGGGGGGCACCGGAGGGACCGGCACTGGCACCGGTACGGGGACCGGCACCGGAACCGACACCGGTACGGGCGTCTTCACCGGAACCGACACCGGTACGGGGACCGGCACCGGAACCGGAACCGACACCGGAACCGGCGTCTTCACCGGAACCGGCACCGGAACCGGAACCGGTACGGGCGTCTTCACCGGAACCGGAACCGGCGTCTTCACCGGAACCGGAACCGGCGTCTTCACCGGAACCGGAACCGGAGCCGACACCGGCACCGGAACCGGCACCGGAACCGGAACCGAAGGAATCCCCGGCGATACGGCAACGGACGACAGCACGGGCTGCAGCTGTCGTCTGTCCCCGCCGCAACCTCGCCCGTACGGATGGCTCACCGCGCTGGCACTCCTGGGCACGGCGCTGCTCGCCCGGCGGCATCACCCTAGGCGCCGACGCGAGTAGGCTCTGACGCCGTCCTCCGGGCCGACTCACGGTTCAAGCTGAACGGCTCCCCCCCGCGGGAACGCTGCACGGATCGCCAACTCGATCCGTGTCGCGTGAACCAAGTCGCGACCGCGAGCGGGGCCGGCTCGCCGCCCCATCCGAGGCGGACGGTGGAGCTCACCGACCGGCGAGTGCTATGCCCAGGTGCGTAGTCTTGGAGGCACTCGTGAGCGAACTAGCTTGGGCCCGTAGCACCATGGCACTCAGCCTCGGGTTCCACATCATCTTCGCCAGCATCTCGATGATCCTGCCCTTCTTCATGGCGATCAGTCACTGGCGCTACCTGAAGACGGGCAACTCGCTCGACCTCCGCCTGACCCATGCGTGGTCGAAGGGTGCCGCAATCCTGTTTGCGACCGGCGCGGTCAGCGGCACGGCGCTCAGCTTCCAGCTGGGCCTGCTCTGGCCAACGTTCATGGAGCACGCCGGCCCGATCATCGGAATGCCGTTCTCGCTCGAGGGTGCGGCGTTCTTTCTGGAGGCCATCTTCCTCGGCCTGTTTCTCTACGGCTGGAACCGCCTCCCTCCCCGCCTTCACTTCTGGTCAGGTGCCTTGGTCGGGATCTGCGGACTGCTCTCGGGTGTACTCGTGGTCGCAGCGAACGGTTTCATGAACGCCCCCGCCGGCTTCGACTGGGTCGCCGGACACGCCGAGAACATCGATCCCTGGGCGGCCATGTTCAACCGCGCCTGGCCGCTGCAAGCCGCCCACATGCTCGTCGCCGCGGCTCAAGCGACCAGCTTCGCCGCTCTGGGCATCCACGCACTGGGTCGACTCCGGACTCGCGAGGACGCCACGCGAGAGTTCCACGACCGCGCCCTGGCAGTGATTCTCCCCGTCGCCGTCGTCGCCTCGCTCCTCCAGCCCCTCGTTGGCGACCTGAGCGCCAAGGACGTCGCGGTCCGCCAGCCCGAGAAGCTCGCGGCGATGGAGGCCCACTTCGAAACGGAAACGGGCGCGGGACTGTGGGTGGGTGGCATCGTGGATCAGGAGCGTCAAACCGTACGCTGGGGGGTCCGGATCCCCTACGCCCTCAGCTTCCTCGCGCACGGAGATCCGAATGCGCGGGTCCTGGGGCTGGAGGAGTTCCCAGACGACGTCCACCCCCCCGTCGGCGTCGTCCATTCAGCCTTTCAGATCATGGTCGCGCTGGGGACCCTGCTCGCCGCCGTTTCGGTGCTGGCGCTGTGGGCGCGGTTTTGGCGCCCGGCATGGCTCCACCACCCCTGGTTCTTGCGAGTGCTGGTCCTCTGCACACCCTTGGGATTCTTGGCACTGGAGGCCGGCTGGGTGGTGACCGAGGTCGGTCGCCAACCGTGGATTATCTATGGCGTGATGAGAACGGCAGCGGCCGTCACCGTGGTTCCAGGTCAGGGAATCACCTTCCTCACCATCCTGGGACTCTACGGTTTCCTCGGGTTCTTCAGCTTCTGGGTGCTCGGCAAGATCTACCGCCACGAGACGCGCGCCTTGCACGCCGACCCGCCCGAACCCGCTCTCCCGGCAGCATGAGGTGTCCCCGATGACGGTTCTCGTCGCTCTCTTTCTGGTCGTTGCATTGAGTGCCTACGTCCTCTTCGGGGGAGCGGACTTCGGCGCCGGCATCGTCGAACCCACCCTGCCGACGGCCAGCATGCGAAGCCGGCTCCAGGCCACCATGGCGCCGGTGTGGGAGGCGAATCACGTGTGGCTGATCGCGGTGGTGGTGATCCTCTTCGTGGGGTTTCCCCGGTTCTACTCCCAGGCCATGACGCGGCTCTACGTCCCCATCAGCCTGGCACTCCTCGCCATCCTGGTTCGCGGCACATTCTTCACCCTGCGCAAATACGACCCCGACGCCGCGTCATCGGCGCGGCTCTACTCGGCATTGTTTCGCGCGAGCAGCTTCGCCGCTCCGCTGTGCTTCGGATTCGTCGTCGCTGGCCTGCTATCCGAGCATCCTGGGAGCCCCACCGCAATTCCCGCAGAACTCACGTTCGGCGCCATCTACGTCACCCCATGGGGAAACGGATTCGGTCTCAGCTGCGGGATCTTCGTAGCTAGCCTCTTCGGCTATGTAGCGTGCGCCTTCTTCCTGGGAGAGCTCGACTCCGAACAAGATCGGCGCCGCCTCCGCGCGCGACTCCTGGTGTTCTTCGCAGCCACGGTCGTCAGCGGCGGAGTCGTCCTCCTACTCGGAGCAGTCACTGGACGCGTTTCCCTGTCTCGCGGGATCCATCCCGGGCAGATCCTGGCCCAGGCCATCGCGCTGTGTGCCTCGCTGGGTCTGCTGTGGGCCCTCAAGAGACGACAGAAGTGGGGAGTCCGGTTCTCGGCTGGCGCCCAGGTGCTGGCGATCCTGTCTGGCTGGTTTCTCACGCAATACCCGCACCTGCTCCGATTCTCGACGGGAAGCTTGACCCTGGACGACGCCGCCGCGCCCCCCGTTACCCAGTTCTGGCTGCTACTTGGACTCACGGCAGTGCTGCTAGCCGTGATCCCCCTCCTGGTCTTGCTCTACCGGGTATTCGACGGTGCGACGCACGGCAGTGATGTCTGACCGCGACTCCTCTTGCTCGAACTGAGACGAGTCCCCGGGCCCCCCTGTTGGCAAGTACCGCTTTGACATCGTCCCCGGTGCCCAACTAGTCTGGAGCCGTGGTGAGGGGAAGAATGGCTCCCAGGAAAGGGAGCATGCCAGCGCAAGGTCGCCGACTCACCACCCAGATCCAGAAGGCAATCCTTTCCGCTGCCGAAGACGACAACGCGCTGAAGAAGGCGGTCGAGCTTCTTCAGGCAGCACTTGGAGCCGACGGCGGCGCGGCAGTCCTATTCAACGACGAGGACCGCACGGTCCGCGTTACGGAGCAGCTTGGCCTGTCCGCGAGGCAGCGTCGCGGCCTCCATGCCATCTTGCCCACCGTCGCCGAGCTCGCGTACCGGGACCGACCGACGAAGAACGGCGGAGTGGTCCTCGTTTTCACCGAGGTCGAGTCGCGGCAGCGCGGAATCAGCTCGGCCTTCGTGTACTACCTCGTTCGCTCAGCACGACTCGTCGGAGCCCTGGTCTTCTGTCAGGCCAAGGGCCAGTTCGACCAGGCGGAGATCAAGGTCCTGGACGCCGTCGCCGCACCAGTCGCGCTGTTGGCGGAGAACCGGTTCTACAAGGAGAGGGCGGAGGAAGTCGCCGGCTCCGTCAACCTGGACGGTCTGACGGGCCTCTACAACCACCTGCACTTCCAGGAGAACCTATCCAATGAGCTGCTGAAGTCCCGGAGATTCCGCTACAAGGTCTCCCTCTTGATGGTCGACGTCGATCATTTCAAGAAGGTCAACGACCAGTACGGACACCCGCTGGGCGATGCGACGCTGAAGGAAGTCTCGCAGATCATCAAGAGCACGATCCGGGCATACGATGTCCCGGCCCGCTATGGCGGTGAGGAGTTCGCGGTGGTGCTGCCCCACGCGGACGCTGACCAGGCGCTGCAAGTGGCCGAACGGATGCGTCGCGCCGTCATGGACCACTCGTTCCCGGGGCGCAACGCGCGTGAACAGTTGCGAGTCACCGTCAGTGTCGGCGTTGCCTCCTATCCAAGCAACGCGAAGACCAAGGCCGAGTTGATCGAGCGAGCGGACCAAGCGCTCTATCTTGCCAAGTCAGAAGGGCGCAACAAGGTGTGCCTGTCGCTGGCCAACTCCTCGGACCTGTTGAAGATTGGCTTCTGCCCGGCCGCGTTCACGAGCCCCTACTATCGGGACATCCAGGCAGGCATGGAGGATGTGGTCAAGGAAATCAAACGGATCGAACTGTCCGTTCGCGCGCCGGAACACGAGTCCGACTACCAGGTGCTGGAGTCCCTCTTCCGCCAGTTCGTCCGCGAGCAACTCGACGCCGTCGCGGTCTGCACGCAATCACCCAGCGCCGCGCGGGATCTGCAGATCCTGCATCGAGCAAAGATCCCGGTGTTCTTCTTCAACGTGCCGGAGAAGCTCAGCGATCGGCGGATTCGCTCCTACATCGGATACGACCAGTCAGAGGCGGGGTGGACGGTCGGCAAGTATCTGGCAAGACTTCTGCGCGGGTGCGGCCAGCTGGCGATCCTCGAAGGGCTTCCGGAACCGACAAACCGGTTGCGCGTGGCTGGTTTTAGAAAGGCCCTGCAGGAATTCCCGGACATGAGGGTCGTGGCGTCGGAGCAGGCCGACTGGATGCCAAGTCTTGCGCGCAAGGCCACCACCCGCATCCTTCGCCAACACCGGGAAGTCGACGCGATATTCGCCGCCAGCGACGCGATGGCGCTGGGAGCGGTCGAGGCGGTGAAGGCGAAGGGGAAGCTCGGCCGCATCTTCATCGTCGGGCTCGACGGAACGCGGGACGGACTGCAGTCGATCCAGGCAGGCGGCCTGACCGCGACCCTCAACACCAGTCCCCGAGAGATGGGTCGAATCCTCCTCAGAACGATGGTGCGGGGGCTGATCAAGGAAGAAACGGTCGCCCGTCAGATCCAGTCCCCGATCAACATCGTGACGCTAGAGAACGTCGAGCAAGCGCTCAATCCGTAGGCGCAACCGCTGGCGCTGAAGAGGCATCGCGGTCCAGCTTCGCGAGGAGCACTCGGCTCCAGCCGCGGGACCGCTTCGAGCTGTATGGGCGGCGGCGAGAGGGAAGCAACAGCCTCGCGGATGGCGGCGGTCGCCGTGGGTGCCCCGCCCTCGCCGAGTTTGGGATGAACGCATACGCCAATTCCCACTCACGAGGTCGTGTCAGCTGACCACGGAGGCCGAGACGGAAGCGCCCCGACCGAAGGGAGCGCTGCCCAGCGGTCGAGAGGAGGGTGTCGATTCCCGTCTCCGGCAAGCTGGCCCTGCGCACCTGCAACGCCTCCGCGCGGTTGCTCGGCCCCACCTCCCGTGCAAGACTCGCGACATGCGTCGGGGAGTCTGGGTGCTTGCTTCCGGTCTACTCGTTGCCTGCGGGGGAGAGAACGTCGTCATCCGCGGAGAGGTGCGTTACGACGACTACACGATCGGCGACGTCGTGCTGCGCCTCGTCGAGGACGAGACCTGCCGGGGTCGCACCTGTCAGACACCGGGCGAGACCATCGCCCGCGACCGACTCAGCGCGCCCGGATCGTTCGTTCTCGAGGGGAAGGTCGATGACCAGGCCCAGTCAGTCCACCTGCTCGGCTACGCGCTCGGCGAAGCGCAGGACACCTGGGCGTGCGAAGCCGGCGCCGCCCTGAGCTTCGAGGTCGCGGACCAGCACGATGTTCAGCTGGTACTGGAGCCCGGAAACTGTCCTGCACTCGACTGAGAGGGGCGCACAAGGGTCGCGCCGCCGCACGACTTTCGGGCGGGCGGGAGACACTCCGGCGACTACCAGCAAGAGTAGTCGAAGATGAATTCACCGGTATCGCCGCTGCGACGCACGAAGTTCCCCTCGGTGTCGTATTCGGTCGTCCAGGTCAACGTCGCCGCGCCACTCTGCGCCACGATGCTCACGAGCCGGCAGTCGTCATAGAGATAGTTCCCCTGCAGATCGTCCGAGGAGAAGGACAGAGGATACCGTCGCTCGTCGATCACGTAGTACGTCGGAGGGAGATCGCTGGACGTCCTCGTCATCACGCCGGGCACCGAGTAGTCGTACTCGAACCGATAGACCTCGTCGTCGACGACCGAGATGCGCCCCGCTAGGTCCCGCTCGTAGGTCTCGGTGCGCCCGTCCGAGAGCTCTCCCCGCAGCAGCGTGCCCTGGGCATCGTACACGTAGGTGGTGACGACTTCACCCGCCGTCTTGGTGCAGGGTCCGGGGTGTGGACCCGACATCCACGGACCAACGTGCGGGAGCGTCTCTCGCGGAGCCGGACAGCGAGCCAGCGGCGAGCTTCCCTCCCCACCAGTGGCTGCGGTGGCGCCCGTTCCGGTGAGGTCACCACCCGTCTCAGAGATGGTGCTCCCCGTTCCCGGGCTCGCACCACCAGTGGGCATACCTCCGACCACAGGCGAAGCTGGGCCGCTCCCCTCGCTATCGCTGCCGCACCCGAACCACACGAGCCCCAAGCTCACGCCCAGAAGTGCCCTGCCGCCCCGTCGAGTCGCAGTGGAGAGAGTCATACCTCGTTCTCTACCACGTGGGCGGCGCGCGCATGATCCCTCAGGGGATGCCTGGTGCTGGCGGCGAGACGCGGCTGGCGTAGACTGTTCAGCATGCGCGCACCCGCGTCCCTGCTGCTGACCTGCCTGGTGGTTGCCTGCGGTAACTCCTCGTCATCGACGTCAAGCTCAGCGCAGGGAGGGATCGGCACGGGCGGGCTCGCCGCCAGCCCGGCAGTCGGGGGCTATTTCGAGGGGGGTAGCGGTGCCGACACGGGTGGTGCAGGAGACGTCCCAGGGGCGGGGGACAGTGCCGCTGGCGCGACTGGCGGGAGAACTGGAGGGACCGGAAGCGCGACGGCCGGAGGGGCCTTCGGCGGCGTCCCTCCCACGGGTGGAGCAAGCCAGGGCGGCACAACCGCTGGGGGCGCCGGAACCGAAGACGGAGGGGCCACCAGCCCCGGCGGAACCAGCAGTGGCGGAAGCCCACCAGACCCGTGCACGAGTCGGACCCTGGCCGGCGAGGCCAACGCGGCCGAACCAGGAGTGCTGGCAAGCTGCGATGCGCTCTGGTGGGCGGGGTACGAGAGCCTCGAGTGGACCGACGCCTGGGGGCTCGCCTGGGGGCCCTCACCGGCATCAAACCACGCGCTTACCACCGACCACCGGCTCCACGGGGAGCAGTCAGCGCGCGTGACGTATCACGCCCCTGGCAGCGGTCCCGAGGACGCGAACGGCTACGGCCCCGACGACGGGGTGCAGTACCTCATGCGCTTCGCGAACCTGACCCCCGCCGTCTCCGCGCTCGACGAGGCATACCTGCGCTACTATGTCCGCTTCGATCCCGGCTTCGACTTCGTCCTGGGAGGCAAGCTCCCGGGTCTCGTCGGCGGCGAGGCAAACACGGGCGGCGACGTCCCGAACGGGACCGACGGCTGGAGCGCACGCATGATGTGGCGCGCCGGCGGCAAGGTGGTGCAGTACGTCTATCATCCCGAGATCGCCGAGTACGGGGAGGACATGGACTGGAGCCAGGGGGGACAGCGGTACTTCGCGCCTGGCAAGTGGCACTGCGTCGAGACCCAAATCCTGATGAACAGCGTGATCGATGGAGCCGGGCAACACGACGGCGTCGTGCGCTCCTGGTTCGACGGAGATCTCGCGCTGGAGCGCACGAACGTGCGGTTCCGTGACGTGGACACCCTGAAGATCGATGGGCTCTACTTCTCCACCTTCTTTGGGGGGAGCGACGCCACGTGGGCACCGGCCGAGAATCAAGGCGCGCAGTTCGACAACTTCGTCGTCTCGCGCGCCCCCATCGGTTGCTGTGCCGAATGCGACCTCGGGGACTACGTGCCAGTGGATCCCCAGCCCGCGATCACCATCACGAGCTCCGAGCTGATCTTCGACGGCGAGCAAGCAGCCTGGACGCCTGGAAGCTGGAACAACGGCGGCACCTACGACTTCACCCACGCGGACCAGAATCACACGAACGGCGGGAGCGCCTGCGCTGCCGTCGAGCTAGCGCCCGGAGTCTGGGACGCCACCTATTTCGACAAGGGCAGCGATGCCGATCTCAGCGAGCGCACCCACCTGGTGTTCTGGGCGATGGCCTCGAGTGCGGAGGTGGAGTTCCGCGTTCAGTTCCGCGGCGGTGCCAACAGCGCGGACGTGGTCGTCAACGGTTCCCCCTCGTGGTTCGCGGAGGGCTGGCAGGTGGGTGAATGGCAGCGGGTGGTGATTCCGCTCGAGGATTTCGACCTGACGAGCACGGTCGACTCGGTCTACTTCCGCTCGAACAGCGACGCGAGCCCTGCGACCCCACGGTTCTACCTCGACGACGTCGCCCTGGTGACGGCAACGACCGGGTAGAACTGAATAGCGGCCGAGTACGCATTCGGCACGCGGCCTGGGAGCGGCGAGGCTCACGCCACGCGCGATGTGCCCCGATGTGCGCCGGCGTGGGAGAACACCCTTCAAGGTAGGTGTCACGAGATGCGACGATAGCGCTCACCACTTGCGAGAAGCGCCATTCACAGGAGACGCAAGGAACACTCTCATTGACGTCTCTTCCCTTCTCCCATGCGGGGCAACGGGGAGTACTCCTTCGGCCCAACCGTCCAGCACGGTAGCCGCGCAACGAGAGGTGGCATAACCTATGACGATGCTTGGCGTTGCCCATTCGCCGCCACACTTCACCGTTGCCCTGGCGATGACGCTGGCTGCGACGGCCTGCGTTCCCCTCTCCGATCTGGACGCGTCGGCGGCAGGCAGCGCAGAGACCGGCGGAGCACCACTTGCGACCGGAGGAGACGGCGGGGACGGTTCGACCAGCGGCTTGGGGGGAGCCACCGGAGGGGCTCCGACGAGCGGCGGAACCGGTGGACTGACGCCGGTCGGGGGAACCGGCGGTAGTCCGCGCGCCGGTCAGGCAGGACACCTGCCGGACGGCGGCAAAGGCGGGGTCGAGTCCCATGGCGGTCGCGGCGGGGAGCTGGAAGGCGGCAGAGGCGGCGTCTCGAACTCGGGCGGAACCACCGGGGGTGTCGGCGGAACCACCGGCGGCACCGGAGGGGGCACCGGCGGAACGCAGTGTGTCGGCGCCTGGCAGAACTGCGACTCCAACCCCGACGACTGCGAAACGGATATCACCAGCGATCCCGCCCACTGCGGCGGCTGCGGGGAAGCATGCCCGGACGTGGACGGTGAGTGTATCAACTCCGGTTGTACGCCTCCGTGCACGTGGGAAACGGCGATCCCATTGCAGCTACAACCCGCCAAGAATGATGTGCCGGGTAACGGCTGCGTCAAGGTAACCTCGGACCTCGGCGGCCGCTCCCAGTTCCAGGCCTCGCGGGAGACCGAGTTCACCTACGAATCGCGGTGCGGTGACAACGGTTCCGGGATCATGCCAAACAACACCGGTTCCGCACCGATCCCCTCGTGCGAGACCCTCATCAATCTCCGCGGGACCAGCAGCACCCTCACTATCGAGTGGTGGTTGACCGGATAGCTCGGTGGATCCGTCCTACAGCTGTCCGTTGAGCGGATCGTAGGGATCGCCCCCAATTTGCCCGATCGTCGTGATGTCCTTCGAGCCCACGCTCTTCTTGGGCTTGGGCCGAGATCCCGTCCGGCCCGGCTTCGCCCCGCGGCCGTCTGATTTCGGGCGCGAGCCCTGCGCGGCGGCGCGCGGCTTGGCGGAGGCCGAGCGTTTCCCATCGCCCGCGCCTTCCGACGACTCCTCCGACTTCGCCTCTCCGTCATTTGCCCCAGCCTCGCTGGACTGGGCGTCAGCGTCGTTGCCCTTGGCAGCACTCGCGGACTGCGCTTCGGGGGGAGGGACCGGCTTGGTGGGTGACAGATCACGGAGCCCGTGACGCGTAGCAACCGCCTCGAGATAGTTCTGCAGACCTCGCGGTGTATCGACGCCGGGCGCACCCAGCGTCTGCGTTTCGAGCTCTACGAACCCCGCCTGCTGACCGATGGAGCTGGCCAGCTGGAGGAACAGGTCGTTCCGATACCCTGCCACGACCGCGACGAGTCCAGCAACCACGAGCAGGACTCGGCCGAACCACGGAGACACCTTCGGCGGTTCGGGCAACGCGGCCAGCGAGAGTGACTCCAGCGGCTGACGCCCCGCAGTGCCCGCTGCGTCATCCGTCGCCGCGAGTCCGGCGACCTCGGCCAGCGTGTGCCAGCTGGCGAACCCCGGCTGCCACACCATCGTCGTGTGACCGATGACGTCCCGCCGATACAGATCGTCGAGCTGGTCGAGGGAGAGCAACTGCACTTCGCCCGGCGCGAGCTCGACGTAGAACTCCTCGGGTGGCGCATCGGCCTCGACGGAGCCGGCATCGCTGCCACGAATCACGTCCGCCAGGGTCTGCCAGCTGGTGTACCCCTCCCGCCAGATCATCGCCGTGTCGTCGATGACGTCCAGACGGTAAAGATCGTCCAACTGCTCGAGCGACAGGCACTTCACGTCCCCCGGCGCGAGCTCGACGTGGAACTGCTCCTCGGGCTCCGCCGTCGCCACGTCGCCGATCGCGGCTTCGAGGGAGCGCCATTCCCGCGCAACTGGACAGTATACCGGAGTAGACCGATCGATAATCTCGGTGCGAAGCGCATCCCCGATCTGCTCGAGGGTCAAGTGCTTGACCTCACCCGGAACAACCTCAACGTAGTAGCTCGAGGCAAGAGCGCCGGGATCGATTGCGGCGGTTTCGCGCAGCGGTCGCCAGCTGGGATAGCCCTCCTGATAGACCATCGTCGACTGGTCGATGACCTCGCGACGGAAGGCGTCCTCCAGCTGGGTACGAGACATCCACTTCAGGTCGTCCGCAGCCAGCTGCACGCAATACGGGCTCGAATCACGTTCCGCATACATCGTGTCTGCCAGCAGTCTGCGATTCGCCCCGCTCGATGTCCACCCATCACACCCAACACTCCATCGCCAACGCCGAGGTCAGCCGACCGTTGTCGCAGGGTCACCGCAGGATTCCAATATCCTCGAAGTCGCCTGAACCGACGAGCACGAGTTTCACCGCCAGCGCTGCGGGCAGCGATCGCCAACGTGATGGGGGCTCGCAGATCAACGCGGCCTATCTTTCGGACTCTTTGCTCCGCGCCCAAGGAGAGGCAAGGACGGAGACGCCAATAGGCGCCGTTGCTCGGTACTACGCGAGCCCGACAGGCACTCCGCCGAGGGGGCAACCCAGGCTCCTTCCGATTCGACCCCTCATCTGGTACGGGCTTGCTGTCCATGGCGCAACGCTGGGAGGTCGGTGATGGAGAGCATCTCGGAGCTGGAGCTGGAGAGCCTGGGAATTCGGCGCGGCAAGCCACGGCCGTGGGGCTGGTTCCTTGCCGGCCTCCTCGCCCTCGGTAGCGCTGGGTTCGTGCTGTCCTACTACTTGCCACTGACGCAGGCACACGAAGGTCTGGTGGCGGAGCACGAGCAGCTCGGCACCAAGGCCGCCGAGCTCGACCACGCGCTGCGCACGACTCAAGAGAAGCTCGAGTCAACCGAGCAGCAACGAGCCCACCTGCAAGGCCTCGAGGACGAGCGAGCTGCCGCGCAGAAGGCAACGAACGACAAGCTCCAGACCGCCAAGGCTACCCTCGAAAACGTGCTCGCGTCGTCGATCCGACAGCAGCGCGCATCCGTGGGAATCCAGAACGACGCGCTCCGGCTCGAGTTCGGCAAGCCGTGGATCTTCCTGCCAGCGTCGACCAAGGTATCCCCCATCGGACACCGTATGCTTTGCAGCGGGATCAAGGTCGTCTCGAGTGACATGCGCCTCCGCGCCACCGTCTCCGTTTCGATCGCCAAGGACGCGCCAGGCGATGACTGGGCGACGGCGAGCGAACAGGCGGCGGCCGCCGCGGCGGTGCTGCTCGAGGGATGTGGCACGCAGCTGATCCCGGCTAGCGCCGAAGTCCGCACGCAGGCCTCGGGAGCAGACACCGTCGCACTCGTCATCACGGCGGAACCTGCGACCGAGGGGAAGCCCAAGGCGAAAAAGTAGCTGGAAGCTCCATCATTGCGGTGCGCGCGCCCTGCGATGGCAAGTCGAGGCGCCACCACCCCGGCGACTCGAATCAGAAGGCGCGCGCGAAACACGCCGCACCGCATTCCGTGACCGCGGACCCCCACGGGCAAGCGACTCTGCGCCTATTCCAGTTTCGATCCCTATCCAGGGTTCGACCCCGCGCGGGACCCGTGGACGCAGCGACGTGTTAGGCTATGGCACCATGCAGGATCTGGGGTGGTACCCGACGCTGCTCATAGCGCTGGCCAGCGCAGCGGGACGCAGCGACAACGGCGCGACGACCACTGACGGAGCCGGGGGCAACATCGACGCCGGCGCCCCCGGAGTCGGCAGCGACGGCGGACAGCTCGTCGTCTACTACGGGCCCCGCAAACGGGCGGAGTGCAAACCGGAGGCGCGGCCACCGGCGGTGGACCGACACCGCCGGTCGGGGGAGCAGTCGGGAGCACGGGCGGACAAGACGTCGGTGGCTTTGGCGGGACGGGCGCTATCTACGGGCCGCCGCCCAGCGGCGGCCTTGATTTCGGCGGCGGAACTGGCGGCGAGACGGCCTCCGGAGGAACCGGCGGCGGCACCGCTGGCTCGGGCGGAGCGGGCGGTGGCGACTCATTTGCGGGTGGCAGCGCGGGCACCCTGGAGAGCGGCGGTGCCATGACCGAGGGCGGAGTTGCGGGTGCGACGAGCGAGGGCGGCTCCGCCGGTGCGGGGGCGGTCGTCGGGACGGGCGGTGGCCCCATAGTCTACTACGGCCCGCCTCCCGTGAACTGATCGGGAGCTCGGCGACGATGCCACCTCTGTTCCGGGCAACCGCGGTTCCACCAGAGACGCGAGGAGTCAGCCGGCTCCATGGCGATCGCAGCGGGGATTCATCATGTCGAATCGAGGGGTCATCTTCGGGTTGAGCTGCTGCGTCGCGCTGGGCTGCGGCGGCAATGTCGGGACGAGCAGCAACGAGAGCCACGACCCGGCGAGCGGCGGCGGCCACGCGTGGACGGGCGGCGCGTCGACGAGCGACGCGGGTACCTCCTCTTCACCCCCCGACGGAATCGGTGGTGAGGAGCCCCACACCGGCGGCACCCCCGCGGTGGGTGGTGTGGCGATGGGCTCCAGCGGGGGGCTGTTCGCGACCGGGGGAACAGCAGCGGGCGGCATGCCTCGGACCGCTGGTGGCCCGAGCACCGGAGGACAACCCATCACCGGTGGCGTCGCGAGCTTCGGCGGCATCGCCTCCTCGGGAGGAGCCCCGAGTGAGGGCGGGGAAGATCCGGGAGGCCGCTCCGCTTCCGGCGGAGAGTCGGGCACCGCGGGGGCGAACGGGACTGGAAGCCGTCCCGGTCGAACGCTCGACTTCGTGGGCAACACCACGAGCCGGGGCGGCGCCGTCGACGCGGACGGGTTGATCTTCTCCGACCACTGGGACCAGCTCACCCCCGAGAACGCGGGCAAGTGGGGCGCGGTGCAACCCACCCACGGCGGCGCATACAACTGGGCCGCACTCGATGCCCTCTACGACTACGCGGAGACGCACCACATTCTCTTCAAGGAGCACACCTTCATCTGGGGCAGCGCCCTCCCCAGCGGTACGTACACCGAGGAAGACGTGGTCGACTGGATCAGTTCCTACTGCGAGCGCTACCCGAATACCGCCCTGATCGATGTCGTCAACGAGCCCCCACCTCACACCCAGCCGAGCTACGTCGACGCGATCGGCGGCGGAACCAATGGCACCTGGCAGTGGATCACCAACTCATTTCTCTGGGCTCGGGAGTACTGCCCCGAAGCGGTCCTGATCCTGAACGACTACAACATCATCGAGTTCGGGAGCGAGAACGAACGCATCATCGACATCGTGAACACCATCCAGGAAGCGGGCGCGCCAATCGACGCGGTCGGCGCTCAGGGGCACGCCCTCGCCCACACGGCTCCCCGGACGGTCCAGCAGCTACTGCAGCGCCTCCACGACGAAACGGGCCTTCCCGTCTACATCACGGAGATGGACATCGATCTGGAGGACGATCAGGAACAGCTCGAGGGCTTCCAAACGTTCTTCCCGATGTTCCGCGACGCCGATTTCGTGCCGGGCATCACCGTCTGGGGATGGATCTACGGCGCGACTTGGATCCCGCACAGCGGACTGGTCCGCAACGGGGTCCCGCGCCCCGCGATGGTCTGGCTGATGAACGAGCTCGGCCGCCCCGTCCCGTCACCGTGAGCGGGTCACCACCGCCCCGCTGACACCGCTCCGAGCTACCTCAACCAGAACAGCACGAGGGCTGCGATCGTCGCGTCCGCGACAATGTGGGCGAGGACGACCGCGAGCAGTCCGTGCGTGTGGTGCCGCAGCCACCCGAGCATCGTGCCCCAGACGGCCACGAGCAGCACGCCGACCAGCCCGCGAGGGAAGCCCCAGGCATGCGCGACCCCGAACGACACGGCCTGCAGGAGGATCGCCATCGCAGGGGTAAACAGCCGCGTGAGCCGAGGCTGGAATACGCCGCGCCAGATCCACTCCTCGAGAAGGGCGTTCACGACGGCGAAGGCGAGGCCGCCGACAAGCAACACCGCGAGTGAGGCGTCGGGGATCGCGCTCACCACGTTGCTCACGTCCGGCCGCATCAGGACCACCCAGCCGACGAGTGCGACCGGCGTGACGAGAGCGCAGGCCAGCGCGCTGCCGATCGCGAGCCGCCCCAGTTGCAGCATCGGAGCGCCGAGCTCGGGACGCCAGCGACTGGCGAGTGCCAGAGCACCCAGCGCAGCGCCCATGTTGAGCTGCCACAGTAGCGGCGAGATCCCGCTAAGCAGGACCAGCATCGCGACGACCATCGCCATCCCACCGGCGGCGCTCGGGCGCCGCCACGCATACGCCACCAGGACCACTGCCACCAGCGCCGGCGCCAAGCGCACGGCCCCCGGCGTCCAGGGGGGCAGCAGACTGGACCCGGCCAGGACGATCAGTGCCGCGCCCGCGATCCAGCGATCGCGCGCCATCTCCTCGCGTTCGACGAGCCCCCGGCGCTGGGCGATCTCTTGGTCGTCGACCTCCAGCGGCTCGCTCTCGGTCACCTCCCGACCGTCCCCTTCGGGAGCGCCATCGTCAACCCCGTAGTTCCGTGTCCCAGGGTCGGGGCTGCCCGGGGGCAGCCCTCGTCTCGGATTCCGCCCTCCTCGCCACCGAGACGAGGGCCCGGGACGGGCCCGAACAGTATCTTCCCGACGGCTCATCCACCGGGGTGACACCGCGCGCTTTGTGCTCCCCACACCGGCTGCCATGGACCGGGGTAGCGCTTGCTTGCTGGCGACGCTATGAGAAGCCCCTCACCTGGTTCTGCTCGGCGCCGACCGCCGGACGGAGCAAAACCTCGCACTCATGTCGTCTTCGCCCACTCCGCCCCCCACGAACGAGACTCTCGAGCAGCGGGTTGCGAAGCTCGAGACCACCGTCGCCCAACAGCAGCGCTTGCTCTGGGGGTTGCTGGAGGCCGGTGGGATGGCGGTGTGCGTGGCCCCCCTCGCAATCGTGATCGTCAAGCTGCCGCGCCCGGACAGCCTGCCGTGGAAGGTCTTCTTCGACTTCACCCATGTCGCCATCTCCGCGGTACTGGTCTTCGCCGGGCTGCGCCTGTCGACACGGCTGCTTGGGGACATGGTCCGGCGGCGCAGGTTCCACTACGTGCTCGCTGGCGGGGCAGCTTTCGGGGCGGGCGTCGGGCTCGAGGTCCTGCAAATGGTCGGCCCGGGAGATGCATCGCTGGGAGACGCAATTCGTGACCTGCTCGGGGTGGGGGTGGGGCTATGCATCGCCCTCAGTCTCGATCCCGCCTGGCCCCGATCGCTGCTGCGCTCTTGGGCCCCACGCGTGGCCGCGATCGGCTTGCTGGGGCTGAGCTTCGTCCCGGCAGCCCGCACCGTCTGGCGCAAGCTGGAGCAACAGTCGCAGTTCCCCGGCCTCGCCAACTTCGAGACGGAGTTGGAACGACGCTTCGTCGAAGCCGCCGACGGCGCCGAGCTACAGCTCGTCGCCCCGCCGCCCGCATTCAGCACCGCCCAGGGGAAACGGGTCGCGCGGGTCCGGTTCGGCAGCGGCGGATACCCGAACCTCGAGGTCACCAGTGTCGGAGGAGACTGGTCGCGGTATCGATCCCTGGTGTTCGAGGCGTTCTCCCCCGCGGCTGGAACCGCACGCCTGGAGCTGCGAATCCACGACGCGCGTCACAACAACGAGTATGGCGACCGATTCAACACGGAGCTCCTAGTGCAGCCGGGACTGAACACGTTGGTGGTTCCGATCGAGCAGGTGCGAAGCGGACCCGAGGATCGCGAACTGCGCCTCGATGCCGTCGAGGCGATAGTGCTGTTCATGGACTCGCCGGAGGCCCCGATCACGCTCTACTTCGACGCCTTCCGCCTTGAGTAGGCCGCGGCCGAGGCAACCCGACTCGAAACGCGCCACGCCTGGAGTCGCCACGCCACCTGCGCGCCGCCCGGCGTCTTCCCGGATCTCGACGAATTCCGGCTCGAAGGGCGCAAGGGCGAACTGGTCCGTGTGGATCCCGAGGGGAGCGGTTCCGTCCCCCACGACGCGTTCCAGCGCCACCCGCCCCAGCAAGATCAGCAACCGGTACGGACAGCCCGCGGTTCGCGCAGGCGTGCTAGCCTGAGCAGGTGACGCCACTGGAGCCGATCCGCGATCGGGCAACCCCATGAGCCGGGGCCGCGAGTCGCCCGGGGTTGGGCTGGGAGACCTCGACTCCACCCATCCAACAACCGCCCGTGGGGGAGGTTGGGAGTGGCTCTGGTGGCTCCTGCCCAGCGTCGCGTTCGTGGCCGTCTGGGCCCGAGCCACGACCTGCGGCTTCGCCTGGGACGACGAGCTCTGGTACCTGAAGACGGACGCCCTCCAGCGCCCGCTACTGGACGGACTGGGCAAGACGATCTTCGACCTGGTCGACGTGACCCAGGATCGCCCCACGCACGAGAGCTACCGACCGCTGGCATACCTATCGGCCTGGCTCGATGCTCATCTGTTCGGTACGGACCCTCGCGGCATGCACGCCCACAGTCTGGCAGTCGCCAGCCTCTACTTGCCGCTGTGGGTGTGGCTGGGGCGGATGCGTGGGTGGAGCGTCTGGTTTACCGCCGTGCTGTGCACATGGTTCCTGGTCCACCCGCTTCAGGCCGAGGTGTTCGTCTACTTGTCGGGTCGCCCGGATCTGCTCTCCGGGCTACTGGCAGGCACATCACTGGCCTGTAGCCTTGGCTCGCTCGCTGCGCGCCGGGCAGGTCGAAGCGACTGGCCGTACCTGGTCGGGACCGGGCTCGCTTTCGCCCTAGCCCTGCTGTGCAAGGAAGGTACTGTCGGGCTCCCGCTGGCACTGCTGGCGCTGCTGGCCGCCGAGAATCGAGTTCGCGAGGCGCTGCGGTCCGAGCTGGCGCTGACCGCGGGCCTGGTCGTCTACCTCGCGGTTCGCTGGGTCGTTGCCGGGGGTGCCGGCTCCGCTCCCCCCATCCGAGCGGGCCTCGTCGCGTTGCCGGGAGTGGCCTTGCAACTCGCGCAGTCGTTCGTCGTCCCACTGGATTTGGCGATCAGTCGCCTGCCTAGCAGCGGGTACGCCATCGCCGGGTGGATCCTGTGCGGAGCAGGGGTCGCGGCGCTGGTCACCCGGCACTGGCTCGGGGAGTCCGCCTCGCCCCCGATCCGTGCGATGGCCTGGCTCGGCGCCGGGTGGCTCGCGTGGGTCGCGATGGTCGGCCCGAGCGCGGTCGTGGCGGTGAGCGCCACCACGGTCAGCGATCGGTACGCGCACGCCGCCACCCTGGCTCTCCTCGTCGTGCTGGGAGCACCCATCCGTCACATCGCAGAGCGTCTCTGGCGTTGGCGCCTCGCCCCGCCCCTGATCATGGGTGCCGTCACCATTGGCGGCCTCGTGCTCGCGGTCGTCAGCTGGGTCCAGGTGGGTTTCTGGAAGGACAGCGAAGCCGCCTATCGTCGAGCGCTGCTGGTCGAACCGCGCGATCCGCGGGCCAGCTACCGACTCGGGTCCTTGCTGGCGCAGTCAGGACGCGTGGAGGAGGCCCTCCCGCACTTCCAGCAGGCGACCGAACTGGCGCCCGGCGACCACATCTACTGGAACGATCTGGGGGCAGCACAGCTTCAGCTGCAGCTGTGGCAACCAGCCGCTGACAGCTTCCAGCGTTCGTTCGTCACCGGCGGCCGGCGCCGTCCCCTGCCGCTCGTCAACGTCGCGCTCATCCACCTGCGTCTGGGAGACCGCAACGCAGCATGCGAGGCGCTCGCGCAAGCGGCCCAGCTCCCACCCGAGATCCCGCTGGGCCAACAGCTACGCCAGCGTTGGTGTACGACCGGCAGCCCCTGACGACTTGGCCGCAGCCGCCGAAGCGACGGAGCCCAGGGTGGAGGCGGGAGCTGAGGCGCGAGACGGACACTTGAAACTCGATGGATCCAGGCGACTAGACCAGTCGCAACGCGCCGCGAGCACGGGACGTTCCACTGCGGCGACCGGGCGACGCGCGCGTCACCCACCTGCCGCCATGAGGAGCACGAGGCCCCCAGTTGCGCCGTTTTGACCGTCCGGTCAAAGGTGGTACCGTCCGCTCCCGAACCAGGAGGAAGACCATGGACGCATCCCCCCGACTGCGCAGTACGGTAGCAAGCCTACTCCTAGCAGGCATCACCCTCGCACCGGTGGCGGCAACGGCCCAGACACCACCAGCCGCAACTCCTGCGGCACCAAGCGGCAGTGCGACGGCCACAGCGCCGGCTCCGGCGCCTGCCGCGCCGGCCGCGGCAGCGCCGGCTCCGGCACCCGTGACCACACCCGCACCTGCCGCACCGGCACCAGCAGAAGCGCCGGCTCCAGCACCTGCCGCGGCCGCCCCGCCACCGCCCACCGTGGCCGCACCGGCGCTGACGACTCCTGGCGCGGTCGGTGGGGCCATCTCACTGACGCCCCGGCAGCTGGACATGTTCGTGAACCTCACGGGCGACCATCGTGCGGAGGTAGCTCGCCGAGTGGCAGCCGACCCCGAGCTCGCTGCCGTCGCTGGTCCCGCAGCAGACCGGCGCCGTTCGCGCCGCAGTACCGGACTGGCGCTCACAGTCACCGGCTTCGGCATCCTGATTATCAGCGATCTCGTCGGCGCCGCGATCATCGTGACCACACCGGGATATCCCGTGATCGAACCAAGTGACGATGACCAGGTGCTTCTGGGACTCGGAGTGGCGGCAGCGGGCGCCGTGGTGGGATTGAGCATCGGGATCCCGGGAGTGGTGACTCTGGCGCGCACCAGCGAGGTCGAGGCGCAGGCCTATGACCGCTACTGGAACATCCCGGACGCGACGACTCCGCTGCCCGCAGCGGCCCCCGCCGCCACCGTGCCCCCGACGAGTCGCGCCCTCGACCAGCCGTTTTCTCGAGGTGTGGCGATTGGGTTTCCGCTGGTGAACCTCTCCTTCTGAGAGTTCGTCTCGATCGACAAGTTCCGACACCATGCGCGTCGGCATGCGCGCTCGACGTCACCGGCCCCAATTTGGTCGGCCCGTATGGTTGCGCGAGGCGACCACCCTGGGCATAACCACGCCTCCATGAAAGCCCTGGTCACCATTCTCGTCTGTCGGCGCGTCGTCATGCCGTATCTGTTCATGCGGTACGCCCTGCCGCGCATGCGAGAAGTCTTTCCCGGACCGTTCGATGCCCTGCTGATTCAACACAAAGCCGGCGTGCCTCGTCTCACGCGACGGCTGGTAACGACGCAGCTGGACAAGGACCGAGAGGACCTGCTCGACCAGTGGATCGCCGAGGGTCGCTACGGCGACGCGCGGATCGAGACACATGCGGAATGGCACGCTCCATACCCGCACATTCCCAGCCATCGGCGCGCCGCCGAAGCCGCACTGCGAGGAGGATACGACTTCCATCTATGGCTGGAGGACGACGCCCTCGTCCTGGATCCCACCTGTGATCGATGGGACGACCAGCTGGGAAGCGCCGAGGTGGGGGTCTACCGACCCCGACTGCATCAGATCAACTGCTCGTACTTCGTGACCCGCCCCAGCTTCGACAGCCGAGTACTACCCTGGCTCCGACGGACCTGGGCTTGGCGCGAATTTCATCGCATCGAGGACTGGTTTCGTGCCAAGTGCGCGGGCGAACCAGCGGTACTCGAACAGAGCTACGCGACCAAGAACCATCACCAGGAGTATCCCTACACGGGCATGCGCTGGCTGGTCGATGCCGTGAACCGCCTCTGTCCCGAGGAGCTCGACACCCTGGCGATCGACTTCGGCGACGAGAGTCGCCGGGCGGTCGAGGCCCTGCGCGCCGGCGCGCCATCCCCACACGAGGAATTCCAGCGCCAACGGGAGACCTCGCAGTAACGCTTCCGCGCCCAAGCTCGCGCTGCCAAGCGCGTCTTCATATTACAGAACTGTTGCGATCACGCGGGTCGGCGTTGGAGTAGTCGCTCACCGGAACACCTGGCGGTCGCCCAGGGGGCTTCTCTGCTCCACCACGACGCGCCGTCCCGCTGGTCGCCGCAATCGCTTCCGTCCCCTCGTTGCCGGACACCCACCCGTCCCATCCACGGGAACTTCGGGCTCCCGTGACTCTCTAACCCGTCACGCTTGTCCGGTCGTCGGGCACGCCGCAAACGCCGGCCCGCACCGAGAAGCGGGTCGATGCGAGGACCACATGCGAGTACATCGGGGAACCACGAGGGAACGGGGACGAAATCCAGCAACGTGGAGCGTGCTGGTCGTGAGTGCCCTGGTGGCGTTCGGGGCCTGCACGACGAGCTGCGGCGGGGCCCACAACCAGATGTCGTCCCCGGTGCCAGTCGGAGCCTCATCTTCGGTGTCGGCCGTCGCCACCAGCACGTCGACCGTTTCCGCCCCCGGAAGCTCGACCCCATCCATGGCAGAGCTCCCGCCCCCACCCGTCGTCGTCACCCCGATGCCGGGCGAGCCAGATCCCACGCAGCTGGCGACGACTCGACTCGAGGCAACCAGCTGCGCGGACGTCTTCACGAAAGTGGTCGAGGCCGAAGTGAAGCAGATGCAGGCAGCGCTCGACCAGCACTATGCGAACTGGAAAGAGGACCAGCAACGCTGCTGGCAGGAGGAACTGGAGCGGCGCCGGGGGTCGGAAGGTACCTGGGGACTCGGACTCTCGGGGATCGGCGAGGGTGGCGGAGGCATGGGGTTCGGCTCCGGGCATGGGCGCCTCGGTGGCAGCCACAGCGCGCGCGCCCCCAAAGTTCGGATGGGAGCGGTCCAGGTGGCGGACAGCGCCTCCGAGACGAACAACCAGGTAGCCGGGGTGGACGAGGCGGACATCGTCAAGCACGACGGAAGCTACGTCTACCTCGCCGTCAACGGCACACTGCGTATCATCGAGGCCATGCACCCACGCCTCGTCTCGGTGACGCCCCTCGGAGGTGACGCCCGGATGCTGTTCGTCGAGGGCAACCGCGCCATCGTGTACGTGGCGAACGGGCAGTCATCCAGACGGTCCACGCCGTCGCGATGCACCTACGGTTACGACTGTCAGTTCGCCGGCGACGGGACCAGTACTCGAATCGTCGTGTACGACGTCTCTCGGCGCGAGCACCCAAAGGCGGTGCGAGAGCTCAAGCTGACGGGGTCGCTGCTCGCCGCCCGCCGCATCGGCACGGCGGTGCACACAGTGGTTGTCGACGGCGACCCGACCGCAGGCGGACTGCGCTACACGCCCTACCCCCACGGGCTCGGCAGCTGCGACGGCACGCGCTTCAAGACCGCCTGGCAGAAATTTCACGCGCTCAAGATCGAGAACGAGAAGCGGATCCGGGCGACGTTCCAACCACCGCTCCTCGAAGACGGCGTGCGCACCACCCAGCTTTGCGCCTCCGCGCTCCGCACTCGCATCCAGGACGGCGGGGCATTCACCAGCATCATCTCGTTCGATCTCACCGCCGACACGACTCCGGCCGAGAGCGTCACCATCACCAGCCGGCCCGGTGCCGTGTTCGCCTCGCTGGATTCGCTCTACCTATCCGTACCGCACTTCCAGCGGGACGCGCACGGCGCCTGGTACCCGTTCTATGCCACCCATGACGAGATCAGCGATGTTCACAAGTTCGCCATTGGATCCGATCCCTCCGACACGAAGTACGTCGGGAGCGGCGTCGTCCCGGGGCGCGTACTGAACCAGTTCTCGATGGACGAGTGGTACGGCTACCTCCGCATCGCGACCACAAGCGGTCGTGCCCCGAACCCGAACGCGGAGAGTACCGTCAGCATCCTCGCCACCGCGCCTAGCGGCGATCTGGTCCGGGTCGGCTCGATCGAGCACATCGCCCCCAGCGAGGACATTCGTTCGGTTCGCTTCGATGGCGAACGCGGCTACGTCGTGACCTTCAAGAAGACGGACCCGCTCTACGTGCTCGATCTGTACGACCCGCAACGACCTCGCATCCTGGGCGAGCTAAAGATCCCGGGCTTCTCCACCTACATGCATCGGCTCGACCGCCACCATCTTCTGAGCATTGGGTTCGACGCTGATGACCACGGCGACTTCGCGTACTTCGATGGTGTCATTCTCCAGATCTTCGACGTCTCGGACCCTGCCGACCCCAAGCTCTTGCACAAGGAAGTGATTGGCACCCGCGGCTCGAGCTCGGAGGCAGCTGCTGACCACCTTGCCTTCAACTACTTCCCGGCGCGCGGACTGCTGGGCGTTCCGATGACCATCTGCGAGGGCGGCGACGATGGCCGCTACGGACAGGACATGACCTTCAGCGGACTCCTGGTGTACGACGTATCGGTGGAGCGCGGCTTCGAGAGGATGGGTGGCGTCAATCACGGCCATGCCGGCGCCACCTGTGGCCGCTGGTGGTCCCAGGCAGGATCGGCCGTCAAGCGGAGCATCTTCCTTGACGATCTCGTGTACTCGATCGCGATGGACCGCGCGAAGGTGCAGAAGCTCGGAGAACTCGGGCGGGACGTGGCAGACGTACCGCTGCGCTGAGTGGGCAGGTGCATCCTCGCAATGAGACCAGTTGGTCGTCTTGCGAAGATCCCGCTGCCGAATGACGATTGATGACGATTGGTGACGCTTGTCGCCAATCGTTCTGCCGTAGCGTAGGGTCATGCGATCCACTGCCGCGCTCGAACCGAAACGGCGAACTTCCGACGGGAAGACAACTGCTTGGTGGCAGGCCCTGTCGGGACAGTCGCTGCTCTTTACCACGCTACTGACAACACTGCTGTTGCGGCTGCTTGTGATCGTGTTCAGCCCCGACTCGGAGCCCGACGCTTTCGGACATGTTCGAATCGCTCGCGCACTGCTCACCGAGCCCGGCAACCTCCACGTCCACTGGGTGTGGCTGCCCGCCCCCCACTTCGTCATGGCGGGACTGCTTGCGCTGGGTCTCGGCCACGAAGCGATGCGGTGGTTGAACACGCTCGTGTTCGTCGCGTCGCCGCTGGCGCTGTGGGCGTACGTTCGATGGCGCCTCCCCGACGCTCGGGAGGCCAGCACCATCGCCCTCGTCGCGGCCCTGTTCTGGGCGCTCGTCCCAGTCTCGAATCGCGTCGCCACTTCGGCCCAGCCGGAAACCGTCATGGCCCTGCTCTTGTTGCTGGTCGTGTGGGCGCTGGAAGCAAGACAGGGCCTGGTAGCGGGACTGCTCCTCGCCGTAGGTTGTCTCAGCCGCTATGAGTGCTGGGCCGCGGTGGCGGGGCTGGCCTGCTTGATCCCGCTGCAGCGCGTGCAGCGCCGAACACTGCTGGCGGCAGTGCTTCCGCCCTGCGCTGCCGTCGCCGGGTGGGTGCTCGTGCGTCACGCCGCCGACGGCACGTGGTTGTGGTACGTGCGGCACACGATCGACTTCTCGCGCGAGGTTCGGCAAAGCACCGGTCTTGCTCCCATCGCCGACCTGCTCTTGGTCCCCATGGGACTGGTGCTGCTCGCGTTGGGTCCGCTCGCGGTGTGCGCCCCCTTTGGCGTCCGCCCGATGGCCAGCACGGCTTGGGCGGCGCCCGCGGCCATCACCCTCTTCCTCGTCGTAGCCTACGTGTTCCGCGGCATCCCGGCGTTGGACCGCTACTTGGTGGAACTGGTTCCCTTCGCCTGTATCGCCGCAGCGCGAGCGGTCGTCCGGTTCTCGGATCTCCCCGTGCGCTGGCGATGGCTGTCACCGCTGGTCGTCCTCGCGCTCCTGCTCTTGTCCGGCGGATTGTACGCCATATGGTCAGTCTTGCTGTACCACCAGTCCCCTTGAGCTCGCTCAGCTCCCGAGACCCCAACCAGAGCCGATCACTCCACGTTTGCCGGCACGGTGCACAAAGGCCGCCCACAATTCAGGAAGCGTACAGAGTTCTCCCAGGTGAGGCAAAATTGTGCCTCTGCCCCGCGGCGAGCCTCGGGAGTACAACCGGCCCACGGCTCTCGCCAGCTGGCTCGCAAGCCCTCCCGCCCAGACCGCCATGGGAGACAGCGACCCAGCCCGCGCCAACCGCACCACCTCAGGAGAAGCCCATGACGCACCATCACTCCGCCGGCATGCAGATCGCTGGCGAGCCCAGCCCGCACGAGTCGCGAAGCGGCCGCCAGTGGCTGGTGCGCCTCCCCAGACACTGGCAAGCAGTCGCCACCGCTGTCGTGGTCTCCGTGGTCGCCCCCGCAGCGCTGGCGCAGCAGACGGAGATCACCATTTCCATGGACCCACCACCGGCGGAGCCGCGCATCAACGGGCCGCGCATCATGGGCTGGCGTCCAGGAACGCCGTTTCTCTACACCGTACCCACTACCGGAGACGCACCGCTCACCTTCGCCGCCACGCTGCCGAGCGGGCTGGCCATCGACAGCACCTCGGGAACGATCACGGGAACGACACCCGCCGCCGGCTCCTACCCCATCGAAGTCACGGCCACGAACAGCTCCGGCAGCGCCACAGCGACGCTGACGCTCGTCGCTGGAGACACCCTGGCACTGACGCCCCCGATGGGCTGGAACAGCTACGATTCCTACTACGGCGACGTCACGGAGGACCAGGTCCGGCAGGCGGCCGATGCGATGCGGGACATTCTCCAGCCCTTCGGCTGGAACACCGTGGTCATCGACTATCTCTGGTATCACGACGACAACACGATCGACGAATACGGGCGCTTGCTTCCCGACAACGAGAAGTTCCCCAACGCAAACGGCCCCAGCGGCTTCACGCCGATCGCGGACTACGTGCACGGTCTCGGCATGAACTTCGGCATCCACCTGATGAGGGGGATTCCACGGAACGCTTTCGCGCAGAACACGCCCATCCTCGATTCGAGCTACACCGCCCGGGACTCCGCGAGCGGTTCCGACGCTTGTCCGTGGGACGATCACATGTGGGGCGTCCGGGGCGACACGGAAGCGGGGCAGGCCTGGTACGACTCCATCTACCAGCAGTACGCCTCATGGGGGGTCGACTTCGTCAAGGTCGACGACATGATGAACCCGTACAGCGGCAACCTCGACGTTCACGCGGATGAGGTGGAGGCAGTCCACAACGCCCTCTACGGCACCAATCGCTCGATTGTGTTCAGCCTGTCTCCGGGGCCCCATCCGACGAGTGCCGTGCAGGTTCTCAACGCGAACGCCAACATGTGGCGCACGGTGAACGACTTCTGGGACACCAATGGTCTGAGCTCGATGGACGACGAGTTCGACGCGGCACATGCGTGGGCGGAAACGGATGGCATCACGCCCGGCCACTGGCCGGACGCGGACATGCTCCCACTCGGCGACATGGGACACCGCGTCTCCCAGTTCACCCACAACCAGCAGGTGACGGTCCTGACGCTGTGGTCCATCATGCCATCCCCCCTCATGTTTGGCGGGATCCCCAACCGACTCCCCGGAGACGACTGGACCATCGCCCTGTTGACCAACGAGGAGGTGCTCGCGGTCAATCAGGATGCGCTGGGTAGCCGAGGACGGCGCATCAAGCAGAACGGCAGCACCGAGGTGTGGGCCCGCGACATTATCAACGGAGGCAAGGCAGTCGCCCTCTTCAACCGCGGCGGGCAGGATGCCACGATCTCCGTCACCTTTGCCGAGCTCGGCGTGTCCGAGCCCGACGTGGTCGTCCGGGACCTGTGGCACAAGCAGGATCTCTCCGGAGCGACGAGCGAGATCTCCGTCACCGTGCCGTACGAGGCCGCGTTGATGTACACGGTGACCCTCCCCGACACTGGTACGGGCGGCACCGGAGGTGCGGGCGGCACTGGCGGCGCGGGAGGAGTGGAGGAAACGGGTGGTGCCAGCGCAGGGGGAATGGCGACCGGAGGTACCTCCACAACCGGCGGCACCGTCACCGGCGGAGTGGCCACCACCGGTGGAGTGATCACCACCGGCGGGGTGCCGACCACGGGCGGCTCGCTCACGGGAGGCAGCGTGCCTGGCGGCACGGGTGGCGCCGCGACGGGCGGGACCGGGGTCACTGGCGGCGCTCCTGGATCTGGCGGCAATCCGATGGCGGGTGGCACCGCCGCGACCGGTGCGCTTCCCACCGGTGGCGACTCGACTTCTGGTTCCGCCAGCCGCACCGCGGACGACGACAGCGGTTGCTCTTGCCGACTCGGCTCCCATGGCAGCGTCCCCAGATGGGGACTGCTGGCGCTGGCGATGGCCTGGCTGGGCAGCGCTCGACGGCGAAGTCGTCGGGGGCGTTGAAACGGGCAACACGATCTCAGAACCGAGCCACGAACTGCAACCCGGTCCCCCGACTTCCGAGGGAACCCACCGTGACAGCCACGCTGGGCGGGCGGTCCGAGTAACCCTTCGCCACGGCCCGGCGGGGTCTCACCTGGGGGTATCGGTGACGTACCGAGGACGAAAACCCCTCGATGATCAACGCGGGACCCGCCACAGCAGCGCCCAGACTTCCCACCAGTAGCGGGGTCGCCCATTCGGTGCTGTCGTCCGGACACTCGTAGCAATCGTACTCGGCACCGGAGCAGGACGTCTCACAATCACTGTACGGACGGAAGCCACTGAACGCGGCCGCGACCGCACCGATGAAGAGGATGGGCGCTGCGGCGAGCACGCCCACACCCACACCTCCCCGCACGGCTCCGCCGCGAGCCTTGCTGATCACCGGAGTCCGGATGTGAACGTGCTCCCCGTCAGCCACCTGAAACCTAACGCTTCGCGTCTCGACCCCTTCCCCCTCCGTGTGCAAGGCATAGGCGCCCGGCGCGATGGGGAGCTCGCAGTGTGTATCGCACTCGCGCGGCAGTGTTGCCTGATTCGGGCGTTCCAGGGACTGGAGGACCAGAGTCACCGGATAGCCAGACTGGTTCTCGATCGTGAGCGACGCGCGGCGCTGTGATGTTCCACCCGACGGGGCAGGCAACGGGTGGGGCGAGCTGGTTTGTGCCGCCGCCAAGCCCCCAAGGCTCGAGACAAGGGCGAACGCGACCAGGCAAGTGAACCGAGACATACACGCCGTTTAGCAAGACGCATGCCTGCTCGCCGGCCGTGGATATCGGGACTCTGTGGCGCGCAGCGGCGACTCGCAGTGGCGACCCCGGCACGGTGCTGTGCCGCGAGGACAACACTGTGCCCGCGATCCCAGGGCTCCTTTGAGATCCTCTTCCGGCTCAATCTGTTCGCAGATCATCATCCCTTGACCCAGTTCGGTTCAACGCAATCGAATCGGGGGAACGGTGGTATCAGCCCCCGCCCACTGCTCGCCCACCAGCTAGCAACCACCCAAGACGCGCTCGAAACTGGATTCCAGCCCTCTCGGACGGTCACGCCTTTTCTGGGGTCCCACCCAAATGCTATCCCTCAGAGATGGTCCTGCGATCCTTCCCACCCCACGGACGTGCGATGCTGGGAGCCACAGTGGCGGGAGTAGCCCTCGCGTGCTCCTCGACGTCCATCACCCCCAGGGACCACGAGACCGGGGGCACGGCTGGAGCGAGACCCAGCAGCACGGGAGGGGCCGATGCAGGGGGCGCCGCCCCGGGAGGTAGGTCAAGCGGCGGCTCCGCCGGCGGTACCGAAGGCGGAGTTGGAACGACTGGATCGGGAGGGTGGACGCCAGGGGGTGGAGCCAGCCCTGGCGGTGCGGCAGCCATCGGGGGCGACGCCACGGGAGAGACGACGGGTGGCAGCGAACCCGGCGGCGCAGCACCGGACGGCGGCGACGGCCCCGGCGGTGCGGACACCGGCGAAGGCGGGGGTGGCGGTGCCCCCAGCGGCGGCTGCTTGAACCCGGGTCACCCGCTGGTGCAGGGACTTCACGGGTGCGTCGAAGATCTCGGCGGGGGTCAGGTGCGCATCTCCTACGACTTCACGACCGATGCTCAGCTCCTCGACTGGTTCGGTCCCAGTGGTTCGCCCGATCCCACCATCGACGACCAGGATCGTCTGGTCGTCGACGCCGGGGGCTACCCCCACGTTGCCGTATTCGCGCGCCAGATGCGCGCCGACTCCCTCGACTACCGGGTTCGCCTCCTCTCTGGCAATCACATCAACATCTACGTCGACACGGTGTGGGATGGCGATTGGGCTCCCGCCTACGGGCTTGGCTGCATTCACCGGAGCGATGGCCAGAACGTGGTCGTCGACGAGAGCTGGGAGCCCGCTCCGACCCCGGGCCCCGTCATGGTTGGCAATCGCTACATCGGGTCGATCGTCGCTAGCGACACAACTATCACCTGGACCGTCAACGACGTCGTACATGAGCGAACCTACGCTGCACGGACTCGCTCCACGCTCCGAAATGTCGCCATCGGTGCCTACGGGTCCGAGGTCGCGTTCGAAGGCATCGTACTCGAGGGAGAGCTGTCCGATCCGTAGAGGTTGACTCGGCGACTACCTGCGTGAAACGGGTGTTCTCCCATCGGAGCGAGTCGAACTTCTCGAAGAGAGATCAGGTACCAATCGCCGGTCGGTATCCCCGCGGGCTGCGCTCGAAGCGCGTCGACGTCCCGCGGGGAATACTGCGGTCCCGATCAGCGGATCCCGACGGACATCGACTTGTAGGTGACGTTCCGATGACCGTTCTCGAAGAAGGCGATCCCATTGTAGGTACCCCCGTTGTCGCCGTCGGCGCGGAAGTAGGGGGTCGTCGTGTCCCCACACCAGTGCTCGCACCGCTTCCAGCAGTTGGTGTAGCCAGTCATCATCAGGCCCACCTCCATCCAGACGTTGTCACACACGTTGAGCTGATAGTCACCGGTGCCCGCAGCCACGCCGTAGGGCGTGAAGAGGCCCGCCCGCGAGCCCGTTGCAGCGTAGGGTCCCGGACTCTGGGCAGCGATGATGGGCGTGGGATCTTGCCGCTCGAACCAAGCCACCTCGGTCGTGTCTTCGTTGACGTAGAGCACGTCGGTGAAGGGGACGTTGCGGCAGTCGCTTCGGTAGTCCGCTGCGGGGTACGTCGGCACGATGGCCCCCGTGGCCATGTCGGGGTAGTCCGAGGTGTCCTCCGTGTAGCACATCGTCCACCCCCCCCCATCAACCGTCATTTCGCAGTACGCGGGGAAGGCAGGAACCCCGAGAGGACCATCCGGATCGATCAGATAGAATCCGCTTGGTGACGTTGGATCGTTGGTGATTATCTCGAGGCAGCTAGCGGGAGGAGCCGCCGCACGAACGTAGACCTCGAGCACGCGACTCCCGAAGCTGCCCGCGTTGTACGAGAATGTCCAGTCGGGGTGAGGACCAGCCAGGTTGGTGCCGATCCCGATGTCGTCGACCCCCGCGCCCGCCCAGCGGTTGTACGCCCACACCGTATCGGAGCCGTCGTGGACCTGCATCGAGCCGTAGCAGTCCGGGCTCTGCAGATCATCGTCCGTGTCATACACTCCACCGGGCCCGACGTTGTAGCAGTTGCTCCAGAATTCGATCCGGCCCGCCCCAGATCCCACTGAGTCCACGACCGCGGGATCGTTGGAGACAACGTTCAGATCGGCGAGACTCCCGTCGTAGATCCAGTCCGCTGGAATGCCAGATTCGGCAACGTTGCCGCCCGTGAAGTCAGCCGCAGTGGTCCAGGCGAAGTTCCCATCGAGATCGAGTCGATAGGCAATTCGATCGTAGGGCACGCCCGCCAACCAGGGGGTATTGTCGCGCACGGCCAAGGCATCCGCACCGGAGACGGTCGAGACGTTTGTGTCCACGGGCAGCTCGTATCGGTAGGCAAGCACGTATCCATCTTCGCAGGGGCCACCCGCCGCACACAGCGGCTCGGCGGCGACACAGTCCTGCCCTTGCATCAAATACCCCGCGGCGCAGTACGTGCAGGTAGTGGCATCGCTGCAAACCGCGCAATTGGCCTGACAGTCAGTGCAACTCGAAGAACCGGGGGTCGCAAAGGTCCCCTCTGAGCAAGCTGTACACGAGAGCGCGTTGGTGGCATCGCTGAAGGTGTCGGTGACGCAGTCGTCACACGCTCTGTCGCTGGTACTCGTCTCAGCCACGGAGACGTACTGTCCCGGAACGCAATCCGTCCACGCCACGCACGTCGCCTCATTGACCCCGCTGGTGTATCCAGACGTACAACTTGCACAGACGCGGTCGCTGGCACTGGTACCGTCGGTATCGACGTATTGTCCGGCCACGCAGGTCGTCCAGTCCGTACAGGAGTTCGCGTTGGTGGTCGTGCTGTAGTTGCTCGACGCACAGATCCCGCAGACGCGATCCTCGGTGGCCGTGCCATTCAAGGCAACGTACTGTCCCGGAGCGCAATCGGCCCAGGCCGTGCACGCCGCAGCGTTGCTGGCATCGCTGTATCCGGTCGCACAGACGCTGCATTCGCGGTCAGCAGATGCTGACCCCTCGACGCTCACGTACTCGCCAGCAACGCACGTACTCCACGCAGCGCAGACCCCGGCATTGACGACATCCGAGTAGGTCCCAGGGGCGCAACTGTCGCAAGTGCGGTCGGTGGTTGCCGTCCCCACCGCGCTCACGTACTCACCAGGACCGCAGTCCGTCCACGCCACGCACGCCCCAGCGTTGCTGATGTTGCTGTAGCCCGCCGCACACGCGCTGCACGTCCGGTCCGTCGTCGCGCTCCCCGCGCTCGACACGTACTCGCCCGCCGCGCAGTCCGTCCACGCCACGCACGCGCTCGCGTTCGCTCCAGTGCTGTACTCGCCCGCCGCACACGCGCTGCACGCTCGGTCGCTCGTTCCCGTGCCAACCGCACTCACGTACTCTCCGGGGGCGCATTCCGTCCAGGGCTGACAGGCGACGCCGCTGCCCGAACTCCATTCACCGTCCGGACAGCTGCTGCACACCCGGTCCGCCGTCGCCGTGCCCTCGCTCACGACGTACTCGCCCGGCGCGCATTCCGTCCACGCGGCACACGCAGCTGCGTTGACGTCAACACTGAACTCGCCGTCGGCACAGGCGCTGCACGCCCGATTTGCGGTGGCGGTCCCGGCGCTCACCTCGTATTCGCCCGCCGCACAGTCCGTCCAGAGCGCGCAGGCCACCGCGTTCGTGTCGGTGCTGAACTCACCAGTGGCGCACGCGGCGCATGCTCGGTCCGCAACGGCGCTCCCGTCGCTCTCCACGTATTCACCAGCAACGCAGTCGGTCCACGCCACGCACGCGCTCGCGTTGGCCCCAGCGCTGTACTCGCCCACCGCACACGCCGCGCACGTCCGGTCCGCCGCCACGCTCCCGTCGCTCACCACGTACTCACCGGCCGCACAATCGGTCCAGGGCGCGCAGGTCTCAGCGTTGGCGCTGGTGCTGTACGACCCTGACGCGCAGGAGGCACAGACACGGTCGGAGAGGATCGTGCCATCGGAGACCACGTATTCCCCCGCGGCGCAGATCGTCTTGGCAACACACGGCGTCGCGGCGTCCAGGTCGTCGTCGTAGGTGTCTCCGGTACAGTCGAACGCGGGGACCTGACCCCCGGCACCACCCTCGGCGCCCCCGGCTCCCCCCGGCCCACCGCCAGCGCCACCCGCGGGAAACCGCCCCCCGCTTCCGCCTCCGGGATTGCCAACACCGCCAGCACCTCCCACGACGACGGATCCCCCGGTCGCGCCGCCGGTCGCTTCGGTTGCGCCAGCACCGCCGGTCTCGTCAGCTCCACCTGCACCGCCCTCGGTAACGCTCCCGGCTGTACCGGCGGTGGAGGTGCCACCCGTGCCGGTTCCGCCGATCCCGATGGGCGCGCCGCCTTCGGTCCCGCCCGTGGCCACCGTCGCGCCACCGCGACTCGACCCAGCCGTTCCGCCATCGGCATCGCCTCGGCCGGAGGAATCTCCCTTGCCGCCACAGGCCGGGATGATGGTAGCCGCAAGAACGATACAGGACAGCGAAGTCCACGGAGCCAGTCGGACCGACGTCATTTCTATTCTCCCGGAAACCCTGGCCCCCCGACGGTCCAGGTGGAGGACAAAGCGGCAGGATGGGTCCCAGGTTAAGCCTTGCTGGCCTGTTCCGCCAAAGGCGAAGACGAACCTGGCGGGGACGAACTCCTCGCATTCCTGACCCGAGGCGGCCGACGGGCCGCCAGTCCAGTACCGGGACTCGTTCGACTCAGAACACGACGAGGGCAGCGAGCCCCTGGACCTCGGCGGTCGCGACGGGCACGACGGTGATCTTTCGCTCGACTCCGTAGTGCAACCACCGCGGTAGGAGCATGCCGGCACCGAGTCCGACGGCGGCGCCGGCGAGAACGTCCGTCGCGTAGTGGTTGTCGGACACGATGCGGAGATACCCCACGGTTCCGGCGCTGGCGAGAGAGAGCGAGCACACGAGCGCCCCCCAATCGCGACCGTACCAGCCAAGTCGACGCTGGTGGGTGCAGATGACACCGGCAGACGCAAACGCGAGGGCCGTGTGTCCACTGAAGAAGCTCTGGTTGCTGTTGGAATCGTCGCAGGCGCGGCTACCGGGACGATCTTCGCAACCGCGCATGCGCGGACGCTGGCGACCGACGAACGTCTGCGCCAGCATCCCGGTGCCTCCAGCAACGGCCAGCGCCTCGGCGCTGATGGAGAATGTCTGCCAGGCGACGCGCGGTGAACGGTGAACCCCCCACGCCACCACGGTGCTATCGACGACGAACGGGTAGGCGAACAGCGCAAAGTAGAGCCCGTTGCTCACCATCGCGCTCGAGTGCTGCAGTGACGTCGAATCGGCCCGCACGGCATCCCGCACCGCGGGGTCGAACAGTACTCCACCCGTCCAGGTGCGCCGAGCATCCACCGTGAGCTGGGCAGTCAGTGCCGCGCCCGCCAGACTCCCCGTGAGGGCCCAGTCCCACCCCCCCGCCGGCTTCCACTCGTCTCGCCATTCGAGCTGAGGTGGGGCAGCGCGAGCTAGAGCAGGAGTGCCGACGCTGGTCGCCATCACCGTCACCGCCGCCATCATCGAACGCCGCGTCCAGAGGCCAGGGGCGCGGAGTGCCCGCAGCGCGCGAAGGCTCAACTTCATGGTGCGGCACGATACTCGGAAGGGGACAGCGTGGCACGCTTCACGCATCCGCTCTTTGCCCACCCGAACCGTGTCTTTGGCACCGCCGGTTGTCATCCGAAGTCATGCCGGGAGCAGTGGCGGGTTCTGGGTCGTCGCGGGACACGTCGGTACCGAGACGGGCGCAGGGGCCCAGGGGCCCCGAGCACCAGTGGCGGGACCGCTTCGCGGCCCCGCGTCTCGGTTCCCCGCATGGAGGCTCTCTGGGAGGCGCGCGACGGATGGAGGCTCTCTGGGAGGCGCGCGACGGGACGATTTTGGGGTCGCTTGGCAGGCGGCTTCGCCGTATGGTGTCGCCCCCCCGGCCGCCAAGCCGCACGCTGTCATGCCCGCTGATCGTCGTCTGCTCACCTTCCGCATCGCCTCCCTGCCATCGACACCACTCTGGGAGAGGACGCCGCGATGAGCGACCAGGCGCCCGCGTCTTCACCCGACGCCTCGCACCAGAAAGCCGACTTCGACGCCAAGGTGCTGCGCGGCGCCGGCGTCAACGTGCTGGGCATGATCGCCAACAGCACGACCCCCTTCGTGATGCTGGTCGCGATGCGCCTCTTCGGCCCGACCACGGTCGGCGCCTACGTCGTCGCCGCGTCACTGGTGCGCATGCTCGAGTCATCCGTGGGCTCGGGCTACACCGAAGGTATTGTCATGTACGGGGGTCGGTACAGCCACCGCATGACCGAGGAGCACCAGGACCGTCTCTACCAGGGCCTGGCCAACGCAGTGGTGGTCACGACACTGCTGTCGCTGACGGCGCTCGGCCTGGCTTGGGTCCCGGGACTGCTAGCCTCTTTCGTGCCCAGCGCCGATGTCGTTGTCGCCGTGCGCCTGACCCTCATCGCCCTACCGTTCGCGGTGTTTCGCGAACTGGTGATCGCGATGACGCGCGCGCGCCTCATCATGAGGTACAACCTCATCCTCGACAACATCATCCTGCCATTGTGCGCCCTCGCCTTCGTTTCCGTCGGCGGCGCCACGCTCCCCACCCTGGAGGTGCTGTGTGGTGCGATAGTCCTGAGCCGGATCGTCACCGCCGGCGCCGCGGCCTGGTGCCTCGGGCACGTCTTCTCGCTGCAACGATTCTGGGCCGCAATGCGTCACTTCCGTTTCGACCGCGAGCTGACCGCCTTCTCGCTACCGCACAACCTGAACCTCACCTTCGGCCAGTTCGCGGGCGGAGGCGACGTCCTGCTGCTATCGGTCTATGGAGTCCCCACGGAACAGGTCGCGTTCTATGGCATCGCGTCACAGTTCGTGCGTGATCTGCGCACGGTGCGGCGCAGCTTCGGAGCCATTCTCTCGCCGCTCGTGGCCCGAATGCACGCGGAAGGACGAGTGGAGGCAGTCGCTCACCACCTCGTCGCCAGCTCGCGCTGGAGTCTGATGCTCGCCATTCCCGCCGCGGTCGCCCTGGCCGCGATGATGAGCGATATCCTCAAGCTCTATCACCCGTCCTTCGCCGAGCCGACGTGGTTCGTGCTGGTGCTGACCGCAAGAACGCTGGTCGGCGCCGCGATCGGGTTGAGCGGCAATGTCCTGATGATGACCGGGCATTCCAGACACAACCTCGTCAACAGCATCGTGTCGGCGGGGCTCACGTTCGCGTTCGCAGCGCTGCTGATCCCGCAACTGGGTCTGTTGGGAGCGGCCATCGCCACCGCCACGGCGGAGATCACCTCTTCGGTCCTCGCGCTCGTCCAGATCCGGTACCTTGAGCGCGTCCGACCTCCGCTCGGAGGGCTCACCAAGCCGATCGTCGCCGGACTGGCTTCAGGGGCGCTGCTCGTGGCAACGTGGATCCTGCTGGACGCGAGCGCGTCCCTTGCCCTGCGGCTGGCGCTGGTCGCGGGCGCGGTCGTCACCTTCGCCGGTGGCCTGTTCGCGCTCGGCATCGACGAAGACGATCGTCTCGCCGTCGTCGTCGCTATCACGGGAAAAGGAAAGGACCGTCTGCGTCAGTCTCGCGAAGACGATGCCGCGCCCCCTCCCGCCGCCGGCGCTGGAAGCCGAGCCGAGCTCCCCACCGGGGAGAACGACGCGGCCGACTCCGCGTCGGCGCTGGCTGACTCCCGCTCGACCGAAGCGGGGTGACGATGGACACCCGAGGCGATCAGTTGCACTCGGTGCAGAACGGGATTGTCCGGTTCAGGCCTGCGCACTCCGCAGCTCGGTAACGGTCGCTGGCGAGGATGTCCCGGAGCGGGGTGGTGAAGCCGTTGCCCAGATCCAGATGGCTCAGCTGGTCGTGGCAGCAGATCGTTACCTTGCCGTCCCACTTCACCGTGGGCACCAAAAAGACGCACTTCTTGCGCTTCGCACGGATGTTTCGCTGCTCGTCGACGGTGAACCGCAGATGCTGGTCCATTCCTTCCCCGACCACCGCCTCGAGGAACTCGTCGATCTCCTCTCGCGAAGCCACGCCGGGAAGGTTGAAAGCGGTCTTGCCAACATGGGCCTGCGACCGGCTCCCGCCGAGCGACTCCACGAAGTCGGGCAGCGCGGCCAGCTGGTGCAGATTCTTGCGAGTAGGGTTGAGCTTGACTGTGATGCTCTTCTGGTTCCCCTGGCTGAGTCGAAGAAGCTCCCGGAGGTTCGCCACGACCAGGTCGAACTTGCTGAACTCCATCACCGCCTCGTGCACCTCGGCAGTGATGCCCCCGAGATTGACCACGACCCCCGGCAGAGGCGAGTCGATCAGCTTCTGAACGTCAATCTTGACGGACAGATTGGTGTCAATGTTGGTGAGGCTTACCCCCTGGGCATGCGCATAGTCGAGCATGCCGAACAGCTCGGGATGGAGCAGTGGCTCGCCGCGATGGAAGGGCACCACGGAGATCTGACGGCGCTGGAAGAAGTCCGCATTCAGATCGATGAACTTGCGGAAGTCAACGGGATCGATCATGCCCGATTCCTTCCGCCCGGAGGTGTACATCCAACACCAGGCGCAGCGGGCGTTGCAGCGGCTGCTCGTCTCGAGCACCACGGCGGAATGGTCGACCGACCACCAGCTGCGAGGTCCCAGTCGGCTGAGACGGCGCGCTGCTGGCAGCGAAACCCGACCCCGGACGAGGTTGGTCAAGACTTGCAGGCGGGAACGCTCAGACATGCTTGGGGGCCGGCAAGCTAGCGTCGGGGTCGTGCCCTGGCAAGCGGGGGCGCTCTCGCCAACGCCCAACCTCCGGAGGGCCTGGAGCGAACCGGCCTGCGCCCATGCCCTCCGCGACCAGGGGGTCACCTCGGGGCACACCGGCCGCCGCTCCCGCGACATCCGAGAATCGTTGAGTTTGTTGGCCCGCTTCCGGCGCTGAAGCAAAATCCGCGGTGCATTCTTCACAGCCAGGAAATGTGATGCTCACCACTGCGGCCTATCCCAGCGTTTTTGCCCCCAAGCCTCCTCCCCTCTGGTACGTGACCAACGGCGACGTCACTGTCGGCCCCGTGATCACGACCCAGCTGACCCGTGGCGTGGCCCATGGACGCGTGCCCGATGACTGTCTCGTTCGCGCGTGGCACGGCGAATGGCGGGGTCTGACGAGCGTGCGCGAGGTCGCGGCGCTCCACAAGCCGCCGGCCAAGGATCCAAAACTGGACCAGATCTTCGAGTGGGAGCTGGCCGCGGACCGCGTGAAGAAGGATGCGATGGAGCTCTGCCACACTGTCGCGTGGCTGGCCCGCATGGCGACCGGCGCCGAGTGCACGATGGTCCACTTCCGCAGTCGGCTCGATCACCCGCTGCGCACCCGCGCCATCGTCGGTCCGATGCCGACCGTGATGCTGGGGCAACCGCTTCCGGAGAACGACATGGCGCTGCACGCCGCGTTCCGCGGTCAAGCGATCGTTGGTCCTCCCTTTGGACCCGCCCAGGACGCCCTCGCGATCCGCTTCGCCAGCAGCAAGAACGGCGTGGGCGCGGTGGCCATGATCCCTCTGTTGATCCACGGTCAGCTGACCGCGATGCTCGAGCTCGGTCGGCCGGGACGAGCGTTCCGCCGGTCGGATCTCCAGCGCGCCGAGCGCATCGCCATGCGCGCGCTGCGCCGCCGCTTCGGCTGAGCGACGACAACGGCAACGAGCGCCGAAGGGCAACTGGGGCGTCGACTCGGCGCCCCGGGTACGCCCGTTACTCGAACATCACCTGCACGTCAGCTTCACCGCTACTGTGGTACCCCTCGATGACGAGGGAGACCTCGTAGAAGCTGCCCATGGTCAGGCCGAAGTCGGCCCACGCGGCGAAGTGCGGTCCAACGGTGATCGTGCCGCTGGTTCGCTTTTCGGTACGGACACTCCAGTACTGCCAGAAGGTCTTGGTGCCTTCGATGGAGGGCTGGTTGACGCGCTCGCTGCGGTAGATCTGGTAGGTCCCACCATCGACAACCACGGTGCCGATCTCCGCCGTCCCCGGCGGTCGCCAGCTGCCCCAGCTATCCACGATGTAGTACTCGATGAGTGGGTTCTGCGTCCAACCGTAGATCGCCAGGTACGAGTTGCCGTTCGGCTGGTAGTCGGCGCTGTAGGTCACGATGGGCGACGCCGAGCCCGGACGAACACCCTTGCGAGCCAGGTAGTTCGCGTTGCCTTCGTTCCAGTACGCGCGGAACCCCAGCGGCGTGTTGGTCATGCACGCCGTGCCACCGTCGGTCCAGATCTCGAAGGTGAGGCCGCAGTGCTGGCCAGACTGATAGGTACCGCATGCCTCGCGCTCGGCGTCCGTGCAGTTGGTCGTGATCCCGCCGCCACCGGTCTGCCCACCCGTGGGGGCACCACCCGTGGGGGCACCGCCGGTGGCTTGGCCGCCCGTCGCTGGCGGCGCTCCTCCCGTGGCGCGTCCCCCCGTGGACCGGCCACCGGTTGCGACGCCGCCCACCGCCTGCCCACCCGTGGGCCCTCCGCCCGACGCCTGACCCCCCGTCGCCTGACCGCCGGTCAATCCACCGCCGGTGCCCGGCGTGCCGCCTGCGGTCCCAAACGGGGAAGCGGAATCCTCGGAATCCGAACAACCGACGACAGCGAGGAAGAAGAACAGGGAGAGATTCTGGAACGAAATGAAGCGCATGAATAGTCCTGCCGGTGTGGCCTGAATTCCCAACAACCTACGTAGTGATCACGGATCGGCCAACCCTACTCGATAGCAAGCCCCCCGGTTCTCGCCACGGGTTTTCCGTCGGTCAGCAATATTCGAACGTCGGTGTAGACCGAATCGTAGTGAAGTGTCGGGGTGTGTGCGCCGACGCACTCTGGCGCACTGGGTGAAGGACCCGTCGTCCGTAGCGCAGCGAACCGGCCGGTCTTTGGCCACCAGTGGCATGCACGCATTCCCAGCCGCACCAGCGGCAGGATCGATCGGGCACAGTGAAGGACGCCACATGGATTCCCTCAGTCTCGCCGGCCCCGAAAAAGCATGCGGCGGGCACGAATACTCCGAAGAGTGGTCGCGACCGCCGCCTTGCTCAGCACCAGCAGGCTAGAGAGCCTGGGGTGTTTCCGCTGCTACCAACAGGCCCCCCCGGAGATAGTGTAGTTCCAGCTTGCCGAGCTGGTGCTCCAGGTGGAGGCGCAGATCGTCGCGGTGCCCGTCGACGTTGCAGTGCAGCTGCAGGTAGAACCCAAGAAGCCGCAGCCGTCATCGTTCCGACAGGAACAGGCTCCGCTAACGACTAGGTATGGATCACCGCTGTAGCTGCCGCACGTCGAGATCGTGTACGTCTGGCCCGCGATGACGCGGAACGAACGACTCTGCAGACAGGTCGTGCCGCTGCCCCCGTTGGAGCCCGACCCCGAGAGCCCCGGACACGGTGTGGTGCAAAGGCTGCTGACACACGACGTAGAGCACGCGTTGCCACAGGCCCCACAGTTGCTCGCGTCGGTGCTGAGGTCGTTGCACCCGTCCGAAAGGTCCCCGTTGCAGTCGACGGTCCCACTCGAACACCCGTACAGACAGGTCCCATTGGAGCATCCTTGGTCGGTGTTCGGCAGGGAGGCGCAGGCGGCTCCGCAAGAGCCGCAATTGGCCGGATCGTAGCGAGTGTCGGTGCAGGCGCCCGAGCAGTTTTCGAGCGGTGTCCGCCAAACGGGGTGAACTTCAGCCCCCAGCACCACCGGTACTGGTGCCCCCACTGCTCGTGCTGCTGGAGGTACCGCTGCTCCCCCCGCAAGCTGCCGCGAGCAGTGCACTCGCGCCCAGCGCGACTCCCAGATATCGGAACCCTCTACGATGTGACATGTGTCCTCCCTGCATGTCCGGACTCCGGACAGAACGGCAAAGCTATCGGCGGGGAAAATGGGCGTCAACGTGACGGATTCCGCCAGGGCGCCCAGCTCATGCACCCCCTCGCCCCTTCTTCGAGCAAGGACTCGGAAGAAGAGCTCCCACTCCTCTGCTCAAGGGAGGTTGCGAGCTGTTGCCTCGTCCCACGATGAGGCGTGATCTGGGGATGCTGGATGTCGCAAAGGAGACGCACCGGATCCGAATCGCGGGAAATGAACGACTGGGTTGTCGTGCAACGCAACGCGCCACCCCATGGCTCGCACGGGCAAGCTCCCACGGCCACGCGACCGCCACCAGCCAAGCCTCAACCAGATGTGGCTGGGCGTCAGCCACCGTCGTCGAGATCCAGGATCGCTGCCAGCGCATAGCGGGAAACCCAAAACCGAGCAGCAACCCGGCAGCGGGTGTATCCTGGCCGGGTGCACGACCTAGCGGGAAACGGTTGGGTGCACCCATTGCACCGCGTTCGCCGCGTGCCGCGCAAGTGTGTCTGGGAGCTGACGCGGCGCTGCAACCTCAGCTGCGTCCACTGCGAGAACGAGAGCGGTCCCGCCTCAGAGAGTGAGCTCCCGCTCGCACGCATGCTCGAGGTGGCGGAGGAGCTCGCGCACCTCGGCTGCCAGCACGTCGATCTGTCGGGAGGTGAGCCGCTGCTCTCGCCGGCCTGGCAACCCCTGGCTGCGCGTCTCTCCCATCTCGGGATCGGGATGGCGCTGGTGACGAACGGGACGCTGCTCTCGGCAGAAACGCTCCAGCAAGTCGTCGCGGCGGGCATTGGCCGGATCAGTGTGTCGCTGGATGGCCTCGGCAGCACACACGACGCGGTGCGCTCGAAGCGCGCGCGGGGGCTCGCGGACGGGGCATGGCACGCGGCGGTTGCCGGCTTGCGGCGAGCAGTGCACCACCTCCCCTGCACCGTCATCACCCAGGTGACGCGCGCCAACCTGGACGAGCTCCCCGAGCTGGGTCGCTGGCTGCGCGACGAAGGAGTCGAGCGGTGGCAGCTGACCCTCGCCGTTCCGGCAGGGCGACTGCGGACGAACGCGGAGCGGCTCGTCCTGTGCCCTGAGCACCTGGAGCCCCTCGCCGCGCACATCGAACGGATGGTCCGGGATCGTACCGCGCCCACCATCGACGTGGCCGACACGATCGGATACTACACCGACCGGGAGCTGGCGCTGCGCGGAGCGCGCGGTGGGCTCTGGCTGGGGTGCCAGGGCGGGATCCGCCGCCTGGCGATCACCTATGCGGGACGGGTCCGCGCCTGTTCGGTGCTACCAGCCGAGCTCGACGCCGGCGATCTGCACGGCGAATCGCTCACCACCATCTGGCGCGACGAGAAACGATTCGAGCTCACGACCCGGTTCTCCGAGGAGCGGCTCCGCGGGGCCTGCGCCCGCTGCCAGTTCGGCGCGGTGTGTCGCGGCGGTTGCCCGACCATGGCCTACTTTGCCTCGGGCCTGCTGCACGACAACCCCTACTGCCTCCTGCGGGTGCGGCGGGAGGCGGAGCGCGACGGGGAGCGAACTTGCTGAACCCGCACTCCTCGCTGGTGGGGCGCGAGCTACCGCCGTCGCGCATCCCCGTGCGCCTGCGCGCAGCTGAGCTCGAGCTCACGACCCGCTGCCCCTGCCGCTGCGTGACCTGCGGCTCGGCCGCCGGCGCGGCCCGCGCGAGCGAGCTCACCCAGGAAGAGTGGCTCGCCCTGGTCGACGAGCTCCTCGCTGAGGGGTGCCGCCGCCTGACGCTGCTCGGCGGCGAGCCGCTGCTCAGCCCCAGCTGGGAGACCGTGGCGGAACGCGCCGCAACCGGCGGGCTCGTCGTCGAGCTGCTGACCTCGGGAGCACCGGTCGACCGCGCCATGGCGACCCGCATCCGCGCCGCCGGGGTCGGCTCGGTCACCGTCAGCATCGACGGTCTGGCCGCCGCCCACGATCGCCAACGACGGCTGCCGGACGGACACGACGCCGCGCTTCGAGCCATCCAGCACCTCGTGGCATGTGGGGTGCCAGTCGCCGTCACCACCCAGCTGAACGCGGAGAGCCTGCCCGACTTGGCGCGACTGGCCCCGGTGCTCGAGGGCGCGGGGATCTTCGGCTGGCAGGTGCAGCTCACGCTGCCCATCGGGCGGGCACGGGGGGCTGCGGCCCTGCTGGGACCCACCGACATGCCGCGCGTGCTGTGCGAGCTGCGCCAGCTCGCCGCGCGCCCGGGGCTCCGGCCGCGCATGGCCGACAACCTCGGCTACTGGACGCGCGACGATCCCTGGCTGCGCACAGCGCCAGGCGAGCGCGGGCGCCTCTGGCTCGGCTGTGTCGCCGGCATTCGCCACCTCGGGATCACGAGCGACGGCTGGGTGAAGGGGTGCCTGGCGCTGCCCGACGAATGGCGAGTGGGCTCGGTCCGCGAACGCTCGCTGAGCGAGCTCTGGAGCGACACCGGCGCGTTCGCCCCCCTGCGTGGGCCCCGATCCGCGGCCGGCGCCTGCGCCACGTGCGCGGAAGCCGACGTGTGCCGCGGCGGCTGCACCGCCACCGCCGTCGCCCACGCGGGTCACGCCGGGGACAACCCCTGCTGCTTCCGCCTCTTCGACCAGCTCCCGAGCGCCCGCGCTCGAGGGAAGGACCCCGACGCTGCCAGTGATCATCGCTGCCGCGCCCACCGTTCACTGGAGGTGCTCCGATGATGCCAACGACCACCGACCAAACTGCCTCCCGCTTCTTCGTTCCGCCCTCGCTGCTGCGGATCCGCGCCTTTCTGTCCCGGCGCGGCCTCGTCGTGCGCCCCTGGGCCAACCCCTGGGCGGTGCTCGGCGAGCTCCACGACGTGCTCGCCGCCCCGGAGCAGGACGCCGCGTTCTTCGCCGAGCTCGAGGAGCTCGTCGGGGCGCTGGCCGAGGATCTCGCGCGCCGCCGCCACCTGGGTCGCCGCGTCGTGCCCAACGAGTGGCTCAGCGACGTGGAGCGCGCCCAGCTCATCGCCCACCTCCGAGCGGCGCTGACCGCGCGGGACCAGGGCGAGCGGCGCTTCGCGCGGGCCGCCGCGCGGCTTCCGGGACCGGCCGCGGCAACCTTGTGCCTGATCGCCGGGGCCGTCCTGGCGGGCTGCGGAGGGCAGCTCGACCGATCGAGCGATCCCGCGCCGGATGCGGGGCACGCAGCCGGCGGAACCGGCGGGGCGCTCAGTGGAACCGGCGGACAGAGCGCCGGCGGAACCGGTGGCGTCCTCATCGAGCTCCCCCCGCCACCGTTCGCGTGCGACGCGGGCGTGCCGCCACTGGAAGCGGTACTCGATGCCTGCGAGGTCAATGCCACGTGGAAAGAGTCCACCCTCGCCTGCGTGCAGGAGCTCAACGACTCGTGGCAAGCCGGGCTCGAGGCGCTCCTCGGCTGCGAGTCCTGCTCCGACGTGCGCTACCACCTGGAGTGCCTGCTCCGCGCGTGCGAGCACGCCTCGCTGGACAACGAGTTTGCCCTCGAGGAGCTCCTGGATCACTGCGTGATCAGCATCTACGTGGGCGTGCGCCCGGAGTAGCCAGCGGAGAAGAAGGTCGGGGTCGAGCCCCGCGCCGTGCAGCGCCGAGCTCGACCTGGCGACCCAGGCTCAGGCCGCCGCCGCGGTGGCGCG